>MEQB01000036.1 GCA_001770015.1 Bdellovibrionales bacterium RIFOXYC1_FULL_37_79
TCAAGAGTCGCTTATAGCGCCGCTTCTGTACCTTACGGACAACTCTGCTCTGCCATTGGACAAAATCAGACCAGAACTTGTAACAATGGAACCTGGTCTAGTTGGTCAGGCACTTATCAGTATCTGAGCTGTTCAGTACAGGCTGCTGCCAGCTGTGGAAGTATCGCAAGTGGTGGATACGAAATTAGAACAATGTATCAAGCCGCCGCTGTAAGCGAAAGCCAAAACTGTGTTTCTGAAACTCAAAGTCGACTATGTACGAACGGACAATTCGGTGCTTGGTCAGGGACTTATACTCAAGTAAAATGTGTTAAATCAAGACTCCGCTATGAAACCGGTTCAGTTCCAGCAGGCAGCAGCTGTAGCTCAGAAACCCAAAGAATGACTTGCGAAAATGCTGTGTGTGGAGTCTGGGTACCGAACAATTATACTTTTACCGCTTGCTCTGTGGCCCAAGGAGACGGATGCTCACAGGTAAGTTTTGCTTGGAATCCAAATGACGAAAGTATTTTGCGCGGATACAAAATTCACCAGGGAACCGCATCCATGTTGTTTGATAAACACTACGATGTAGGATTGCCAAACCCAATTAATAATGAAGTCTCCGCCACAGTGGTAGATGATTTTGCATTTGGTGAAACCTATTACTTTACAGCTACGGCTTACGGATTGGACCAACTGGAAAGTGGTTATTCAAACCAAGTTTCTTGGACCTGTTTAGATTAGAATTGGATATCTTGGCCCTTTTTAGAAATGATTGCCGCTTAGCAATGTTTTTAAAAAGGGCCTTTTTCTGTCTGGGCTAAGTCAGCACATCATTTAAATAATATATATTTACCAAATATACCTTATCATAACACTCTGACTTCACCCCGATATCACGGAAAAAAAGTCCCTCCATATGTATAAATCCCATAAGCAATTATGATCATTATATGGATTGGGAAAGATAATTTTTGATGAAGAATAATTTTAACAAACATTTATTGTTTGCAAGAAGAATAGTTATCTACTTGACGTTCTTATGCTTTTTCTTATCATCCTCCATCGCTCAAATCGAAGATAATATTGACAACCAAAACCAGCACAATTTAGTGACCATCAAATGGAGTGCCGTCCCCAATGTATCCGGTTACCAAATTCAAATCTTTGATTCAGACCAAACGCTGATTGAAACCCAGAACGTACAGGACAACTTATTTGACTGGCTGGGAGCAAATCCCGGCAGTTACACCTATCAAGTGGCCTCCCTTGATTCCCTAGGCCGACCGGGTGAATTTTCTCCCCAAGGAAACATTCAAATCACCAAGGTGCAAATACGTATAGAAAGGCCCCAGCTCGAAATGACCAAAACTTCCCTGATTTTCAGCTTTAAAGAAAACAAGTTCGTCACCCAATACGAACTCCATATTGAAACGGACGAGGAAGTACCCACCACTCTCCATCAAGAAAAATCCAAGCTACCGATCTTCACCATCCCCATCAAGAAATTCCAGGATTATTCCCGTATCAAGTGGTACGCCAAGGTGTTTTTAACCAGCAATCAAATTTTGTTATTCCAAGGCATTGCCAACCTTCCCAATCTAGGTACAGGGATTACCCTTTTAACCCCCATTGATCGGGAGGCATTAAAACCACAGATGCACTACCAGTTTTCCTGGCAACAAAAAAAACCGGCCCCTCTTTACCATTTAAATCTCTGGAAAACCAAACCTTTCAAATCCAAACTGGTTACCATCAAAACCAATAATCTTTTTTTTAAAGTCCCTCATGCCTATTTTCAAAACAGCCAGGAAATCAATTGGAACGTCACCGGAATCACCAATCAAAAGAAAGTCTTATCCCAAACCAATAAATTATTCATTTTGGAAGGCGACAGATCTCCCATCAAACTGCTCGGTCCTGACCATCAAAAAACCTTTGTTCCCCCTGAAATGGTCACGCTGTCTTGGGAACCTCGGCCGGAAGTCTTAAATTACCGAGTGGTCATGACTTCTGGTTCAAAAGTATTGTTGGACAAAACCACCGCTAAAAATACGGTTTCCCTGAGCACGAAAATGCCCAAAGGCCAGCAAATAATCCAGTGGCGGGTTTCATCCACCAACGAAACCACGCCCATGACTTCTGAAACCAGAAAAATTATCATCGCCCCCACCAGAATCAAAAAATTCAAACGCATCGGCACCCTTTCCACCTTCTTCACCATGAGCAAGGGGACCTTCAGTGAAACCGCCGACGGGGCTTCGATTGCCTCCAATCAAGACTCCCCGGTCACCTTGGGGGGAGCTTATTCCTACCAATTCAAGGAAAAATCCTCGGTGTCTGCCAGCCTGTATTTTTCCAAGCTGGATGGCTCCATTTATAACGAAGAAAAGATCAGTATCCCCCCTGAATATGGCCTAAACGCCTATTACAATCACATGTTCCGCAATTTTCCGGTGGTCCCATACCTAGGACTCGATCACGAGCGATTTTCCACTTATAATACCGACGAATTGCCACTGGGATACACGCTTAAAACCAGGGAACATAATATCACCTACCTGACCCTCGGCGCTTATAAAGTTTTTAAAATAAAAAGAAAGAATCTACTGCTTAAAACCAGCTTTAGTAAATCCCTCCACTCCTTTTCATCCCCGGATAGCCTGGTTACTTCCGAAACCTTTGGCGGCTTTAAATATATCTTCTATTCCAGCATGGATCTATCCAGAAGATGGTCGGTGCATTTCCTCTATAAAGTTCATCTGCTGGAAGGCCCCACTGATTTAACTATTCACCGCATGGGTTTTGGGGTGGGCTATCGAATCTTCTAGTTTTTTGAGTCGTCATCTATCGCTTGTTAGGTTCCCTAAATTATGATATTTCTCTAATCCATATGCAAAACGAAAGAATAGATTTTCTGGCCAATAACATTGATGTACTCAACAGGCTTTGTCTCAAACTTGACCCCTATAAACCGGTATCAAAAGAGCACCAAAACCTTTTAAAAGCCTTTAACATTGAGGATTTTTATGATCCTTTCAAAGTGACCAATCAATTACTGGTGCTACTTGAAAATTATATTGAAGAACTGCATAGCCTGCAAAACAACGAAACCATCCAATGATCAAAAAACCAAACGCCCCCTTTAAAAGGGCCCCGCTTCATCCCTTCAGCATCAAGGCCTTGAAAAAAGGCCACCCCTGGGTTACCAAAGATGAATATTCCAGCAAATTTTCCAAAGACACACCTTTTATTATTGGAACCGACCATAAACAAAATGATGTTGCCTTGCTGATAAACGACCCGGCCCATCCCCAAATAAAGGCCAGGCTTTGGTCCACCAAAACTCCTTTACCTGAGGAATATTATAATTTTAAACATGAACTCGATCATCGCCTCATGCAATCCATAAAAAAAAGAAACCTCCCCCAGCTCATGGGCGAAAGACAGAATTTTTACCTGGTGTTTGGGGAAGCTGATTTCCTGCCGGCCCTGTTTATTTTACTGGTGGGTGAACACCTCTTGGTGCAAAGCTACTCATCGTTTTGGGATAAATATAAAAACGAAATCAGCAAAAGTCTTAAAAAACATTTAACCACTCTCCCGGTTAAAACCCTTACCTATCAAAAAAGAAATTTGGACAACCAAAAACCCTCCAGTGCCTTCGATAAAACCTTTGTCATCCAGGAATTTGGCATCAACTACCAAATCAAACTGGATCATTACGACATTGGTATTTATACCGACATGGCCGCCATTAGAAAAAGCCTGGTACCTTATTTTAAAAAGGCCCGCCATCTGCTTAACCTTTTTTCTTACACCGGTAGTTTCTCGCTTTTAGGCCTTGACCAGCAAGTCAGTGAAGTTGTATCGGTGGATATTTCCAATACCTACAATGAATGGCTACTGAAAAATTTGAGTCTCAATAAGCGACTTGATTCCCGTCATCATCAACTCCAAAAGACTTCGGTGGATGAGGCGGTCCTTCATTTTATTAAGGCCAACAAAACCTTTGATTTAATCATCTGCGATCCCCCCAGCTTTTCAAGCTCCAAAATCAAAACCCAAAACTCCTTTAAAGGATATGAAGAATTGCTACCCAGTCTAGAAAAAATCACAGCCTCAGGTGGCCACCTGGTGGTGTTCATCAACACCCATAAAATCAACCGCCATAAGTTTGAAAAAAAAATCACCGATATTTTATCCAAATTCAAATTACAAAAAATTCTATCCATAGAAAAAACCCTGGGACTATCCACGGATTGTCCAATTATCAAACCCTTCCCGGAAGGGGATTATTTAAAAGGTATTATTTTAAAAAAACATGAGGATTAATCATGTCAACAATGCTTATCAAAAATGGATTTATCGTAACCGAGGATGAGGTCATCAAAGGTGATCTGCTGATTGCTGATGATAAAATTGTAAAAATTTCGGAGTATCTCGAAATGCGTGCCGACATCGTCATCAATGCTCTTAATAATATTATTTTCCCAGGTGGGATTGATGCCCACACCCACATGGAATTACCATACCCGGGCGGATTTTCTTGTGACTCCTTTGAAACCGGCTCACGAGCGGCCTTACATGGAGCAACCACCACGATTATTGATTTTGCCAATCAACAAAAGGGCAAGACTCTTGATCACGCCCTGAAACTTTGGCACAAAAAGGCCAAGGATCATTGCTGTTGTGATTACAAATTTCATATAAGCATAACTGACGTAGATGAAACCACCCTGGATGAAATGAAAAACATGTACGAATGCCAGGGCATCTACTCTTTTAAAACTTTCCTCACCTACCCTGACCTGATGATCAGTCCTGACGATTTGGAAAAAGTCATGCTTAAAACCAAAGAACTGGGCGGAGTGGTCACCCTGCACGCAGAAATGCATCAGATCATCGAAGCGCTTGACCAAGAATTTTCTAAAGGCCTTAAAACTGCGCCTTATTATCACGGCCTTTCCCATCCAGATACGGCCGAGGAACAGGCCATCGCACTCGCCATTACCCTTGCCGAAAAAACCCAGTGCCCGCTCTATATCGTTCATCTGTCTTGCAAAAAAGGATTGGATTTGGTGAGTGCGGCCAAAAAATCCAACAAGGTGAAAATCTTTGCCGAAACGTGCCCTCAATACCTGCTCCTTGATAACTCTCTTTATAAAAATAGTGATCACACTGAAGTCATGAAATATATTCTGAGTCCACCACTTAGGACTAAAAAGGACCAAGAAGCTTTATGGAAGGGAGTTTTGGATAAAACCATAGATGTGATCGCCACCGACCACTGCCCCTTTACCTTAAAACAAAAAAAGGCCGGTCTTTCCCATTATAAACTGATTCCAAACGGCATCCCTGGGGTGGAAAACCGGTTTGAAATGATGTTTTCTGAATGTGTGAGTAAAAGAAAAATGACCCTGACTGATTTTGCCAAAATCATCTCCACCAATCCAGCGCAAATTTTCAAACTCTATCCCCGCAAGGGTGTTATTGCCCCGGGCTCAGATGCGGATTTGGTTATTTTTAACCAGGATAAAAAATGGAAAATTTCCAAAGATAACCATCACATGAATGTTGACTACAATCCTTACGAGGGTTTTTTAGTAAGTGGCAAAGTTCAAAGTGTTATTTTGCGTGGCAATTTGGTGATCCATGACGAAAAACTGGTAAATGAAAAGAAAGATGGCATTTTTGTTTTTTAAGTACAGAGTTAACCTAGATCAACTTTTTTTACCTCCTGTTTTCCAGACCATCAAGACGATTTGATACCACTTTTATATTTCCCATTTTAAAATCAGCGCAAAAGATTTTTTCCAATTTTATTTCAGTTAGTTGATGCAACCATACAGAACCTAGCAGCATGGCATATCAATTGCTGAATCATCATTGCTCATTTCAATTTTGAATTAAACAAAACCTGGAGAAACAAATGCAACAAATGGAACAAGAACTAAAGATTGGCTTTCTTTTTTTTCTTTTTTGCCTGATCTGGTCACAGCTTAATTTCGCCAGCGAACCAGCGCATGACTTCACCTATACCGGTCAGCAAATCGACACCGTTTTGCTTTCCAATGTTTTACAAGAAACCAGATACCGCACCGAGACCTATGAAACCACTTGCCATCGGCAAGTACCTTATCAAGATACCGAATGTGGAAATGAAACTAGATATAGACAAGAATGCACGACCATTCCCGGCCATGAAGATTGCCACAATGTCACCGACCGTGAATGTAATAATGTAACCCGCTACCGAAATGAATGCCACCGTGAACCAGGACGGGAAGTCTGCCACCATGAACCAGGCAGAGAAGTTTGCACCAATCGACCTGACCGAGAGGAATGCAGTATCGTAAACGGTAGAAGAATATGCCGAAGAGTCCCTGGCGGTAGGGAGTGCCATACCGTGGGTGGGGGAAGACAATGTCACACAGAACCAGGCCGGGAAGTTTGTCGAAGTGTTCCCTATACCGATCAAGAATGTAGAAATATCACCAGACGCGAATGTAACTGGGTACCTGCCAGACAAGACTGCAGGCAAATTGCCTATCAGGAATATGTCTGCCATACGGTAACCAGATATCGAACCGAGTCCTATGCCTGCACCCAAACCAGGGAAATTCCCTATACCGTAACCCTTAAAACCTACCAGGCTGAAGTGGATTTTAACTTTGTTCCCGTTGATCAAAACCTTCAAACCCAGTTTAAAATTTCTCTCGATACCGCTGGTAAATTAAATCTGCTGGCACAAGATGCCTCCACTCCTTCCGTGTTTGTTCAAATCATCAAACATATTTCACAAACTGAAGTTAATAACCTGGTCACCATCAAAGCTTTGTATGATGTTCGCTTTATTAATACCAACGAATACACCGGAATTTTTGAGGGAAATTTTGAACTCCACAGTTTTGACCAGGATGAAATGACCTTTCGAATCGGAGAAATGAATCATCCGGATAAAACCATCATTACCCTTACTTTCAAACAAGACGAACACACCTGGATTGATCGCATTTTAGAGGAGGAAGATTTTCAAGCGACTCCCTCTGAAAATTCAACCTTGCTTAAAATTGATCTTGCCAATCTGAACATTCCCAAGTTTTGGGGAACGTTCACTTTTAATTTAAAAGTTCAAGTGGAACTTCCCGAGGGCATTGAAGCGACGGATGACCAGGTACTCACCAAGGAGCAAGCTTTTACCAAAGTCATCGCACCTCCTTATGAAATCCTCCATAGAACCGTGCACATCGCTAATCTCAAAAAACTGGCAAAGAAGAGTTGGCTTTCCGATAATACTGCCTATAAGAAAAAAATCAGAAAAAAGACCATTGAGCTTTTTAAGACTGCGGGAATCGAAGTTGAAGTAAACCTTGATTCGATCACGTTACCTAAAGACGACCAGCCGGCCAGCCTTTTATTGATTTTCAAAACCGAGTTTAGCAACGAACAGATCATTGAAATTTTTACCAGACAGGAAATAGACGCCAGTATCTAGGTTGCGTCTATTTTTTCTTCCGTTAGAGGGGGGGCTTCCTTGATGGAGGCCCTCTTGTTTTTGATTATACCCCTGCCAAAATTTTAAGTAAGATTTGCCAAAGCATTTCCGTATCAACATTTTTCCCCAGTCGCTTGGAAAGTAGAGACTGGATCTCCATTTGTTCCTCTTGAATAATTTTTAAAAAATGGGCAATCCTTTGAGGTTCCACGTTATTTTCCACTGCAAATTTGCCAATATCCTCAGGGGTCTTGGGCGCTTTACTCGGATTGGAAAGGATGACTTTCAATGCCGCCAGTTCACGCTTATCCACTTTTTCCTTTAAAATAAAATTGCCAATATCCAAAAGTAACTTGTCAAAGATATCACTGGTTAACACCGCCATATTTTGCTGCGCCAGCTGATAGGCTTTTACGTCATTAAAATTTTGCACTTTGGCCTTAAAGATTTTATTGATGGTATCTAGCTCTTTAGTGATCATCCCCTTTTCTTTTAGACCTAGAATAATCCGGAAAGGATTGAAATCCTGGTATGGGTTAAAATCAAGCCCCAATCCATCAGCATGCAAAGCTTCCAGCGCCGTAGTATGACAGGCATTGTGAATGGTATGATAAATACTTTGCTCCATCACCTGGCCTGAGCGATTGAGCGCATAGTCCAATATCTTTTTACCGGTTTCCTTATTATCAATTTTGATTTCATATTGCCTGACCACATTATCCTCGGTCTGGTTATAAGAGACATGCGTGGTCGAATAAACTCCCAGCGAATTGGCAAAAGAACCCAGTCCACCTTCCACAATTCCCCATGACTTGGGACCATTTTCAGTTCTGACGGCATTAAGGGAATAAACCAGATCGCCTTTCATTAAAAAAGGACTCCTAATCTTGAGAATCTCTTTATCAGTAATCTCCAATTTGGTTAAATCAACCACCCGCTGCTGCCAATTTAAATCCCCGGTTTGGTCTTGGGGAATAAGTAAAATTGGATTATTCAATAAAAACCGCAGTTGAAAATGAGATCCAACCCCTTTATGAAATTGCTCTTCCTGCATGATCACCTTTTCTACTTGGCCCTCTTTGGAAATAACGGCAATCCAAAACTGGGCATCTTTTTTTACATAGTCTCCAATCGTTTCGGTCTTGTTGTATCCGTTTATAAAATTGGCAAATATATAAAACTGATCCAGACTGGAAGCCTTGGTTTTAAGCACCTGGTTTATTTTTTGAAGCGTAATCTGATAATCATCCATTTGCTCTTTATCCAACAAGCGAATACTTCTTTTTTCATTTCTAAGCAGGATATCCCCTGGGTTATTGGAAAAAATGGTCACCTCACCGTAAACTCGGGTGGATTTACTCGGATCCTTTGGATCAACCTTTATTTCTATCAGCCGGTCTGAAAGATCCTGGGTTTCCATAATTTTTTCCACCGTCTCAAAATCACTCGCGAGTAAGGGAAGCGATAAAAAAAGAGTAAATAAGGACAAAAGCAAAATATTAGATCTTTTCATACATTTCTCCAGATAATAGAATAAGGTGTAGCATACCTCGGGTTAACGCCATGTGCTATATTTTTGAATTAATTACAGATTAAATAAAGGTTTTTTATGATCAAACCAATAGTTTTATTAATAATTTCAAATGTTTTCATGACTATCGCATGGTATGGGCACTTAAAAAATATGTCCAGTAAACCCCTTTGGATCGTCATCCTGGCAAGCTGGGGAATTGCTTTTTTCGAGTATTGTTTTCAAGTGCCAGGCAACCGATTGGGAAATTTAGTCTATACCCTTCCCCAACTTAAGGTAATTCAAGAGGTAATCACCATGGTGATCTTTGCTCTTTTTTGTCTAATGTATATGAAAGTGCCTTTAACCAAAAACTTTTTGTTTGCCTCGATTTGCCTGGTCATGGCGGTTTTTTTTATTTTTCGGGACCTACCAAAGGCTTGAATAAACTTTAACTTGAGTATATTTCGACTTTTGCTTGCCATTAATGGCAAGCAAAGTATAAATCATTAAATAGTATATCAGCGCATGTTACGGCATTATTAATTTGGAACAGACAGGAATAATAAAAAACAGGAGCCAAAATGAATACAGCATTAATTAAAAAAACCTCCATACTGATAACCTTTTTACTTTTTAGTCAATTCTGTTTTGCAGACAGCACTCGGTTAATCAAATATGAGTGTCGTGATGTTAGAGCAGTCGCAGCGTCTGAAACAAACATTAGATGTTTTCTTTTTGCCAGGAATTTCGAAGGAACAGATATCGCACTTATTTTTCCTGCAGAGTTTGGTGATCTGTCAAGAAGCTATCTGGGAATGGAACTTGCAACTGCAGCCAGCGAAAAAGTCCAGGCAATTATAGATCTTGATTATGCGGAAAAAATTTCTAATCCAGGAGTCTTAAAGTATTTCAAAAAAGAATTTGGAGAAGGTTACGACTACTATACTTATGGTGATTTAAGTTACGGTAGTTTTTCTGACCTAATAAATATTACTTCAAGAAACTAAAAGCATAAACGAAAACAATCTCTCTTGATTATATTGACCAAATTTTAAAAGGGCTAAAGCCCCTGGTCTGTAAGAAATAGACTTCATTTGTATATGCCATTATAAAAATATTGAATTATTAAATATTCATATAAAAAATACATATAATTATTTGCTATATTCCTTGATTGTTTAATCTTTTGTAAATATCTAAAGATTATACCTATATTAAATCATTGAAGGAAATATGGTCAAACTTATCACACTTTTTTTTAGCCTTTTGTTTTTAAACCCAGGATTCATAAGCGCCCAAGAAGCTCCTACCGTAATCAAGCTAAGCGATTATACGATTACCATCATTGAGAAAAATATACCTCATGGAGCAATTCTCGACGTAACATACTTTCCATACTTACTTTATAAAAATGAAAATATTTTTAATCATCGCTACCAGGGACCAATCAACCCGCTTGGTGCAAGAGAAGATTGGGGAAATATTCCAAGTTATACTTTAGCAAATTGGGTACTCCATCCAGATTTAATGACGACAGATATTTTTCATGTGGCCCTTTCATCCAACTCTGCTGAAGGTTGGTCGAGACTGATGTTAGCTGACCAATTGGTAATTGAGTATCTTAGCAGAAATAATCTTAAAAATTTCATAGACCACAACAAAGACAATTTTTCTAAAACAATAGAACGTTTACGCAGCGAAATCGGCAAACCTGAATCTTATCCATTTGTAGATAAATCAAATATTCAAAAAATGAATCAGTATGCTCTTGAAGACACTTTTGCTTTATTAAAAAACAAGTCTGTATACTTTCAACCAAACCCAGATCTTGAACAAGTTTTTTTGGACTTTAACTTTTTGCCTTCGATAAAGAAGAAAATCACCCTTGATGATCCAATGAACAAACATCCCTTGATCGTAGTTCATACTTCAAAAATATTTGACGATGCCGCCATGGCTAAAGAAGGTGTTGATTATCTGATTAACAAATTTAAAGTTAATAACCTTCCTGTTGTATACCTCATGCACCATGATGGATACTCGGACTTAATGTGGTATCCGGAAGACAGAAATCCTGACTACGCTGTATATTCTGCTGGTGGTGAACACAATCTTCCTCTCTATAACCCCGAGGTAACTATTGTTGGAGGATTTTTTGGAGACTATGATGGGGCCCACGGTTGCCACTTTAAGGCGATGGCCGATGCGATTACCAGATATTTTCTTCACGGTAAATTTTCTTTTAAAATTCATCTTCCCATTTCTGCCATCTATTTTTATTCTGAAGATGAGTCCAGTAGGGATGAATTTCTAGATGAAAAAATATCTCCTTTGGAATTTATTGATTATATTCATGAATCTTTCTTTTTCACATTTGACGAAACTTATCTTGGCGGAAGCACCGAGTACACCGGTATCATAAGCACAACTGATTATACTTTCCTTTACTTTGTCGACGATGTCCTGATAAAAAAGCATGGTGTGGGGGACCGCACAGTTGAGTTCCGGTTTTCAAAATAGCCTATGACGCAAGTTTGATTAATCGATTTTTTAATCGTTTGTCATTCAGATTCATCTGCTCAAATTCTGAATTTGCCCAGGCAAGCAATTGATTAACGCTTGAAACCATATTGTGGTAGTTAGAAATATTTTTCGATGGGGACAGTGTAAGAAGTATGTCATTTTTACATATAAAAAAATCAGACCATGTAATTATGGGTAAAGCAAATTATAAGCCTTTAAATTATATTTAAGTGCATGGTATGGCATCATTTAATTAATCACTAACGGAGGAAAAAATGAGCAAATTAATTTTAACAATCGTCTCTCTGGTATTTACCCAAGTGCTGTATGCCGATAATCACATAAACGTCGATAATTGCGACGTAAAAATATTCGGAATCAATATCAGAGACAAGGTTGTGTGTGACGGTTCCAGTAATCAATTTTGTGGCCATGAAAAGTCCGTGACTTTTACCGTTGGTGTCGATAAAAACAAACTGGATGCTCCCGTTAAGAGAGTCGGATTTAAAGGCACAAATGATGGACAGGCCTATGAAACTTCATTTCCAGCCACAAATGAGCACCATACTGGACTGTGGGATATTGAATTTTCACTGGCCCGTCACATAGCTTGGAATAAATTTGATCATGTTACCAAAGGATCATTTTTTGTAGAAACTACCGATGGTACTTATTACTGGTTAAAATATAAAAATAATAGTGATTTTGAATTTGATTCTAACTTATCATCCAATTTATCTTTTTACGATAACAGATGCTCCGAATAAATAAGACATTAAACAAACCAGGGGAATGATTATGAAAGGAATTATTTATATAATATTTTTGGTAAATGTGTATTCCAGTTATGCAACCGATTGTTTCGAAACTGTAAAAGCACGTTTTCAAGATATTTATCCTTTTGCCAGCGATTACATTGTTACAATGGAAAGCAATCAAGCTTACCCAACGTCCTCTGACATGCTTCATGGCGATTTTTCTTACAAATTGAATGAAGATGAAGTTGATTTGAATAGTCCTAAGTACAAAACATTTATAGCCTCATCTTCGGCAATTGGCTGCTTTGGAAGCGAATTCGTTGTTTTTGAACAAGCAACCTGTACTTTGGTAGCAATTGGTGGTGGGTACTGCGAATAGTAAATCACCAATCATAAGTAGTTTCGTACAACGATGGAGAATAAAATGAAAAACATAATGGTGTTAGCTTGGGTCTTCTCATCACTATGCTTTGCTGTTTCTTTTGAAGAAGCACGTTTGGTGGCAGCAAAATATCTCAACACAGACCAAGTCAAAATGGATAATGAAAGTAAAAAATCATATTTCTTTATTACCGAACTTGAATATAAACCTGGAGATGAAACACAGGAGTGGCAATGTTTTAGAGGTGTGGTCGTTTCAAAGAAAACTGGAGAAGTGGTTGATCCATCCTCAGATAAAGATATTACTATTAGTTTTCCGTATTCAGATACTCATCAAGAGGGATTTGTAATTATCAATTGTGCAGATTAAAAAAATTCACCTCATGCTTTCCACCAAATGTAGATTGTTAACAAAAGTTTTATTTTGATTTTTTTTCAAGCTGTTATACAATCATAACAAGCAATTTATCCACCCTCCCCAGGAGGGTGGACTTAATACCTTGACCACTTAAAGACCTAATATAATTGGACCTAAACTACTTTACTCACCGCCCAATAATAGGGTAATTCTTTCATATTATATATTTTTATTAAGTAGTAACAACCAGCCATGCTATAAACCCGCTTTAACGATTTAGTCTTAATATAATTTTAAGAGCATAAAAAAAGGAGATTCTATGAAAAAACTATTCTTTATCATTTCACTGCTCACAATCTCAACACTCACTTTGGCACAAACACAGTCAGTTTTGGTTGATTGCAGACCTGCTTGGGGTCCAATGGGTGGAAGCATTGTTACGCTTAAAGGTGATCTTGACCTTACCGATCTAGATACAGGTGCCAAACAAGCTGAAGGTGAGCTTATGGTTATCATTTCAGATGCAATGGATGGGATAATTCTCAATCAAACAGCACAATTTGTTGGTCAATATGAAAACATTGATGGCAAAGCTTCTGCAACCGTTGATACGACAATAAATGGTGTTGACGTTGTTGCCAAAATCAACTTTTCTGACAAAAATTTATCTCGTCTTGAATATAAAGGACGATCACATAGAATGAATTGCGCTAAATAGATTGAAGTAAACGGTTTTAACTGGACCAGAATAATGGGGTTGAAATCAAAAGTAATGTTTATTTTTTAATAGGTTGGGAGATTACCAATTCACCAGTTTAACTTGGTGTAAACGAATTGTAATGATTCCGCTATTCTAATAGAGAATCAACCCCATTGTACTAGTCCAGTTTATAAACGGTTCTTAATTGCAAACCAATACGTTAATCGAATAGAGTCGCAAATGAGAACCGTGTACTTGCAAACTACTTCCTAATCGATCTCACTACCGACCGCTGATTTTTTGGCAAGGTCTTCTTGCGAATACGAATATTTTTAGGCGTCACTTCCACCCAGTCATCATCATCAATCCAAGATAAGGCCCATTCCAGGGTACGGGGTCTCACCGGCGGTAAAATAACGTTTTCGTCCTTGCCGGCCGTTCGCACACTCGATAAATGTTTCTCTTTCACCACATTGACATTGCTATCATTGGTTTTATTATGCTCTCCAACCACCATTCCCTCATAAACGGTCTCACCGGGTTTGATAAATTGCTCCCCCGTCGCCAGCAGATTAAAAAGGGCATAGGGCGTGGCCTTGCCGTGCTTATCAGCAATTAAAGAACCATTTTGCCGGGACAAAAGATCTCCCGCATAGGGCCTGTATCCCAAAAAATACGAAGACATCAATCCGGTTCCCCGGGTATCCGTTAAAAAAATGGAACGATATCCGATCAGACTTCTCGATGGTATAACAAACTCCACCCGGGTGCGGGTATCACCAATGGTATGCATGGATTCCATGCGGCCTTTTCTCTCTGATAATTTTTGAGTTACAATTCCTGTACATTCATTGGGTACATCAATACAAAGCATCTCAAATGGTTCTTCCTTTTGACCTTGCTCATTGGTTTTGGTAATAACCGTCGGTCTGGAAACCATAAACTCAAACCCTTTTCTTCGCAGTTCTTCAAAGACAATCGCCAGCTGAAATTCACCTCTGCCTTTTAACATAAACACTTTGGGATCATTGGTTTCTTCATATCGTAAGGCCACATTCAAGCGACATGACTCTTCTAAAAATTCCTGCAACTTTCTGGAAGTCAGATACTCTCCCTCTTGTCCGGATAAAGGTGAGGTGCTAACCGACACATTGACCGACACAGTCGGAGGCTCAATTTCCACCCGGGGAAGTGGTTCCACCCTATCCACGGAACATAAAGTATCTCCAATCTGGGCCTTATTAAAACCCGAAATAATAACAATTTCTCCAGCGGGGCAGGAGTCCACTTCTTCCTGGCCTAGTCCCCCAAAAACCTGCAAACAGCTGACTTTGAAACTTTCCGTTTGATTATTTTTTCCACACCACATGACTTGTTGATGGCGTCTCACAATGCCCCTTTGAATTCGACCGATAATGAGCGGTCCGAGATAGGGTGAATAGGATAAATTGGAAACCAGCACCTGCAGCTCATGGCCCTTGGATATTTTAGGCTCAGGAAAAAAATCAGAAACAAAAAAATCCAAAATAGGTAATAAGTTTTCGCCCTTCTGTTTAGGATCTATTAATTCATTCAAGGCCCATTTCTCTTTAGCCGAAGCATAAATAATGGGAAAATCAAAATCGTAATCATCGACGTGAAGAATGGAAACCAAATCCAAAAATAAGTTTTCAATCTCAACCTTGACTTCCTCGATGCGCTGGTCGGGTCGGTCCACTTTATTAATAACCACGGCAATTCTAAGTCTTCTTTCCATGGCCTTACTGAGCACAAATCTGGTTTGCGGTAGTGGTCCTTCCGAGGCATCCACCAATAACAAAATGGAATCCACCATCATCAACGAGCGTTCCACTTCGCCACCAAAATCAGAGTGACCGGGAGTATCGAGCAGATTGATTTTCACACCCTTCCAATAAATAGCACAATTTTTGGCCCGAATGGTGATGCCTCTTTCTTTTTCAATTTCCCCAGAGTCCATTACTCGTTCAACCACTTCTTCTCTTTCGGTAAAAACCCCCGATTGCCGAAGCAGGCCATCCATCAAAGTCGTTTTTCCGTGGTCAACATGCGCAACAATTGCAACGTTTTTAATTTTTGAAAACTGCTCCATCAATATCTCACTCGCATTAGAATATTTTTAACGGCCCAAAATACCCTAACCGTCATCAAATACAAAGTTATTTTATGATTAAAATTCTACCGCAAACTTTAGCAACTGGGGACGCACGAAATGGTCGGTGCCGGAACATTAAAAGTACAAGCCGGTGCCCCTACACAAGTAGCGCTGCTACCACAATTAATCGTCGGACCTGATGGCCCATAATAACCAGGAATGGTTGGACTATCGCTACAGGACTTCGTACACTGGGGAGGACAAGGGTCGTATTTCAGTAAGGCCCGATCCCCGGCTGCTGCATTCGTCAATCTCACCCTAACCTTGGAGGCGGAAGCACTCGTGGTAACGTCATAAAGAACGTAATATTCAGTATTGTTCTTATAAAATCGAAGATTCCTGCGATTAGGTGGCAAAATGGCATTTGATACCGAAATATTGGTATCAATACCGGCAATCATCACGTTTTGATTGTCATATCTGACCGTAAAAAGCGGAGTAAAACAGGAACCAATCACCTCGATAAGATCCTGACAATCACAAGTGTAGCTGCCTGGTTTACAAGGACATCTTCGGACCTCTTGAACCATATTGAGGTTGGCATCACAATAAGCACCCGCTTGAGGAACCGGATTGGGATTACAAGTCTTATTGAGCTTATTATTTACCACGCTCAAATCACAAGCACCACCAACACAGGTACCTGTCCTGAATTTTCCCCACACCTGAATCATCGTACCACTTGCCACACACCAAGGAGGTGGTGAGGTCAGCCAAGCATCCTCACAGGTCTCGATATCCTTGATAACATCAGAATACTGGCAAGTCCCTCCGCTACAAGAATACGTTCGATAGTTTTGCTGAACAACCAGACCAGTGCAAAACTTCGAACCGGTGTAACCTGGTCCCGGGCAACTTCCACAAGATCCAGAACATCCATCACTGCCACAATTTTTACCGCTACAATTAGGAGCGCAACAATCCGAACTGGGACAGGAAGCATTCGCCCCACAATTCTGAGTAACCATAGATCCGCATGAGTTACTAGGCGGACTGCCCGCACAAGGCTCATACTTGAGAATTTTTTCATTGACAGACCCATTACACACACAACTATAACTATCTTCACAATGATTATCACCACAGCGATAATGTCCACCAAAACCATCACAATAATCAGCAAACCCCACCATCGGAAACAGAATCAGCAATAAAAATGAGCCAAGAAAAAGTTTAAATTTATTCATATATATTCTCACTAATCGTTTATCCACATTGTGCCCTGAGGACAACCAACACAGCCATCGGTTCGGCGTGGTATCACCATGGTTTCCATCGCTTGAAAAGTCTGCTCGATGGTCGCTGAAGGAGTGGAGGATGTATTGGTGGCCGCTTTAAAATTCAAATTGCCAGCGATCCACATTCCTCGTGGTCTTTCATGGTAAGTATTATCAATGGCCAAAATAGCGTTAAGGGCAGAGGCGGGGGTGGTTTTTTCCTTGGAAAAGCCGATTAACACCTTGGCCTTTCCCCCAGTTATATTAGTCTTGTTATAATTAATATTTCTCGTGACCGGATCCCGATACCAAAGTCCCAAGTCATAACCATCTCCGAGTTTGCATCTTTTAATTTTACGATCTCCCAGCGGAGTGGCAGTGGTATCTTCCAACTCGACAAACAAACGCACCATTCTTTTAAATTTACGAGCAGAAGCATCATCAGAGGCCAGCTTGCCCCGGTCAAACTCCACCACAAAATCGACCGTTCCAATGGCAGAATCCGAAGCCGTATTAACCCCTACCCAAGGGTCGGAAGTATCCAAATAATAACCTTCAATAACAATATTTCCACTACCTATTTTTTTACCATCCACTTTGTAATAGTGCCTGGTCGCACTATCGGTGATCCCATTTTGATCCACCAAATTAAGTGCCCTATAGGTATTTTCCGGCACCATCTCACCTTTTAAAGTCTTGGTACAGGTCGTTTCGTCTTGTAATAGATCCGCAATATGCCTGGAAATCGAAATTTCATCAAATCTCTTTTCACTCATTTTATTGGATTGAAAAACATTAGTAATCAACATGGCACTGGCCAGGGTCAAAATAGTGGAGACCCCCACCGCAACAATGAGCTCAATCAAGCTGACACCCTGACGACTGTTCATAATAATCAAATAACTGCTGCGCCTTGATTTCATTACGGCATCCATATCATTCCATTTTGGGGAGTAGTCGGGGCGACCAGGGGAATAACCAATTGCCCTTTGACATTAACTTTGGCAACTGACGCACTATTGGTAACTGTTAAGTTGCCATCAACATAAACACTACCGGCCACCTGGACCAGTGCTGCAGTAGCTCCAGAAGTGATCGGCACGGTACCAATACCGACATTTCCATCAGCATAATAAATATTCATCATATCTGCTGATGTTCTCGTCCACACACTATTGCTGCCGGAAGCTGCCCGACACAGCTGGATTAACCATCGATTCGCCGGAACCGTGGTCTCGGTAACTGCGACCAGGGGGATACCATATTTCATGGAAGCTGAACCAAACCCGGAGATGTTATCAGCCGCCTCTCTCCTTTTAATGGTCACAAACAAAACTGTGTATTTTATTCTGTAGGTAGCGGTGTTAACGGGAGAAGCAGGCGGAGTGCCAGGCATGCCAAAATATTTTTTAAGATTGACAGCTGAATCATTTAACTCATAACGGGTAATCTGAAGTCCCTGTTTGCCAATAGGTTGATTCCTTACAAAAGCAATCTTATTTCCCCCGGAATTGACGGCCACAATCTGGGTCGTGCCACTAAAGCTCCGCAAATCCTTCTTACTTCCTGAGGTAGGGGCCAGCAAAAAAGTTTGGGTACAGGTATCTTCATTGGCCAGTAAACCTTTGATCGTCTCAATGATCTGCTCTTCCTCATACTGTTGAGCTGAGTGAACCACTGATTTTCTCTGGGTATTAAACAATTGAAGAGAAGCCAGCCCGATACCGGCCAAAAGAGCACCTGCCAGCAAAACTTGTATTAAGCCAACTCCACGATTGAATTTCAAAAATTGCATAAAAGTTTCCCAAATGTTGCATTAGTTATCAGACTTCTATTCTAAGTTTAGAAAAGTAGTTGTCAATCAATAAACCGTCTGACACTGATTATTATTTATATCAGCTCTGAGATCACTTTTATCATTTCTTTGATCGAAACAGGTTTATACAGCAGGCGGTTAATGACACTCCCATCCTGTAAATTTGTCATCAACTCAATGTGACCAGTACAAAGAATAATTGGCACATCCCTTCTAATCTCCCTGGCCTTGACCGCAATATCCAATCCTGACATTTCCGGCATAGTATGATCTGTGATAATTAAATCATAATAATACGGATCGTCATAAAATTCCTTGATGGCCTCCACCGGTTTGGTAAAGGGCCTAACCTCATAGCCCAGTTTTTCAAGCAACTTTTCCAATACCCGGAGAATCATCTCTTCATCATCCACCAGTAATATTCGCCCTAAATGGGTCTTTAAAACCAAATCATCACTTTTTTTAGCAAAGAGATTGATATTGTAATCCACCACCGGCAAATATAATTGAAAAGTTGAGCCGCACCCCAGTTCACTCTCCACCGAGATCTCTCCCCTATGTTTATCAATAATGGCCTTGGTCACCGAAAGTCCCAGCCCTGTGCCTTTTCCAACATCCTTAGTGGTAAAATAGGGTTCAAATATTTTGGACATGTTGCAAGGATCAATCCCGACACCGGTGTCTTTAACCGAAAGTACGACATAATACCCGGTCGATAAAGTGGGATGATTTTCCACATACTCCTTCCTAAGAGCAAAAGAGATCATCCCCCCCTTTCCTTCCAGGGCGTGGTAGGCATTGGTTCCCAAATTCATAATGACTTGCTGAATTGAGGTGTCGTTACCCTTGATATATATTTTACTATCAGGAATATTGACTTCAATTTTTACCTGAGGAGAAACCGTCACCTTGAACAGTTTAATGGTTTCCTCCAAAAGCGCAGACACCTCCACGAGTGCATACTCCACCTCGGTTTTTCGCGCAAAAGTGAGGATCTGCCTGGTCAGATCCTTGGCCCTAAAAATCGCTTGATTGATACCTTTTAAATATTCATAAGCTGGATGACTGTCAGCCAGGTTCATTTGCATAATTTCCACATTGCCAAGAATTCCCGATAAAATATTGTTAAAATCGTGAGCGATACCACTGGCCAGATTCCCAATCGCTTCATTTTTTTGAGCATGGACCAGCTGATTTTCGAGCTCCCTCATTTGGGCCTCTTCCTCCCTTTGATGGCTGATATCCTGGATAATGCCTTTTATTTTCTCCGAAACATTATTTTTCTCAAATGAGATAAATAAATATTTGATCACCCCGTCAGGCAGTAAGACCCTGCAACTGAACTCCACTAAATCATTGCCTCTTTGACTGGCTTGAAATATTTCCATGACTTTTTTCAAATCATCCTTGTGAATCAAATCAAAAAAGGATTTGGCACAATGATCATAATCCTCAGGCATGATGGAAAGCCAGGACAACAAATCATTTTCCAAGATAATTTTATCCTCCTGCGGGTAGTATTCAAACGCCCCAATTCTGGCAATGATTTGAGCCTTTCTTAACTGTCTTCTGCTTTCAATGATCTCCAGCTGCCTGGATTTTATATTTTTTGCCATGGTATTGAAATTATCCATCAGTTCGTTGACTTCCAAAAAATTGGATGGTTTGATAAAAAAATCATATTCGCCGCCGGCCACTTTCTTGGTGTGCAAAATCAGCTCATACACCGTTTGGGAAAGGATTTGTATTTTCGCCAACAGGTAGATAAAGACATACACAAAAAGTGGAATGGCGGCTGCCAACAACCATAAAATCAAATTATAAATTGGCCGATAAACCTCGCTTTCCAATTTATAGACGATAATCGTCCAGCCAGCGGTTTTAATTTTCCTGGCGTAATAAAAAAAATCCTGATTATCAATCTCGAAACTAAACTTGGTAACCCGGGAAGAGGAGATGCTCTTTAAAAGAAAAAAGTTTTTTTCCATATCACTCTCTTTCACTTTTTTCTTGTCGCTATGAAAAACAAAGGTCCCTTGCTGATCCAAAACCGCAATAATTAATTTACCCTCGTCCGCCACTTCATCGAAATGGGAGATAATCTGATTTAAATCCAAGGAAGCAGTCAAAATATAACCAGGTAAATAAAGTGAAACCGTTACCGTGGGCAAATTGGTTTGCAGTGATTGAAAACTCCAGGACCAATGAATGGGATTTTTCTCGGATAACTCTTGAAAAAAAGCATAATAACTGACGTCATTACCCACGACACTTGGATCGGCCGGTGCGGTAAACAGGACTTTCCCGGAATGACTGACGATTTGCAGGCCAGAAAACTCGGTATGCCGTCCAAGCAGATCATTTAAATAACTATTAATCTTTCCGGGATCTAGTGCTTTTATATCTAAAAAAGTGACCACCCCTTCCAGTTCGTGCTTGATATTTAAAAGCGAACGATCAATCGTAACCGCCACCAGATTGGCCAATTGGATATTTTTCTCCTCAATCTCCTTGTCTAAAATTCTAAAGGACGTGACCAACGTGGCTACCACCAGCAACAAAAAGGGCAGGATAACCGCCATCAAAAAAGTAAAGGCCAGTGATTTTTTTAAACTTTTCTTATTCATTGGTGATTCTTTCAAATTTCCCTTGCCTGACTATAAAGGTGGAGGTTTTCCTTTTAGCGTCGCCCTGTTCATTTATTAAAAATTCCTCTTGAATGCCACTGACCACTTGGGAATTGACAATGATTTTTTTAAGTTCTTCACCGCTTTTTTGCTTGGTCCCAAGCAGTGCTCTAAGCAGGATGTTCGTGGTATCATAAGCATAAATACCCAGCCAATCTGGATAACTGCCAAATAATTCCTGGTATTCATTTTCAAATACTTGATATTCCCTGGACCTATTGGCCGGGTAATAATTGGAAATGACCTTGGTGCCTTCAGAATACCTTCCCCCATGCCGGATATAATTGCTGGTCTTTAACCAGGTTGGGCCATAAATTTTACCCTGGTATTTGATCCTCCCCAGATTTTGAACCACAGCACCTCCGGTTATGCCACTGGCCAAAATGGTTATCGCCTGTGGATTTAATCTGCCTATCTCCAAAGCTTTCTGATAATAATCCTCCTTGCTCCAAGAGGAAAGATCATACTCCTTGAGAATTTTTTTTCCAAGGTAAGCCTTTACGATCCCCTCTCTGACCGAGAGGGTGTATTCTCCATTGTGACCATCATAAATGATAATCAGGGAATTGATCCGGTCATTTTCTAATTCCCTGGCGATCGCCACTCCTTGCAAACTGGCCACTTCATTGATCATAATAAAATTATCATCCTTGTTACTGAAAAAATCGGACGATACTGATGGACTTAAAAATAAAATATCCCGGACTTGCTGACGATCCAGAATCTCCCTGGCTATATTGCTGGTCAAAGGCCCTAGAATCAGTTTCACCCCGTCCCTCCTGATGGTCTCTAGCAGCGGTTTAACTGATGCCAGTTCTCCCTTGGTATCATAGGTCCTAATCTCAATCTCAAAGGCATCTGGATATTTTTTTTTAAAATGCTCAAGCGCCAAGGTATTACCTTGGCGAAATTCCTTTCCCATATCGGAATATTTTCCAGAAAAACTGCCCAGCAACCCTATTTTCACCTTTTCCTTGGGCAGACATCCAAACGTTCCCACCAACCCCAAAAGACAAATCAAAAACCAAGTTATTTTCATATCCATATATAATCGCTTAAAAACCTATTTTTATAAACCGGAAATTATCAGTTTCTACTCGAACGTATAAAAAAGTTTACAATCATTTCCCCAGATATTATGGTGAGAATCTCATGAACAAGATAATAAAGCATTTTCCTCAAACTAGAATACAATTAATACTAATTGCTTTGCTCTTGCATACAATTGTACCTTTTTTTTCTTCAGGTTTTTTACATCCCGACGAACAATACTATGTTTTGGATTTCACCTTTGAAAAGCTGAACATGATCGTCAACTACCAAAAATCATGGGAATATCTGGCTGCTTTTCGGGTGCAATTAATGGCCCTCAAGCGTCTCTTTCAATTTCTCGACTACCGTCACTCTGGTTACATCTTCCAGATGACATGCTCCATCCTTGCATTGATTAAGAATCGTATTCACACGGGTGCAATCATTGATGGCATCATAAACATAATCGTTCTCGCCCCTGACTAAAATGCCTTCCACTAGGCCTGTTTCAAAATGAAAAACGGGAGAACCTGAATTGCCATGGAAGGTGTCAAGATTAGCGGCAAAGTAAACCCCATTATCATTCTCTATAACCTTGGCCCCGTCGGCGAATTTTTTAGGCAATCCCCCCGGGTATCCAATCACTACCAGTGGGGCATGATCTTCTATTTTCCCCTCCCATCTAACTTGAAGCGGTGACCGGTTGGGTACTGCTCGATCGAGCTTGATCAATGCAAAATCCAATTGGTCAGTCAAAGAAAATGGAAAATAATGCTGGGAGATAATTTCGCTACATTTAAAAATATTTTCCGAAGGCACCATGGTATAATCCAGATCACCAGCATGTTTCAATTCATAATCAAAAACCCAAAACATCTGGTCACAATCAGATTGAATTCTTATACAATGGCCGGCAGTCAGCAAATGATCGTCGCTTACTAAAAAACCAGAGCACCTACCTACAATAGTTTGAGTGGCGAATAATTCATCCTGACAAAGTGGCGGGTCCTGGCTTTCGCTTAGACTTGATCCAACCAGTCTCATCCACGCCTCATCAATGCTGACCAGATCGGAACTGATAACTTGCATGGCAACCGAGCGACTTAACTCCTCCCACTTTGTTCCAGTCAAATGAAAGGCATCGACCCGGTTATCCTTTCCGTGAACCACTTTCACATCAGCGAAAGGATCGCTTGGGGCACTAAATGATAATTGAGGAATGATAAACAGAACCAATAAGGCCAGCAGAGATTTCAAGATTTTTTTCATCTTCACTCCCTTTTTATAAAAAAGCGTCTTGCTTTTTTAAAACTCGCCTCACTCTATAACAATTTCCCCTTTGTAAACAACTTACAAAGGCCCTCACGACCTAATATAATCTTACATTCGCATTCCAAGCGCACCAAAAAAAAGGCTCCCCGCAGGGAGCCATTACACTTGATATTTATCAAACCCTATCCCACATCCTGGAAGTAATCTTCATCATAATCAGTCCAGGCCAGTTCGGGATCTAAAATTTCTGGTTTTTGAAATTTTCGATGCATTTTATTGGCAAATAATTCTCGATATTTTTTTAATTGTTTTTCCATTTTTCTGACCACCAGCTCGCATGATTTATCAAAAGATTCGCTGCGAGCGGAGGCATGCTTGTTAAAATTAGGAGCTATACATTGCACTTCCACATCAAAAAAATTTCCATGTTTGGAGCAGGTCCATTTTAGCTCGGCATCACCTTCAAAATACTTTTCCAACTTTGAAGCCTCACCATGAATTCTTTCTTCCAAACCTTCAGTATTCCTATGCATTTGTTTAAACGAAATTTGTAGCTTCATAATTCCTTACTCCTTAAGTTTTTTTATCTAATCAATTATCCTAATTTTTTTCCTCCTTTTTTTATCTAAACCGTTTATAAATTGTTATTTAATTTTTATCGGCATTTTTTCTTTTCTTGCGCTTGGATGACCCCAGTATTCCCATCATCTCCCGGTATTTGGCCACCGTTCTACGGGCCACGGCTACATCCTCCCGGCTTAAAAGTTCGGCAATCTTTTGATCAGACAAAGGCCGGTTGGCATTCTCGTTGTCAATCAGCTGCTTGAGTTTTAATTTTAAAACCTCACTCGAAATATCAACTCCGCCGTTTTTCCCCCCGATGCCCGAATTAAAAAAGTATTTCAGCTCATATAACCCGGTAGGAGTATGCATATACTTATTGGTGGTCACTCTGGAAACCGTGGACTCATGCATCCCGATCTCGTTGGCAATATCCCTTAAAATCATTGGCTTTAAAAAATTCACACCCTTTTTAAAAAATTCCTGCTGTTTGGAAACAATGGCCTCTGCCACTTTTAAAATAGTCCTTTGCCTATTGTGGATAGATTTAATAAGCCACATGGCGGCCCGCAATTTATCCTCAACATAGTCCTTGGCCACTTTATCGCCCTGTTTTTGATATTCCTTATACAAATTTTGATAGTACCTGCTGATTTTTAAATTGGGCACCCCTTCGTCATTCACCCGAACCACAAACTCCTTGCCCGATTGCACCACATAAATATCTGGCACCACATAAAAAGTTTCTTCACAAGTAATCAGCCGGCCTGGTTTGGGATGAAGCTGTTGAATAATGATCTCTGTATCCTTAATCTTGGAAACATTGACACCGGTCTCTTTCGAGATTTTTTCATAATCTTTGCATTCCAGATCCTTAAGATGATGGTTGATTAATATTTCCAAAAAAGGAAACCGGATATCCAATATCCTGGCCTGGGCCAGCAAACAATCTTTTAAATTTTCCGAACCACATCCCACTGGATCAAGCGATTGCACCTTATATAAAATCTCAAACGCATGTTCTCTTTCCAGCTTGGACTGGGCAAGTATTTCCTCAAAAGGAATTGAGAGATATCCATCGTCGTTAATATTGTGAATAATATTTTGGGTAAGCTCCCATTCTTCCTGGGACAAGTCCTCCATCCGCAACTGCCACTCCAAATGTTCGGGAAGATTTTTGCCCTTGGAAATAATATTTTCGTAGTTAGGTAGATCGTCTAAATCGGTGGAACTCATCGAAGGCGGAGTATAGGTGGTATTGTTGTAGCTTTCGATATAAGTGCTCCAGTCAAAATCATCCTTGCCCACCACACTAGGCGCATCAAAATTTTCAGTTTTGGCCTCTGCATTTTGCATGACCAGCTTTTCCTCCCGGTAATCCGACTCCCCCTTGTTTTCTGCTGGCTCCCCACCGTCCATTTCTTCCAGCATGGGGTTTTCCACCATTTCCTGGGAAATAACATTGGTCATTTCCAAATGAGTCAGTGTCAAAAGCTTGATCGCCTGCTGCAGCTGGGGCGTCATCATGAGCTGTTGAGTTTGTTTTAGACTTTGCGAAAGCTTCATGGCCATTTTTGTCCCACCTAGTACAAAAGTGAGTTACATCCTGAACTCTGCTCCCAAATAGAACTTCCTTGCTCTTTCGTTATTAATAATTTCTGCGGGGGTACCTTGTACCAACAATTCGCCGCTATTCATAATATAGGCCCGATCCACAATATGGAGCGTTTCTCTGACATTATGATCGGTAATTAAAACTCCGATATTTCTACGTTTCAAATCTTTAATAATATTTTGAATATCATTCACCGCCAGCGGATCAACCCCGGCGAAAGGCTCATCTAGTAAAATAAATTTGGGTTCAAGCGCCAATGCCCTGGCTATCTCAACTCTTCGGCGCTCGCCACCGGATAATGCCGATCCCTTGGAGTGTCTTACCTGGCTCAGTCCAAAATCTTTAATCAAGGAATTAAGAAGAGTCACTCTCTTGGCACTGGGTAGCAGTCGATTTTCCAGCACACTATAGATATTGGCTTCCACACTAAGATCTCGAAAGACTGACGCTTCCTGAGGAAGATACCCGATCCCTTTTAAGGCCCTTACATGAATGGGGGCAAACGTCAGATCCTCTCCGGAAAAATCAATGACCCCCTCATCGGCTTTAATAAGGCCTACAATCATATAAAAAGAGGTGGTCTTGCCGGCCCCGTTTGGGCCTAGCAGTCCTATCACCTCACCCTGCTCCACTTTCACGCTGACATTATCAACCACACATCTGCCAGCATACGTTTTTTTCAAATTTTTAGCTTCCAAGTAGCTCATGAATTCTCACTATTTTACTATTACATTGGTAATTGCGTCGTCAACTTCCACCGTTTCCGTATCACCTCTTAAAATAATTCGATTTCCCTTCACCACATCCCTTTCCTGAAAAACCTTGGGATTTCCGGTTAGAATTATTTTTTCCTCACTCATGATACCCTCTAGCCTTTCGGCAAAGGCCCTTCTCGTTATTTTTTTATTCTGTGATAACATCAAATTCTGCTGTAGTTTCACATCGTCAGAAAGCGCATAATACTTGAGTTTTTTATTATATTCCTTCAGGTGAATCTCTCCTTTCCGTGCTTCTGCGGTAATTTGCTGGTGCTTGATGGTAACTCTTCCTATTAAATCAATGATGTGGGTGAAAAGATCAAAGTTTAAAAGATCGGAAGAAAAATACACTTTTTCCTCGTAAATCCTTTTTCTGACAATATGACCACTCACCTTGTCTTGAAAACTGGATTTTTTCAAATTAAGCCAGCTCGTTGCCTTGTCCGCATTAACGAATACCGTATCGCCATTTTCCTTTGAAACCGTTTTAGTTTTTACATTTCCATCGTAATTTAAAATTTCTTTTTTCAAATTATATTTCGCCTGGTTCGATTCTATATGTGAATCTACCGTCTCCATTTTTACATCACCAGATAATTCAATAAGATCCTTGTCCCGATCCCACATACCTTCGTTAGCGGCATATTTTATCTCCATATCATTTCCCAGATATGCCATACCGTTTGGGGTAATCACTTTTCCGGTATTCCCATTTTCATACATCACCAGGATCTCCCCATTTAAAAACAACTTGGGTTTTTCATCTTCCATATAAAAATAATCAACCGACGACAAAAAACTTTTAGCACCTTTGTTCTTTTCATCGTTATTACTTTGATCAATCAAGGAACTATCACCAAAGTTGGTAAACATAAAATAAACAGACGACCCCAGGGTAATCATCGCAAACCAAATTAGAAGAAGGGTTTTGGAACGCTCGTAAATAACCATTATATTGTTTAAATTCCTTTGGTAAATATATTATATTTATCCAATTATATATGTAAATCAACAATAATTAACCAAGTTTCAAATAAAAAATTGAGTATCCCCAATATATTTTTGGCCTGCATGAGCAATCTATACTATGTTAAACTTGACCATTTTCGATTGGTATTATTTTATCTTCTAGAGGTTATCTTTTGTCGTTAATAACATTGGATCAAATTATTCAAAGTGGCCAAAAATTAACTCCGATGATGGAGCAATACTATAAGCTAAAAAAACAATACCCCGATATTTTCCTCCTTTACCGGATGGGCGATTTCTACGAAGTTTTTTTTGAAGATGCGGTGGAAGTTTCTAAAATTCTCAATATCACCCTTACTCACCGGGGAAGTATTGGCGAAATCAAAATTCCCATGGCAGGCATTCCCCATCATGCAGCCTCTAGTTATATTGATAAACTCACCTCCAGGGGACTAAAAGCTGCCATTTGCGAACAAATTGAAGATCCCAAAGATGCCATTGGCATTGTCAAACGAGCAGTTACCCAGGTGGTCTCCCCTGGTATGCCCTATGATCTGGAAAAAACCGAAGGCCTGGAAAACCGTTTTATTGCCTGTGCCCATTATCAAAATAAAAATTTTCAACTTGTACTGCTCGATTACACCACGGGACTTTTTAGGGGTTACTTTATAAGTAGTGAAGATGAATTTGTCGAAAAATTAAAATTATATGCGCCCAAGGAAATGATTACTTTCATGGGACAGTATGATCAATTTCCCAAGGTGGTGGAATATTTAAAAACTCAAAATATTTTAAAAACCCATCTCTCCATTGAATATTTTGATCTTTCCCATAGTCGGATTTATGTTGAAAAATTAATCCCATCCTACCAGCGGGATAAAACCCTGGGTGCGGCCAAAGAAATACTCTCTCCCGTGGGAGCGTTGGGCTTTTATATCACTTCCACCCAAGACCTTTGCAAGCTTCATCATATCAGGCCTTTTAGTTTAATCAGTGAAAAAGGTAAAATGAAAATCTCGCTTGCAACCCTAAAAGGACTGGAAATTTTACCAGGCCAAAAAGAAAATTATAAATATTCCATGCTAGGACACTTGGATAAGACCATCACCTCCATGGGATCAAGATTTATAAAAAACCTTTTCTTGGCACCGCTGTGTGACGAAGATTTGATCAACCAAAGGCTTGATCTCATTCAAGTACTAAGTGAAAATAAAACTTTTTTAAATGAGACCCGGGAAGAGCTTAAACAGGTACGGGACATCGAGCGCATTTTGGCCAAAACCACTCTGAATAAGGCCACCTCCAGCGACACCCTCCATCTCATGCACACCATCGAGGCCTTTGCTAGGATCGATCATAACTTGCAATCGATTCTCCAATTCCCCATTAGCGACCTGGCCCCTTCCAATCTACCTAAGCTTACAAATCTGGCAGAAGAAATAAAAATCATCATCAACGATGAAATCGGTGCTTCCATAGACAAAGGAAATTTAATTCGTGATGGCTTTAATGAGCAGCGGGACCGTTTGAAAAAAATCAGTCAACATACTCAAATTGAATTACAAAAAATCGAAGATAAATACAAAAAAGAAACCGGCATTGGTAATCTTAAAATTAAATATAACAACGTTGCCGGCTATTTCATTGAAGTCTCCAAATCCCATCTGGATAAAGTCCCCACTCATTTCAAGCGCAAGCAGACACTGGTTAATGCCGAAAGATATCTCACTGATGAATTAATCCAATTTGAAAAGGAAATCCTGACCGCCAAAGATAAATTGGAAAAAATGGAACGGGAGCTGTTCAATAACCTGCTAAGTAGTATTAAAAATCTATCCAGCGACATTTTGATCATGGCACACAACCTCGCTTTTTTGGACACCTTTTTATCTCTTAGCCTGGTGGCCTGCCAGGAAGGTTATACCCGACCAATTTTTTTAAAGGATAACAAGATTATAGAAGTCCAGGCTGGTTTTCATCCCCTTATAAAACATTTTATTCAAGAAAAATTTATTTCTCATAATCTCAATCTCAATCAAGATTGCTACTTCGGGCTCATTACCGGGCCCAATATGGCCGGAAAAACCACGGTCATGAGAGAGATGGCCATCATTCAGTTTCTTGGTCAAATTGGCTCCTTTGTACCAGCTAAAAGGGCCACGCTCTCCCTGTGTGATTATCTTTTTTGCCGGCTGGGGGCCAGTGACGATATCACCAAGGGGCAATCTACTTTTATGGTGGAAATGACCGAAGCAGCTGAAATCATCCGACATGCCACCTGTAAATCATTCATTATCCTAGATGAGCTGGGCCGAGGCACTTCCACCCATGACGGGCTTGCTATTGCTTGGGCGTTAACCGAGCATTTAATAAAAAAAACCAAGGCCCTTTGCCTGTTTGCCACTCACTATCATGAACTCATCGAAGTGGTATCCAAATTGTCCGGTGCTAAAAATCTCACCACTGAAATTATCAATCAAGATGGCAAAGTGCACTTTCTCTATCGATTGATCGAACAAGGGGCAACCGAAAGTTTTGGGATCTATGTGGCAGGGCTCGCTGGTCTTCCGGAATCCATTTTAAAGCGCTCAAGCGAACTTTTACATAAATTGGAAAGCCGGCACCCGGTCACCAATCATAAATCACCTACAGTCTTACAGCCTGGCTTTTTCGACGAAATTGCCGAGCAAAATACTCCACAATATCTGATTGATATTGAAAATATCCTAAAACGTATTGATCCCATGCAAATGACTCCTATTGAAGCCTTGAGCACTTTGGATCAAATCAAGAAAAATCTTCCACTACAATAATTAGCTAATTGAATTAATCCTATTTCCGATCAATTATCAATGGATCTTCTACAAAGAAAAAAAATAATCTTAAAAAAACGCGGAATAGCCTTTGCGATCGACTATTTTTTAATCATGATTATTCATAAATCCATCATGCTTTCATTTAGCGCTTTTTTTACCAATTTTTTATTTCATCTACCTGATAAAATCATTCAACAGGCAATTAACAACGTTCAAGATACCAGTTTGCTTATTTCATTCATTGTATTTTGGGGTTATTTTATCACCTCTTATTTCCTGGGAAATGGCCAAACCCCGGGAAAAGTTTTTTTAAGTCTTAGAATTTATGGTGTCAATCAATATCCCACCCTCATGGAAGCCACCCTGAGAACCCTGGGATACTTTTGCTGTTTTCTCACCTTGTCTGTTCTTTTTGTGATCCCTTATTTTAATAAAAGCAAAAAGGGTATCCCCGATTGGATGTCTGGAACATACGTCGAATACGAAGACTTTGTTCCTGCACTCGATAACAATATTATTCCATTTGTCCAACCCGAACTCTTTCCCGATGAATCGGATCTTAAAAAATCCGCTTAAACCACCATCTTCCCAAGGACTACGATACTGATTATTTTCAGCCTGAATAAGCACTGACCTTGCCTTCACCCTCCTCAGGAGGGTGGATAACTAATTCCTTTAAAAACAATGGGTTAAATTCAAAGAAGGGCTACTAAAAGATAGGAAAAACCCCTTACTTAGGATCAGTACGGTCACCTACTGGACCAGCTGCTGCACCTACGGATGAAGGAACTTTGGCAGCAGAATTCCTTTGTCCTTGTGTCACCTTTGGACAGTCCTTTGCTCCGTTTCCCCCATCAGAAATCTCTGTAGTCCCCTGCTCCTTAACTTCTTGTCCCAAGACACAATCATTGGAACGAGTCGGATTGTTGTTGTAACATTTTGCATATGTCCAAAGTTTTGAAGAGGTCTTTTTGCAACTGCTTTCACAAGCTTTTTTTGCGCCTTCTCTAACATTCGATTGTAGTAACTGACAATTTGTATCACATGCAAATGAAAATTCTGAACTAAAGCTATCAATAGTGCCATCTGTTTTACCACAATATTGCGCCAACTTACCTCTTATATCATCCGCTACCCTTTCAAAATAAAGTCTATCAAATTCCTTTATTTTATCTTTTTCAAATGCGATCTCCATCACCTTGGGAATCAATTCTCTGCACTTTGCTTGCCATGAATTGCCATTATTGGGTTGTTCAAACGCCAGGACATGAGTCTGAATTAACAAAAGCCCCATTATCCCGTAGATCATTTTCATCTCGCATCTCCTAAGTAAAAAAACCATCGTCACGCCCTTATCGGAGGAAATATTAAAAAATTAATCAAATGATAAACCTCATCAACTTTTTTTTAAATGGAAACTTTGTTGTAATGAAAATAACTCTTTAAAACCGTCGCCATAAAAATAAGCCCTGCCCCCACCAAAGTTATCAAGGTAACTTTCTCTCCATGCACAAACCAGGCAATGATTGGACTGGCAACTGGTTCAAACAAAAGCAGCAGCGACGCTTCAAAAGCAGGAACTTTAGAAAGACCTTTGAGCATAAACAGATAGCCAAGCGAAATTTGAACAATGCCAAGAAAAAGAATTAAACACACATCACTTATTTGAAAAGATACCATCGGAAAGGCAAAAGGCATGGCTATGGCCGACGCCAACAAATTCCCCCAGAGTAATAAAATAATACCTTGATTGGTTTGATCATCCCTTTTTAAAAATCTAAGCCCCATAATCAGCATGGCCCAACAAACTCCCGCACCACAAGCTAAAATATTTCCAAGGATAGGATTCGACGACAGGGCTGTGCCGGCACTGGTACCCGCAAACAAAAACATCATACCGGTAACAATTGGAAGTATTAAAAACAAATCGGTGCTTTTAATTTTTTCTTTTAAAAATAAAGGGCCTAGTAACATGATATAAAGTGGAGAGGCACTTTGAAGAAAAATGGAATTGGCTGCGGTGGTTAGTTTATTGGATAAAACAAAAAAAATAACCGTCATGGCATAGGCAATACATACCATTAATATTTTTTTACTGGGTAACACTCTGGCTTTGGGCAAAATAATAAATAGAAAAATCACCGCTACCAGCGAGCGAAAAGATGCCACTTGAAAACCGGAAAGCGTAATGCTTTTAATCGCCGCACCTGCCGTGGAAAAAAGCAGGGCCGCTATGATAATCATCATTCTATGCATAAAATTTTCTAAGACTTACTTCCAACGCATATTAAGTTCTTCCAACTGGGCAACGCTTGGTGCAGAAGGAGAGCCGGCCATGAGATCGGACGCAGAGGTGGTCTTGGGGAAGGCAATAACATCTCTGATGTTGTCGGTATTACATAAAAGCATAATGAGTCGATCAAGACCAAAGGCCATTCCACCGTGAGGAGGAGTGCCGTATTTAAGAGCATCAATAAAGAAACCAAACTGATTGCGGGTTTCTTCCTCGGTAAATTTCAAAATTTTGAACATTTGAGATTGAACGTCTGGATTAAAAATTCTCATTGACCCGCCCGCAATTTCATAACCATTACAAACCAGATCGTAGGCATCGGCTAGACAATTTTTTTGTCTTTCCATATCATCGCTCATAAAATCATCCAAGAATGCTTTCTTAGGCATGGTGAAAGGGTGATGTCTTGCCACCAAGCGGTTTTCCTGTGCGCTATACTCAAAAAGTGGGAAATCATATACCCATAAAAAGGCGTAGCCACTTTTATGAAGCTTCAGTTCTTTTCCCAGATGACGTCGAAGCGCATCGGCACTGGCATGCGTAACTTCTTCTTTTTTATCCGCAAAAAACAACCAAATACCATCCCCTTTATCCTCACACATGGCACTTAATTTTTGATAGATCTCATCCGTGATATATTTGGAAATACCACCAGTCCTTTGATTTTTTTCAAGCTTGAACCAGGCCACTCCTTTGCCGCCGTAGGGTTTAACCACCTCCACAAAAGCATCAATCATTTTCCTGGAAAAAACACCGAGTTTTTCCGGGACAAACATCGCCTTGATCAAACCACCATTCAAGGCCTCTTTAAAAACTCCAAAATCAGTGTCTTTGAAAAAATCATTAACCATCATATGTTTTAGACCAAAACGAATATCCGGCTTATCACTTCCGTATAAATCCATGGCGGTTTTAAAATCCATCATCGGAAGTTTAAAATCATTTTCCAGTTTAAAAATTCTTTTCACTATTTTCGTGGCCAGCTCCCTGATATAATCCTGGGTAATGAAACTGGCCTCAATATCAATTTGCGAAAACTCTGGCTGTCTATCGGCTCGCAGATCCTCATCTCTAAAACAGCGACAAATTTGAAAATAGCGATCCGTTCCCCCAATCATCAGAAGCTGTTTAAGGGTCTGGGGTGATTGAGGAAGAGCATAAACCTTATTTTTATTCACCCTGCTTGGAACAATATAATCCCTCGCTCCTTCGGGAGTGGATTTATATAAAATGGGGGTTTCCACTTCGATAAAATTCTCCCCCATTAAAACTTCCCTGGCCATAAAACATGCCTGGCTTCTCATTTTCAAAATATCTTGTAATTTGTTGGTTCGAAGATCCAAATAGCGAAACTTGAGTTTTAAATCATCGGTGGCATCCACCGCACCAAAGGGAAGAAAAGGAATACTATCAATATCACTGCGTGAAAGCAGTTCCAGGCCAGTTACCGAAACTTCCACTTCACCGGTTGGCATATTTTTGTTTTTCGCCTCATCAGGTCTTTTTGTAACAATCCCCTCTACGCGAATAACCGACTCTAGCGATATTTTTTTTAGCTCTTCAAGTTTATGGACATCTTTTAAATACTCCCCAAAGGATAATTGAGTCATTCCATATTTATCCCGAAGATCAATAAAATGAAGCCCCCCCAAATCCCTATATTTATTCACCCATCCGCATATGGAAACATGTTTTTTCACATCTTCAATCCGCAGTTCACCACAGGTATGGGTTCGAAGCATTTTATCCATAAATCCCTCTTTTAAAACTGTTAAAAAAAATTATAATAGATGAATGTCAAACATTACTAAAATCCTTATCAAAAATCCAGTTATTATGTTTTTTCTTGGATTTTTACTTTGCCTGAAATGTTTTGCATTGAGTACTCCGATCTACCCGCTTTTGATTCCACCTGATCATAAAATCCAGGTGCAAATTGCCGCCACCGAAAAGGACCAAAAAAAGGGGTTATCGGGAGTGCCATCAGAAAATTTTAAAGCAGACCAGGGAATGCTTTTTTGTTTTGCCAAAGAAGAAATCAAGGTCTTCTGGATGCCAGACACTCGATTTAATCTTGATATTTTTTTCCTTGGCAGCGATCTTACCGTTTTAGATATTGAACGCAACCTGCCTTTTTATCGAGGTTTTGCTAATCCTCAAAAAATACCACGAACCCGCCCCATCAAGGCCCAACATGTGCTTGAAATGAGAGCTGACTCACCTCTGGCCAAAAAAATCACCAAAGGGATGAAGCTTATTTGGTTACACTCTAAGGATTTGAATCAAACAATATCAAATGCTCATCTTTCGCAATAAACCCCAGATGATCCCGCACTAATTGTTTTTGATATTGATAATTATCTTGAATTAATTTTATTTCTTTTTCGAGATTGTTATTCTCCACAATTAACTGTTTAAACAACATTTCTTTTCGATTAAAGGAAGCCTTTCTCGAGTAATAATCCATCACTCCTCTTTGGGCAAAGACCAATCTTAACAGTAAAAATAGACAAAAACACCATCCCCCAATCACCATGATCTTGGTCCAATTAATTCCCGCCTTGTCGCTTATTTTTTTTACGGGTGAATCGCCATAACTTTTAGGTAGAATATTTTTCCCCAACAAGCTTTTTTTATTTCTAGTCACATCACTTAAACCGTTAGTAAATTTAACATTATCTGCCGTCGCTACACTTTGCCGCTTTGGCAACGATAAATTACTCATAGGCTGGATTGGGGGTGCCTTGGGCGGAGCTGGCGGAGGTGAGCCCGGGGATTTAAGATTCCAAAGCTTATTACTGGTTGATGAAAACGATGCCATGGGAGCCGGGCCCATCTCAGATTTTCTGCTTAGTTTGTCTCTATTCCTAAGTATGGCCTTTTGTAATCGATCGCTTCCTACACCTTCGGGAAAATTCGAGTGATTTGAATCCAAAATACAATCCTTTGTATAAGGTTTTGACCTGGTAACATCCTGTTATTATTATTTTACCACTGCGATGACTATATTCAATAAAATAATGAATTATTGAATATATGTTTGACCGTTTTGATCATCCTCTAGCACCAGATCAAAAACATGCAACCAAAATTTTCTGAAAGCCGCAATTTGATCCAAATAATGCCAAAATTCCGCATAAATAGGGATGTTAAAAGGGTAATCCAAATCGAATTCGTTAATCCCTTCCAAAAAAATCCTACGAAACATTCTAAAGGCGATGGAAGCTTTGTCGCTGGTTCTGATTGACAAGGATTTTGAAGTGCATGAAAATTCTTTAACTGGAAATAAAAGTCCATACAACTTAAAAACCTGGTTAAAATAGATGCCAGCTTTACGATGATCTCCCACTGGCCCAAGTTGCATTAGATTTTGTGCCCTATCAATTCCGTGTGATTTGAAAAAAAGTGTTATCCGATCATCTGAATCATCATACCACCAGCTAAAACCAGGATCAGATATATTACAAATAACATCCTCTTGGATGGGAAATCTGCGATTGATCATATGCTTGACGATTTTATCCGCTTTTTCCACAGTATCGGTTTCGTAATATTGAATCTCACCAGGATCGGTATCCTTATCAATTTTAAGTCGATAAAAAGCCTCTTCGTCTCGGTAATTATTGATTTGTTGATGACGAAACCTCAGGTTGGAGGTGGCAAATCCTCTTATGCAAAAAGTATGTCCCCCCTTTTCCAGCACAAAAATAATTCCAGGTTTAGCAGATGGCGCAAGGCTATTTTCTGATTTAGTAGGCTGACATTCGCTTTCATTCTTTTCATTGACCGCAAACACAGGATCGATCTCATCTAATAATTGCTTTTGTCTTCGTAAAATATTAGAAAGCTCAACGGTTTCTTGGGCCAAAAGACTAAAATCCATGTCCATAAGCACTGACACCTTTTCATTTATCATGAAAAAAAACTACATCAATAGCTTATTTTATATTTAATTGATCTGATTTGACAATCAGTATCACCACAGCGCTTCGATCGTTTTTAAGATGACTATAAAAATAATGGGGGAAATATCTATGGGGAGATCCTGCATCGGCAATTTTTGAACTATATATTTTCTAATCGGGTTGAGAGTCAGATCCGCCAGCATCTTTATTTTTCTTGCCCAATTATTTTTATTATACTGGGGGAAATAACTTAAGACCGCATCCACAATCAATAGCATAATATAAATATTGAGTATCGCACGGATCATTTTTCACCTCTTTTATGAAATATAAAAAATTACAGTTCTTTCAATATAGCAGCCAGGTAATCCCATAACTGGCAAGCAGATTTGATCTCCAATCTCTCCGTGGGAGAATGAGCACCTGATATATTGGGACCTATGGAAATAATATCCATGTCGCCCAATTTGTTTTTTAAAATTCCACATTCCAAGCCGGCATGAATGGCCTTTACTGACGGGATCACCCCAAAAAGATCATGGAATTGGGTTTTGGCCAAATCCAGTAATTTATTGTCATGAACCGGTTTCCAGCTGGGATACCCCTCACTCATTTCCACTTTTAAATTAAAGTTAGCCGCCAGTCCGGCAATTTTATTTTTAATAGTGTTAACTTCCCCCCGATCAATAAAACGCATGGAAGTCTCTATAAAAATATCATTCTTTTCAAGTCTCATCATCGCCAGGTTGGAACTTAAAGTCACCAGGGGCTCCAGCAGATTCCAATCATAATTATATGCCCCGTGAGGAAATAAATTCAAAAGATTGACAATGCGATCTCTTTGCTTCTTGGGCAACACCCGCTTTATTTTTTCTAAACCTTGAATCAGATTGATTTGTAAATCCCGGTCTTCGGGCAAAGCGTTTTGGCGTAAACCCGCCAAGACCTGAAGGCAAATTTCCTGAAACTTTTTAAAATCCTCTTTTTTTATGACTAATTTGCATACCGCATCCCTCGGAATAATATTATGGGCCTTACCTGCGCTAATACTGGAGATTGAATAATCCAATTTTTGGGCCTCCCATAGAATTTGGGCCAGCACCACCATCGCATTTAATCGGCCACGATGAATATCCAGACCTGAATGGCCTCCTTTCAAATTCTTTATTTCCAAAACACATGAAAGATGATTTTTATTGGCATCCACCTGATGAGTTTTTCCAGATAATTTAGCATCAATCCCCCCCGCACATCCGATGTAAATGGCTCCCCATTCCTCGGTATCTATATTGATCATTTTTCTCCCTTTCAGCAAAGAAGCATCCAAATTCAAGGCTCCATTCAAACCGGTTTCCTCGTCTGTAGTAAAGAGTAACTCAAGCGGAGGATGAGCGATTTTTTTGTCACAGGCCAACGCTAAAGACATCGCACAACCAAAACCATTATCCGCACCAAGAGTAGTTCCTTTGGCATAAATCCATCCGTCTTGAACATAAATATCGATGGGATCTTTTTCGAAATCAAAATTCTTTTCAGGAATTTTATCGCACACCATATCCATATGATTCTGAATGATGACGGGAGAATTATGTTCCTTGCCTGGCGTGCCTGGAACATAAATAATAACATTCTTGGCACTGTCCACTTTGTATTTTAGATTTTCTCTGATGGCCAGATTGGTTAAATATTTAATAACCAAAGCCTCCTTTTTACTAGGCCTAGGAGTTTGGGTTAATTGATAAAAGCATTCCCAAACATGCTGGGGTTGCGTTGGATAATTGGTGATGTTTTTCATTTTTTCCTTCCACTGTGATTTTAAAAAATTACGCAATAACTTATCAAAAATCGGGCGATCTTGCACATGCGCTAAGAGTCATACCGATTCTAAGAATTACCGTTATATAATCTTGACATCATTCAACTTACGATTATGATAAATTATTTACCTCATGGCCTCATAGTTAAATGGACATAACGGAGCATTCCTAATGCTCAATTCGTGGTTCGATTCCACGTGGGGCTACCACTGTTATGTAGAATTCTTAGATGCTTTTGTCGGACATGAAAGTTCGCCAGTTTTTAATGAAATTATATGAAGCCAATCTTCATGATTTAAAAAAATTAAGATCACCTTCTCAAGAATTTTTAACTTTTCAATTTTTGCAACAAAGCAATGATCGCCTTTTGAGGAAAAGGTTTTTTGAGAATGGCATCCGCATTATAGCGGGGCAAATCAAGCTCCAACTCTTCCTCGCTCCACATGCAACCAGTAATCAACACAAATTTAGTTTTTTCACAATTTTTTAATTTTCTGGCCCTATCTATTAATTCATCCCCTCTCATCTTGGGCATCATTAAATCAGTAATCACAAAATCAAAATCATTTTTTTTAAAATATCCCATGGCCTCACTGGCACTTTTAGCCGTCATCACTTCCAAACCAGCCTCTTTTAAAAGCATCCCCAGAATATCTCTAATGGATTCCTCATCATCCACCACCAAAACTTTTCCCTGCATTTTTTTAATTTTATCATCAACAATCACTGGTTTTGACTTAAACTCCCTGCTGGTCACTGGTAACGTGACAATAAAGTTGCTTCCCACCCCTTCCCTGGATAAGACACTAATCTCCCCACCAAAGGCCTTGATAATTTTATAAGTGATCGACAGGCCAAGTCCGGTACCTTTACCTGCCACCTTGGTGGTGAAAAAGGATTCAAAAATCTTATTTAAATTTTCATCTGAAATTCCGTGTCCACTGTCTTCTACCTCAATAACGATATTTGCATTTTGTGACTTGGAGCTCACCTTGATAAACTTATTTGGTGCAGCGGCATCAAACTGTTTCTCCATCATGGCATCCCTGGCGTTGGAAAAAAGATTCATGAATACTTGTTGGATTCTGCCCACATTGGCAAAGATGTAATGGGAACTCGCCATGAAATTTGTTTGGAACTTGATATCATCCTTTTGATAAATGTTTTCAATTAAACTGATGGAATCCAAAATCAAATCATGCAGATCAAAAACTTCTGAGATCTCACTATCGACGCGGGCAAAACTGCGCAGTCCCGAAACAATATTGATAATTCTGCTGATAGCATTGTTTTGCCTGTCAAAAATCAAATCAAGTTGCTTGTCTTCAAGTTTGTACCTGGTCACAATCATTTTCAGGATGTCCATATTTCCTTGAATCACCGTCAGGGGATTATTTATTTCATGGGCCACGGCTGCCGCCAGCATCCCGATAGAAGCCAGTTTAGACGAACGTATCAATTGATTTTCCACGGTTTTTACCTGTTCGCTTTGCTGGGCCACCAGATTTGTCATCCCTTCAATTTGCGTTTTGCTATGCAAGTACAGATCCCATTTTTGACAAAGCGTATAGGCCAGTTGGATTACCTCCACTGCATCAAAGGGTTTTTTTAAAATCAACAGTCGGTCAGTAAGACCTAGCTCTTTGGCCAAATCTTCCCAGGTATAATCGGAATAAGCGGTACAAATCACACATTGAATATTCACATCAACTTCAAATATTTTTTTTATGGTCTCCAGGCCATCCCACCCCGGAGGCATGCGCATATCCACAAAGGCCACCTTATAAGGTTCATTATTTTTCTGGGCATTTATCACCCATTCAAACCCCTCCTTGCCTTGTAAAGCGCAATCCACCCAGAATTCTTTGGGGGTAAATCTGGTGTGATCCTCCTTTTTTAAAAAACTATTAATCATATTTTGGGCCTCATTGACCCGTTTTTCACCCAATATTTTTTTAAAGTCATTATGAATAATTTCCTGATCATCAATGACGAGAATTTTATTTTTCATCTTGCTATCCATGCTTTATCCTCTATCTTTGTGAAGGGAGCGATGTTGGCAGGGAAAAGTGAAAACGAACTCCGCCCCCTTTTTTTCACCTTCACTTTTAACTTCTAATTGTCCACCAATCTCTTTTGCCGCCAGCGCAGAATTATGTAATCCAAAACCGTGGCCATCTTTTTTGGTGGTATGACCATAAAGAAAAATTTTATTTAATTGATCCTCACTGATTCCAATTCCATTGTCCTTGACCATAACCTTGATCATCTGATCCTGTTTTCTAACCACCACATGAATTTTTTTATTCTCCATACCTTTTAACGCATCTTTAGCATTGGTAATCAGATTGATTAAAACCTGGATCACTTTTAAGCGATCGGTTTCTACCACGATCTCTTGTGCATTTTCTTCAACCACCTCTATCTCGTGTCTGATCAAGGCATTCTTATTGATACTGATCGCCTGGGAGATAATTTCATTTATATTAAATTTTTCAATCATGCCGCCTTTTTTAGCGACTGATTGCTGGATATAAACAATATTTTTAATATTTTCCACGTACTTTTCCAGTTCCATAAACTCAAGGCCAACTTCCTGTTGTTCTTTTTTCATTTCTTCACTGATAGCTAAAAGTACCGGAAAAAACATTCGCCCCTGTTCATGGTTTTGAATAAATCCTACCCAGTCATTTTGGGCGGTATAAACCACTTCCATCACTTTGAAAAAATCATTCAGGCTGGCATTTTTCAAACGGCGCTTAATCTCTCCAATGGAAATATTAATACTATTCAAAACATTACCCACATTGTGAAGCACACCAGTGGCAACTTCACTCATCCCCGCCTCTCTGGAAACTTCCACCAATTTCTTTTGCATTTCTTCCTTGATTTTTTCCGCTTTATTTTTTTCGCTGATATCTGCCGCAGTACAAACAATGACATTTTCCAAATGTTCATTGCCCATCAAAGAGGCTGAAAACAACACGGGAAAAAGCTCCTTATCTTTCTTTATTAACATGATCTCCTTTTGTCTGACTTTCCCTTCTAAAAGAAAATCCCATGCCTCGCTACTTTTAAACTCTCCCGATAAAACTGACAAAGGTCTCCCAAGCACATCAGCTTCATCCCATCCCAAATTGTACGTCGTAGCCTGGTTAACCGATTTGATAAGTCCCTCGCTATCCAAAACAATCAGCATATCCCGCATAGATGATAAGATATTATCCAGATAATTTTTAGAAACCGATGTCTCATTTAGACTTTGCACCATCTTATTGAAAGTCAAGGCCATAATACCCAGCTCGGTGTTATCATTAATGGACACTTTGATATTCCAATTCCCCTTATCAACTTCCAGCATGGCAGCCGTTAACTGCTTGATTGAATGGGCCAGCGGGCCAGTAATTTTCACTGCAATTAAAATCACCAAGATTACTCCCAGTAAGGTGGTGCCTGTTCCTACCGCAATTATTTTGACCAAAAGCTGGTTAACCGCCTCCTGGGGAATCTGTTCATTATTCAAAAAATTTTTTATAAAATACTGACTGATCGTACTGGTAAATATACCAAGAAAAGATGACAACAAGACAAAGGCCACCAAAATGGTATTTCTAATGGTTATATAACTTTTATGCTCCATAAACATCTATCTTATAAAATTAATCATTACTAAAAAAAATACGCTGGCACAGATAAAACCAATGGTGGCCATTAAAAGTGCCTTGAGCCCATGATCACTTAAAATTTTCCGTGCATCAGCATTAAGCCCGATTGCCGCCATGGCCATCGCCCACAAAAACATATAAATCGGTGTAATGGTGGGACTTAACAACTCATCATAAAATTGACGGTGATAACCATAAAAATAAGATCCCAGCACTCCTCCGACGATAAAGATCAGCAAAATACCCACTGTGTATAATTTATTTTTGCGGACGCTGCCAAAAACCGGTATCGCCACCATCAATGCCAGATACCGGAGTGCTTTTACCGATAAGGCCAATTTGGCGGCGTAAAAAGTATCGACTTTTTCCACCAACGGAGGAATAAAATTCATGGCAGCCTTTACAAAACCGGTATATTGCATGGTTGTACCTGCGAACAGGGCATACACTTCATTATCCAAACCCAAAATGGTGCCCACAAAAGGCAATACCACAAATAAGGCCAGCAATCCCACGAAGGTCACCGCGATCAAGGACACTGAAACATCGTCGCTTTCGGCATCCATGGCATAGGAAGTGACGGCAATAGCAGAAGCCCCACAGATCCCGGAAGAGGCAGCCACCAAATAACTGATTTCTTTTTTTTGTTTAAGCAGCTTTCCCGCCACAATGATGGAAAGAAAATAAACCGCCACCACTCCAAAAGTTAACAGGATAAGCATGGGATCATTTTTGGAATATTTTACAAAATTTAAATTTTTTAATGCATAAAAAATAATCCCCACAGGAATCAGGATTTTGGGAGCCAGCTTGAAAAAATCAATTATTTTTTGATTAAAATTAAGCATCGATCTCAAGGTTATACCAATGATTAACGCCAACAGTAGCGGATCAGCAAAGCTATCCCCTGCTATTTTTTCCGTAGCATATGATGCCATCCCAATCATCAAGATGATGGTAAGACTTGCAATAGCATCCTTATGTTTTTGCAACATAGAGATCTCCTAATCATAAATATCCTGAGGTTTATTGTATTGTAGGTTTCAATACCGGATATATAAAGAGTAACATTTTGCCTGAATGACCATCAAGCCTGATTACCTGACTATTAGCATCTGATATAAACGGACTCACTATAATGGGCCAGTTAGTTTTTTTTATCCCCCACCACTTCCAAGCTGGATACATGCATGTCGATCCATGACTTTACATACTGATCAATATAACCTTTAAAATTCTCACTTACTTGCATGCCGGAAAAATCCAGAGGCTGCATAGTCCTTGATAAGAAAATAAAATCCATATATTGATTATCCTCTTGTTTAAAGGCCGGACAAATGGCGGAAGGCAAGAATTGATTTTCCAGAAAGCAATTAATAGCCTTGTCATTATCCAGCCGGATCAAGACCTCTATATAATTAATGCCATAATCCTTCATTTTGAAAATTAGTCTTTTTAAATTATTGGCCCCCAGCTCTTCAATTTCCTGGTTGGTACCGATAATGGCGCAATAGTGATCTTTTTGACTTAAATGAGCGTATAACTCAAAATCCGACTCCGTTGCTGTGATCAACAAATTGGGAGCTTCAAAAGGTGTGAATTCCTTGTCCCGAAATTCCTTGGGAAAGGTTTTTTGAAATCGTTTTTTGACAAATTGAGGTGCCAGCACAAATTCAAAATCATTCTCTACCGGACTAAATTTCAAATCATAAGTGACACAGACACTCTCATTTTTTTTCTGACTAAGGCATCGCTTTTTACCAAGAATTCGGTTGGAAATTTTTAAAAGAGGTTTGAGTTTGGGGGAAATAGTATAAATATACTGTCTATTTTCCAGCACATTTTTACGAAAACATCCCATAAAGGTCAACGTTTCAAAAGCATGAATTTTATGGGCATTGGGAAAAATCCCCAGCGAATAATAACCATTTTTTAAAAACATCAGCTGGCTGGCCACCGACACGGTACGAGTGGTGGTATATAGGGCATCAATATCGTTTTCCTGCTCCAAAAGTATCTGCGTCCCTTTACTAATCAAAAGTCCGGCAATACCACGTCCTTGATAACCAGGCATCACCGCCACTCCCATCACTTTTCCGGTACGACTGCATTTATCGAAATGAAAAATAATCGATCCAATCGATTTATTTTGGTTGGTGGTATCCTTGGCGATCAGCCACAAATAACGATCAGGACTTAAGAGTGCATCTTTGATCTCATCTGGATTGGTACCGATGCTAAGCGGATAATCGTTTTTATAAACCCGGTAGTAGATATTCAATATATCAGGAATATCGACGAGGGTGGCCTTGATAATACTAAAATCCATTGTTCACTCCCAAAATGTCTCATCCTAGAATATAATCCAAACCCAAACTAGACTCCAGTCTTTTGTGCATTGCGGTATTAATTACATATTTTTATAATTTTTCCTATAATTACAGATAGCTACGATCAAAATAGAAACCATTATTTGATCAGAAAAGAAGTTTTAATTCCCTGAATAATATATTCCACCGAAATAGCTGCCAGGATAAGGCCCATCAACCTGGTAATGATATTGATCCCGGTTCGTCCCAGAATCTGGATTAGATAATGAGCGGTTTTTAAGATCAGACACATCAGCAAGGTAGAAACCACAATTGAAAAAAATAAAATAATACCTTTGCTCAAAGAGTCCACTTCTCCTGCTTGCAACACCACCGTGGAAATGGCACCGGGCCCCGAAATCATGGGAATCGCCAAAGGGAAAATAGATACGTCCTGTTTCTCGATGCCTTCTTGTTCTTCGTGCTCGGTTTGTCTGATCTGGGAGCGCTTGGCGTGCAACATTTCAATGGACATGATAAGCAGCAGTAAGCCGCCCGCCACTTTAAAGGAGTGAATGGAAAAACCAAATAAGTTAAAAAAACCGTTGCCAAAAAGGGCAAAAAAAAGACAAATCCCCATGACGGTTAATCCGGTCTTTTTAATCATTTTATTTTTTTCTTCCTCTGAATTATCCTTGGTGAGAGAAATGAAAACTGGAACAATGGAAAACGGTCCCATTATAATGAAAACTGAACTAAAGGTTTTTAGGATATATTCCAAATATTCCATATAACCTTTGTACTCTGGCAACCCGAATGTTTCAAGAGGGAATTAAAATGTGAAATATCAGACTAAAACAAGCAAGCTTACCACCTTGAAAAATGTACCCTCTTTCGTTTCATCCTTCTATTGATTAAAATGAGATAAATCATTTTTTTTAAGATTTATGAAAATTAAATTTAAATACCTCCTCATAACCTTTTTTCTGTACCACCCCGTCTGGAGTGCTAATTTTATAAAAACCCAAAAGGATTTTGATGAATATCTTGATTGGAACAAATCTAATTTATTAGATGCGGATGAAAGATATATAAAATTACATAAGGCCCTCGACACGCTTACCCCCAAGCAGGAAGGGTCCTTAAGACCGGAACATTTCTTGAAAGTCGGAATAGCCTACTCTTATCAAAACACCATAGACCCCTTTAATAAAACTAGTGACCCCCTAAAAAAAGAGTATGATATCTCCTCAATACCCTACGTTAAATATGATCAACGGTTTATTCTAGATGTATCACCCCACATCACCGACCTGGTTTTGATCGATGATTCACAAAGGCAGCAGATGATGGGAGGGAAAGATCAAATACAAAAACTGATCAACGCTAAAAAGGCCAATAAAAAAATTGCCTTGGTCTTTTTTTCCGGGCACGGAACCTCTGATGGAAAAACCCCCATTCCAACTCACACCGCCGAGTGCAGACAACTATTTAACCAATTGCAAAGTAGTCATCAACCACACCCGTCGGAGACTGCACAGTGGAAAAATAGTGCATGCAAAAATGAAAACTACCTATTGAGCCTGCTTGATTACAAGTCAATTTTTGCACCTCTTGAGGTAGTACTCATCAACGATTCTGATTACTCTGGCATTTACCTGGATTTTGTCAATGATGGCACCTTGGCAGGCCTGATACACTCAACCGCCAAGGATGAGCTCACTCATCCCCATGAACTTTATCATGAGCAACCAGACCCCGGTGGTGCCCTGATGCCCGAATTACGCAAGAGATTAGCTGCCAAACAGGGTTGTAAACTAGATGGAACCAATTCAGGAATAAAGGATCGCGTCCTCGATTTACAGGAATGGACCGCTGGAATCAGGGAAAAAAAATTCGCTAATTATCGCTCTGATCCAAATATCAAAAAACAAGGAATGGGCCTATCGGTGTCTGGTACCAAAGAGTTAATCAAATTCCTCCCCATTCACGTTTATACTGCAAAGGAGTGTAATGAAACATTTCCAGATCAAACCACACGGTGGGAGGAAATGATTAAGCAAAACCAATTTTCCACCCAAAACATTGAAAAATTAAAAAAAATGGTCAATGTAAATCGCAATATAGAAAAACTTTCCTTAGGCCAGGGCGGAACCTTTTCTACTCCCCCCTAGATCCAGATCTAAAAACCATGCCTGATTTTTTTGCCTCCATGGACTTCCCTATATTCTCCCTGCCTGACCATATCTAGCTGAATTTAATGCATAATTACCTTTGTCTGAAATCCTTATAAGTCATCCTTTGGAGTTAGGTTATAATGTTTGCAGGCGAATTCTTGATTGTAAACTGGTACTGAAATAAAACAAAAAGGTTATCTATGAAGCTAATACTGCTACTTAGTCTTTTGATCGGCGTGCTTTCGGGTGGACAGGCCCAAATTGTGGAAAATTGTTTTACTGAAAAAAAGTCTTTAAATGAACACGCCACTTGTCTACTCCATTTATTACCCACTGATTTGCAAGAATATAAATTTGCCATACTCACCGACCCTCATATATCCATCGTTAACGGAGTTGGTAACACAGGCTACAACCCCATTGATGGAAGCAGTAACTTCCAGGCCAATTTGGAAAGTGCCAAAACCAATAAGGTTTCCTTCATTTTTATAACCGGTGATATGTTTTCTTACCTAAATGATGTTGACCTAAATTACTACTATCAATTTGTCTATAAATTCATGGAAAGAACCAAAATAGCGATTTTCCATATTCCCGGAAATCATGAATTTTTTTACCGAGGCCTTGATGGTGCCGGTAAATCTGCAGGCCAATTATGGTATTCCAAAACCGGATCTTCCTATGACTTTCTTGGCAAATATTTCAGGTATATCGGTGACCCGGATATCCGTTTTACCTTTGGAAAAAATGAAACCATCAAAAGTGCCAGATTCATCATGTCCAATGTCGGATTTAATGCCATCAGTATTCCGCTTAACGTGAATGATTATGAGTTGGGAAAGAAAGTTCCTCTCAACCGGGTTTACACCAATATATATTTACCCAATAGAAAAAAAGAAAACGATTATTATGTTAACATCCGTGACGAATACCGATACACCGTGAGAAGTTCATATAACGCCCAACCGGATTTAACCTACACCATCGATCAATCCCAAATTGATGCGATCGGATCAGTGATCAATAACCACGATGTCAAATATACCTTTGTGCTCACCCATATGGCGCTGGCCAGTTACCTGCTAAATTCTTGTAGTGATGCTATGAAACATGTGGATAAAGCAGCTTATTTAAAGTTCAAAGAATTATTCCAAGAAAAAAATAATACCATTATTTTTTCAGGCCACACCCATCCAAGTATAAAAAATTGTGAGGGCACCAAGGACGCCAAAGGCAATTGGGTGATCACCCCCAATCGTTGTGAATGTTTTCAATATGATCTTTTTTCTCACTCAAGGACCGTCAGAAATTATATCGGATCCAGATCCACGCTCTGGACCATGATCAGCGTATCGCCCAAAGGTGTGTTGATTGATTATATGCAAGGATCAAGTATTAAAAAGATGACCTTTAGGGAATTTTTTCAATAATAATTTTACGCAAATATTTAAAATGATCATTGGATGATTCACCCAATTAAACCGTTTATTATTGCTATTTTCAGTAAGTCAGTAATACAATATGAGGCAGTCACAAAAAAATAATTATTTTCCAAGGGACCAGTAAATGTTTGCTAAATTGCATGCCCCCCTTCGAGATTTACAAAGCTTGATGATCTTCACGTTGGCGCTGTTAATTAGTCTGTCATTTTTTTGTGATAGGGTTTTTTCCCAAGACGATCATTCTCCCGCCGTAACGGTGACCCTGGACACTGCCTTTCGCTTTGCCCTCGAGAAAACCGAAACCGTTCCCATCGGCAAATCCAGAATAAACCAAGCACAGGCCAAAGAGGATCAGGTGAAATCCCGCTTTTTCCCCTCCCTTTCCTTTGAAGCAAATTACCTGGAACAAGAGAAAGCTCATTTGATGATTCCCGCCACGGGTATCTGGGGCGATAAACAGTCTCACACCCGCCTCCATCTTTCCCAATCGCTATACGAAGGATGGCGCAATTTGCATCAACTAAATGCCAGTAGATTTGACCGCGAACTTCAACGACAAAATTTGTTTTATGAAAACTGTATGACTTATATTAATATCGCCAAAATTTTTTATGCGGTCATCTCAAACGAAGCCGAACTTACCAGCCTTAACAAAACCATAGACCTGGCGAAAGACCGGGTTAATGAAATAAAAAATCGAGTTAAAATCGGTAAATCCAGAAATATAGAATTAATGGCCGCCATGGCCCAGCTTTCCGTATTGGAGGCCCAAAAAATTGCTACCGAAGGCGAACTAACTGCGGCCCTTGATCAATTTGCACTCAGTACAGGACTTCCTCGCCATGTAACCTTGCAAAAGAAACCGGAAAAAATTGAAAAACCTGAAAGCATGGAGACTTATCTAACTCTTATAGATGAGCGCCCGGACATCCTAGCAGCCAAGGCCCGTGCCCAAAGTGCTCACAGTCACATATCCTCAGTCCGAGCAGGACATCTGCCGGCCGTGGAAATCGGAGCAAACTATTACCCAACCAGGGATGGCGCTAAAAAAGATATGAATTGGGATGCGGCAATTACCCTTACCGTGCCGATCTTTACCGGAGGGCTAGTGAATGCTCAAATGCGCGAAGCCAGTGCGGCTAAAACGGAAGCTGATTATTTACTAGCATCCTCCAAACGCCGGGCGGAAATTGAAATAAGAACCGCCTACAACAGTTTGCTCAGTGCCATTAACCAGATCAAGGCTTTAGAATCTGCCCTTAAATTAACCGAGCAAAATTACCAGGAACAAACCAAGAATTACAAATTCAGCCAGGCCACCAATCTGGATGTCATTTCGGCCTTAAACACCTATCAAGAAACCAAACGTTCCTTTGATAGAACCCACTACCAGGCCCTATTATATTGGGCCCAATTAAAAGCCACCACCGCTCAAATTTCCTTTAACTCTTTAATGACCAAAGAAAAGGACTGGTAATGAGACTCTCTGAAATATCCATAAGAAATCATGTTTTTGCTTGGATGTTAATGTTTGCACTGATTATTTTTGGGGCCATCTGCTATCAAAAAATGGGAATAAGCCAACTGCCCAATGTAGATTTTCCAACTGTCAGCGTGGGGGTCAGCTTGGATGGGGCCTCTCCAGAGGTCATGGAACTTGATGTGGTCGATGTCATCGAGGGAGCACTGGTTTCCATTCCCGGAATAAAAAGCATGTCATCCTCTGCCAGAACCGGCTCTGGAAATATTACGGTTGAATTTGATCTGGATAAAAACATTGATACCGCAGTTGCAGAAATCCAAAGTGCCGTAGGTCGCGTCCAACGAAGACTGCCCGACGACGTCTCCCCTCCCACGGTAAGAAAAAGTAATCCTGATGATATGCCCATTTTATGGATTGCGATAGCTGCGGAAGGTCTCACTCGTAAAGAATTGATGGAATTTGTACGTGATAATGTTCAAGACCGTTTTTCCATGATTGATGGAGTGGGTGAAGTTTTTCTGGCTGGATATGTGGCCCCTAACCTGCGAGTATGGTTGTCACAAGACAAACTCGATCGATATCAATTAACCTCCTCGGATGTATTGGGTGCGATTGCACGGGAACATTCTGAAATGCCTGGTGGAAGAATTGAAACCATCAATGAAGAAATGAATGTGCGTGCGATGGGAGAGGCCACCTCCATTAGTGATTTTGAAAATATCACCATTAGCAGACGTGGTGGTGCTTTAAATTATTCCCCAGTGGCCTTAAAGGACGTGGCCTTGATTGAACACGGCACGGAAGATATCAGAAACATCGGTCGCTCACAGGGTAAACTTTCAGTTGGACTTGGTATAAAAAAACAACCGGGAGCCAATGCCATTCAAGTTGGCAAGAAAGTTAAGGAAAAAATTCAAGAAATTACCAGCCAACTCCCCCACAATATGGAAATGGGCGTGCGCTTTGACACCACCACTTTTATAAAAGAATCGGTGGATGAATTGGTTTTTACCCTGTCCTTTGCTGCTGTTTTAACCGGTCTCATTTGTTGGTTTTTTTTAGGATCATTTTCTGCCACCATCAATATCATCCTCGCCATTCCCACCTCGATCATTGGAAGTTTCATTGCGCTTTATGCACTTGGATACACACTTAATACCTTTACGCTGCTGGGCCTTTCACTGGCCATCGGTATTGTGGTCGATGATGCCATCATGGTGCTGGAAAACATTGTAAGACATAATGAAGCCGGAAAAGATAGAATGACTGCTGCTTTGGATGGGTCCAAAGAAATCACACTGGCTGCCATGGCCACTACCGCAGCTATTATTGCCATCTTTTTTCCAGTGGCCTTTATGGATGGCGTGATTGGCAAATTTTTTCTTCAATTTGGGGTCACTCTCTCGGTGGCGGTTGCCATTTCATTATTGGAAGCCCTTACCTTGACTCCCATGAGATGTTCGCGCTTTTTAACCATCAAGGAAAGAACTTCTCTGGTCGGAAAATTGGTTGAAAATTCTTTTCACTATGCCGAAAATCTCTACCGCCGAATTATCCCGGTCACCCTGAAGCACCCTTGGATCACTATCCTTATTGCAGTCTTGTTCTTTGCCAGTACCTGGATGATCAGCACCCTGTTAAAAAAAGAATTTGTGCCCACCCAGGATCAATCTCAACTGAGTGTCCGGTTACAAACGGCAGTGGGCTCTTCTCTGGCCTTCACCGATAGCAAAGTTCAAGAAGTTGAAAAATACTTTTCATCCCGTCAGGAGGTGGTAAGTTATTTCAGTTCAGTTGGTGGGATGGGCAGTTCTCAAGTGAATGCAGGTAACATTTTTTTAACCTTAACTGCAAAAACCAAAAGAAACTTAAGCACCCAGGAACTTGCCAACATCTATCGGAAAGAATTACGCGACATTAAAGGAGTACGGGCCACCATTCAAGATCCGTCACTATCAGCGCTGGGTGGAAGAAGAAGTTTCCCTATTCAATTTACCATCAAAGGTCCCAAGTGGGAGCGTTTAATTGAATTATCCGACAATATCACCAAAAAAATGGAAGAAACCAATTTAATGACTGACATCGACACGAATTATCAAGCCGGTATGCCTGAAGTCCGGATCGTCCCCGATCGGATAAAGGCACGTCAATATGGTGTAGATGTTCATGACATCATCCAGACGGTAAATGTCATGATGTCCGGTGCTGTTGCAGGTAAATATTCACAAGATGGAAGACGCTCTGATATCAGAGTGGGATTGCCGGCCAAATCCCGCAACTCCCTTGATTCCATAAAACAGCTAAAGGTTCGTAATGATCAAGGTGAGCTTATCCCTTTGGAAAAAGTTATCAATGTTGAAAAGCGAACTGGATTACAAGCTATCTCCAGAGAAGACCGGCAACGGGCCATTAATGTGCACGCCAACGTGGCCACGCATAGTTCACAGGCCAAGGCCATGGAGGAAACTCAAAAAATTTTAATCACCAATTTGCCTGATGGATACTCATTTGTAGTTAGTGGGAGTGCCAAGACATTTCAGGAATCATTTAGTGGTTTGATTCTTGCCTTGATACTTGGTATTTTAATTTCTTATATGGTGCTGGCTTCCCAATTTAACAGTTTTGTTCATCCCATAACTATTTTGACAGCACTTCCCTTTAGTATCTCTGGAGCGTTTATTGCACTTTATCTGGGAAATCAGACCTTGAATATTTATAGTATGATTGGATTGATTCTTTTAATGGGAATTGTTAAAAAAAATTCCATCATGCTGGTGGAATTCACCAATCAAATTCGTAAAAAAGGCAAATCCGCCAATGAGTCCTTATTGGAAGCGTGTCCGATTCGCTTACGACCCATCTTAATGACTTCCATTTCAACTATTGTGGGTGCTCTTCCGCCAGCGTTGGCCTTTGGCCCTGGAGCTGAAAGCCGAGTTCCCATGGCCCTTTCCGTAATAGGTGGAGTGATTATTTCCACTCTGCTAACACTTTTTATTGTTCCCAGCATCTACAGTCTTTTGGATCGCTTTAATAAATATTAAAAATTCATTTGATTTATCAAAAACCACAGGATACCATTTTGCACTAATCGTCTTATTTTGGAGGTGTAAATGAAAAAGATGTCTATTCTTATTCTCGTTACGCTTGCTGGATGCGCTTCATATCAGCACGCACAAAACGTAAAATTGATTTCCTTTAGCGACAACATTACCAAAAATTCCTCTACTGGAATTATTGAAGGCCAGGATTGCACTTGGCAAGTGTTGGGTTATAAACTTGGCGGGGCACCCACCATATCCAAAGCCTTTTTGAATACTCAAAATCAAGCTGGGGCCCTAGAGAGTGCTGGTTTAAGTACAGCTAACTCTAGCAATGCTCTTCGCTATGTAAACAACGTTTCTACCGAAAAAGGTGGCTTTGACGTTGGAATTTTTGGAAAAGAATGCTTGATCGTAAAAGGGGAGGGACATAAATGAAAACATTATTAATCACATTATCTCTGGTTATTCTGTCCTCATGTGCGTTTCAAAGAGTGAAAGTAATGAATGCGTCTGCAGTTTCTATGACCCATGATTCACTCAAACCAGGACAAACACTCGTTGAAAGTGGAGATGTCAAAGGTGAATTCTGCGCAGATAATTTAAAACAGCAAGGTTCCTTTGGACTTTTCGACGAGGCCATCAAAAATGCTCAATCAACCAACCAAGTTGACTTCATACTCAACGCAACTTTCTGGGCAACTGGAAATTGCATGTCTGTTGAAGGTACCGGAGCAAAAGTTGCATCCAATAAAAAATAAGCTTGTATATTGATGCAAATTTATCATTTAATAAAAGGCCTCCCGCGAGGCCTTTTCAATATTAATCATAACCTTCCGGGTAATCCTTTGCATGCATGGCTTTAAGCTTATCAATAATGGCATTATCTGTCACACGCTGAACTTTCAATCCTTTTATAACATGTAATTGTTTTTTAAGATCAGCCTCATTATCCGAGAGTTCACCAACAAAAATATCGATATGATCCCCTTTCACCTTGGGCCCAATATCTCCGGCCAAGAAAAAACCATCATGGACAATTGTTTTACCATTTTTTAAATCCAAAGTTTTGCCATCCATGCTGGGAATATAAAGCACAGTTCCCAATATAATTTCTTTTTGATCAACCGCAACTGTCCGAAAAGGTATAACTGCCACGCCATGGGCCCCCTTTCCCCACCAACTATCAGTAACGGTAAACTTTCTTTGAAATTTCTTCCCCCTAGCATAGGACAACGGGAAAATACTATGATTACCGCATTTCACTCTTCCCGATCCTTGCATCACTAAATCTTTCACCGCTTGTTTAGTGAGGTATATTTTTTCCTTCGTATCCGGACACAGAATAGGTTTATCCTTATCATCCACCAATAGTTGATCAGTTGCCAAATGACGTTGGTTCATGGATGAATATGTTTTTGACCAATAAATTGATGAATTAAAATTATTCCCGATTACAGGGTATTTTTTTTTTCCATCAGACTGAACATTAAATTCAGTAATTTCTTGGGAAGCTACAGAAGGTTTTGCCAACTCTGTTACGATGCCAGTATTTTTTTTAGACAAAATATTTAAAGGATCGTAATTGTCTGGACAATCATCTCCCACCCTAGCGAACAAATCACCTATGCATACTATAAGTAACAACCATTTAACAAATTTCAACTTGCCTCACCTCAATTGGGCCAATCTTCATTTTAACCTCATTCCAACCCTTCGGATTAACTAAGTAAATCTTAACTGATTTTATTAATTATATCCTCTTTGTTAACCCCAACAAACGTGCACTTAGGCGGCATTCCCTGACCAAAAAAGTCCGCTTATTGAGATTAAAAATTAATCCGTATTACCTCAACCATTTGGGCATGCTTTCAAGATCGTAACTATTTGATTTTTATACGATTATTTTACTTCCGTGAATTAATTACGCACAGCATTGCAAGGAGCCCCCAGGCACAGTATTATCAAACCAACTTTGAAGGCAATTTGTTCAATAAATTTGGAGAGTATTATGGTTAAGGCCATGATTTTTTGTGTAACCCTCATATGCAATTTAGCATTTTCAAGCGACATCCCTTTTGCCACCCATTTGGATGATAACACACCAGATGTAATAGAATTTGAACAATCCCTCTCCCGTGCTTCCCTCTACGGTAAAATTGTTAATAACACCATGCCAGCATGGCAACATTCAGTGCTTTTATTTATGGAAGCAAACGGAACAACTAAACAGCGCTGTAGTGGGGTGATTATCGCCAAAGATACCATCCTCACCGCTGGCCATTGTCTTAATGGCGGAATTGATAGAGTAAGTATTTATTTTGGCGCCTATGGAAAAAATAAAAGACTTCGCTTTGATGCCAAAAAACAGTCAGAGTTCATGACCACTTATTTAAAAGCTTCCGCCCATTCAACCACCATGTCATCCCGATCAGATAAAAAATCAAACGACCTATATGAATTTGATCAGAAGGAATATGAGCATTTTCTAAATTACTTTAATAACTTAAAATCATTAGTGATTAAAAATAATTATGATGACGAATTCTCTAAGCATAATGACAAAGATATTGCATTGATTTTTTTTGATGGCGGTCTTCCCAAAGGATATGTTCCTGCAACATGGTTCAAGGGGGAAATTCCGGTCTTCAAAGAAAGGGTCTTCAGCTACGGGTATGGATTATCCTCTAGAACCAGCCAGAAACCAGAGTTCGATTTAAGAGAGGGCACCACCATGGTATTTGCATATTACCTGGATAGTCGAGACAGCACCCCCTTATTTTTTAAAACCTTTTCAGGCTCCCACTCCGGATCAAATCCTTGTATTGGAGATTCAGGGGGAGGGACATATATCATTGATAAAACAACCGGCGAATTGTTGCTGATAGCAATAGTCATAAGCTCCGTCAACAAGTGCGCTAATAGCCAAGGTCATAATTTAATTCACCGGTATAGCAGCTGGATTAACTCTGAAATTCTTAAATATCGTTCCATCGTCGAAATTTAAATCAAACATTTTTTAAAATGCATTAATTAATTTAAACAATCTTAAAATAATCTAAAGTTGATTGAATGACATTTTTGGCCGTAGAAAAACTTTTTTGATAATTTTCTGGTCGTTCAAGAAATGAGCACATGTTAGCAATATCGAGCAATCTGGACACTTCTCTCCAGTTTGAAGGCAGGGCCTCATTAATAGAGCGGTATCCCTGTTCAAACAGCTCGTCTGACTTGGTCTCATAGTCATAACTAAAACGAAAAAAATTACCTAAATCCAGCACACCATTCCCCGAAAGAGCAAATTCCCAATCAATGACTGCGAGTAAATGAGGCAGGGCATCTCTCGAAACCATAAGATTTTTCGGGTTAAAATCAGTATGGACAAGTTGATTGATAAATTTACATTCTTCAACAATACACCATTTTTTTTCCATGAGCCGCACCAGAAGTTCAAGTGTTGTTGGCTCAATTCTATCCGGTTTAGTTTCAAGCATTTTAATGGTCTTAAAAATAAAACCTTTTAAAAAAACTGCGAAATCATCATATTCATGCCCAACCATCATCTCCTTCCCCATAAATCCTTGTCGTGAAAAAGTGATACTGTGAATTTTCGCCAGTTCACATCCTATTTCATAATAAAGCTGTAAGGGACAGGAATGCCCCTCTAACAGTTGGTTCTCGAAATTAATCCCATCTATATATTCCAAGACAGCAACAAACATATGGTCGATCTTCATTAACTCATAATGCTTGGGAGATTTGATTTCTTTATTTTCCAAAAAAGTTAATATCCCCTGCTCCCTTTCCGCCGTTTCATCCTTGCTAGAATAAAAACGAAAAACCAATTTTTGGTACTTATTTTCAATCAAAAAATTGGTGTTCTTAAATCCCCCATTTAAACATGTATGAGTAAAATACTTAAAGGAGGGATCGAACTGATAAACGGCCTGGTTTATTACGTCAGTTGATATGGTATTTTTATGTGCATGATAAGTGAAACGATTATGGGGATGGATATACTTCATAGATTAGAATTTATCATTACTTAAATTAACCCGGCCAGCTATGATTTATATACCAAACCACAAATAATTATATTAGTATTAAATAACGAAAGGGTCATGTATATCCATGAAAAAAATTATGAAAAAAATAAAAATATCAGCAATCGATAGTTATTTTTTTGCTGCCATTTCCGGGATTATCATTTCAGCCATAGTCTTACTCACCTCCTCAATAGCTTATGCTGCTGATGCTGATCAATTAGAATGTTCAGATTTATCTAATGAAATTTTAAAAAGACAAAATGCAGGTACTTTCTTTAAACCCATAGAGACCAAAATAGAGTACTTAAAGGATTCATTAGAGTATACCCAATCTCTTAAAAAACTTTACGCAGAAGAAAAAGAAATCAAAAAAATAAAAGATGATTTCAATGCTTCTCCAGCAATGCAACATCTAATTAAAAATGAACTACATTTTGATCATGTCATCATATTTACGGCAAACGGAAATGAAACCGAATTTATATATAACGGGAATTCACTAATTGCCATTTCCAGTCGCAACAAAACGACAGGAACAAAAACTAGTAATCGAGCTTACAAGAAGATCCAAGAAGATGTACTGATTTTAAATAATTGTAAGATAGAAAAAATTGCACACATCACAACCCTTGAGCACCTTGGGCATGATAAAGTTGAATCTGAGATTCAACTCGTTTTACCGGCATTATGTAGAGATTTACGTAAAATAAAACGTCTTGCTCTAACCATCAAGGATGATATAGATGATTATAAATATAACTGCCAGCAACAAGGCGGGACGATTATTATCAATGATACTGGCAAGTATTGTAAATGTTATCATACTGGTAACACATTTGACCCTTACGCGAAGTCATGTGGAAATAAACGAAGACATATCACCACTCCCTCTTGGAAAATATTTGAAAAATTTATTAGTGACCATGGCGGAGAGTGGCAGCAAACTCCTTACACGAAAAAAACGTATTACGAAATTGAAAAAAAATGTTCTGAATACACTCAATACTTCGATACCCCCAGCAGTGCGATAAAAAGTGCTAGTAAAGAAAAAAGCCAAGATGCGAGTAAGGTTATTCAAGAATAACCCTAGCTAGAAGGACTGAGCGAATTGAGCAAAAAAACAGTTTTAAGGGTTTCCACAAGATCAGTCTATGCTTTTCATCTTCTCGAAGTGTGCAATCTAAAATTTCTATCTTCGTTTTTTTCCAAGCACCGAATCGAGACAAGCATTAATGGCCGTCTTGACTTTAATGGCAGTATTTCTAAGCGGATTAAGTTCTAAGTTGTCAGCCAGAATTTTCAAAAAATCATTTTTGCTCATATAATCTCGATAAAACGCTAGCCTGGAAAAACTTCCTGACGCAGCGGAGGGAGCTTCGTTGAGCTTTAGTACATAACTTGGATGCCCCTGCTGATTATATAATGTTTGAATTTTATTGCGTAAAAAATCCAGCCGATCCATGATCATATTAGAAGATGGGAAGTCTGAAGAATTAACCACCTGGCGAATAAGTGGCAAAGGATCGTCAATCCGACCATGTAGTTGCTGAAATAAAAAATCAAATTCATTGGCCAGCAGTTGAATATCATCCGCATTTAGATGATCTTTAATTAGTATCTTGATCATCGACTTTAAAGAATTCTTTTGTTCAGGAGTAAGATTGATAATTTTATCAAAATCAATCCTAACCATACGATCCTGCTCCCCGATACGTTTAAGCCAATTTTGAAAATGTGGGTCGGAGTCAAATTTACCCATATTTATGGCCGAAGCTTCAGCCGCAACCACATTTTTAGCAAATTTTGTTTTCTGCATATCATTTAGTTCATCCCAAGCTACACGATGGATATTTTCTAAAATAGTTATTTCATTTTGAAATTTCTGTGGGATTAGTTGTTTTTGCAGCTCGGGGTGAGTTTTAACTACCTCAAAACTAGTTTGATTTGGTTGGTGGGCCAATCGTTCATAAGCTTCCTTGGCGAGCGGCTCAAGGGCCCGTTGGCGCTCCATATTTAATTCGATTCCTGAACTATGAAGTGTACGCATTATCTCAGAAAACTCTGCATCAAGCATGCTGCCAATTCTTTGAATCTCAGGGTTCTTATTATCTTGCATAAGTTGAATGGCCTTTTGCCAGTTTTTAGCTTCTTGAGCAATTTGATCATCGACGAGTTCCTTTTGAATACGCAAAAAGACTTCTACGGTTTGATTGGTTTGAGGGTGTTTGACATAAGCAATAATTCCATAGTTGATGGAACCTGAACCTTGGATTGGACCTAGTTTAACAATTCCGGCTTTCTTCAAGTCATCACCAAAAATTTTACGGAGTTGTTTTATCATTGTACCTCTGACAGGCTCCTGGGCATTAGCAAAATATGATTCTAATTGCTTTTGATATTTGGGAGGAAAGATCCCTGCCACTCTAAGTTTTTGCGCAGCCTTGGCGCCAAAAGGACCCATACTATCAAAAATGGGTTTAAGATCAATGCCAACTCCTTTGGCTTGGGAACCAATTTTAGAAGCTAAAATATTAGCTAGAAAAACGGGCCTTTCGCTGGCAGGTAATGCACCTAGATAGGAATTAAAGACAGAGGAAATAACTTTATCGTCATATAGTTCACCTAAAATGATTTTATATATGTCTGTTGCAAAATTTTTAGACTTAAGTTGATTAAGTAACGGTAAAATTGCCTGAGTTCTTAATAGCGGTGGAGCTTGCTCTAAAATTTTGACCAGATCTTCTGGTTTTATGTTCCCAGGAATGGATCTTACAATATTCTCATGAAGTTCTTTACGCGGCATTTGTCCGGTAATATATTTTAGAAACTCAAGTCTTTGAAAATCATTTTCCAATCGTTGATTAAATAGCCGCGGAATTTCAATGGCCATAATCGAATCTGATTGGGCAATATTTTTAACGGTTATTTTCTCATTATCAAGTAAATCAGTCTCCTTATCATTAGTAATTAATTTTTTTTGAATCCAATCTATCATATTATTTTTAGAGAAGTTTTTTTCAGGAAACTGTTTGTTTAATATCTGCAAAACTTCACGGGTTTTCAAGCGGGGTCTTGCTCCCGTCTCTATTAACTCGTCACCTTTGGATAGAATCTTTTCCATCTGCCATTGTGCCAGCTTGGTTTTATTTTCATGATAAAATAAATGATTCACTTTTTCTGGATGACTAAAATATTTCTCTCGCAGGTCGGGACGATCAGCAGTTTTTTCCCATATGTATTCAAAAAGTTTATCTGTTCTCTCAGTCTTTTCAGGATAAAATTGAGAACCATAGTCTCCCTGCAAACCTGACTCTGTCTGAATTTTAAATATTTCAACTAAGTCTGCAAGCGCAATACGGCTTAATTGTTTGGGATCATCAATTATTTTATCAAACCACTTGGCCGTAATACTGGGCAAAAACATGTCCGAGTATGCTAGCGTATTTGTTTCATATAACTGCCGGTAGGCATCATAGTAACCCAGCAAAAATTGTGCCCGTTCACTTGCTTCTGTTGGAAAAATATGCCGAAGATTAGACTTATAAATTTCCTGGAAGTCATTGGAACGATAGTGTTGCAGATCTTTTTTTAAATATTCATTCACCATCGATTTTATTAAAGTGGAATACTGAGTACGTTTGGGTATCTTTTTAGAAAACGGTTTTTTCGTAAGTTGCTGCCACGTCTTAAGAAAAACATTTTTTTTAATTTCATTTATTTTTTTTGTAATTTGGTCTTTTTGGGCCTGGTTTAAATAAGAAGATCCCGACATCGGAACATAAAAATCCAACAACTGTTCGTTGGACAAATTTTGGGTGGCAATCCATTGCAGATGATCCTTTACTAAATCATTCATCCAAGCGTGTTTAGCGCCACCGGACAAAAATTCACTCCTAGTCATATCGTGACTGGCCAAATGGGGCATTTTTAATATCAAATGATAGAGTTCTTCTTTCGACATGGTTTTTTCTAGCCGTTCAAAAATAAATGGATAGTGATAAAAATTATTATCCAACGCTGAGGTGACTTTAAAAAGTTTATTTATATCGCTGCGATTAAAAAAAGACTTTGCTCCTTTAGCAATGGTTTCTTTTTCAAATCCAGGCGCCGATGTAATAAGCTTCCAATTTTCCTGATCACTCCCCAACAATAAAAAGGCTTTTACTTCATCGTGACTTAAAGGTGCAGACAAACCGGCTTTTTTAAACACACCATAGTGATTTATATCATGTTCTATGGCAGAGTTATAAAAAAAAAGCAGATCATCAGGAAGGGCAACTAGTTTATGATCAGTACAAAATTCTTGGATAAGATCATTGCCTAGTTGAAAAACTTCTTTGGATTTGTTGGTTTTATTCTGAAGTATTTCATTTAATTTTTGGATTAGTACTTTCTTGTCATTATTATCAATCTGCAAATCAAGGTCTTTCAACAAGGTCAGTTTTTCTGATTCATTTATCAAATTATTATTTTCAATCAAGATATCTTTCATTAATTTTTGAACGACTGGATCTTTGTCTAATTTAAGATCTTGGGCTCGTTGGGCAATCCATTTTTGATACTTGAAAAAAATTGCTTTGGAGCGCACAGGATCGAGTTTAGCGCATTCATTTAGCCACTCTGTAGCAGTATTTTTATACTTTTTAAGGTGAGAATCAAACACTTTAATCAATTGTCCCTTATTATCGCCAGTCCCCTGAAGTTGATTTTCAAAATTTAATCTTAGCTTTTCTAAGATACTTTCTGGCAATAAACCACTGAGCAGTTCCTTTTGTTTTTGCGGACTAAAATTATATTCGCTTCTAAAATTTTTTAAGGTTGGAATTGAACCTTCTTCTGAAAATATATTAGAAAGACATAAATCGGCATTTTTATCGTAGTATTGCTGCCTTAATGCTTTGATTTGAGTGTCCCTTTTGTATGACTTGAGTTTTTGCTTGAAATTTAGTTTTAACTCCATGATGTCATCATAATATTTGACACTACTTTTATCTTTCATCTCCAGCAAAGCACGATATTTTTTTGTCAAATCATCAAACCCGTTTGCATCATACATGGATTGGGATATTTCAAGGGATTCCTTAGCTTGTTCTAAACGTTTAGATACTTCCTCAAACTCAGATTTATACTGTTTGATTTTCTTTGGATCAGTGGCATTTTTTAGTTCTTCTGCCACATGATCATATTCTTTTCGTGCGTTATAAAAGTCGGAATACATATCTGGAAAATTATAATCTAATTGGGTGTTATTAAATGATTGGTCGAGCAATCGATCCAAATGAGTCAGTTGTAAAAAATGCTCCATCTTTTTGCTTTCAGGAAAACTTGCATGAAACACTTCAATAATCTGTCCACTTATTTTTTCTTCTGACTGGATAATTGTTTGTACCAATTCTTTTTTACTACTGATTAAACCCATTTTTTGGTGAATGGCCAAACGACGTTTTTCGTTAATATCTTCGGCAAAACGATCAATTGCCTGACTTAATTTTAAATAAGTTTTATCTCTTTCACCTGATAGATATTTTGCTTCGGCTATTTGTTTAAAAATAGTTTTGATATCTGTGGCGTCGTCTAAATCTGCATGCAAGCGTTGAAGCTGTCTATTGAGCAATTCTTTGGAATTCATGTATTGATTGCTTTGTTCAAGATTACCGGCGATATCTGCATGAGGTTTTATGTTTATTTTTAATTTACCTTCCCGCCTACTTGCTGTTAAAGATGTGGAGATCAAATCAGCACGAATTTCAGCTCTGGATAAAAAGGCATCAACACTATTCTGGTTAGCAGTTTGGATTTTTTCAAGCAGATTTAAGGTCTTATATGGATCATATCCAGTATCAATCATCCGTTTAAAAATTGCATTTAAATCATCTTCGTTTTCAACTGCTCGCTTTAAAAGAGCCGCCTCAATTGTATTTCCTTTGGCCTTCAGGTCGTCAATGGTGTCCTGAATTTGGGAAGTGGAATGTTCCAGTTCCCTGCTAATTACAAAGGCCAATTCCGATGGGTCACTGGCGATCTTGGCCATTCCCTTGTTGATAAATAATACGTTGCCGGCTTTTTTAAAATCTGATTTTAAAAAACCGGCTGCAGGTCGCATATCATCCATTATCACTAAAAACAATTTATGACCATCACTCGCATCATAGACATCCCTAAGCACTTGCTCACAAGCTGAATAAAAGGATTGTAATTTTTTTTCTTCCTTCAAATTTACCGGGTGAGCATCCTTAAGCTCCATTAAGTAGCCAATGTCTGGTGGAATAGCATCAGCAAAGGAAGCTAAGTCAATTGGGATAATTTCAGGTGCTACAACTGGCGATTGAGCATGGGCATAAGACATCGCTATCAATATCGATATTATAAAAAGAAATGATGTATTTAAATATTTCAGCATACTAAAAACAACCTGATCGTTTATCGGTTTTATAGGTGGTAAATAAAGTAATTCCAGCAATTTTGAGCGAAGCGATTATATTTCGTCAAACAAAAGATATTTATAGAAAAATAAGCAAAATAACCGGGGTTAACCTGTCATCCAAGAATCAAAATGTTTACTGTCTTTGTCAGGAAATTATTGATGGAAAAGAAACTATTAAAGAAGTATCTATCCCGGTGCTTCGTCCTAACGCCAATCCCAGAGCATCATTGGAAAAATTCAAAACCAAGGAATGATTCCCAAAGATATTCTCATAAAAAAAATACAGGTATGATAATTATCAATTACCAGGTCGTTATCATTTGACCTATAACTAAATCAAGAGACGAAGCAAAGATCAAAATCTTCCACCTCTTTTTGCTTATATATAAACCAGGAGATAGTTTCATGAAGATTGTCCAGCTTAAAACAGATACCGAACTTTGTCAGTTTCAAAAAGAAACATACAAATATCTGAAAGTGGTTTACCCAATGGAATTTTTAAAACCCAATCTGGTACGAGGAATTTTTTCCGATGATCAACAAATGATCGGTGGATATATTGTGGCCTTAACTCCTCCTTTTCGCTCATTGGATCTGGTGCCCCCGCAAGCTCTGCAAGCATCTTCAATCTATCGCGAGCTTGATCTTGATTTGGTCCTTGAAATCAATGGACTCTGGCTTTCGCCCCTGGCCTCCAACCGGCTATATTCGGTAAGAACATGGTTTCGATTATATCAAGATATTATCTCCAGCCCCAAAAAACATTTGGTTTATGTCTATGATCAGGGAAAGGAGAAATTAGGGAAATTGTACAGTGCCTGTGATCCTCAAACAATTTATGCGGGAAAAACCTTAAGGCTGCCCGGCATTGAAGAAGATGAGTACAACGTCGTACAAATCGCCCCCATCGATCATTTATCCCTTAAACAAGCAGCTCATTTTCTTTTTAAAAAAATGATGCGAAGAAGAGGCATTTGCCGCAATTTGGGCTATCATGTCCAACCGACCCTAGAACAGGTTTAATACCTATGAATATCACGTTACAAGATATTCTCAAAAAATATCCCCATATCCACATTGCTGACCAATCCGACAACCAGGCAATCCTGCACCTAATTGATACCGTATCCATGGAAACCAAAAATTTACCTATCTTTTATTCCAGAGGAGACAATTTCTTTTCACTTCTCGAGTGTGGATACGATTCATCTTTTGTGCTGATCATGAAAGATGAAAATAAAGAAGTGGTCGGAGTTGGATCTTTCTGTCTAAACCAACTCTATATTAATGGCAAACTAGAAACTGCGGTGTATCTCATGGATGCCAGGAGCAAAAGACATCTGCCAGCCGACCTTCGACAAGAATGGAAAGTGCTTTTTAGCGAGCTCATCGAAAAATCCAACCATATTATAGATTTTAAGTTTGCTAAATATTTTTATTGCGCCATTATTGCCAGCAATCAACTTGCCATTAACTCTTTTGTAAAAAAGAAAAGGGATTTCATTTATCATGAGTTGGCCGATTATCAGTCAATCAACATCCTGGGGAAACTTCCCTTCAGGTTATGGAAGAAAAAACCGGTATCCCATAATCTAACCATCGGCTTTGCCCAACCCAAGGATAAACAAGAGCTTTCAAAGTTTCTGGATCGGGAGAACCAACTCCGTCCTTTCGGCAGTTGCTATGATCTTAAAGAGATCAATAATTGTTTGGAAAAAAGACTAAAGCAATGGCCTCATTGCAACCTTAATTCTTTTATCATTGCAAAAAACCCAGAAGAAAAAATTGTGGGGGCTTTTTTACCATGGTCAGCGTCACCTAAAAGAAGTCTTGTGATTAAAAAACTCAACCTCAATCTTTTTTTACTTAATCTGGTTATGCCAATGTTTAAGGGCAAAAAAGCCAAGTTAAATAAAGAATTTAAAACCCTCTACCTGACCAATTTTGAAATTGATAGCACTTTATCATACGAAATAAGACAAAATGCCTTTACCCAAATGCTGGAATTTCTCTATAAGCAAAAAATCAATCAGGATTATCACAGCATTTCGCTGGTGACCTACCCAGAAGATCCCTTCGTACAGGCCCTAACTCCAATGGGAATTATCTCCGTCAAAATCCCTGGAAAAATATTCCAAGTTGTCCATCAGGATCACTTGGAAAAGAATATCATCCTACCGAATTTCAAAAAATCTCCCAAACTGGAAATCTCGGTTGGATAACTTGACTTTAGAATATCTAGCTCTCATGGAAGTTCCCTTCCCGTCCCCGATAATTCTAACTTATTAGAATCATATTTAATAATTGTTTTAAATTCTACTGATCAACTTTCCAAAAAAGGGGGGGGGGAATAGGAATCCAGCGCAGATCTTTGTTAATGCAAAATCTCAAAATATTGCAGATTTAAATTTAGCTAAAAAAACTGCGTAAAAATATGTGTAATATATTTTCAGAAGGACAATAGAACTGCAGGTAAAATTTTACAATCATATTTACGCTTGTTTTCTTTTGGGCTACGAATAAAGCCAAATGTCAAAAAGCAAGTGAAATGATTGTATGAATAAAAAAGAAATTACGATACTCATTGTATTATGGTTAATAGCTTTTTCTAATTTGTACGCACAGGATTGGATTTTCAAAACCAGCTTGGGCACCACATATATAGTGACTTATCTTGAGGAAGATTATTATTATCTTGATCAGTATTTTGCACCCATCGGAAAATTACAAGAAAGAGTTAAGCACTTAACTTTTTCCTCTGAGGAAAAATTAAATAATTATCTACATGAACATTACAATCAATTCTTTGATAAACAGGTGTGGAATTATTTTGCGATGAATGACTTATTATCAATTTTTAATGTTTCAACCTCAGGCTTATCTGTCGAAGATATTGGTTCAACTAACCATATTTGGGAAAATAAAAACACTTGGGATGAGGAGTGGGAAACGGAGTATGCTCGCTGGATTGAAAAAAATGTTGATAAGGATTTTTTAAAAAATCATAAAATTTCAGTTGATTGCGCTGACGTTGCCTACGCCTTAAGGTGGATATTTTCTAGGATCAATTATTTGCCAGCGGCAAATACACTAGCGGGGTCCGGTGATTTATTCACTAACGAATCCTTTAAGGATGAGTGGAAGGATTTAAAAACATCATCTGATTGGCATAATGATGAACGTTTTTTAAAAGCTCTTGATTATTTATTGGACAATACCTATACTCATACTCTTCATAACGATATCTACCCAATCAAAATATCAAGAGCAATATTCATCTCCGGAGTTATTCATCTTTCTCTTTTTGAAAATAATGGACACACCAGAGTACTTACCAAGACCAACTATGAAGATTCTGATCAAATTCCAATTATGCTTATGTCGGGAACTACTCCCCGAATGTTACGGACATTATATGAAGAAACTTTTCTGTGGAGTCACCCACTCCTCAAAAATCAGGTGGACTGGTTCAAATGAGGTGGCCGTTTAAAATTGCTAACAAGTGGAGTCTAGTGGATGCAGTTAGTATGCCATACTACTCTCTGGAGCAATATGATAGCGAATATATGGGGTCCGAAACAAATTTTGCTCTTGCAACTTTTAAGAGACTTGATGTGGATTTTAAACCGGACGTAATTGCAAAAAGACAAATTGAAGATTCTAAAGAAATGATAAGAAATAGAATCTATATCGTTGAAGAAGGTAATCGCATTTGTCAGTTAGAGGACTGTTCGGAAAGCACTCTAAACTTTGAAAATTGGAGTACTCCAAATAGAGATAAACGAATATTATCTAATTTGGAACGTATAAGAGGATTTGTTCGTAGATTTGGATCAAACGATTTATCTGAATTACTTCGATTGTCATATAAAGAATATTTTATATCCATTCAAGATAGAAACTATAATCTAAATACCATCGAATTTTTATGGAAATACGGACTTTATTCCTATGATCCCAGAGATCCGATTAATTTGCGCTGGGGAAGCGACCCTGAAGCTGTTTCCACGCTTATCACCAGAAGAATGAACAAGACCCTTAGTGAAAGAGAAAAATTAATTGAAATACAGTTTCAAAATAAAAAATGCACGGAAGAAAATCAATGTGAAGCGGGTGACTTGGACTGGCTTAATTATAATACCTATAAACTTGATAAGAATTTTTTTGATATTGCCGAGGCGGTTGCCAGATATTCGAATATTTTTTCCTCGAAGGATTTTGATGAACTAGTTGTTAGGTTGAATAAAAATTTTTCAGAGTTGCATGGCCAAGATCTTTCTTTTTTTCATTTTTTAGATTTTTTACCCTTTCTAAATAGTGATCCTCGCGTATCTTTTGACCAGAGATGGGGAAAAGATCGCCAAAAATATTATTATTATCGTTTTCCATCAGACATTACCTCACTTCAAATTAGTTCAAACGCAGTGGCACTGATTAATAGCAATAAGATAATTGATTTAAAAAAGGGAAAAGAAATTAAATTACCTGACAATATGGGACCTCTTTCTCAAGAGCCTAGTACTGGTATTACGGTTGGTATTCAACAAGACGAGGAAGAATATTTGATTGTTTACCATCCTCAAGCATCGGTGTTAGAAAAAATAAAACTAGATTTGGGCCATGAGGGTGAATCCTACGAAATCATCTGGCATTCAGACTCAGTATTTTCTCTTTATAGATTTCCGGAACTTCAGATTTATAAACTTGATTTTAAATTTTCAAGCAGTACAACCTTATTAACTCAATTTTCTAACATTTTACAAATGACCAGAGTTGTTGACCTTCCTGCTGAAAAAAAACATAAAACCGAAATAATGTTTAGCTTAAGAAATGACCAAAATCATAAATATTTACTTAGCGCAAATATGGATAAAGCCTTTATTCAAGAATTGTTTGTTGACTTGAACGGTTTGGCCGAGTATGTTGCTTTGGGTACTTTTAAGGAATATATAGTTCTTTCAAAAATTACTCCAGAAAATGGTGACTCAAATTGCAGCGTTTTTATTGATAAGAATACAGGAGGTGTTTTAAGGCCTTTTGAAAAAAATAAATGTGTTCAAAATGTTTGGGATGATTTGAATACGATAGCCACTGAAGGATACAATAATAAATGGGATCTTCTAGTTTTGAATAATAATCTAGAGATTATTAGAAGCGAGTCATTAAGTAACGTCATAAGCTTATATAAAAATAACGATAACCTCTACATCCATTCAATGGATTACAACCCGTGGGAAAATCATTCGTTCAAATATTCAAAATCGGATCTGGTTGAATTTACCTTCCCTAATAAAACAATTATGGATGGACAAGGACCTCTGTTGCGTTTAGTTACTACTGATGAGATCACTTCCTTGATTTATAATATGCTTACGGATGAAATGATCGTTGTCCCTTATTCAAAGATTAGTTCATTTTCTCCGACAATCCCTACCTGGAGTTATTATTTTGTGAGGGGGATGAGTTATTTTTATGGGTCTTCTTTTGAATATCTTGGGATTGAATTATTTTGTATCAATCAAGAACAAGGAGATTTCAAAAATTCTATAGTGAAGTTTGATTCAATAACTCAAAATCAACAGGTGTTACTGCCTATAATGACCACGCCTAGTATGTGGAACGATGATACTTTCACAAGCTTTTCTTATTTTGATATTAATATTCGCAACGGTTATCTTTTAAAAATGACCAGCCAAGGAAATTGGTTCTGGTTTTCAGAAAAATAAGATTACGGTTGAAAGAAAATCAAATTGTTGAATATTCTAGGCCCATTTAAGCTACGACTGAAAATTGGTTTAGAGAAAGCTGCGTAGATCTTTCAGAATGAAGACATGAATATGGGGAATTATCGATGATAGAAGAAAAAATACTTGATAAGGAAAAGAAAGCACTTGAACGCTGGGGACAGGGCGATCCCAGCGGATATCTTGAAATATCCCATAAGGATGTAACCTATTTTGATCCATTTATTGACGCAAGAATAGATGGTCTTGATACATTGACTAAGTATTATGAAGGACTCAAAGGCAAAATTCAAATTGATCAATTTGAAATAATTAATCCGAGATTTATCATATCTGATAACTTGGTCGTTCTTAGTTACAACTATGTTTCTTACAGCGATAACAATAAATTTCTCTGGAATTGCACTGAAGTTTACCAAAAGATAGATGAGGATTGGAAGATTATTCAAACTCATTGGTCTATCACAAAACCAAAATTTCAAACTTAAGACACTTAGATGTTCTGTAACCTTTACTAATTGATGATTTTGTTACCTAAGCGGCCTTCTTTCTTGCTTGCCATAGATCATACTCAGCTTGCATACGAACCCACATTTCTGCAGTTGTCCCAAGTACTCTTTCTAAAACGAGGGCAAAGTCCGGTGAGATGCCACGTTTTTCGTTTATGATTTCATTTATTTTTCTAGGTGAACAACCACATAATCTGGCCCATGTTAACTTTATTGTAACACTCCAATATTCTTTTCGATCTCCTTTAAGTTTGTGTAACCGAATATCAGGAGGTGCTCCTTTGATTTTTAAATCATTTAACTCGCTGGTAGAGTGCATAATTGTCAGTAGTGCTTTTGCGCGTATCCAAAGTTCTTTTGGTAAAGATTTAGAGTAATTAGTTTCCCATATATCCCTAGCAATCTTTCCATTAAAACTAACGATCATTTTACCAACCCCCTCTGTTGCATTATACCACTATATGTAATAGTGTCGATGATGTTTTGTCTAGGATTACAAAAGTTACTAGACTTTAGAATATTCAATCTGGGCTTCGACAAAGAAGATTTCGTTATGATCAATGAGTGGCTGCAACATACTGCTTAATTCTTATTATTTGACATAATAACCTTTCAACCGTGCTTAATTTGATGGGAAAGACTACAGCCTCCCTCGAAATAAGAACTACAACCCAATAAAGTTTTATAACTTTAAAAAATCCAAGAATATCTTTGCCATGTACACCCATTTTTTATCCAGTTTTCCTTATTTAATGGGGTCCTTTCCAAGCATTTTAAATACGGAAGTCTGGAAAAACCAGCAAGATTCTCTCACCCCATCATATTTCCGCATTGCTTAATATTAGGCATTTACACCCATTTATATATATTTAAAAATATAATATAATAGCTATTAATTATAATGACCTTGATTTTATTTTAAATAAAAGATATTATAATAGATATATGGAGCAATTTAATTTAAATATAGTCAATAAATTAGATTTTAAACTTTCAACACCAGAGGAAATTGGTCACGAACTAGGCTATCGCCTTAAGCAACAGCGAATAAACAAGCGCTTGACCCAGCAGGAACTTGCAGATCGTACGGGGCTCGATGTGGGCACCATTAAAAATTTGGAGAACAAAGGACAGTGTACGCTCTTGACGTTGATTAAAATTGCGATAGTTTTGGATTGCATAAGTGATTTAACAAACTTGTTTCAATTAAAAATTAATTCTATCGCTGAAATGGAAAAGGCCCAAAATTTACGGAAATCAAAAATTAAAAAGAGAGTAAGATGAAAAAACTGTCGGTTTTTTATTCAGGTTGGGGCGAGCATTGGCACCTGGGTGAACTTGCTGACGATGGTGTTAATCTGCTTTTTGAGTATTCATCAGAAGCTCTGAAAAAAGGCCTTGAGCTTTCTCCTTTAAATCTGTCGTTACGGTCTGAAGCCTATGGCAACTTTCCTGCTTACCAAGGTAGGCTTCCAGGACTGATTGCGGATAGTTTGCCAGATGGATGGGGACTACTTCTCATGGACCGAGTTTTTAAAAAAAAGGGATTCGTACTTTCAGAAATTTCTGCTTTAGATCGATTAGCATTTCTGGGAGAACGCGCGATGAGTGCTTTAACTTTTGCACCGGCCTCCGGTGACAAGTTTAAGCCTTTTAATTTTACCCTCACTCAGTTGGCCCAGGAGATTAATAAAATCATTATTGATGAACCTACTAAAGCACTTACACAAATTGCACAAATTGGTGGTTCACCCCATGGGGCCAGACCAAAGGCCTTGGTTCGCTTTGATTTAAAAACAAAAACCATTTCAACAGATGATCACGCAGTGGGTGCGCCATGGCTAATTAAGTTTCCAAGCGAACATGAGCACAAGGAAGTTTGTGCTATCGAGGATCTTTATTCAGAATTAGCCAAAAAATGTGGAATTAAAATGGAGAACACACAATATTTTGATCTTGGTAAAAAGCTTTCAGCTTTTGGAACTGAGAGATTTGATAGATGGAAGACTTGTAAAGTTCCCTTGCATACTGCTGCCGGCGCTTTAAATTCAAATTTCAGGCTTCCATCAATAGACTATATAAGTTTGCTGCGTCTGACACGCCTAATGACCAAAGATCAACGAGAGGTGGAAAAGGCATTTTTACAATGTGTGTTTAATGTGACATTCAATAACCGCGATGATCATGCAAAGAATTTTTCATTTTTACTAGATGCAAAGAAAAATTGGAAACTCACTCCGGCCTATGACTTAACCTTCAGCTTTGGTCCCGGAGGTGAGCACCACATGGATATTTGTGGAGAAGGAAAAAATCCAAATAAAGAACATCTTCTTCAGCTTGCTTTGAAAACTGGTGTCGATAAAAAGAAGGCGCTTTTTTATTTGGCTAAGGTTTGTGGCGTCGCTTTGAAATTCAAAAAATTTGCCAAAGAGAAAGATATCCGCCCTGAAACTATTTCTGAAATTGATAGGGCGATTCACTCACATTGTAAAAGACTGAAATGATAGATAAGATTGAAAGATTATTCAAACTCATTCTTAAATAATCTGTAACCTTAAATCTAATCGTTAAATATTCTCAAGCAGACCGTCAAATTTGGCGAAAATCCATAGAGCTGATGTTGATTTTATGTAAAAAAAATGAAATTTTAACAATAATTTTGTTGGTTTTAATCCTGTTCTTCACTTCGAAAGAAGACCAAAAAAAACCCCGTAAAAAAACGGGGCTTTGAAAATCTTTAGCACTCCCTAGGGGTGCCCCTATGACCTAACATTAACTCAAATATTTCAATGAGTTGCAAGTAAAATTAACAACTTGTCCTTTTCAATTTCATTCTATTTCATTCTATTTCATTGTGTTTCATCCAAGTTCATCACTACTGCGAACAAAATAAAAAGGTCTTAACTATCTACCTTACAAGAAATCACAAATGTGCTACCTTTGTCTTCAGAATGAAAAAGGCTGAGAGATTAAAATTGCCCAGCGTTAGTCTCGGTGACAATATTATTGGAGGGAGATATGTACAGAAATAATGCCTACGATGAAGATTTAGCTAAGGAATTATCTGACATCAGTTTCGCGCAGGAATACTTACTGTCTCTTGTAGAAGATCAAGATGAACCAATGAGTATTGAAGAAGCTCTTCGTTTTATGATTCCAAGAATTGGAATTCCTGAATTTGCCAAAATCGTTGGCAAAAGTAAATCGGATATAGACAAGTTTCTCAGAGGGGAGAGAAATCTAAAATCTGAAACTTTAAGTGAATATCTCGGCCCATTTAAGCTACGATTGAAAATTGTTCTAGAGAAAGCTTCATAGTAGAAATTGGTTATTTTTGTCTTTTTAAACTATCTTGGGACTGATCAGGAACTTACCGGGAACCTACCGGGAACTTACCGGGAACCTACCGGGAACCTACCGGGAACCTACCGGGAACTATGCAGAAAGTTGTAAAAAAAATGGTCATTAATTTAAATTACAGGCCAGACACAATAGAAAATATTTGATGCTAATGATATGATATTTCTAATACTATTGAGGTATCCATGTATATTATTATCAATCCTTTTAAACCTGGCTTGCCCGTGCCACCTGGAACATTTGCAGGACGTATTAATGAACTGAAATTGCTAGAGAGGGCAATTATTCAAACTTCTTATTTTTCTCCACAAAACATATTGATAATCGGAGAACGGGGCATTGGGAAAACTTCTGTTGCATATGTCAGTAAAGCCATTGCTCAAGATAATTTCATTTCGCTTGTAGATAAGCCTCAAAACCCATTAATTACCATTTTTGTTAGTGTCCAAAAAAATACTCCTTCGGTCATAGTTTTAACTAGAATAATAGAAGAACTTGAAGAGAAATTAGGACAATATAGTTCATTAATCACTTCTGCTGTTGGGTTGTTAAATGCATTTATAAAAAAATTTAAAAGTGTTAATGTAAAGGGGGTGCAATTCGAGTTGGGCGATGGGAGTTTGGTTACAGAACAAGAAATATACTACGAGGCAAAAAAAACTCTAAGAAGATGCGCTGAAGGATGTTTTAATCAGCAAGACATTCACCAGAGAAGATCTATTTGTATTATTATAGATGAATTGGATAGGATGAAGGATTTTGATAGTTTTTCGTCTTTCTGGAAATCACTTCAAGAAACATTGGCCGCAGACAATATCAATAATTTAATGCTAATCATGGTTGGGATGCCAGAAATCAGAGAATTGCTTGCGAACGATCATGAATCTTTCTTAAGAACCTTTACCCCTATTATCCTCGATCGAATGACAGAATCAGATGCTAGAGAAGTGATAAGCAAGGTATTGTTCAATAGTGGTAAAACTAATACAAATGAGGCGGTGGAAAAAATACTACTCTACTCGGAAAGATTTCCTCATTTAATACAAGAACTTGGATATTCGGCTTATGAAGTTTGCTCAGGAGATCAAATAGTTGAAACTGATATTGAGCGAGGTTTGCATGGAACGGATAACTATCTCGGGTCAGTGAAGAGATTGGGAGAGTTGTTTTTTTCACGGATGTATGATGAGGTAAAAAAAAGTAGCAATTTTAAAGAAGTGTTAAAAATTGTCGCCAATAAATCTGGTGAAAATTATAATTGGGTCACCAGACAAGAAATTTTAAAAGATTTTTCTTTAAAAAAAACTTCACTGGATTCTGCCATACGAACACTTAAAGATAAAAAAATGCTGATTAAAAATCCCGATGCAGAGGGTGAATATAGATTGTTTTCGAAAATGTTTCAAGTTTTTATAGGCAAATTATTTGATTAACAAAATAGATATTTTTAATTGGAAAGTGTCTATTGAGAAAGAACATTTCGTATAGGAAAATAGTGCAGTTAGAAAAAGATTTAACCAACATACAAGCTCAAACAGATAAAAACAGCGAGGAGAATTGGCAATTTCGGGGATTCTTGAAAATGAATATTGATGAGGATGACCTTGATAGAATTGTTCACAAAATCAACGCTGATATTTCTTCACAAATTGATTGCACCGAGTGTGGAAACTGTTGTCGAAACTCTTATCCAATTTTAAAGAAAAATGACGTTGCCAAAATATCAAAAGGAATAAGCCTTGGTCTCAATGATTTTACAGAAAAATATCTACAAAAAGACGAAGACGGTAATATGGTTTTTAATACTCTGCCTTGCCCATTTCTAAAAGATAATAAATGTACTCAATATGATAATCGTCCAAATGACTGTAAATCATTTCCTCATCTTCACAAAGAATGTTTTGTATCAAGATTATGGGGAGTTGTTGAAAATACTAAAATATGTCCTATCGTTTTTAATGTCTACGAACAATTAAAACTAAAATTTCCCAAATGGAAAAAGGAAATTCTATGATTGATTTTATGGAGGATCATTGAAAACCCCATCTCTTTTAACAATTGGATAAAAACACATATCAAGTTTGGATAGATATGCTTCGGGCCATTGGCCCAAGTGCCAGAACCCATAGGATTTCAGTGGTTGTTGCCAGCATGCTTCAATATGCTTATGAAATATATCTAAAACGGATGGATAATAATGAAAAAAACGAGCTAGGAGAAATAATGCTGACTGCTTTTGAAACTGGTTATGATGAAGCACAGGAATGGTTATCTCCCGTTGTAAAAACTTTATTTATGGACGCAGGACTAAAGATGGATCTTGTTAGTGAGCTTCCTCAAAAATATCGGAAACTTTAAATTATAGTCAGCAATTTAATTTAAATGTTTAAAGTAAGGTGAACACATCGATGCAGTTCTACAAAGCCAACAATTTCATATAACCGAATTGCTCGCCGATTATTGCACTTGGAACACAAGGAAATTTCATTGATATTATCGTGCTTGAAAATCAGATCAACTCCTGCGGAGAGTAGCTGATACCCATAACCTTGCCTCGATGAAGGTCATTAACTCCAAAAAAATGGATAGTGCTCGCTGAATAGGCAGAATTGCGAGCAAAATGGATTTTGGCAAAAAAAAACCCCGTTAAAACGGGGCTTTGAAAATCTTTGGCACTCCCAAGGGGATTCGAACCCCTGTTACCGCCGTGAAAAGGCGATGTCCTAGACCGGGCTAGACGATGGGAGCACTTATTTTAAAATGGTGATCGCTCTGTGATTCGAACACAGGACCCTCTCCTTAAAAGGGAGATGCTCTAACCGACTGAGCTAAGCGACCGTAAAGTGCGACAGCTAGAAAAAATTAATGTTTTCAGCATCTTTTGTCAACTGGATTATGTCTTTTTTCCGTATTTATCTTGCGTAGTCAAAACCTTTTATTTATTCTGCAAAAGTTGTGATTGGGAGAAATAAATGTGAATCAGAAAAAAGTGGCCATCGAGACACTTGGTTGTCGTTTAAATATATCTGAATCTGGAACCTTTGCCGACCAGTTCAGAGAGCGTGGTTATGCAATTGGGAAACTGCGGGAAAACGTCGACGTAGTCCTTATTAATACCTGTTGTGTGACCCAAAAAGCTGAAGCCACCTGTAGAAACCTGATTAGAAAAGCAAAAAACCAGGCTCCCAAGGCCAAAATTGTAGTAGTTGGCTGTTATGCTCAGACCGCCTATGATGATATTAAAAAAAATTTAGATGTAGATCTCGTTTTAGGTTCCTTTGAAAAGTCCTATCTATTCAAATACTTGGATGAAATTGAAGCTACTCATGCAATTCATGTAGAAAAAAATAAAAATTTCTTTTCTTCACGCTCAACCAAAGCTGAGGGACACACGCGGGCTTTTTTAAAAATCCAAGATGGATGCAATTACGTTTGCTCTTATTGCATTATCCCCAGGGCAAGAGGTGAATCACGGAGTCTGCCAGTTCATGAGGTTCTAAAAGAGGCCACTTTGGTTATAGATGAAGGCTTTAAGGAGATTATTATCACCGGAGTCAATATCGGTGATTACAAAGATGGTGACAAAAACCTGCTTGATTTAACCAATGCTCTTTTGTTGTTAAAGAAACTGGAAAGATTAAGATTATCCTCCATCGAACCCAATATGCTGACCAAAGATTTTTTACAAACTCTAGCTTCAAATCACAAAGTGATGGATCACTTTCATGTTCCTTTGCAAAGCGGAGATGATGAAATCCTTCAAAAGATGAGAAGAAAGTATGAGGTTAAAGATTACGAGCAGGTAATTAAAAATATCAAAGCATATTTTCCAAACGCCGGTGTTGGCGCTGATGTTATTGTTGGCTTTCCCGGAGAAACAAATCAGCATTATCAAAACACCAAAAAACTGATCGAGGCTCTCCCCATTACCCATTTACATGTTTTTCCATTTTCCAAAAGAAAAAAAACCCTGGCCTTTAGCATGCCGGATGAAGTTAATGATAAGGTAAAAAAAGACCGCGTTTTGGAGCTGATTGAAATAGGTGAGAAAAAACTGATTCAATTTGCCAAGGATCAAGAAGGTAAAACCTTTAAAGTTTTGTTTGAAAAAAGAAATAAGAACGGTTTTTTCGAGGGCTTCACTTCAAATTTTTTAAACGTATTACTGGAAACCAAAGAAGATCTAAATAATCAAATTATAAAAGTAAAAATCAAAAAAGCAGTGCGTGACGATTTGCTAGGAGAGATCGTGCAATAATCCTGGAGCCGATGACCAGAATCGAACTGGTGACCTACGCTTTACGAAAGCGTTGCTCTGCCAACTGAGCTACATCGGCGATTGATTAAGATCTGTAATGAGTCAATAGAAAATATAAATCACCCAGAAAAAGAAGTAAACATTTTAATTTTTAGGTACGGCCTGACTTTTAGAGATGAACGTAGGCAATTAAATCCAATAGTACCCACACGTTCTTGTCAGATTCAATTCATTATTAAAGGTCATACCTGTATAACCGATCAATAAATCAAGTTGCCAAACTTATCTAGGAGTTCCTAATGATACAAACTATAATCCTAATAGCTTTTATTTCATCTTTTCACGTTTACTCAAAAACATGCGATGAAAAAATAAATGATTTTTTAACATTCAATGGATTTAATATGAATGATCCCAACAACGATAAGATTTCGATGAAAGGATCTAAGGTAAATCAAATCATGAAATTAGTCCAACAACATTTTGACCAAAAAAACACACTAAGCAGAATAGAAAATCTTCAATATTTACAGGATTTCAGGAGTAACAAACCCCAAACGATAGAGACTCTTCAAGGATTATATTTATTATTATTAAATATTCGAGCTGAAATTAATCCGCTCCAAAAAGTAAATGCACAAAATGTATTTAATATGACCTCAGATGAATTAAAACAAAAAATCCAAGAAGTATCTCAAAGTTTCACTAAAATGAGCAACACAAAGAATCTTCCTTTTGCCAGCGATACACTTAAGACTACTTACCACCTTCATGTCCAACCTCAAGCTGAAGAAATTGATTTCTATAGTGATAAAATACCACCCAAATCATCCACTAAAGCTGATAAGCATCCCCTTAAAGGCAAAGTAGTGGCCATTCAAAAAAATTTAAGCGGAAAAATAATTGCCATTTCCATTCTACCTCGCACAGATACAAGCATTTTTCAAGGTAATCATTTTACAATCCATCATGATGAGGACACTTGCTACTTGAATAATGATTCTGCAATCACAGCGACTACTACATTTTCAGATATAGATACCCACCTTGAAGATCTTGATCAAGAAACATGCAAAAGAATTACTGATGCTGGAAAAAAAGAAACTTCTACCCAAGAAATCAAATCAATCATTTTTAGCAAAAAACAAATTCAAAACGAATATGATATTCTAACGCTTACACAGTTTAACAAACAACTTGCGGTAGCATATCTAGATTTTTGTAATCAAGTTGACGACTTCTTAATAAAAGCTACCGACAAAGAAAAAATAAATGCAGCTATTCAACAAGAAGAACTGAGAAAACAATGTTCTGAGATTGAACCTTTACCTTCGACAAACCAAACCCCAATAATAAAAGTACAGTCTAACTCTTAGAGATGAATATAGGCAAACATTGTCACGGCATCACATAGAAAGTATCATTATCTAAATTATTTCTTTAAAGGAATTTATATGCACCTTTGCTCAGTTATCATTACAATTATATTTTTGTCCATCATCATACTTAACTCATCTTGTTCACAACATGCTCTTACTATAAAAAAAGACTTCCTGACCTTTGAAATGAAACGCGTTGTAAATGATGACATACTTGAACTTCATCTGGGTACTAAAAGGTACGGCCTAACTTTTAGGGATTCATCTAGTCTTTAAATCCACTAAAAAAACTAAAATAAATACAAACTTGATTGTTTCCAAGAAAAAAAATTGTAAAAAGTATCTATTCTTTACATTTCAAAAAAATTTTTTTTCATTACTTCCAAATTATCTAATATGTTGAAAACATTATTAATACCAAACTTTAGTTTATTTTTTATATAACTTAAGTTAAATTTTTTATTTATATTAAATTTACTTTAAGACGCGCAACGATTAAATTCACTCCATACAAAATACAGGGTTGGTAAAGAAGCCTTGATGTATTGCGTTAATTATAATATAAAAGGAGAACTTTATGAAATTATTTATTATTACACTACTTTCTTTAATTTGTTTTCACTCTAACGCAGTGCCCACTAGCGCGGGCCCATGGACCAGTGGCGGGGGAAATGCGTTGGTATATCCAGATGGTACTTTACGCTTTCTAGACATTACCCCAAAAAATGAATACCCCACAACTGTCCCCAGTGAGGCTACATTAGAAAAAATTTATGCCGGCCCCAGGCATTTGAAAAAGATGTATGACAACTTTGATGATTTTCATGCCATGTTTGCTGATGCAATCAGCGAGTGGAGACAATTTTCACCGGCATTATTTGATGACATGCTTTACAAATTAGAAAGCGTCAAAGCTTACTTTGTGCTATTTAATACCTATAAGGCCATTATAAAGCACAACAATGCCACACTTGCCGTATACTCACCAAGTGCCCCACAAAACGTACAAGTTTTGGCAGCTCTTTATGAAGTATCTCATATATCTTTTGACAAAAGAGTCTATGATAAACTAGCAAGCGATCAGGACCGACTGGCGGTAGTGGTTCACGAAGGACTTAGGCAATACTTCTACTTATTAAATCAAGATTGGCGAATGATATCTACAGGTGAACTGGAGGAAGCGGTCAATATTTTCATCACTCAAAAACCATCACAAGTTGCCTTTAACCGACTTGAAACCGTAATTAAGCACAAGAGCATAAATTATTCAAACCTTGTACGTAATGGAAAACAAATAATTGAGCAGTTGGCACAATTATCACAATTAACCAACGAAGAAATTAAAAAACTGGTTGCGATGATAACTACCTTTAATCAAAAAATGAGCGTGGTTACAAAATTTAATGATTATATTTCATGGGAGTTGTTGGAAACTACTGCGAAGGTATTTATCAAATTTGATACGGAATATGAATCCATTCACAAATCCATAGGAAGAAACAACCCAACACAACGATCCCAAATAATAGCTGCACGTGATGGATCAAGAGATCTATTCTGGTTTGCAACAGCAAAAATGGTTACGGCTGGTGACAATCCAGTTAATCAATTGCAAGTTCAGTTTTCGCAAGGTCTCACCCCCATTAGTGAAGTTATCTTAAAACCAGGTTACTGTTTTAATGCAGATAAATTGATTGAGATTGTTCGTTGCGATTTCTAAAATAGACACCATTACTTCTCGGCAAACACATTTAACATACTCAAAATGGGGGAATATATTTCCCCCATTTCAGGTACGGCCTGACTTTAAGGGATGCACGTTATTAAATGCTCCATTATCTTTTCAATTTGTCCGTTCAATTCCATTTCCATAATCAAGCTCCACCCCCATTTGCGATATAAATTCTCTTGATTAGGGGTATGAAGAAATATCCTGGAATGACCAAGATGATTTAATTTATTTTTTACCGAGCAAAAAAGTTGATACCCCAAACCTTGCTTCCTATATTCAGGTAATACATAGAGCGATCCAAACCAAGGGGAGAAATCCTTGGTCTTATCATTCCCCCACTTTAAATAAGTTCCCGCAATACCAACAATTTTCCCATCAACGTAACCAACTAAAGTGAACACGTTGGGATCTTGAATTTCTAATTGTTTTTGTAAACCTAAAATATATTTTTCTACAGAGCTTTCCTTATAATATTTGCCAAAACCATCGTATTTCATCTGAGCGACCTTTGAAATCTGTTCATCTTCGTTGGTTAATGATCTCACTTGCCAGGATGACCATTTCGGCATACTCATACACGCCTTTCTTAATTTTCCATCCACGGAAAAAGATCAAAGTTCATAAAGTATGCATTTTCTGATTCTGCCTTTTGAGCAGCTGGTTCAATCTCTTTTAAAAATTCAAAAAATTTCCCTTGAATAAATTTCCGCGTGTCCTCCGTCGCTGCAAAAACCACCGCAAAACTATACGAAGACTCGGCTTTGAGATTTCTCAATTTTTGCATGGAAAGATTTTTAAGCTCATTTCTCCAAGTTTTATAAATGGGACTGTCGGAGGGCAAATGCAGGCCATCTTGTATGACTTTTATTTCTTTTCCTTCTTTGGAAATAATTCCGAGTTTTTCCAAAGTCGTTATTGAATTCATGATTCTAAACACCGGAACATTAATATCTTTGGCAAGTAATTGGATATTTTTCCTATACCTTTCGATGGCCAAGGAAACATGAACTATTTGGTTTATAGGATCCAAATAGTAGTGATAAATTTCCTCCGTATCAACCGTCATTTTTTTTGCCGAAATATATTGATCCGTTTTTTCGTATTTGGCCTGCATGGATTTGATCATGGATAGCAATTTATCTTTTCTGTCTTTTAAACCACTCCTTTCATAATTTAAAAGTAATTCCAGGTAGTGAGATTGATCACTGTTTAATTTTAAAAATTCACACACCATATAAAGCTGATCAAAATTTAAGTCTGCTTTACCTTTTAAACAGTTTGATAAATAGGTTTTTTGCACTCTAATTGCTTTGGCCAAATTTTGAAAATTGTAAGAACTATCTATTTTTTTCCTTTCCAAAATAATCTTTTTTATTATATCTCGATAACTTAAACTGTTGAATATATTCATAATACTTAATTTTAGTTTATTTTTTATATAACTTCAACATAATCATTTATTAATATTAAATTTACTAAAATGCATACGATGGTTAAATTAGCCCACAAAAAATGAGGTTAATAAACAATTTTTAGCGCATAAGGCCAACCCTATCGTTAGGGAATAAAGATAAAAAATTATTTATTACTACAGTAAACCTAAAAAACAGCACACCTGTTGCGATTAATTGCGAACCTCTATTACTACAAAATATGCGTTACAATGGTAATTCATTACCATTAACCATGGAGCTCGTTTCTATGTTATCAGATATCCAATTGCTTTCACGATCATTCCTAAAAGAAGTGTCCCTGAAATTTAAGCGATATTTTTTTAATGATTGCTCAAATACAGGTAAAATTTGAATATCCGGTAACTTTTAAATTTGTTATTGATAATTATAATATATTTGAAAGTTTTTTTGGTGGCCTGGAAGATAAACAATATGTTTCGATGTCAATCGACCTTACCAACAGCTTATAATCTCTAAGCTTAGAAAAAAGAGTTTGTTATTTATCAGGCAAGAAGTTTATACAAAACGTCTTGCCTGAATTTCATTCTGATATAACCCCACAACCTCTTGGCAAACACATTCTCCATACTCAAAAAGCAGCACAGGTACTTTTGCGAGATATGGGGGCGATAATTATCGTCCCCGTTTTTTTGTAAATGTTATTCACCCTCCTGAGGAGGGCAGCAGGAAAATAGCACAAAAAGTAAATCAAGATTTAAGTCAGTCTGCCGCTTAAACAGTTTGAAAAGTAAGTTTTTGTGCTCAAATTGTTTTGAATAAATTGTGAGGATTGTAAAAACTATCTATATTTCACCTCTCCAAAATATTATTTTTGACTACTGATAGAAATGTAACTAATTGAATATATTAATTTAAAATCATAATAGTTAATTTTTTATATAACTTTAATTAAAATGTTTATTCATATATAATTTACCTTTAGACGCACAGGGATTAAAGTCGCACCATACAAAATACAAGGTTGATCAAAAATTATTGACATTGAGCGTCAACCGTATTACAAAAGGAGAACTTTATGAAATTATTTATTATTACACTATTTTCTTTAATCTGTTTCCACACTAGCGCAGCGTTTCAAACTAACGATGGGGGAAATTCTGTCTGTTCCCAGAATTATTCTGAGCAGATCACTTCGGGCAACAAAATTATCAAAGCACTGGAGCAAACCTCAAAATTTAGTACAAATGAAATTGCAGTAGTTTTATCAAAGATTGCAAAATTTAATTATGAAATGAATTTAGCCCTAGCACACGATACTGAAACCAGCTCTAAAGATTTGTTTCCAGTTGCTAACCAACTGTTTATTAAATTTGATAGTCAATATGCTATTTTATTTAAAACTATAAAACATGACAGGAAGCTTTTGGACAAACTCAAAAATGAGTTCAAAAATTCAGACAATATTCGTTATGCCTTGGCAGCAAAATATTATGCTACCCAGATAGATTTGGGAAACCAAATTATCGAAGATTTGACACAGTCATCACACTTTAGCTTAGATGAAATTGCAGTAATTTTATCAAGGATTGCAAAATTCAACCTCGAAATAACTTCACTCTTGGAAAACAATTGTGTCAGAACTACGAAGTTACTTGAAGTTGTGTATCATCTATATGTTGAGTTTGATTATAAATTTGATATTTTTTATTCCACTCTAGATAATAACCAGGGACTCGTATCCAAACTTAAAGATGAATTAACAAACTCAGAAGATAATTACTTGGCAATGGTGAGTCTCCGCTATTGGTACAAAACAAAATGATTATTTTAGCTTTGGGACTTAAAAAAATGTTATGGGAAAATTTATGAAATTCTATATTGTTGTCTTACTCTTTTTAATTTGTTTTCAAGTCACTGCTGGTGTCTGGACCAGCGGTGGGGGAAATGCGCTAGTGTACCCGGATGGTACACTACGCTTTTTGGATATTACCAAAAAAAATGAGTACCCCATTGTTGCCCCCAGTAAAAAGGTGCTGGAGAAAATTTATTCCGGCCCACGAAAATTAAAAACACTCTCTGTTAAATTTGATAAATTTTACTCCATGTTTTTTGAAGTTGTTAGCGATTGGAGAGACTATTCCCCTGCTTTAATTGATGACATACTGTCTAGGGTTGAACGTATGGAAGCCTCCTTTATTTTATACAATTATTATAAAGCTTATTTAAAGGGTGATAATTCCAATCTCATTTTGTACTCTCCAAGTGCCAGAAAAGATGTACAAGTTTTGGCTGCCTCCTACACCGTTTCCCATATTTATTTTCACAAAAGAATTTATGATAAACTGGCAACCGATACAGACCGTCGGGCCCTAGTCGTGCACGAAGGACTCAGGCAATACCTCTACTCATTAAATCAAGATTGGCGAAATATATCGATTAGTGACCTCGAAGAAGCAGTTAATATCATGGTTACCCAAAAACCATCTCTCATCGCCGCCAAACATCTTGAGACAATAGTTGAACACCATAACACCGACTACTCCACACTCATAAATTATGGCAGGGAACTGATTGACCAGCTAGACCAAGCTTCAGCGTTAAACTCAGAAGAAATCAAAGAACTATTAACCAAAGTCACAAAATTCAATCAAGAAACCAGCACCATTAAACATTTTAATTGTAACAACCATGATCTGTTTTTCGTTGTTATGAAAGTCTTTCACGCCTTGAATGATCAATTTAATTTTTTGCGTAATTCCGTTGGGAAAAACCAAGAACAATTATCCATACTAAAAAATGAATTAACCAGATCGGAAGAAACCAGTTGGCGAGCAGTCGCAGACGGTTATGATGAGAGTACTAATCTGGTCACTCAACATTCAAGGCGAATCAATGATTTTATTAAGACAATAGCAGAATGGTTTGATCCAACTAGCGATGTTAAATTAAAATGGGGATCTTGCTATGATGCGAACACACTAAAAATTGTTGGTTGCTTCTTTTAATACAGATATTTCTGGCAAACACATTTAGGGTATGGAATTTTTATAGGAAACGTTTTTTTTACAGAATTTTTAGTTTTAGTGCTAAACTTCGCAAGTGTTTTTTAAGTTAATCTAATCGAAGGCAAAAGCATGAAACTGAATCAAATCCTTATCGTTATAGTTTCCTTATTTTTCACTATAACCGGTTATTCAGCCACCACTGAAGTATCTCTTACATTTTCAATTGGCATGTATTCACCAATTAGTATTGTGGGTAAAGTAACCAATGCTGACCTACTCGATGGTAATCATGCCCATAGATTCATCCTTTATATCAATGACCAATTCATAGATCACTTTGAACCAATTACGGCGGCAAATTCCTTACCGGAAGGTAATGGCTACACTACTACCGTAATTTATACTGGTTCCATTCTTTGTGACAACTGTACCTCATCCCAATTTATCAGGATGGGGGATCAAACCATCGACAACCGTCCTTACCGCCTATTTGTAACGGAATATACTTATTCAGATGGCAATACTTATGTACTGGAAACTTTGGTACCTCGAAGTAGTCTTTTTGAAGGTGTAATTGAATATATCCTTTATAACAAAGCTTCCAACCTATGGATCGACAGACGTTATTTTAATTATAGTTCAATCTAGTTGCTTAATTTCTTCACCATAATCAAACACGGATTATCTTCATTCCAAAAATCTTTAAGCTCTTCTAATGGGGAAAATCCCACTGATTCATAAAACTTTCTAGTTTGTTCATACTCTTTATTTTCCCTCGAAGGTCCCAGAGTTTTGACTTGAACAAACTTTACGCCATCATCTTGTAAATAATCTTCAGCCGCTTTCATGAGTCTCTTCCCGAGGCCTTGATTATGAAAACTTGGCATTACTCCTATTAAAAATATTTCCGCAGAATCTTTATTATGCTTAAGGAGCGAAACAAATCCAACCACCTCATCATTTTTAAGAGCTACCAGCATGGGTTTATCGCTCACTTCATTTATATAATTTATCACTGCACTTTCAATTCCAAACCACAGGGGAAGCGACCTGAGTATTTTTTCGCAAATGAAGCCTTTATTTTGAGATTGGAAGACAAACTTAAAATCATTCGACATTTTTCCTTGTTTTTCTTTTTCGTATTCCGATTTTAATTTTGAACACACTGAAAGACTTCTTATATTATTACTCTCGAAAACAACTTCTCTCAGTGTTCCCTCATGGACATAATTTAATCGTCGAGCAATTGAACCCGATTTTTTATTAAGCGGATCAAAGCGGATAACCAGGCGATTAAAACCCATTTCAAAAAGAGTTTTTTCCAAGTTCATTACTGCCTCGGTCATATATCCATTTCCTTCGAACTTACCCAGTATCCAATAGCCCATCTCCAAGCTACAATTTATCCAACTTACGTTAAACAGTCCTATGTTACCCATATACTCATTGTCAGAATTTCGAAAAATACCAAAATGAAATCCCTTCTTTTCTTTCCAAGCCTCATTAGCTTCATTGATAAAATTAATTTCATCGTTTACTGATTTCAAAAATTCAGGCCAAGGTAAAAACCTGGCCAGACGTTCTCGATCTTGATCCACGTATTGAAACATCTTCGTAGCTAAATCCATATATAGCTTTTTTAGAGAGATTCTCTCTCCTTGGATATACTCAGGTAAAAATTGTTCTTCCATATTAGCTCCTTCGCAAACATCATATCATAACTGGAGCTTTGTAATAATACAAAGCTCATAAAAAATAATCATCATTGGTCAGATCATTATTGCTTTTATTGATAGGTGGTAAATGTCCATGGCAGTTTTAAATCATGCCGCCTGATCAATGATTGCCGATGGTTTCAAATCAGCAACAATCGGTTTTTCAGTTTTTAAAGAATCAATTGAAACCACGTTGCCAGACACTGCAAGGGTTTTTTCTTTTTCAAAATGTTTAACCACCCTGAATAAAATTGGTGCCACAAACATACTCATGGTTACGGTGGTTAACAAAAATTCATAAGTCGTTTCCATTAAAATTTTATTATGGAAGGCAGCGGCCAGGATAATAAAGCTAAACTCACCCGCTTCACTTAAAAGCACTCCAACTTTAATGCATTTAATCCGCTCCTCTTGATGGGACTTCGCTATCCAGTATAAAATGGCAAACTTGACGGAGATCAAAAAGGAAGTAAACAGAAGCATCTTGCCTAAAAATTCAAAGACAATTGCAAAATTCAGTCCCATGCCAATCTTAATAAAAAACAATCCCATCAACATGCTCTTAAATGGCAGGATAGTTTTCTTAATTTCCAATTTAACTTCGCTGTTTGCTAGGAACACACCGGCCATAAAAGCACCCAGCCCGGTGGAAAATCCAATTTGTTTCATAACCGTTGCCGTGGCCAATACGATCAATAAACAAGAGGCCATGAAGATTTCACTCGACTGCGTTTTATAAATATAACCAATAAACTTCTTAAGCAGTTTAACCCCGACAAATGAAACCAGGGCAAACAGGCCCAGGGATTGCAGAATGCCACTCCAGGATAAAACGACACTTCCACTAAAAGTCGGAGACATAAGAGGAATCACAAGCAGCATGGGTATAACGATAATATCTTGAAAGAGCAGTATCCCCATGGAGATCTGACCATAATTATGAGCAATATCATTACTGTCTTTGAGAAAATTAAGAGCATAGGCCGTAGAAGATATGGCCAGAGCAAATCCAATGAGCAGCGACTGATGAATTGAAAATTTATAGAGATAAAGACCCAGGGTTAGTAGTGCAGTCGTTATAAAGACCTGAGATGCACCGTGAATAAATATCTTATCTCTTAAGGCAATCAAACGCTGAGGACTGATTTCAAGACCGATAACAAAAAACAAAAAAATAATTCCAATATCTGAGAGCGCTATCACCGAATCATTTTGGGTTACAAATTGGAATCCCCAAGGTCCAAGAAGGATGCCAGCAAATAAATAACCAAGGACCGAGCCAAGTCCCAACTTGTTGAAAAGAGGGACTAAAGTAACTGCGGCGATCAAGCAATAGGTAAGTTCCAAAATGGCAAGATGGTCGCTGATCATTTGTTTTCCTGGATCAAAAAAGACACCGCACGGCCTTAAAGTGATATCGGCAAATTTTACCTAAACTTGAGTAATAATTTCAAATATTCATCAGATTTCTTCCAGCATCTTCAAGCTAAAACTTGTCCGAGTGTCTTAGTTCATGTAAATAAGAAACACCAATAAAAAAATTTGTAAATTACGGAATAAACATGGCCAACTTAAAATTAAAAGACATCATCCACCTGGAAAACTGGAACGAAAAAGAACTAAGAAAACTAAAAATGCTGGTAAAAAACCGTCTCCAATCCTTGGAAAGCTCATCTAGGCCAGCAAAGCTTAAAGAAAACCACCCCCTTTTTCAAATGGATGATTACGCATGTAAATCCTTACTCGAAAATATCTCAAAGGCCCAAAGAAAACTCAAAATTCAACCGGATTAATATCCTTTCCGTCTATTAGTGGTGAATATGGAACAATATTTTTTAGGTTACGCAAGTTTAGAACAACAACGCTGGATGGTCGCCGACAAAGTCCGCACTGATGCCTTTGCCAAGGCCATTTTGGAAGTGGTTCGCCCCGGTGATGTGGTGATTGATGTCGGTGCAGGAACGGGAATTCTTTCCATGTTAGCGGCTAAAGCGGGTGCCAGAAGGGTTATTGGAATTGAACGCTCAGATATGGCAATTCTCGCCAGGGAAATGGTGAAAAAAAACAATCTGCAAAATCAAGTTGAAATATTTCATGGAGACGCCAACGATCTAGTCCTCGACGAAAACGCCGATGTGATCATTAGTGAATGGCTCGGCCACATGGCCTATGTGGAGCGCATGTTTCATTCAGTAATTCAAGTACGTGACAAACACCTGAAACCGGGTGGTGTAATGCTTCCCTCTTCCGTCAACGTCATGCTTGCGCCGATCGATGATGGAGACTATTATAAAAAAGAAGGACCTGGTTTTTGGGAACAAGCTAAGATTCATGGCCTGGATTTTTCATCATTTACCAAAAAAGAACTGGATATGGGATATTCCAACCTGTTACACGTACCAAGCAAATTTCTTTTATCGGAAGGTAAAACCATTCATTACCAAAAAATGATTGATGCTCACCCCGGAGATGAATGGTGCATGAACTCAGTGGATTTTGTGATCGAGCGTGATGGCACTCTTAATGGCCTGGTGGGCTGGTTTAGCACGGAATTATCAAGCTCAACCATCCTGGATACCTCCCCGAGAATGCCCAAAACCCACTGGGCCCAGACCTACTTTCCCTACGTTCCGATGAAAGTCCACAAGGGGGAAATGATCCATATTGATTATCAGATTAATGAATCCTACGAGGGCTCCCGATTACTCGAAATTATTATTAGAATCGGTCCGCATGAGATAAACTTTATTGTAACCTAAAAATTGGCCGTTTTATGCATTATGATATTGTTGCCAGCATCGTCACCTACAATAACTCAATTGACCGAGTTATTCAAACCGCCGAGTCTTTTTTAGATACCAATCTAAACGTTAAACTGGTCATTATTGACAATCATTCACCTGACCAAACCCTCGAACAATTAAAGGGAAAAATTAATGCTGACTTCATTCAAACTGGACGTAATGGTGGTTATAGTTTTGGCCATAATCACGGAATTCATCAATATAAAAATACCGATTTCTATCTGGTGCTCAATCCGGACGTGACCATTCATAAAGGTACTTTGGAAAAACTGGTGGAGTATATGCGTTCAGATAATGAGGTCGGCATGATCTCTCCCCAAATTTTAAACCCGGACGGAACCATTCAATATCTTTGCAAACAAAATCCAACCTTGTTTGCCCAATTCTTACGGCGTTTTTTACCAACTCCTTTGAAAAAACTTAAGTGCTATAAACAATATATGGACTGGTACGAAATGAAATCTACCGGTTATAATTCCATTTTTCAAGTACCCTATCTTTCTGGTTGCTTTATGTTTTTTAGAAGCAAACTCCTTTTTGACTTGCAAGGATTGGATGAAAAATTTTTCATGTACCTGGAGGATGCCGATATCACTCGACGAATAAACCAAATATCCAAGGCCATTTACTACCCACAGGCACAGATAACCCACGACTGGCATAGAGGAAGTTACAAAAGTTTAAAATTAACCTTGATTTCCATCAACTCGAGTATTTATTATTTCAAAAAATGGGGTATTAAATTGTTTTAATAAGGTAATCGCTTAAGCCTATCCCTTTTTTCCCCTTTTCATTATTTTTTTCACAAAAATACTTCATTACCGAAGAGTCACTAGAAGAGAATGTGCCTTTAACCAAGAGTTTTTATGAATAAAGATGTCGTCACAGGAATCAAGTGCAGTTTTGGAATTTTAGGATTTATTTCTATCTACATCGGTCTGGGGTATGTCATCCAGGCAATCACCCCTCCTGAAAAAATTTGGCAAGATCAATTCAAGACCAGCAGAATGCCTGCGCAAGCGGGCCCGCTTGGTAATGTGGAGTTTGGGATTTTGAAAGACTATTTCACCCTTGATGATCACGGAAAAAAACTCCGGTTTGATATCGAGTTTCAAGTTAGGACTGGTGATGATGATTATTTTGGCATAAAGGCCAAGAAAGCGGTTTCCGAAGCACTGATTAATACATTCATGATCAGGGATAAAAGCAAGGAAGATTTGATCGCACGCTCTTTACTGTCCATCGCCAAACAGGAATTCATGGCCAGTTTTATGAAAAATTTTGTAAAGACCATTACCTTTTACAAGCTTATTGATCGTGATATACAAATTGATTTCAAATTTATTCCCACAAAGGAAAACCCCCAAGATTACTCTTACGAACTTTCTACCAATCACCTTCTCAACATTTCCAACACGGACAAGCTTTTTCCCCAAATCACCGGCAAAAATAAAAGAATCATTAATCAGGTTGCTACCCAAAAAAGAGAGCCGAACCATCAGCGTTACCAATATGCTGGCGGGGCCATCAGCATCTGGGTTAAAGTGTTGGATTCCTTGTTACCAGGCACCCAGGAACATGCTGTAAAAGGTATGGTCAGGTACAGGAGATATTTCATCGACCATGAACCTGCCAATCATAAAATCCATCAAGAGCAAGAAGAAGTGTTAGCTAACCAACTCATTTTTGCTCGCACAGATTCTGTACCATTTTTAACGGTGGATGTGATTAAAAAATTCAATGTAAAATCCTTGATTCCAAGCTTGGATAAAATGATAGTTTATCCCGGCTATCTGGTTGAACCTGATCTATACAAGGAAGGCATCGTCGAGGATTTATTGAGTCCTAGTACAAAACCGATTAAAGCCGGAGAGCTCCAAATCACCGGCAGTGTCAAGTCCAGCTCCCAAAAATATAATTATAATTTACACTTAAAGAAACTGGTTTTTGATTTTGCAACGAAAACATTTGATACCAATCAATCAGATACTTTGGCGGACATAAAAAATTTTCCCACTAACACCAATGATACTACCCTCAAACAAAATCTTGGAATGAAAATCAGGGGCGTCATTTTAAGAGAATATAAAACATCTCTAATTGAGGCGCTTGAGCTTGCACGCTTTCATAAAAACGTAGGAGGTGCACAATGAAAAACACACTGATGTTAATAATAACACTCATCATGCCCTCCCTAATCTTTGCGCAAATAAATATTCAAGACCGGATAAAAACCCAAAAATTTTTCAAAAAAGCATATCCAGTGGTTTTTGGTAAAAAAGTCTATCAGGATACTGAAAAGCCGCTTGATAAGAAAGAAATCGTCCAACAGAATCAATTGGCCTTATCAGATGAATTCATAAAAAAAATCAACGCACACCCGATTATCAAGGAAAAAGAACGCATCCATGAATTTATTAAAGATTTGGATTCCACACTTCCAGAAGAAATTCTAAGACCTTTGACCTATTGGAAGTTCATCCAAAAAAACCCAGCTAATGTTGAAACGACATTAGCTTACTATATCCTTTATAAAATACTTATCTTAAGAGATCACATTGATAATCCCTTATCAGAAGACGAAGATTCCGCCGCTACACTTCTGTCGGAATTTTGCGATAATCAAAACACCGGTACCCGCAATATTTTTGATAAATGTACGCCTGGCATTTTTCAATTTGCCAAAGAAGCCGCCTCCCTTTCTGATCCATCAAAGTTAGTAGAGGCTATTAAATCAAATCATATTATCAATACTAAGCTTCGAGACCGGGTTTCATCTATCAATAGTTACTCTCTAAGCTACCTCGGTATCATACCCGGAAATCAGGTGGAAATAATCAGCCGAAATGATACCAGCATGGAAAGAATGAACTGGCTCAACGAGCGATACATGTTCAGTGGAGGAGTCTTTGATTTCAATGCTCCTTACATTAAAATGCCAACGGATAAAGATCCCAATGGACATATCATATTTCAAAAAAATGGTGATCCTATCTATAAAAGGATCAGAGAAATGATTGACCGGGCAAATGATTCCATTTTCATTGATATATTCCTTTTTGGGGGAACTCTGGGGATGACCCTGGCTGAATATCTTTTAGATGAGTGTATTAAAAAAATAAACACCAATAAAAATTTTAAACTCTTCATCTTACATGACTACGCAACCAACTATAATATGGTTGAAGAAATGCTTCCGGTGTTTCGATATGTCAGAGATCGTTTGAAAAATGAACCCACTTTTCATGAAAAAGGATTTCTAATCCAGGCCAATATACACAGACATCCCCCAGGTATTCCATTTGAACTCACCAGTTTGCTTATTCATGGAATTAAAAATGCCCCGGATTTCAATGAAGCTTTTAAAACCATTGAAAAAGGCAATACCTATATTGAATCAAAGATTGATCACTCCAAGGTCATCGTCATTGATCCAAACTCTGATCATCCAGAAGCCTATTTCGGTTCCAAAAACTGGACTGACCACTCCGGAGGATATTATTACGATAATGCCATTTATGTTAAAGGCCCTGCGGCAGCTCTGGTACAGGCATCCTATTATGATGATCTAGATGCGGCCCTTACCACTGATAAAAAAGAGCAAAGATGGTTTTATTACAAAGAACGGGATAATGGCAGCTACGACAATCAAAAATATATCAAATTGAGAGACCAGATCTTAAATTCCTTTAAAGTCACCCGCACCGATCCTTATCCAATGCAAAAAGATAATGAACCACTGCGAATAGCGGAAGCTAATGTGGATGGCACCATTAAGGATGTTCGTAACATTTTAATAGATATGATTAAAAAGGCCGAAAAAAACATCTACATGGAGCAACTTTTTATTTATGACCCCTATATCAATGATGCTTTAATGAAAAGAAAGTTAGAGATTCCTTCTCTCGATATTAAAATCCTGGCCGATCATAACGGAAACTTTGGACTCAATGGTCTTCCCAATACAATTTTTATCAAAGAAATGCAAAGCTATAAAATTGAGATCAAGGCCAGAAAAACGTTTGGGCTCAAGCATCGTTTCAACGAAAACTTTGAAAAGGAATACCACCAGGAAAACCACCGCAAGATAACCTCGGTGGATGGAGAGGTACTTCTTGGTGGTTCCTCCAACTTGAACCCGGATACCTTGCAGGGCAGTTTTCGGGAATTTGGCGCACAAATTTTTGATAAAAAACAAATTGCAATATTTGAACAAAAATTTCTTTCTGACTGGGAGGCAGCTGATGCTACCGTCGATTTTGACATTGAAAACTTTCAGGTCAAGCTGTCCGGGAAACTACTTCCTCCCGAATTATCAGCTTTAATCAATGACCTGGGGGCTACCATTTTTAGAAACAAAGACCGGCTAGAAAAACGTTACTAATCATAAGTGGGAGATCATGATCTCCCACTATTTATATTTGAACTCAAATTTAACACTTGCCCCCAACACAACTGGCTCCTTCAGCACCAAAGAAGCTCCAAACACCTTCTTCTAAAAAGAAATAATCCTTGTAACCATTTTTTTCAAGGTGATATTGCAACCACTGAACCTGTTTTCCAACGGCATCAAAAATATAAAGGGCTTTATCTTTTGCCCGGCCTTTAAAATGAGGCTTATCCAAAACTTTTACCAATTCATCCATCGGAAATAGTGCTGCTGATTTGGCAAAGTCAGGGGTTTTCTTTCTTTGTACCTCATCCCTGGCATCTATAAGAAAAGCTTTTTCCTTAACTGAATCCACCGCAAACTTTTCTTTTGACAAAAATTTACTCTTAAAGGATTCACTGGAAATTAACTTGGACGGATCAACCGGAGATTGACCGAGCAATACAGCTTCCTTGGGGTATTTTTTGGTCCATTCAAAAATGCCGTCATCATAAACATAAGTATCCTTATTACCTTTTTTTTGCACGATAACCACGGCCTCATAACTTTTTGCGCAAGTGTGACCGTTGCAATAAAAAGCCACCTTCCCCTTTAGTCCAGCAATTTTAAGCGCAAATTCCGCCTCTGCGCTTTCTTTGGGAAGAGGTATATGGACAGCCTTTTTAATATGGATAACATCATATTCAAATTTACTTCGGACATCCACAATATTAATAGTGGCATATTCCTTATTTAAGTCCTCTGTGGAAATAAAAGGCACTTTTGGAAATTTGGCCCTAAGTGGAAAATCTGCCGCCATCAAATTACAAATTAAAACCAGAAAAAACAAACAGCTAACCAAAAGCTTCATTAAAATCCTCCTTGGAAATTAAAAAATATCGGTAATGCAATTTTAAGCTGATTTGTAATTAATAGAAAATATTTCTTATTGTCTATTTTTTAACAATAAAAAACAAAGTTGACTCAATTATTTTACTGAAAAAATATCAGGGAATATTCGAAGCTCCCCTAACACAATTCAAAGAAATTGCCAATCGTCCCTGGGCCGTATCAAGGGTCATTTTCCCTTTAACCGTATGTCCCAATTCCACCCCAGGATCATCCACCGAAATGGTTACATACTGAATGCTGGTTCCAGGCACCGTACGACCTGAGATGCGAATATCGAAGTTCGCAATAATTCGCAAATCACTTGCCAGCACTGATGAAGTGCCATTTACACTTTTTATAATTAAGGCTGGCTCACCACCGGCGATGCTTTCCGGATTGAAAATTTTGACATGATAACCCTCGCCGTTACATTCATAAATAACGGCCCATAAATTCAAGGTCCATAAAACAGACAAAACAAACATTATACTTTTCATCATGATCTCCCTACTTTTATATAAATTTTATTTTTTACCACCCGGATAGTGCTTGATGATAAGAATTTTTTAAAAATCTTCGAAGCAAACCAGATACTTCTACCCAACCAGGGAACTGGCAACTTAACTTTAACTATTTCTATTTCAATTTCACTATCGGCTGCATTAAATTTGATCGGACCACTTAGCATAATATTTTTGTATCCCATCATAAAATAAAACTTGGCAGTTAAATTCATCCCGTTGTTATTTAGAGCAATCGAAACATTTTTAGCAATAGGCTTTTGATTTTTGACAAAACCAGATGGATCAAAGCGTGCAAACTGGTCGAAGCCACTCATGACCCCATCATATGACTTATAAATTTTTAAAAGTTCCTTCTCTTTTGAATCAATCACATGATCAACTACTATTTTTCCACTTTCAAAACAATTATTAAAAACTTTATATAACTCCAGATCATCAAGAGAATTATCATTCTGGCAGTTAATATTTATATTAAATGCAGTGAGGGTTCCCTTTTCGATTTCTTCCCGAGGATAGGCTTTGTGATTGACTTTTTGAAAACTGTCCAGAACCAAATTTAGTCTATCCACAGTAGTCGTCCCTGTGGTTATCTTTAAAAAATACCTTATATCGAATTCCGTATCTTGCAAGGCCCATACATTTTTTGAAAGGCTCAAGTTATTCGCACAAGCTTTCATAAATTCGGGAAAAACCTCTCCACTTAAATTGATATATTTATTACAATCGATGGCCACCGTCGGGCCCTTACCAAGCATCAAGCCCAATTTAAACTCATTATCCAGGGATAATACCCGAAGTAGGTGCTTATCTAGAGAAACCAATTTCAACCTGGAATAAAAATCAAGCTGATCTTCTTCCACTTTGGTTTTAAAACGCAGACCAATACTTTGTTTTTCGTCATTGTATAGCCTGGCATTATCCAAGCACTCACCCACAATTTTTTGTGAATCAAAGGGTGGAACAATAAAAGACTTAGGACAAATAAACTGAAATTCATCCAAACCAATTTCCTTATCCACTAATTTAAGATGGCTTTTTTGGGCCTTAAAAATAAAGGAATTTTCATTAATCTCAAAACTCTCAAGCAAGCCTTCTAAAAACATATTTTGAGAGGCCTCGTCCCCTCTTATTTCGATTTTTACTTTGGCATTTGCGGCCTGCAAATTAGGAGTAAAATTCGCATGATTCAAGCAACCAAATAACAAATTATCCGCTTCAGTACTTAGTAATTGATCCTTTAAGCAAAACAGACGGCTATTATTAAATTCCAAGGCTGCTTTTAAAACATCAAGTTTCATATGATCTGCACTGAAACTTAATCTCCCATCGTCAATATTTAAAAGGGCATTATCAATGCTTGCTTCATTCACTTCCCCTAAAAAGGATTCACTATCTACAATAAAACCAAAGCTATGATATTTACCTTTAAAACCAAGGAATTTATTTCTAATAAAAATTTCTGAATTAAAAACTTCATCATCATTTTCCAAAATCATCATCATGTCATTTCTTAAAATCCTAACTTGATCAAAAATGACGAAACCAGCAGGCCCTGAAAAATTTAAAGGCCTGATATAATTTAACATCAGGATCGAAGCATCGACGGTTTGACCGGCCCAAGACGTGAGATTAAAAAAGGTGATAAAAAAAACTGCGACCATGATGAGTTTGGTTGTCATAGGACTCGAATATCAAAAGAACCACAATCCGACATCCTAAAATCATCATAGCGGGTAAATTTAACACAGGTTACACTGTCAAATTATCTCTTTCATCTGGCCGATGGGATAATACTGGATTTTTTTGCTCTGACATTCCCTGTTTCATACGAAAAAATCATCTTACTTCTTAAAAAATTCTCCATAAATCCGATAAGTTGAAAGAAATAACAGACCCCTTTGGTTATCAACCATTAGGAAAAACATTGATTAAAACATTTACTACTTTTTTTATCTTCTGCTTCTTACTCCTTTCTTGTAATCCCCAAAAGGACAACAAGCTTATGCTTGGACATATGTTTGACAATGATCGCTACTTAACGATTGAGCATCTCGGCGATTCAACCTTGATTGCTGACGGATTGAAACACACCACGATAAGAGTTACCGTCAAGGATAAATGGAATAAAATTGCACAAGATGAAACTGTGAACCTGGTTATCCCAAGCGGTGGTGGAAGCACCAGTAACAACAGCAAAAAAACCAACCAATCGGGGCAAGTTGAATTTACCATCTACAGTTCCACCATATCCGGGATTTACACCTACCTACTAAATGTCTTAGACACCACCAAAACCTTTAATCTTACCTTCGTGGCGGGAACTCTTTACTCCGTATCATTTGCCCTGACCGGGGCCAATACCCTAACAGCTAACGGCAGTTCCACCACTTCTTTTAAGGCTATTACGCTGGACCAATATGGTAATCGTATCAGTAATGTAGCAGTGACGCTGGTGATTCCTGAAAACGGAGGAAGCGTGGTGGGAATAAATCCTGCGGTTACCAACAATATTGGGGAATACGATTTTATTCTAAGAAGCTCAAATCAAACCGGGGTCTATACCTATTCGATTCTAGCCAGTGATGTGGCCGCTTCCACCGAAATTGCAGTGACTTTTGTCGCTGGATTTGTCAGCAATATAAATTTATCCTTTGATGCCCCGGCCACTTTGTGGGCGGATGGTTCAAGCACCAAACTGATCACGGCAACCATTCAAGATCAATTTTCAAACCCCATTTCCGGGGGCATCATCACCCTCAATGTTCCCTCTGGAGGCGGTTGGGTGGCGGGAGCATCATTCAGTGATATAACCGGAACGGCAACTTTTCTTTTGACCAGTTCAACGGTTGCCGGAACGTATAGTTACTCGGTATCCTCGGGAGGTCTGACCTCTGCCAGTCAGACGATCACATTCTTGGCGCTTGATCCCTCCAGCATTACCCTGGCCACCACCGGTTCCAGCAGTATTCTAGCAAACGGCAGTGCCACCACCACCCTCAGGGCCTTTGCCGAAGACGCTAATGGAAACCCATCAAACGGAAGGGATATAAATCTTAATATTCCAATTGGAGGTGGAAGTGCCCCCACCCCAGTTACCACCGATAGTTTAGGTTACGCTTATTTCACCCTCACCAGCGGTACCAGTGCCGGAGTTTACGCTTATACGGCTTCCTTTGCAGGCACTCATTCCAATATAGAAAATATCACTTTTTATGCCAACATTCCCAGTGCGATAACCCTCGATATCACCGGAGCAACTTCAATAACTGCCAATGGTATTTCAACCTCAGAACTGGTTACCTACGTTACCGATATCGCAGGAAATCCGGTGATCAACGCCACCGTCACTTTGAATATACCTCCAAATGGTGGTTTGGTAGCTGCTCCTTTACTCACGGATGCCTCCGGCACGGCGACCTTTACACTCACTAGCTCAACCACCGCCGGTACTTATAATTATTCCGCCACATCTGCAGGCATTACCTCAAATTCTCAGTCCATCACGTTTACTCCCAGTTTACCCAATCTCGTAACCTTAATAAATATGGGAGCATCGGCGCTTGCATCCGACGGACTAAGTACCACCAGACTCCAGGCCATTGTTCAAGATGCCAATTACAACGTTGTTCCAAACGTCACTGTCACTTTGAACATTCCAGTTGATGGAGGAACTGTCCCAAACATCAATGTAGATACTGATGAAGGTGGAGCTGCTACCTTTGTTTTAACCAGCTCGGTGGTAGTTGGCACATATCCCTACACCGCCACCATCGCAGGCCCGGTGACATCCAATACCGTGAATGTGGATTTTGCCCTGGGCATTTTAAGCACGCTGTCCCTCTCAATTACTGGAAACACGACCCTCACTGCGGACGGAATTGATACCACCACCATTGAAATAACCGCTCTAGATGCAGTTGCCACTCCGGTAGCTGGGGAAATCGTCACACTCAATATACCAACGAATGGAGGCTCAGTACCAGGTACCGTCATCACGGACGCTTTGGGAGTGGCCACTTTTACACTGACTAGTTCCATCGTCTGGGGAATTTATAATTATACCGGATCAGTGGGCCCAGTTACCTCAAATATTGGTTCAATCAATTTCGTAACCTCACCCTTACCTTTAATCTGGAGCGTTCATTCCACTTCAGTATCTGGATCACCAGAAATTCAATTTCATAATGAGTATGCCTTTGTCGCCGATTCGGAAAATGGACTGGTGGTCATGGATATCACCAACGCACTCACCCCGATATTAACGACCTTTGATCCGGGAGCTGATTTAGTAACGGATGTGGCCCTTGATTCATCCAATAATTATGCATATCTTGCCAATAATTCCAACGGAGTGGTGGTGGTTAATATATCAAATCCGGCCATCCCGGCACCAGAAACCACTCTCACCACCACAGGCAGCGCCATCGCCTTAAATGTGCATGAAAATTACCTATATGTAGCCGATGGAAATGCCGGACTTCAAATATACGACCTAAGCACACCCGCCCTGCCGGTGATCGCTGGTAGCGTTGATATAACCGATGATATTATTGATGTGGAAGTCAGGGATGACTACGCTTACCTTACTGCCACCAACTCACTAAGTATTATCAATATATCAGAAAAAACCAATCCACAACTAGTCTCCACCTATACAAGCAATATTGATGAACTAAGCGATATAAAATTATCTGGCAACCACGCCTATCTTGCCAACAATTCAAATGTCTTGATTATCAACATCGCAAGTCCCCTTGCTCCAAGTTTTACTAGCACAGAAGCAACCACCAATAACATAACAGGTATCGAGGTTTATGGGAATTATGCTTATGCCTCAATAGGAGCAGGCGGCCTTGAAATTTTTGATATTACCAATCCAGCTGATCCGATAAGTGATAATACTTTTCTCCCTTTAGATTTAACCACGAATGCTAATGGCATAGGTATAAATGGCAGCTATATCTATCTTCTTGAAGATGAAGGTGGAATACAAATTATCGACATCTCTAACCCTAGCTCCCCAGACCAAACGTTATAATTTTATAACTTTTTTTGAACATCCTCTGAAAATTCAATTTGAATTTTTAAAACATCTTTAAACTGATAGTGGGTAGTGATCCATTTTAAAATAAATTCCTCGATTTCCTTTTTACCACTGTCTTTTATTAAACTGATATTTTCCTGCGCCCGCACTTTTAAATAATCCATAATCGATGTTTTAAGATGATCCAAAACCTCTTGCTCGTTTCTAAAGATACTCCCTTTGGTCACCATCAAATCCATATGTGAAACATCCACCGCCGGTTCATTAAAATGAATCTTGGGGACTTTTACCATCAATATGCCCTTATGAAAATCCAGTACCCAAGCATCATTTAATTCTAAAAAATAGGTATAAGTGACAGGCACAATGGCTCCGACCACCACATCAGGTAAAGATAAATTGATCCATTTAATCGTGGCCATGGATTTTTTTTCAAACACTTCAATTTGTTTCAGGGAAAAAAACTGGAATCTTTGATGCCCTTGCATCGTTACCGCCTGGCTGAAAAACTTAACTTGCATTTCATTTTTTACAAATGATTGATCAATAACTTGAGCCTTGAAAAAATGCATGGAAAAATAAAGGCCAAGGGCCAACATCACTCCGAGCATTCCACTTAATATGATAATAAAAAAAGTCTCTGTTTTCTTCATAAGAACCTGTTACCTGAAACCTACTGAATTAAGCAGCTTTTTTCCTTGGTACTTTTTTCTTGGCATAACCTGGAAGCGTATTCAAATCAACGGTGTCAATTTGATTTCTAGTCAAATATTTATTGGCATACGTCAAATAGACTCCCGAATCAACAAATAGTCGAAAAATATCCTCATCCAATTCACCATCTTCCACCATCATCCCGACAATTTTAAGTGACTCACTCAGCGTCTTCCCTTTTTTATAAGGTCGATCCCTAGCGGTCAACGCTTCAAAAATATCCGCAATCCCGAGAATTCTGGCCTGCAAGAGTATTTCTTCCCCCTTAAGCCCTCGCGGATACCCCTTACCATTAAGTTTTTCGTGATGTCCCCCAGCTATTTCAGGGATATTTTTTAGATGTTTTGGAAAATCGAGGGATTTTAATATTCTTAAAGTCATTTCGGCATGCTCATTAATTTTATTTCTTTCTGAATCTAGCAAAGTACCCTTTTTAATCATCAAATTTTCAACTTCGTTATCACTAAGAAGTGTTTCTTCCTGGCCATTTTCTTTAACTACCTTGAGTTTGGAAATATTTCTAATTCTCTGTTGATCTAGGTCACTCATAAACTCTTTACCAATATTTGCTTTTTCCAGAAACTGCATATCATCCGTCAGACTCTTGATTTTCTTATTAATTTCATTTTCAACCACACTGGAATCGGTTTCCTTTTTTTCTATTTTTGACTGGAGTAACTCAATTTTTAAATCCTTCATTAAAATTTCAAATTTGGCCTTAATTAAATTGATCCTATCATGGATGGTCTCCAGCTTGGTTGCTTTGTCCATAATATGAGTCGGGGTACAAACCTTTCCACAATCATGTAAAAGAGTCGCCAGTCTCATTTCTTTTTCCACAGGGGGAGTTAATCTAAAATTTGCAAATGTTGGAAGATTTGAATCAGAGACTGCCTTGGTTATCATCAATGCCAGATCTGAAACCAAGGTACAATGGGTTTCGGTGTACTGGGATTTGCTATCAATGGCGATGGCCAGACTTTCTGCAAATTGCACAAACAGATTTTCCAATTTTTGCTGGAGGTTATGATTGGACAAGGTGATTGCCGCATGGGACGCTAAAACCCCGGCAAGTTCAACATCCTGACGATCATATTCACAGGTCTGGTTATTTTCATCCCGGGCATTGATAAGCTGTACCACCCCGATCACTTCATTTTCCAAATCCAAAAGAGGAATGGTTAAAATAGATCTGGTCTTATAGCCATATTGCAAATCAAAAGTTTTGGTTCCAGTAAAATTAAATCGATCATCCGCATAAACATCATCAACTATAATGACTTCCTTGTTAATGGCACTAAAACAAGAAATATTTTTTTCATTCGGCCGGTTATTGCTTTCATAAAGGGAAAGCTCCTTAAAGTCCATTTTACTGGAGTAGGTGCCCCCCATTTTAATATTCAGTGACGTATTTAAAATAACTGCATAGGCCAGGGTTTCATGCTCGGTTTTAATATAAATGGTACCGCCATCCGAATTCGTGATATCTTTTATTGCCTTTAATATCAGCTCCAGCAAACGTTGATGATTTTTCTCCATGGCCAATGCCCGGCTAAACTTAGAAAGCTTTTTATACTTGTTTAAACTATGCTCGATAAACTTTTTTTGCATCGAAACTCCGACTCCAGTTCATCGGTATTTCATCCAATTTGGTAAACAAAAATATGCAAAAAAACAATGCCTGACAATTAAAGTCAGTCTCGCATTTGATAAAATCAGTTGGATATTATTAAAGGCCCTAATATTCTACCAATTACCCGTCTCTAAATACTCAAATATGGCACTGGCAGCCTTTCTTCCGGCCCCCATGGCAAGAATGACGGTTGCTCCACCAGTCACAATATCCCCTCCCGCAAAAACTCCTTTCATCGAACTTTTCATGGTCACATCGTCAACAATAATATTACCCCACTTATTAAGCTTTAATTCAGGGGTGGAAGATGGAATAAGTGGATTACTGCCATTTCCAACCGCCACAATGGCCATGGAAACAGGTAGATGACATTCAGAACCTTTTATCGCCACCGGAGAACGTCTGCCTGAGGCATCTGGTGATCCAAGCTCCATCCGTTGCAACTTAACTCCATTAAGACAATGATAATCATCACCCGAAAATTCAAGCGGTGCTGCCAATTCAAGAATTTGAGTTCCCTCCTCCTTGGCGTGCAGAAGCTCTTCCAGCCTGGCCGGCATTTCCGACATCGTTCTTCGATAAATCAAATAAGCATTCCTGGCTCCCAGTCGCAAGGCCGTACGAACAGCGTCCATGGCGGTATTTCCCCCTCCGAAAACCGCCACATCCTTTCCACGACAATCAAAAATTGGCGTTTCATTCTCCTCGGGATAATAAGCTTTCATCAAGTTGGTACGGGTTAAAAATTCATTGGCTGAATAAACTCCACTTAAATCTTCGCCCGGAATATTTAAAAACACCGGCAACCCGGCTCCCGAAGATACAAAAACAGCACCAAATTCCGCCAGAAGTTCCCCTACCTTGAGCGTTTTACCAACCACAATATTGGGACGAAAAATGACCCCTTTTTCTTTAAGATCACGAATTTCTTTTCTAACAATTTTTTTCGGAAGTCGAAATTCTGGAATACCATACATTAAAACCCCACCCATCTCATGAAGGGCCTCAAAAACTTCTACATGATATCCTCTAAGATTAAGATCCCCAGCGGCAGCCAGGCCTGCCGGTCCTGAGCCAATAATTGCCACTTTTTTATTTTTCGGTTCCAAAGGACAACTGGTTATGTTGCGAGCTTGCTCCTCATGATGCTGATGCCCCCAATCAGCAGCAAATCTCTCCAAGTATCCAATGGCCACCGAATGATCATCCTTTCTTTTAGATCGAATGCAGACCCCTTCGCACTGATTCTCCTGGGGACAAACTCTGCCGGTTACCGCCGGCAGACAATTATCTTTTTTAATAATTTCATATGCTTTTTTGGGATCTCCCTTGGATAAGGCCTCCAAAAATGCCGGAATATCCACTCTCACCGGGCAGCCCAGGACACACGGTGCATTTTTACATTGCAAGCAGCGACTAGCTTCAGTCTGCACCTGTTCAATGGTGGCCCCCAGATTAACTTCTTTAAAATTATGTTTTCTAAGCTCCGGATCCTGACAACTCATCTGCATTCGAGGGATGGACAGTTTTTCCTTGGTGGTTTTAATCACCGAAGAAGGCAATTCCTTTGATAAGTGACACTCTTCTGAAAACATTTCATGAGTTAGGGTTTTAGTTCCATCACTACTTGGTTTATTTTGTTCTTGATGATGATAGGTCTTATTTCTCGATTGAAGCGTAAAAAAATCAACTTCATGGGCATTAAATTCGGGGCCATCCACGCAAGCAAAGAGGGTTTTTCCTCCCACATTAACCCGACAACCACCGCACATTCCCGTTCCATCAATCATGATCGGATTAAGACTTACCGTGGTTTTTATCTTTTTTTCCCTGGTGACTTCAGCTACGGCTTTCATCATAGGAATTGGTCCAATCGCCAGCACTTCATCAATTTTCTGGGTTTCAATCAACTGGGAAAGTTTGGTGGTAACCAATCCCTTTTCACCATAACTCCCATCATCTGTCGTAATATATAACTGATCACTAATTTTTGAAAGCTCCGCTTCCAATATGATTAACTCTTTCGTTCTTCCTCCAATAATGGAAAGGACCCGATTGCCACAATTTTTAAAAGCCTTGGCCGTGGGATAAGCAATGGCCGTTCCAACGCCCCCACCAATCACCACCACGGTTCCCACCTTATGAATATCGGAAGGTCTTCCCAGCGGTCCAACCACGTCGGTTATAAATTGATTTTTTTCGAGTGCATTCAGACTTTTAGTGGATCTGCCAACCGCCTGCACAATTAGAGTAATAGTTCCGTTCACCGGATCAGTATCAGCAATGGTCAGTGGAACTCTTTCCGCCCCCTCTTCCAGCCGGATCATGACAAATTGACCAGCCTTGAAAGTTTTTGCAATCAAAGGAGCATAAATTTCAAACAAGGAAATGTTTGGAGCAAGTTCCCTTTTATTTTTAATTTCAAACATAACAAATCACCCACTTTTTCCCAATAGTCATTTAAATTTTACCCCACAAAGGGGTTCTATATTTTTAACATTTTTATAATCAAATTCAAAACTCAAAAACTATTAAATCTACTTAGGATGAGTACTACTGCGTTGCACCTTTGAAGTCCCCTCCGTTTGGTTAAGATAGTTCTATGAAAAAACTATTTATAACTTTTATACTCTCCACTTATACTGTAATTATCCATGCCTCAAGTTACTGTGCAAATCAAATAAGCATTAACGTTAACTATCTTGAAGCACAAAAACAAATCGAAAAAATCGAAACACAACTAGCAAATAATAAAACCATTGCCCAAAAAGCAGATAAAATACTTCTAGGACTGATCGAGCAAAAAAGCCCGACTATTATAAGCTGGATCAAAAAAAGAAATCTCAACCCTGCCAAAGACGATGAATTAATCGCCAAAAAATGGAGACACTATTTTCTAACAGATTTTATGTTTAGGGCCTATCCTGTCAACGAAGCAGATATTGATCTCCTGATAGAAAAACATTTCAACCAAATCAACAAAATGGTTTTTACCAAGAAACTCGTTTCAAAACTTGAAAAACTTTTTACCCTGGCAAAAGAGCTCTCCATAAAAAAAATAAGCAGCTACTCTTTGGCCCCTGAAATGAAAAAAAATATTATTAACGAACTCCAAAAAATACAACTCTTTTGGATGGACGACTTTAAAACTTCTAAATTTGCTAAATTTCCCATGGAGTATATTGATTGGGGCATTGCCTTTGATCCAGGCACCAATGAAATTAACATGGGGTTAAATTCGGCCAGTTATCCCAACGATGAGACTATTGTGGCGGTCTTTGCCCACGAAATCGCCCATGCTTTTGACCCCTGCCGCTTCCAGCATATATTCAAGGAGGAAAACCCTTTCGCCAAGGTTATCTCATGTCTTCGCTCCAACGAAAGTGTGGCAGCCAAGACCCGGGATGATACGCAAATGGAAAGTTTAATTAAACGAGGAAAACTTAGTAAAGAACTGGCCGATGAATTAATTAAACATCCCACATGCAATAAATCTAACTATCCTCCTACCGGGTTACAAAAAGATCAAATAAATGAGGTTTTTGCCGATTGGTTTTCGGCAGAAGTTATTTCCTCTTCGTCGCTCATCACCAAAAAATTGCGTGCCGACCTTTGCCAGGCAAACTCTCTCATGGACGGATCGTCCTATCTTGGGAACTTGGACAGATTGAATAAAATCTATCTGGCTCACCCAGCAATTGGTAAAAAAGCGAACTTTAAACCCATTGCCCAATACTGCCAATTGTAACAGGCTATGTAACCATTGGATATTGTAGGTATTTTTCATTTATGAACTTTTGAAAAATTTTCAAAATCAATGAAGAAAACTGTAAAATCTGCTATCTTGATGCAATGCGTAATTTATTCCATGCATATCTTTATCTAATTATTACTTGCTCACTAATAAGCCTGATTACTCCATTGGCTTACGCAAAGGGAAGCGATTATACTAGCTGGGCCATCGCCCACCATAAAGCATCCATTAATCTCCCTAATTTGAGCAATGATCATGTAAAAAAAAGTGTGACAGTTGCTGTTATTGATTCAGGCGTTGATGTGACTCATCCATTCTTGCGATCTAATTTAATTTTAAATAATGAAAATAAATCTCTGAATGATTCTTCAGGGCATGGCACTCATATCGCCGGTATCATTAAAAGCGTTTTTCCCAAAGTTAAAATCCTTCCCATTAAATACTATAACGAAAATGCCACAGGCAAAGAAAATCTGCAAAAGACAATTGAAGCCATCCAGTATGCTATTAAAATGAAAGTGGACATTATCAATTATTCCGCAGGTGGTGATGGGGCCAGCCCCATGGAACGACAGGCCCTGGAACAGGCAAAAGACCATGGTATCTTAGTGGTGGTCGCTGCGGGAAATAATGGAAGAGATATAGATCTTGCATTTAACCACTATTACCCGGCCAACTATAATCTTGGTAACATTCTTACGGTTATAAATCATAACGAAAATATTGAGTTATCAACCCTGTCAAACTTTGGGAAAATGTCTGCTCACATTTCAGCACCAGGTAATCGTATAAAATCAACCTATCCCCATAATCGATCTGGTTTTTTATCGGGTACCAGTCAGGCGACCGCATTTGTCACCGGGGTAGCTGCTTTAATTAAAGCTTACCAACCCAGTCTAACCTACCAGGATATTAAAAATATAATTTTACAATCCTCCAAAAAAGAAAAAAGTCTTCAGGGAAAATGCTTGACCGGTGCCCGCTTGGATGCAAGCTCGGCACTGGCCCTTGCACAATCATATATACGCAAAGTTTCTTTTGTGCCATAATTGACCCAACTTAAACCGGCCAAGAGAGAAAATATGAAAAATTCTGAATATGTCAAAAGTATTGTACTTGATCTGCTTTTTACGTTACTTACCTGCGGATTGTTTAATATCTGGATTCAGTACAGACAAATCGTTACTGTTAACAAAATGCTCAATCAGGAAAAATACCATTTTTTATTATGGCTAATTTTTTCCATCATCACGGTTGGTCTTTATCATATTTATCACGAATACATCATCTCAGAAGATATTGCCAAAGTAGTCGGCAGAGAACCAGGCCACGACGGGATCATTAACTTGCTACTTTCAGTATTTGCCCTTTCATGGGTGGCAGACGCCATTCAACAGCACCATATTAACGAATATTACAAATAAGAACCGTGTACCTAAATATTGTAAAACAAATAAAGGCACCAGAGCAGCCAACAAATGCTTAACGGAATGACCACTTATAATATTACCGGTCAATTCAAAAAATAATCTATCGTTACTTTCCACCACTTTTGCCAGCACATAACTTATTAAAGCAAAAGTTAAAAAATAAGTATGAGTAAATTTGCTTTTAAAAAAAGTTAAAAGAATCAATAAAGTCACCATTGGAGCTAATTGCACCCAGTAATAAAAGCGCAGGTCATCATATAAATGCCAATAGATGACTGAAAAAATCCCGACGATCAAGAAAATAATCAAAAAAGGTTTTTCCAATTTAGGATTAATATACTCTCCAATCATTGCTGTAAACATTGCCATAAATGCTATAGTCATGGGCAGCCTATCCCAAAAAAGCGTTGAGTTGGTTGGAGCATAATGATAATAAGCAGATCCTATGGAAACCAAAACAATCCCCATAAAAAAAATCTTCCAGGATAATTTCTCATCTTTAATAAAACAATGAACAAGGCCAATTCCACCAAAAATAAGAAACCCAATATTGCTCACTACATCCATAAAATTAGGAATATTTAGAAAGGCCCTTTGATCTGCAAATAAATGATAGCTTAGTCGTTGCCCAAAAGGTTCAACCATAAACACTGGTATAATGGACAATAAGATAACACTAACAAGGTATATGGTTTTTATTTGAAACCTCACAGGTTAATTGTATACAATGATAAGGCTGCTGCAAAGGGGAGATCGGAATATAAGTTGAACTCAACTTGCTTTTAGATTATGATAAAAAAGCTTTATTAGTCTCGAAGGATTTTAATTATGCTGAGGATCATTAGTTTTTTTATAATATTTTCCTGCATCTCTTGCACCCTCAATTCTCCCCATATTACAAAAGAATCATTCGTTAATGGCGTTAAAAACGTATGTAAAGATATTGCAAACTCGTATAGCTCCCAAAACAAAGCTTGCAAAAAAAAGTGAAAGAGAGGTATGCGGTTCTTAATCGGGGTACTGGTTAAATGGATTTCAATGTTCAAAAAATTATTATCGACGAATTCAAATCAATAAAGGTTCAAAATCCTGCTTATTCCATTCGTGCCTACGCCAAAAAACTCAACATACCAGTCTCGGCCCTGTCTAATTTTTTAAATGGAAAACGGTCAATCACCCGCAAAATGGCCCTAAAAATTATCCCGAAATTAAACATTTCACCCGATATAAAAACCAAATTACTTTTTAAGCAGTTCAAGTCTGATGATGGCTCCAAACAAACACTCACCCTGGACTATTTCGCCACTATTTCTGACTGGTACTATTTTGCCATTTTATCACTTGCGGAAATCGATAATTTTAAAGCAACTCCCAAATGGGTGGCCAAAAGATTAAACATACCACTTAAAACTGCCGAGCATGCCATCTCTATCCTAATCAGACTTAGAATGCTTGAAATGGATGCTAGTGGCTCTTACTTTCCAACTGGCATTCAATTTAAAACCCCAACAGATATTGTCAGTCATTGTTTGAAGAAACATACTCTTCAAACTCTTGAACTGGCAAAAAAATCACTTATCAATGACTCCATAGAAAAAAGAGACTTCTCCACCACCACCATGGCCATTAACCCTGGTAATCTACCTGAGGCAAAAAAAATGATTGCCGATTTCAGGAAAAAGTTATCACAAAAACTTGAACTTGGTGACAAAAAAGAAGTATACAAACTCTCCATTCAATTATTTCCACTTTCAAGGAATACCGATGAATAATTGCCAACTACTCTTTATTCTACTCTGTGTTTTTATTACCCCCTACTCTTTAGCTGGGCATGATACCGGAAATGGAGGTGATGGACTCATTTGTAAAAACTTGGATGGAACAATTAAATCCATAGAGCTTCTTGACTATTACGAAGCTACCGTTCGAGATCTAATCCCGATCAATCTCGGGCCTGATAACCAATATCAATCCATGCTTTCCTACGTTATAAAACGCTTAGAACAACTATCCCCCCAAAGAGCTAAAATTTATCAGGAGCAATTAAGTGCGTTTTTAATAGAAACAAAATTTTTAAATGATACTATTTTCCTGGACATCCCCGATTCCGCTCACGATTTCATCCCTGCCGGGTGCTCAATAGAACAACTTGCTATTCAACGAAAAAAACTCCTTAAATATGATAAAAAATATTTTATCAATAACGATTATTGGCCCCATCTTCCCCCTCGAGATCAGGCAGGACTTTTACTTCATGAAGTCATTTATACAGAGGCCCTTAATTACGGACACCAAAATTCAAAGCTAGTCAGAAAATTTAATGGCTACCTGTCTTCAGATCAAATTCAAAATCACGATTGGTATGATTTTGCATCTATGATCCAGAAATTTAAAATGGGTTATATCGAGTACCAAGGGCTTATACTAAATCATTTTGGGTTAGGATTTTGTCCAGATGATGAACAATACTGTATTAATGGTTACGTTGACTCTGGAGTTCTTTCTTTAAATGGAACAAACTATCAAATCGAAGGTTATGTTAACATAAACAGAAATAAAACTCTTAATTGTGCAGATACTGTAGCGGGACAGTTTGTTACTATTAACCAGAAGATCAGGGAACTCGCCCCCTATAAGGTAAAACAACGTTTTCGTTGGAGTCTCTGTCAGAATAACAAAAATAAATTGACCGAAGCAGTGGTACTCGCCCCCGACGGATACGAACATTGTACCAAAACCCTTCTTGGTTCATTTAAGTGTCAAAAAGTACCTACTGCAGGAGAAAATCAATGAAACCAATTATGCTTTTTCTGATAGTGCTTATTAGTTTTAATTTTGCTCAAGCGGATATTTTTAACTCCGAAAAAGTTTTACCCACCAGTCAAGCCATTGTTTGTAGAGATTTAAATCACAATATATTAGAAGCACAGCTATATGATTATTATGAAGCAAAGGTTCTAAGAGATATTAATATTAACCTTGGCAGTTCGAATGTAGTTTTTTTAGAAAAAGCCCTGATGGCAATCGAAAGACTAAAGAAATATGATCATAAACGCTACGTAATTTACCGCTCTCGCATCAATGATTTCTTGAGTCAAACACTTTTTAAAGAAAACATTAGTATCGATAGTGAAGAGTACAGTGGAGATATGATTTATCCCAAAGGATGTAAAATTGAAAATGTTTTAAAAATATTTAAAGGTGATGATCTACCTGGGAATAAAAAATATCTGATCAATTCAGATATATGGAATGCTTTTGACAATAACAGTAAAGCGGGGTTGATTATCCATGAGGCAATGTTGCAACGGAATATTTTCACTCTTAATTACAAAATCACTAAACGGATGCATGCTCGAACGTTTAATAGTTTAATAGCCAGTGACTTGATCAAGAAAATTACTCAAGAGGAATATACTGATTTCATCGGTAGAATCTAAAACGATAATCTTTAGTGATGTTCAAGTTTATTCTTGAACATTCTTTTGTTCCTTCATATTGATATTAATTTTCTCTTCATATAAGATACTTTTATAGATGTATTACAAGGAGTGTTTTATGAGATATCTATTAGTCTTATCCCTAAGTCTTTTACTTTTTTCCTGCAAAGAAGAACAAAACAATGGTGCTCCAGCCACCACTGATCAAAACATTGAAGAAATCAACCAGATTAGAGATCTAATCATTTCCAAATGGCAAAGCTGGTACCCTGAAGTTAATGAAAAACATACCCTCGTTAAAAATTCAGGGGAGATCAATGAAGAGGAAAATGATCTTATTTGTCATTATATTTATCCACAAATTAAATTTGAGTATACCCTAACAGGTTTAGAGGATAATACACCAACTTATCTTATCAATCGAATTTTGGATAATTTTACTCTGGGAGAAGCAACAACCAACGATTCAACCTATTGTAACGAAAATGCCACCAAGACCCTTTCTGATTTGGAAATTTTTACTGATTATCTCTCTGCTTTAATTCTTCTAAATCTCGATCGCTTGCCCTCTCCTGATGACAATCCAATGGCCCGCGAGCTAACCGATGCCGATTTTCAAGCAGTTCCCATTCAAATTATCAGTAGTTCCAGGGAAATAAACAATCAAGTTATTGGTATTTACAAATTAACTTATAGGGTCAGCGGGAGTATTGCCGAAGCTCCTGCCAAACTGCTAAGAATTTCTCACATGCAAAAGAAACTCGGCCAAAGTTTTTCTGGAACACTCAGTATAACTTTCGCCACTGAAGTTATATCGGGTGCGTTTATATTATCCACGGAAACAAAAGTGATCGTTCAAGATAATCCCTTTAATGAAACCAGAAAAGAAGTCTTAAGTCTTAACGGAGTTGATTTATAAAAGATCTAATCATTTTCGATCTGTTGATACACCATTAAGACTATCCCCTTTAGACGAGTCAGTGCCAGCCTGAACATCTTTTCCAGATTGCCTCTTACTCAAATCAACATTTCGAGGATCATCTATCCAAGGTTTCATAAACATGGGATAAGCATTTTTACCAAGTACATAAGCAATATCACTTCTCACTTTGATTTTTTCGTTTGTTAGCAAAGTTCTTTTTCCAAGTGGCTTGCTATATTCAAAAAGCTCAAAAACGATCATTCCATTCTCAAAAATTTCTACAACGTAGCCCGTCTTGGAGAGGTCATTATCCAATGTTATGATGTCACCTTTACATAAATCGAAACCCTTTTTATGTCTACTTTGACCTCTAATTGCAACTCTATCTTTAGCGTGTTCTAGACATTCGACTCCTTTACTTACTTTATCTGCTGGTATACGTACCCTTGGTCTATGAAAAATATGTTCACCTATACTATCATTAATCTCAACGTCAATTTTACCATCTTTAATTTCACCACTCGTGTATCCAAATTTGTGGAAACAATTGATTTTTTGAAATACTGGCTTCAGATCCGCTTGGTTCAATCCTACTTCGTCAAAACAATCCCCCTCTTCGAGAATTAATACTGTACATACTTTACTTTTACAAATCTTCTTTGGGGGAAATATTTCCCAGCCATAAGAATTTGTCGAGATTAGCACCATTGTTGAAATTATAACTAATTGGGTAATTATTTTCATAAAACCTCCCGGCTTCTTGTACGATGCAAGTTCTATACCTAAAATTAATAATAAACAATGAGTAGCGAGTTGTCATCTTTCTCTCTAAGTAAAAAGTATGCGGTTCTTATTTGCGAACGATCACATTAAGCGCATCTGGTCGCAGATAAGAACCATGTATCTACAAACCTTCTATATCAATCACAGTCACTTCAGGGGGACTTAAGAAACGAATAGGAGGACCCCACGTCCCAGTCCCTCTACTTACATAAATATAAGATTCATCCACTTTGTAAAGACCTCGAAAATAAGGATAAATCATTTTTACAAAAATCCCAAAAGGAAATATCTGTCCTGCGTGTGTGTGACCTGAAAGCATCAAATCAAAATATTTAATGGCATCTCTGGGAACTTGTGGTTGATGTTTTAGATAAATTTTATATCCAGATACGTTTTCCATTAAATCTTTTTCGCTTGGAAGGATCACGTTACTAAATCGCTTGATGGCCTTATCATTTATGCCGACTAATCTTAAACCATTAACCTGGCTATTTCGATTTTGCAGCAATTCAAAACCACAATATTGATGAAAAGCAACCGCTTCATCTATGCCGTAATAATAGTCATGGTTTCCGGTGACTGCATAAACCCCATGTGTAGCCTTCAGTTGCTTCAAAATCTCACATATTGCTTCTGGACTTTGCATTCCTCGATCAATCAAATCTCCTGTCGACACAATAATATTAGGTCTTTGTGCATTGACCTTCTCCACCATTTTTCTTGCGAATGCCTCCCCAATGATCGCACTGAAATGCACATCCGATATCTGGACAATTCGAATGGACTCTCCTTGCTTTAATTTGGCAGTGGAAATCTTCACTTGCTCAATCCCAATGTTTGTTGCCTCAAAAAAACCGTAGATTATGATACCCAGGCAAACTACTTGAAAAACTATCCATAAGGTCCGATCCTTAACCCCGAATCTAGTCAATCTTTTAAGAGCCAAATTGACCAGCTCAAAAACCCCGTGCAAGGTAAAAAATAAAAATAAAAATGTTATCCAAACGTAGCAAGCGATAACAAGATAGGAAGAAATTAGTAAGGCATTTTTGCGAAGGAAAACTAAAATTAAAATGGGGATGAAAGAACCTAAAACCAATGCAACATTTCGTTTCCAAGATAGTTGCTTAAGTTCAAAAGCTAAAAGAGTTTTTCGAACATAATATAATAAAATTAAAGAATAAATTATAACGACAATTCCCATAAACGGCATGTAAAAAAAGATTTTACCCATGGTTTTACTTCCTTCTCGTATTTAATACATAACAATTATGACGTATTTGCTTGGCCCCAATAAAAAAAACACCCTTTATACTGACTTAAGAGCTTTAAAATGAAAACAAATTTATTTAGAAAAAAATATTTACTACCTACCTGATAAAAAAGATTTATTATTTTTATTAAAATGCTAAACTTATCTCTATGCTAGAAAAAAAATCATTGATATTTGAAGTTTCTCTGGTCCTTGGAATTATCGGAACCTTTTTACTTGGTGGAGTTTTTGTCCTTAGCAAGAAATATCATAAAAGTCTGGATACAGAATCCCTCCCGTTAAAAAAAACGTTACATTTGATTGAAGCAAGTCTGGCCAATCAACAATCCTGTATTAATACATTTTCCAAAGTAAAAATATCATTCACACCGCAAAAATTTAATAAAATTCAAAGTTCCAACGATTATACAGAATTATCGGTTGGGGCAAAAATTTCAAATGCTGTCTTCTTAAAAGAAATGACCCTGCAACAAATTTACCAGGAAAATAACCAACTGACCCTGCTTTTTCAAATGTTATTTTTTGACAGCTTTGAGAATAAACCACTTAAATATTTTAAAATTCTCCGTGTGGAATATGAAAGTAAACAAAAGAAAATGACCAGTTGTGTTTTGGGACAAACGATCATCCTGTAGGTAGGTTTATGGAAAATAAGAGAAAACATTTATTTATTAATAAACAATTCCAGGCCAATATCATCACCAAATTTTTTGGATTTTTCTATTTTATCTACGCCATTTTTCTACTTATAGTCTTTACTCTCCTAGGCCCTTTATTTGCAGAAATCTCCTTATTAAATCTTCCTCCTGATCATGGCCTTTCGGTCATGGTGGCTAATTTTAACTTCTACGCTTTCTGGATTGCAATCATTGCGTTTTTAGCTTTAAGTTGCTTTGTTTTTATCGCAGCTTTGCTTTTATCTCACAAAATTGCAGGTCCGATTTATAGCATTAAACGAACTATGAAAGAAATTATCTCGGAAGGAAATTTAAAAGAAGCTCAGTTCAGAGAAAAGGATTTTTTTGTTGATTTAAAGGATCAATTTAATGAGTTCATTGTCTATTTAAAAAAGAAATAATCGTTTTTAAAAATAATAACGGTCCATGACAAAAAACCAGTTCCTCAAAATACACTCTCCTCGCATCATTGGAATTCTCTTTCTAGGTTTTTTTACGCTGCATTTTTTTATAAGAACCAAGGATCACCTGCTCCAATATATTCCGCTTAAATGCCCCTCTTATTTTTTCTTCTCCATTAAATGCCCCCTGTGTGGCCTTGGTCACGCCGTACTGGAAGCCAATCGATTCCATTTCGAAGCCTCCTTCAATCATCATCCCCTTGGTATCGCCGTCTATATATATCTTATCTTGATATCTCTAGGCCTTCTCATCCTGCCAGACAAGATCAAGACCTTGCATCTTTTTTTACTTAAAAAAAAGCCCTAATTAATTTGAGCGGAAGCAGTAGATTTATAAAGTGAGCTTATCTAGACCACTTTGGGTAAATCGCTCCAGTTAGTCAAATAATCAGGTGACTTAAAACTGCGTGCCATCTTGTACGCTGCTTTGCCAACCCCGCAGGCAAGCGGCGAAATAAGCGTTTTTCCAAAGGCCCCATTGATCGTATCAATAAGCTCCATCAACACCTTTGATTTTTGACCATCTCCGCTCTCAAAAAGTCCCACCTGGTAATGATCCTCATCAAAAAAATCTCCCAACCGAACTCCGGCCTTCTTATACAGATACCCGAGCTTGTATTCCTCATCTACCAACTCCATGGCAATTTTAATTAATTTCATGGTATCAGCGGTGGGAACTGGAACTTTTTTTTGAGAGGAGGCGTAATGATCCATAGAATCGTTATGGGGATTGGTTCTAAAAAATACTTCCACGCTACCGCAAACAGACCTCTGCTCCCTCAATTTGGAGGCAGCAGAGGCCATAAAGCATGACACTGCTTCTTTTAAATATGATCTTGTGTGTATGGTACTTTCAAATGTTCTCGACACTGATATTTCTTTTTTTTTATTAATCTTTGTTTCCAACTCAAAACAAGGAATCCCCATTAACTCCTGCTTCCTCTGTAATCCCACTTTAGTAAATACACTAAGAATCAATTTTTCATTTTTAAAATCCCTGAAATCCCTAGCGGTATTCATTCCATACCCTCTCGCTTTCAAGGCCAAGCTTTTTCCAATCCCCCAAACATCCCCAATAGGAACGCTTGCAAGCAAATCATCTTGATGAAATTTTTGCGAAAGTTCACAAACCCCGTTATATCGATCATTTTTTTTAGCCACAAAGTTAGCCGCTTTGGATAGCGTCTTGGTTGGAGCAATTCCGACACTCACAGGGATTCCAACATTTTTTTCCACCGTATATTTTATTTCCCGCCCTAATCGTTCATAGTTTCTACTGGTGATACCATCTAAATCCAAAAACGCTTCATCCACCGAATAAACTTCCATCCGTGGAGTAAACATTGAAAGAGTTTGCATCACCCGATCAGACAAGTTGGTGTAGAGAGAAAAATTAGACGAAAACACCGCCACCTCATTTTTCTCACAAATATTTTTTACCTTAAAAAAAGGCGCACACATGGGTATATCAAATTGCTTGGCCTCCTTACTCCTGGCAATAATACAACCATCGTTATTGGATAAAACAATAATCGGTTTCCCAATTAAATCAGGCCGGAATAAACGTTCACAGCTGGCAAAAAATGAATTGCAATCAATTAATGCGTACATTTTTTCTCTCAATCAAATACCGGACATTTTCTATAAATCCCGATCACGACTCCAAACAGATGCATCTCCATTTCACTTGTAATCAGCAGATCCTTCACTTTTTTATTTTCCGACCGCAAAATCACCTGTTCTCTTTTTTTAATATAAGTTTTACAGACAAAAGATCCATTTATGGCGGCCACAATAATCTGCCCACTAACCGGTGTCATGGCCCTATCCACAATCAAAATATCTCTTTCAAAAATCATTGGCTCCATGGAATATCCCGTGGCCTCAAAGAAAAAAGTGGAGGTCTTGTTTTTAATAAAGCGCTCATCCAATGATTGATACGACTCAAAATGATCCTCCTTAATTCCAAATAATCCACAAGCAACCTGCTTTCCCCAAACCCCGTCCTTGTAAATCAAATTCAAATACTCGTAATGTGTCACATCGACCTCCCCGTCCTGGAAAAAACTTGTTAATGAATATTTCAGACAACCAAAGACAGTATAACTTACGCAAAACTTACGCACAAGTCGCTATGCGCAGATATTGATTTTTTTGATCAATTACAGATAGTTATGCATTTAACGACTTTACTTACCTTGAAATAAACTAACGATGTTCAAAAAATTAATTGTTATACATTTTAAAAAACAACTCTCTTAAAAAAAGCAGTCATTTTTTCATCAGTAATCACTGAATTCCTTGGAGTTTCAACCCATGGAGCTTCATTATGAGTCATCTCTCTTAAAATCCAAGCATCATAGATTCCATAAATTGCAATAGTTTCCTCTAAAATATTATAGACCGTTTCATCTGAAATAATTTTGCTTAAATCTATATGAGGATTTGAATCTAGTGGATTTTTTCCGTTATCTGAAAACATATCGTATATTGTCTTTGCCACTGGTCCATGTTGCCAGGCAAATAATGGTTCATCAAATAACTTAACGTCATATCTTCCAAAACCAATTCCTAGAGAATAATAAATTAACTTTTGAAGTTTTAAATGAGTTATGGGACTTTCACGTTCATCAAATTTTCGGATAAAATATTCTGCAATTTCCTCAAGGGAAATATTCAATAATTTTGGTACCCCAACAGGACAATAAGACTTATAATTAAAAAGAACAATCCTGCTATATCCCGGGCTAATTAACTCTTGTTTTAAAAGATTAATTAATGATTTGGCCGTATCTGGCATAATAGGCTGCTCTCCCCTGAGAATTCTACTCACACTAGACTTATTAAAACCTATCAGCTCCCCCAAATCAGAACCACTAACACCAAAAAAATCCTTTATTCCTTTTAATTCCAATGTTGTTAAGGGGTTTATACCAAGTATAATTTCCTTTGCTCTATTGTCATAAAATCTATTAGCAGATAAAAGCGATAACCTAGCAATTTCAACATCATCAATATAATACTCATTATCATTTTGATTAAATGTCAAAGGAGTAATTTCGTTTACTGCAGGATCAAACAAAATCTCAACATCAGAAAATTCAAATTTACCAAAATTATCTACATGCATAAATTTTGGAACTTTAATTGCTTTCATTGTTTACCTCCCTATATGCACTACATGCCTTTATGATAGTTTCCTTATTGGGTGGCCCTCCTTTGCTTCCCTCTATAATTTCCTCCTCAATGAGTATTACTAATTTGCATGGTCTTTCCTCGTCATCCCTAACTAAAAACTGATATGATCCAGAAATTGCCATAGCCGAGTCATTTTTTTGAAAACTACCAGCTCCTCGCTTTACAAAATTTACCAACTCTTGCTTAGTAAAATTACGTTCTGGATGATCCTTAAAGGCATGGCTAGATATTAAAATCCTACACTTGCCTCTAATTCTAAAGAACAATCTTCTGTTCTCTGTTAGCCCCATCACTTTCCCTATTATATCATATCGGTTGCATCACGCAACCGTGTTAGTAATTTCTACTATTTGCACCGTTTTGTCAATTTTATAACCAATTGAAACAACGAAATATTCCAATATTTACAGTAAAAGCATTCAGCTTTTATTATAAGTTTTTTAGCCAGTAGGTATAGCCATGACAGAGGTGATTAAAAAAATGACCAGGTAAATTTAAGCTCAACCGCACTCCCGCATAAATAAATATATTATGAAATCTACGAATTCTTCCCTTCTCAAACCAGTTGGACTTCTTTACAAAATTCTGTAAAAGGAAGAAGCATTCCACCTCTAAGAGGATTACCTTTTTTTTGCGTCCCCATATGAACCTGGTAGGCCATCGGAATTTTATGACGAGTTTGATAATAGGAAAGGGATGGTGACAAGGCACGATCACCACTTTTACATTCCACCATAAATTGAGGCTTGTTATTTTTTAAAACAACAAAATCCACTTCACGCCCCTCGACATCTTTTAAAAATCTTAGCTCCATTTTATCGCCGTTATAATCAGTGTGAAAATGACAGTATTTTAAAAGATGAGACGCCACTAAATTTTCAAAACGCGGTCCTTTCATTTCTACCTGAGTCCAATCCCAGAGAAATATTTTAGGGGTTTTTTTAATGGCCTTTAACTTGTGAACACCGTAGGGATATATTCTAAATGAGAGATAAATATTTTCAAAAATATCAAGATAGTTGTTGATAGTATGAGGAGACACCATGAGATCCTCGGCTAAACTTTTTACCGATAAAAGAGACCCGACCCGCGAAGGCAGGATTTCTGCTAGTAATGTAAGGTTAGAGATATCCTTAATCATTGAGAGATCTCGAACATCCTGTTCCACCACACGATTAATACGCTCCATTTGCCATCGCTTGAGTGCCCGGGTATTTGCTTTGAAAAAAGGTTCAGGAAAACCGCTAAAATTGAACAAATCTTCCAAGGTAGAACGTGAATAGTTCTTATCAAGTTCAGACACGGAAAAAGGATGCAGACGATAGTAATGATAACGTCCAACCAACGAATCACCACCTTTTCTAAAATAATCAAGCTGCGCTGATCCTGTAATTAAAAAATTAATGTCGGGGTAAAATTTATCAAATTCCCCTTTGATTAGATTACGCCACAAACGATATTTGTGGATTTCATCAAGGATGACAAGCCCACTATAGTTTGGAAAAAATTGGCCTTTTAATATGATTTTTTTATCTTGAAGATTGTCGAAATTTAAATAAGTGGCAAGACCTGCTATTGATCGACTCATGGTTGTCTTACCAACCTGTCTGGGGCCTCCAATAAAAACCATTTTCTCTTTAAGATCAACGGTCACGGGATTATGAAGATATCTTATTTTTAAATCCATAGAATAAATCAATTTTACAACCGTAGTAAAATGTAGTCAACTGCATTTTACTACGGATAATTATGCAGTTGTATGCATTATTATACCGACTAAATTCAGGCAGAATTTATAGTTATATTTGAAATACCAAAAAAAGTTACATAACTTTGGCAATCTGTCTAAAACACTTATTTTATTGTATTAAAAAGCTTGAAAAATATCAAAATCCATATAATTTCAATTAAATAAACCCATTTACAAAGTGGCATTGCAGCACTGTGTCAATTTTACACAGTAAAACAAAAGAGCGGATTAACACCTTGCGCTATGATACTATCCTCATATGGAAGAGGTCTTATGGTTGATAGAAATTATATTGGGTATAAATTAATCAAGCCCACCATTATCTTATGGTTGTTCATAATCCTATCAAATTCTCTTTTAGCATCCACTTGTTACAATCTTATGGATGTTTTTTTGAAAAAAACCGAGCGCAATTTAAAACCAGCAGTTCAGCCAGAGATAGTGCCTCAATTTGGCCCGGTGATTCATGAAATAACTGCCAATGGTTCACTTGATATGACCTTGGCACTCTATCTGCCACCAACGTTTGGAAGTGAGGTTCAACTGAGAAATCCCAACTCCATATTGCCTTTTTTCAAGGCCTGGATTCCTATGCAATTTGATCCTTCCAATAACAAATGGTCTCACCGAATGTTAATAGGGCCAAATCGCTCATATTATTTTCGATACAAGGATATCAATGGAAAATGGGTGGAAGTAAGTGATCCCAACGCATTTACTTACTCAAAGAGACCCTACCAACTCAAACGGACTAAAAATAATCTTACTTTATTTGATAACTATCCCTTCGAAAATTATTCACTCCGAATGATGAACATAAGAAAGGCAGATGACTTTGATATCAATTTTATTATTTATTTAAAAGACATCGTACCTATGATTGATGCTGACTTGAACCAGACGATAGTTGAAATGAAAATTTTTGATCGGCCTAATTCGTCTTGGGAAAAAATGCTTTTTGACCAGGAAAATAAAAAATGGTCAAACTTAATAAAAAAAATCAGGCCCAATACCCCCTATATTTATAGAATTTCCTCCGATAAAGGAAAATCATGGCGCTATTTTGTTGACCCGCATCCAGTCAAGACGATTGAATATAACGCCAAGGTGGCGACCGAACTGCCATCCAAATTTTTGATTGATCATGACGTCCCGGTAACCCCGGCGCTTAAAGATATGCCCAACGAAATAACCCTTTTCGATTTTCGATCTTTAACCCCTGATCTTGACTACCAATGGAAAACCGCCCCTCCCAAACTGCTTGATCAACCACTGATTATCGGAGATATTCCACTACCGGCCATTTTACCCAATTTCAAACAAGGACAATTTGCGGCAAAAGAAACCCGCGATCTGATCGATGTTTCACTTGCCCGAAGAATTATTGACTCTGGGGTTTTAGTCCAACTCAAAGAGGAAGGCATCAATTCACTGCAAGCAGTGATTCAAATTAATGTTTCTGATTTTGCTTCTCCCAATTGGAAATTCACTTATCTGGTGGCCGGTCAGGCCATTGATATTCAGCTTGGCAGTTGGAGAGAAGTAAAAGAATTAGTAGATGAAATGAGGTTAATGGGAATGGAACTGATCCCGGATATTGTGGTAGCCCACGAAGTGAAAAACAGCTCGGTCATTGGCAAGCAAGTCATCAAAGACCGCCATAATAACTATCTCTATTATCATTCCACCCCCTATCTTTTTAGAGACTACTCAACTTTCATGCAAAATCTGGAGAATCCAAACATCAGAGGTCAACTTATTGACAACGTCTTGCGACTGGCAAAAGAGTTGAGATTACGGGCCATTCGCTTGGATTTTATTGATGGCATTTTGGCACAATATGAAGGGAAAACCTTTTTTAATCCATTAATCAGGCAGAATTTTATTGAAAATATTTATGGCAAGGAACATTTGCCCCAATTAAACCTTGATCATATTAACGGTTTTTTAAAATATTTTGATATTACCAAACTTGCTCATCCCCAAGGGATTGATGAGTTTGTGAACACTTTGATTGAATTGGGTAAAAATTCCCATAGACCAGTTAATCAAGAAACCATCCTGGCCGTGCTTGATTCAATCAAGGATAACTTTGACAAAAATTATGGCGCAGTTTTTATAGAAGAACTGGTCACCGCTATTGATCACTATTGCCCCAATTTGGTAGTGATCAGCGAGGCATTTTCCAAGGCGCACACTCCTCAAGCACAAGCCATTGGAAAAATCACCTACCAGCCATGGGTTGGTTATTCAAGCGTTGATGAAAAAAGTATCGGCGAGATTGTCCATGCCCTCAATCATGCCACCGGAAGCAATACTCGCCTGGGAGTCGGGATGGCAGCCAGCCATGATAATGTGGAAAAAGGTGCGCAATATCTCAGCGGCAGAAGCTTGGATGGCAAACATTTAGGTCAACTGGCACTGGATGAGTCGAAAGCATTATTGGATACCGGCAGATTGTCTCCTTTAAAACTGGCCGATTTTATTACCTGGAAAATTGCCACCCACGAATTAACCGCCCTGTTTGGTTCTGATGCAGCTTATATGACCACACTCCATCATCTGCGTTTCAAAACAGCAGATGATCTTCACAATTTTGAAATGGTCTTCCAGCTAGCTGATCTTAAAAAGGAAATTGAACAGTTAGTTGAACTTACTGGTTTGGATAGAAACGTCATTTCAAGCAAGATAGAACGATATATCAATTTTATGAAACAGATGAGAAAACTCTATCTAGAAACCACCACCCTTCAGACATCACCACCAAGAAATATCTATCCCAACATTGAGATCAAGGCCAGTCAGCTGGGAGAGCATGCCATTGCAATTTTTAGAACTGATAAATCAAATCCCCAAAATAAATTACTCATTCTGATTAATCGTTCCCTTGACCCGGTGGAAAACTCTCAATTAACAATACCTCCCGAACTCACTAACACCATTAAATCCGGCAGCCAATGGAAAAAGATACAAGAGTTAGTGGAAGGGGGAACACCTGAACAAATTATAATGGAAAATAATGGAACCAACCTCACCATGGATGGTTTAAATATAGCGGTGTTTAGATATGAAGAATAAAGGGAATATATTTCTCCTTGCATGGAAGAGGATGATCATCCTTTTATTAGTACTGCTTTTAGTAAACAGCAATCTCGGATTGGCGGACAATCCCCCCTCCCAAAATCATGATATTCTCTATTTTAATACAATTGATAATGAACCAAATGAAATTCCAGCTTACGCCCCTTACGATAACAGACAGGTCATGGCCTACTCCAAATTCATGCAAGTTTTTCTTCCACTGGTACTGGTGGGAATTTTACTGAATCATCCCGAAATGGAAAATAGTCTGGAGAAAATTTTAAGAATTTATAAAGTCAATATTCCTACGGCTTTAAATAAATCAGATAAAATGCAATATCTTCTGCACTGGCTGGGACGTTATCAAGCAGAGGTCCGTTATAATTTAATGCCTGAACTGGTGGATCTTTTTAAAAAAATTCATCCTAATTACCAATACCCGGCGCTGGAACCAATAAGGCTGAATGCCTCCCAACTCGATGAAGTCGCTTACAAATTTGTAAAAAAATGGGTCACCGCCACCAGTGATGATCTGCTTCAAAAAACCACCAAGGCCTATGCCACCGTGATTAAAGAGCTGGCCGGGCATGGGCTATTTTTTATGGGTGCCAACATGGCCTATATGAGTTTAACCGGAATGCCACTTGCTTATGCGGCCAATGCCCATTCGATCATGGCATTTGTATCCTTTAACTATCTGGGTTTTAAAATAATTGGCGACAAGCTCATCAGAAAACATCTTTTTCCTCTTATGGATACCCTTTTTCCCCCACATCACATCCCTGCAACCCCCACCATTGATTTTGTCAGAAAATATCTGCCTAAATGGTTTGGCGAATTTTTATCCACGACCCACTACCATATGCCACTTAAAGAAATTATTTACAAAATGGTGGAAATAGCTTCGGTGGCGTCCATTTCATGGATGGCACCCGATATGGCATTTTTATATTCTCATACCGGACAATTTTTTCATTGGGAGGTCGTGACTCATTTTGATTATTCAAAATTTCTAACTCTTGCCTATTCAAGTTATTTTGGTTTTATCTGGGGAAAAAACAGTTCAGAGATGCTTTTAAATGGTGGCAGTCATCTGAGCCGGTTACTTGAAAAAAATAGTCTGCGTTTTGCCACAAAATTTAAAACCAATACCGGTTGTCTTGATGATATTCACTCCTTGCTGAATGTTTCCAGTCAATCATCCCTATCAAATTTTTCTTTAAAACCCATTACCTCAGTGTTTAATTATTTAAAAAATAAAAACAATCTTTTAAGTTTTCAAAACAGCCTGGGACTTTTAGTAGGATCATTGGCGGTTGGATTCCTGGCCCCCCGGCTTGACCATGGTGTCGAGCAAATTTTAAGGGATCGAAAAATCGATTACTTTCGCCAAGTGGGGGAAATGAATCCGGCCCAAATTGCCCAAGTCTCCAATCAAATAAATGATCAGCTCAGTGGAACCAACGAAATTGACTGGGTACAAATGGATACCCTTTTTAATAAATGGGATCTGATGCAAACAGGCTCCCTTGAAAATGACCAATCCAATAATCAATATACTGATCTTATCATTGGCCTAGAGGCATTTAGAATCTCTCTTGAAAGTAATGCCCAGGAAGATAGCGATGATACCAAGAAACTGGATGATCTTTCCCAAACCTATAAAAATCTCCAACAAATCGGGGAAACTGCCAGTCAGGATGGTGTTCGCTTGACCGATTTTCCCAATTTTGACCTGCTTTTAAGAGGTATGGAAGAAGCAGAGGTAATTGATGCGAACTAAAATTTTCATCCTGATGCTACTGATTTTCGCCAACGGGTACGCCTCCTCCAAAGGAGGTCTTGAAAACGATATTCTCTACTACATCCTGGTTGATCGTTTTCAAGATGGGGATAGCGGTAATAATATTCCCGAATATGCATTCGATAATAAATCAGAAAAACTAGCCGACCAGCTTAAAAACAAAATCAAATATACCGATGCTTATTTTCAAAAATATAATTCTCATCTTAAATCTAAAAATAAATCCGATCCCCGGCAAATGGTGCAAGAAACCGTGTTATATAATCAAATAAACAACGCTCTCATCAAATCAGAATATGATCCATCCAAGCGGTATATGGGGCAATACTTTGGAGGTGATCTTGAAGGGATCATCCAACGTTTACCTTATCTGGCCGATTTGGGAGTTACCCAATTGGTGCTTACGCCAATTATGGATAATGCCAATGGCTGGATTTTTCATCCAAAAAGTAACTATACTCTCCACACCAAACCCAACGAAGATCTATCCATTGTAAATAAAAAACAAGCTCATATGATAACCAGCTATCATGGTTATTGGACAATTGATTGGTTTGAAATAGATGAGCATTGGCGAAGTTCCAAGGATAGTTATGAAAACAGGTTTGATGTCCTTAAACGACTTTTAGTGGAGGCCAATAAATATGATATCGGTATTATTTTAGATATCACCCTCAATCATACCTCCCCGCTGCCTTACGATTTGGTTACCAAGCAACTTATTAGAGGCAGCCACACTAATCCTGATAGTGATACCTTCCCTGAAACAGGGGCCATCTACCAACATGGAATTAAACTGGCAAGAGGCATCGATCAAAGTACCCACCAATATGATCCTGATGCATGGTTCAATCCCCCCATGGATATAGATTTTTCTAAAAATCCCCCCAAGCTCTTTGAAGAACTTAGTCGCATGTCTGGAGGAATACCGGATCTTAATCAAAACTATGAGCATGTAAAACGTTATCTGCTCGATGCGGTTGAATTTTGGCTGCGTTTTAATACCGACAACCAATCAGTAAAAGACAATGTTCCCATTCGCGGTTTCAGGTTGGATGCCATCAAGCACGTCAATAATCACTTCTGGAAATCGCTTGAACAAAGGGTGGATTATGTCTGGAATGATCTTTTAACCAAAATCCCAAATCTTCCCAAAAAAGCCATATTAATCGGGGAATATTTTGATGGCGGACTCCGGGAAAAAGACAGCCTTGATTATATTTCTCAAATGCAAAATTCCTCTATGTTTGATTTCGGACTGAGCATTCCTCTTCGCCAATTTTTCTCCAATGAACGCAATTGGTACGGAACAACTCAAACACTGGAGGAACAAACCATGGGAATCAATCACCCCAAGGTGATTAAAAAATTGGATCAATTTGACTTAAGCAAGCAGATCAATTCCATTTTCTTTACCAATCCACTGGAAATACCATTGCCACACTTTCAATATGAAAACATAAGCTACGAAGATCAAAAAAGCTGGATAACGTTCCTCGAAAGTCATGATATGCCCCGGCTAAAAACCGCCTATCCACATAATAATGGAAAAGATATGCCCGACACTCTCTATGGTAGCGCTGTTCGATTCCTTTTAACGGCAAGAGGGGTTCCGCTTTTGATGTATGGAATGGAAACCTCGCTGGCCTTACCTTACCATCCAGAATTAAACGGACTTTTTGGCATAGGGGGTGATCCTTTCAACCGGCCTATGATGATCTGGCCGGGAGATCCGGGCTGGAATCAAGAAATTTATGAAATTACCAAAGAGATGATCCATCTTCGAAAAAATTATCCACTGCTGCGCTACGGGGAAACCAGATTTCTCAAACCTCAAGGCCACCAAAAAGGAGAAGATATTTTTATGCTTCGTTATAGCGATCAATATCCCTACTCAATTCTTTATGCCTACTCCTCTCAAGGTGGACAATATTTAATCAATCTGGCAAAAAACAATATTGAATTCAGTGGAGAGTTTGAGTTTTCCAGAAATGCTTTTAAGGATGAGTTTCCTTCTGATAAGGTTCAGATTACATTTTCGAGCGAAGACACTCTTGGTCTTGACCTGGGTGAACATCAATCTGTGGTTATCGTCATTAAAAAAAGGCCCGGGGATAACCTTCCCCAGGCTTTTTAGCTAATGATTTTGCATATACTGCGAAACAATCAGATAAACCAACAAGGCCACTGATCCAATGGAAATCAAATATAAGGGAATATTACTACCCTTAGTTTTATCGTTATTTTGATCATTATTATTTGAATGCATGATAAGCTCCTTTCCCTCGAAACCTGGATCCGGGAAAAATAAAAATAATTCATTTTCAAATGCAAGAAAAAATCATCTTTAGGAAGCTGTGGGCGGACTGATGCCCGTATGCAGATAATTATAAAAGGTGGAAACTTTTATAAATGAAGTTAAATGACGGGCATAAAGTTTACGAAGCTCGTTTTTAACAGGAACAACCGGCATCAGATCAAAAATGAGAAAATCTATTTGAAAAATAGTTTTAAAACTTTTTTTCCCGTTGGCACCAGGAAGATCACCAAGAAAATTATAAAATTCGTCGTTTTCTACGACCGGAGTGTGCTTTGAAAAATTGTAAGAAAAAAAAGGCCAAGAGATAGAAAGGTTGTATAAAAATACAACTGCCAACAACCAGTATGAGATCCCATTTCTACTCATAGCACTCATTATAGTATCATTTTAATTATAACGTCTTTAGAATAATCAGTTTCGGGAAAAATCCTGGTTTAATTTTTTTCTTACTCTATGAATGATAACCCCTAGATTGGAATGGGTGATTTGATTCTCCCGGCACAGATGATCCACATTTTTTTCATCCACCACCCGGTCATAAAAAATCTTGGCATATTTTTCGTCTATATGAGAAAAGGACTGATCCAATTGCGCCAATAGTTGTTTGGCGTTAAGTTGCTTTTCAGGTCCCACCAAGCAATTACAGTAATGACAATGATTACATTCACTTTGGGACCGGTTTACAATATCTTCCAATATTTTATCATCCTCAAAAAAGGTTTCCCTTTTATCTTTTTTCCAAATTTCCCTGGCCTTGTTCAGTAAAATACCAAAAAGAAAAGTTCTAATGTGGGATTGTTTTTGAAACCGCTCCACACTTTCAAAAAAACAAATCCAGGTGGCCTGAACTAGGTCTTCCAAGCGCTCGCCGGAAAATCTCATCCTTTTGGCAGCATTTTTCAGCTCTCTATCATATTTGGACACAAATTTTGATAATAACTCCCGATCTCCCAGGATAAGTTTATCAAGCTCAATTTCACTTGTGAAAAAATCTTTATTGTCTAGCATATTGATAGATATTAGCATATTTAACCGGAATTTAAACCTTATTCCGGGGTTATTATTAATGCACTTCTTGACGGAGATAAACTAGTCAAAATGAATTCAACGGATTTCCATTCGACAGATAACTATTGATAATAACAATGAAAAATCATTTTTTCTGACAATTTCACTCAAGTATTCTGTTGAACCAACCGAACATGATTCAATGGGCCGGAATAATTTTGCTTTTATCCACGGTTTCTAGGAGATGTAATATGAGTATTGGATTTAAAACCAACATTGCTTCACAAGTCATTCAGTCCAACATTAAAAAAACAGGTAATGATGTCACCAAGGAAATGGAAAAAATTTCTTCCGGAAAAAGAATCAATTCCGCCTCTGATGATCCTGCCGGGCTCGCCATTTCCACCAAACTCAGTGCACAGATCAAGGGTCTCAGTCAGGCCGGCAGAAACACTGAAGATGGCCTTTCAGTTATCCAAACCGCAGAAGGTGCCTTGGGTGAAATTTCCAATATTTTAGTCCGACTCAGAGAACTTTCCATTCAATCTGCTTCCGATACCGTAGGCGATAATGAAAGAGAGTTGGTTGATCTGGAAACCCAACAGCTTAAGGAAGAAATTGATAGAATCTCCAATAGCACCATCTTTAACGGCATCTCTCTTTTATCAAGCGATAAGGACGTGGATGAAATGGAATTTCAAGTCGGCACCTTTAAAGGTGACGAGAATGTAATAAAATTTGAAAATGCGGGCCTGGATGCTTCCACCGGAAATTTGGATATAGACGGGGTCTCGGTCGCTGATAAATCAGATGCACTTGATTCACTCGAATCAATCGATCACGCCATCAATATGGTCAGCGAGCAAAGAGCATCCCTGGGTGCCATTCAAAGCCGACTCCATTCTGCCTCCAATAATATTGATACCATGAAACTAAATCAAACCAAGGCCCTCTCCCAAGTGGAAGATACGGATATCGCCGACTCGGCCACCAAACTGGTTTCCTCGCAAATCACCCAGCAAGCAGGTATTTCAACCCTGGCCCAATCTCATAATTTACCATCTCACTTGCTTAAATTGGTAGGATAACCAGAGGAGTTTGGTAGTGAGCATATTTGAAGTCATCATGCTGATCTGTTTTGGATCAGCATGGCCTTTTTCCATCTACAAATCTTATCAATCAAAGAGCAACAAAGGAAAAAGTTTGCTTTTTTTAATAATCGTTTTTATTGGTTATATAATGGGTATGCTTCACAAAATATATTATTCCAATGACCTGGTTATCTATCTGTATGTTTTTAATTCATTGATGGTCGCAACCGATATGGTCCTTTATTTTCGCAATAATCGGATTCATTCATAAAAATTCTGCTAAAAATTATTCAATTAAAGAAGTTTTAAGTTTTTTTTACTGTAATTTTCGTTTTTATAAGTGTTATTCTTAAGTAAAGACTTCACGGAGGAGTTTTTGAAGCAACGGATTGTCTATCCATTATTTCTTTTCTTATTTTGTTCATCCATCTGGGCATCTTATCAAAATTATTATTACGGCGAAAAATTTGAAGACATTCAAAACGGCAACTTGACCAATATAACGTTGAAAGACTATCTCCACCAGGTTCTTGATTCCTATCATCTCACTGATGATCATTCCTATGATCAAATTGGATCAAGCTGCATATGCGAAAAGGACGATCGTACTTGCTTTCACCATCTCTCCTTTGACTACTCAACCGCCCGGAAAAAAATATTTGGCTACCTTCATCTGGAACAGATCCAGGAAGCTTATTATATTAATTGTGTTTATTGTCAGCATCTACTGGGACCTTCAAACTTTCCAGAAGGACCGATTCCCGGAGTTGACATCATCCCCAATAGTCGCTTCATCAATACCGAACACACATGGCCCCAAAGCAGGTTTTCAAACACGTATCCCCATACTTTGCAAAAATCTGATCTCCATGCCCTCTACCCGACCTCCCCGGGTATCAACACCACCCGCAACAATTTGGAATTTGGGGAAGTTGCGTTTATTTCCACCACCACCTGCCCTGGAACCAAAGTTGGCTACCTCGATACCACTCAAGCCACCCGCTATTTTGAACCACCCGATATGCATAAGGGAAATGTGGCCCGCTCGATTTTTTATTTTTCTACCAGGTATGGTTTAAACATCTCAGATACAGAGGAGGCTTTTTTAAAAAAATGGCACCAACTGGACCCCGTCGATGAATTTGAAAAATGGCGACACGAAGAAATATTCAAAATTCAAAAAGTTAGAAATCCTTATGTTGATCATCCCTGGATGGTAGAGCTTATCGAAGACTTTTAATGGTTGATCAATAATGATCGCCGTCCATTCAATGCGTTATCACCCATTAAGTAGATAATTTTTTAAGTCCTATTTTATAATTGTATTCACTTCAATGACCAACTGTGATACCATTCACACACAATTTGAAACAACTTAGACAGCCATTATGAACGATAAACTTACCCATATAGAAAAATTTAAAAAATTAATGCCAGATAAATTTTTGCCCGAAGATGAAATTTTTAAATGCATCAAAAGGGGCAGTAAGATTTTCGTGGCAACCGGATGTGCAGAACCTCAATATACCATTAAGGCCATGGTTGATTATGTTGAAAAAAACCCCAAGGCGATTTTTGATGCCGAAGTCATGCATGTTTGGTCTCTCGGACTCACGCCCTATACAGATAGTAAATTCAAAAAAAATTTTAGACAAAATTCTTTTTTTGTGGCCAACTCCAACCGGGATGCTGTCAATTCTGGGATGGCAGACTATACACCTATTTTTCTATCCGAGGTGCCTGATTTATTTAAAAGAGGAATTATTCCCGTGGATGTGGCCATTATTCAAGTGTCTCCACCTGATGAACATGGCTATGTTTCAATGGGAATAAGTGTGGATATCGTGCGAGCGGCGACTAATGCTGCCAAAATCATTATTGCCCAGATGAACGTCAATATGCCCAGAGTGCACGGCGATAGTTTTATTCACTTGCAACGTATTCAATATGTCATTCATCATGATGAACCACTTTTAGAATATCATGGTGACCCTGATTCCAACGTTATTCAAAAAATTGGTCAGCATGTCTCCAACCTTATTCAAGACGGTGACACAATCCAAGTCGGATACGGATCAATCCCCAACGCCATTTTGGCCAACTTAAATGGGAAAAAAAATCTGGGCGTACACACCGAATTATTCACTGACGGACTGGTTAATCTCATCAAATCCGATGTGATCAATAACAAGCTCAAAACCGTCAACCCCGGCAAAACCGTAGCTTCCTTTTGTATGGGCTCAAAAGAGACCTACCAGTTTCTAGACAATAATCCGTCCATAGAATTTCAACCAATCAACGTAACCAATAGTCCTTTAAATATTGCCAAACATGAAAAAATGGTGGCCATCAATTCAGGACTTCAAATCGACTTGACCGGGCAGGCTACCGCCGAATCACTGGGATCCCAATTTTATAGCGGTATTGGGGGACAAGCTGACTTTATGAGAGGCGCAGTACTTGCTCCCCGGGGTAGAACCATTCTAACGATTCAATCAACTGCGGAAAATGAAACCATTTCAAGAATCGTCCCCTTCTTGTCAGAGGGTGCGGGAACTTCCTTGATTAGAGGTGATATTCACTACGTCGTTACCGAATTTGGAATCGCCTATCTGCATGGAAAAAACATCAGAGAAAGAACCATGGAGTTGATAGGAATCGCACATCCCAAATTTCGGGCAAACCTCTTAAAAGAGGCCAAAAGATTAAATTTAATCTACAAAGACCAGGCCTTCATTCCTGGCAAACGCGGCGAATATCCAGAAGATCTGGCAATCTTTAGAACCACCAAAAAGAATTTTGGAGTCATGCTTCGCCCGATCAAACCATCAGATGAATCAAATTTAAAATCATTTTTTTATTCACTTTCTGACGAGTCCCTATATAAAAGATTTATTTCCAATAGAAGAGATATGCCCCATGAACGGTTGCAGGAATTTGCGGTCATTGATTACACCAAAGAAATGGTGATTATTGCCACAGTCATGCATGACGAAAGGGAAGTTATTGTAGGGGTTGGCCAATATGGTGTGCATGAACCCACTCACACTGCGGAAGTTGCGTTTATAGTCAGGGATGAATATCAAAATAATGGTATTGGAAGTGAATTATTGAGTTATCTGACTCAACTGGCACAAAGAAAAGGTTTGCTTGGTTTTACCGCAGAAGTACTTTCTCACAATAAGCCAATGCTGCACCTTTTTGAGAAAATGGGATTTGAAATAAATCAAAAAAGTATGGTTACAGATCCCACTTGTAAAGAAATGAAGATGCGTTTTAAAAATTAATATAAACCTGGGAGGTACAGGTGAACTCTCAAAAACCTGATATAAGGTTTCTATTTAAACCACGTGGACATGCGGTAATCGGGGCTTCGGCTGCTCCTAGTAAAATTGGGAATAGTATAATTAGAAACATGATTCATTCAGGTTATGAAGGAAAAATCTTCCCGATTAATCCAAAAGGTGGAAAAGTTTTTGATATCCCAATGCTCACCTCTGTCGATGAAATTTCGGAAGAGTGCGATTTGGCAACCATCGTGGTCCCCGCCCCCTATGTTTTTGATGCCGTTAAAGATTGTGCCAAAAAAAATATAAAATTTTTATCCATTATCACATCCGGTTTTTCCGAGGTCGGCGAGAATAAACTGGAAAGAGAAATAGTGACCTATGCCAACAATCATGGGATGCGCATTCTAGGTCCCAATATTTTTGGTATCTATTCCGCCCAGGCTCGCATGAACGCCACTTTCGGCCCCCCCAACGTCACCCCGGGAAATGTGGCGATTATCACTCAAAGTGGGGCGCTGGGGATTGCCATGATCGGAAAAACCCAAGTGGAAAATATTGGTCTATCCTCCATCATCTCTATTGGTAATAAGTCAGATATTGATGAAGCGGACTTGATCGAATATCTGGTGGAGGATGAACAAACCAAAGTCATCTTCATGTACATGGAAGGTGTCAAAGACGGGGTAAGATTAATTGAAGTACTAAAGAAGGCCACTCGGATTAAACCGGTGGTGGTTATCAAATCCGGAAGATCCAAAAGAGGTGCCATGGCAGCTGCCAGTCATACCGGTTCTTTGGCCGGAGCGGATGGAGTTTTTGCAGCTATCATGAATCAATGCGGAGTTCATCGGGCAATTGATATTCAAGAGGCCCTGGATTGGTGCAAATTTTTATCTCAAAATTCCCACCCTGTGGGGGAAAATGCCATCATCATCACCAACGGCGGCGGAGTTGGTGTGCTTGCTGCCGATGCCTGCGAAGCAAACAATATTCACCTTTTTGATGATCTTAAAACCCTTGAAAGCGCCTTCAAGGAATCCGTTCCCAGTTTTGGCTCGGTAAAAAATCCCATCGATATCACTGGCGGCGCCAGTATGATTGATTATGAAAAATGTATTGTGGATGCCTTCAACCATAAGGATATCCATTCCATCATTTGCCTGGGTTGTGAGACCTCGGTACTTACCGGTGAAACCTTTAAAAAAACCATTCTCGATATTCATCGAACCCACGGAGCTAAAAAACCAGTGGTGTACTCATTTGTGGGCGGCAAGGACATTGAGGAAGGAATTAAATTTTTAAAATCCGAAGGTGTTCCCATTTATTCAGATATAGGTCAGGCGGTAAGCTGTCTGGGTAAAATCTATACCGATTATAGAAACAGAAAATCCCCTATGGATGGCAGTTCCACCCCTTCTGATATTGCCAATTGGGTTGATATTGGAAAAGTTAAAGAAATTGTCAAAACCGCCAAGGCTGATCATCGAACTTTTTTACTGGCCCATGAAGCTCAAGCAATCATGAAAGCGGCTAATGTATCAATACCCAAAAGTGTTTTGGCCACCAATTTAAAAGATGCCATCAGCGCTGCCAACGATATGGGCTACCCCGTGGTCTTAAAAATTGTCTCAAAAGATATTATCCACAAAAGTGATGCCGGTGGACTTGCCCTTGATTTACAAAATGAAAAGGAAGTGATTGATGCCTACGAGGCAGTACTGCACAACTCAAGACGCTACAAACCAGATGCCCACATCAAAGGCGTTGAAGTGGCCGAAATGTTAAAACCTGGCGTGGAGACTATCATTGGAGGAAGATACGATGCCTCCTTTGGTCCGGTCATCATGTTTGGCCAGGGCGGAATTTATGTGGAAGTCATGAAGGATATCGCCTTTCGCTCCATCACTTATGACAAACATACGATTGCCGGCATGCTCAAAGATTGCAGATCCTACCCGCTGTTGCTGGGAGTAAGAGGGGAGGCCAAAAAAGATATCGATGGTGTTATCGAGGTTATTATAAAAGTGGGATTAATATTATCCGGCTGCAAAGATATTACTGATATCGAAATCAATCCTCTGCTTGCCTACGACGAGGAAGATGGTGTCAAAGCAGTCGATGTTAGAATTTTACTTACTAAATAAAGGAGAAATACATGAAGGCCAACAGATCAGTTTTTTTATCAATCAGGCCAGATGCTGGAAAAACAAGCTTGATTCTTGGTTTAATAAAAAATATTAACAAAAAATGTGCTTATATGAAGCCCCTCGGTGATAGGCTTTTGTATAAGAAAAAAAGACTTTGGGATCATGATGCTTCATTAATGACAAAGATATTCAGTTACACTCCCGATCCTGAAATCATGACGGTTGGTTTTGAACATGCCAAACTGGAATATATGTATGATGAAACTTCCTTATCCGAAAAGTTAAACGAAATGGCCTCATTTCTTGAAAAAGAATACGACCTGCTTTTTATCGAGGCTGCCAAGGATTTAACCTACGGGTCATCAGTCCATCTAAATGCCAAAAATCTGGCCAAAATGCTAGATGCCTCCATCGTTGCCGTACTCAGCGGCTCTCCTGAGATCATTATCGATGATCTGACTTATCTGGCCAAAGAATTCAATAAATCCCAAATCAAAGGCGCCATTATCAATCAAGTAAGCGATGTTGAGGATTTTAAAAATACCTACCATGAAAAAATCAAGGAAACTGGTATTAAAATCCTGGGAGTCGTTCCTAAAGATAAAACTTTAGGCAGATTGACCGTCCAGCAAATTGCCGATGATTTGATGGCAAAAATTATTACCGGCAGTGACCATTTGCTTAATCCCGTCGACCATATCGATATTGGTGCCATGAGTGTCACTGAAGCTAACAAATTAAATATTTTTAACAAGGACAACAACCTGATTATAACCAGCGGTGATCGTTCTGACATTATGTTAGCCGCTCTGGAACATACCCCCAGTGCCTTCATTCTAAGCAATGGGATTTTACCATCTCGCAATGTCATTACTATATGCGAACAAAAAAATATCCCCTTGCTTTCTGTGCAAACAGAAACATTTCTAACCGCCAAGAATGTAGATGATATGCATCCGCTCCTCTACATGGAACACACTGACAAAATTGAACAACTAACCAGACTGGTTAAAGAAAACGTGAATTTGGCCGAGTTTTAGAGAATTAAACAAACCCGTTTGACTTTATTTATCAATTATTTTTGATCAAGATTGCCGATTGCTTTTTTTAAAACTCATTGTATGATTAGTACTGGGAGTTTTTTGTTTAAAAAAGGAAGAGCAAATGAACAAAATAATTATTCTTTTAGGACTATGTTTAATATTTATTAGTAGCAATACTTTTTGTGCAGATACATTAGAACCGCCTAAGGAGTTTGACCGAGACAAGCTTATACCTCCTCAAAACGTTGGGAGCTTTAAAGAACTACGCGACCCTTACGGCGATATGAGCAAACGTCTCCTCACTCCTGAAGAAGTGAAGAAGAAGATGGAACGATGGGAACAATTTGTAAATGCAAGGATGACGCAATTAAAAAATAACCCAATGTCAGACATCAACACAGAAATCATCAATATAGACCAAAAGTTATCGGCACCTGGAGTCGAACGAATAATGAAAGAGTTCATCCAGGAAAAAGCAAAAGAAAAAAGATTAACGCAATTGTTGTCATCATCAGAAGAAAAATCTCCAAAATACGACGAAGCAAACGCATGGTTAGAAGAAATTTATTCTTCCCAGATCAAAGATAAAATAATGGAACGGATGAAAATAACTGATAAGGAAGCAGAGCAGTTCTTAAAAAAATCAATTATAACCTTTGAGAACGGAAAAATCAACACCGACTTTACTTTAAAAAATTCAGAAATTACGCTGGAAACATGGATGAAACAACCACCTTTAATAGTTACAACAAGCCCTTCCCACGATCACAAAGTGATCAAGCACGGTTCAAACTTACTCCATATGGAAAGCATTAATAACGTAGTCATACCTACCAAAGCTGGAAAATGGGTACGGAACGAAAAAGCGCTAGGTGAATCTTATGCGACATATGGTACCTCTGCTGTAGGCTTATTAACCCATCCCCTTTATGTCTGGAAAGAGAAATTCAATACAAAGAAATGTAGAAGAATATATGAAGTCCTCAAAAATAAAAAAGAAATAAATACTTGTAAGTCATCACTAGAAAAGTATAACAAACAATTAAATCAAGCACTGTTAGCAGATGAAACCAGTGACCCCCAAAATGATAAAGACTATTATCCACCAGCTCCAAATTCTACTCAAGCTAATGTGAATTATCACTCCAAGCGTCTTTCTAACTTCCTCAAGGATCACATTAAGAGCAATAAGACAGGATCACCAGAGCCAGGGCCTGTGGCGACTCCAACCATGCCCACTATTGATTCTAATTTTGATTTTGGATTAGAAAAATTAATGGAGGCCAAACAAGCCCTAACTGACTGCGATGATAATGGGCTTAAACATTTTTACACACATGATCAATTGTGGAAAAATTATGAATTATATCCCAAAGATTCTACTGATCAAGAGCAAATGCCCGGAACTAGTCAAACAAAGCAACAGTAAGCATCTTTTTTTCGATATGATTTAAAAACAATAAACGGGTAGTGATCATTCTTTCATCCAGGATTGAACATACCCGTTTGACTTTATTTATCAATTATTTTTGATCAAGCTTGCCGATTGATTTTTTCTCAACTCGTTATTATGATTAATGCAGGGAGAATGTTGTTAAAAAGGAAGAGCAAATGAACAAAATAATTATTCTTTTAGGACTATGTTTAATATTTATTAGTGGCAATGTTTTTTGTGCAGATTCAAAGCAACAAAATCAAAGTGATGGAAATGACCAACCAAAATCGGGAAAGTCGGATGATGCTAGAGGAGCTGGAGCCATTCCTAACCTCGATCTAAACACCCTTAATCAATGGATTAAGGGACATTTATTCCAGATTAACATGGAAATGGCGCAGGAAGGAAACAAGTCTAAGAAAGAGCTCGAAAAGATATTAAATACATCAATTTTAACCCTTAATAACTTTCAGGACACAAAATTGAACAAAGAACAAATCCCCTCCAGCAGTATTAAAGTCGCAACCGACTTTATTTTAGAAGGATCAAATGTTGTTAAACTGGGAAAAAAAAGCAAGCTGCCACCACTTGAACTCACCCGCCCCACTTCTGACAGCATCGTAATCAAGTCCGGTGAAAAATCCGTCTTTGCCCAGAATATTAACGGAATGTTTATCCCCATCAAAGCTGGAGCATGGATATTTAATAAAAAGGCGCTTACGTCACATGAGCAACCACTTTTCGTCTGGAAAGATACATTCAACACAAAGAAGTGTAGAAGAATATATGAAGTCCTCAAAAGAAATACAAATGAAATAAATACATGTGCCTCATCACTTGACAAGCTTAACAAACAATTAGCTCCTGCATTTTTAACCGATGAAACCAGTGACCAAATTCGTGATAAGGACTATTATTCGCAAAAGCCAACTTGGATGTCACGTTTCGATGAAATCAATGGAACGTCAAATATAAGCGACAACGTCCATTCAAAGTCTACGACGATTCCTCCCATATCCCCTACGGATTCTACTTTTAATTTCGGATTAAAAACATTGATGGAGGCCCAGCAAGCCTTAGCTGACTGCGATGATAATAACCTTAATCAGTTTTACACAAATGATACCTTATGGAAAGATTATGATTTATATCCCAAAGATTCTACTGGTCAAAAACAAATAACCAAAGCTGGTAAAGCAAAGCAACAGTAATCATGTTTTTTCGATATGATTTAAAAACAATAAACGGGTGATGATCATTCTTTCATCTAGGGTTGAACATACCCGTTTGACTTTATTTATCAATTATTTTTGATCAAGCTTGCCGATTGATTTTTTCTCAACTCGTTATTATGATTAATGCAGGGAGAATGTTGTTGAAAAGGAAGAGCAAATGAACAAAATAATTATTCTTTTAGGACTATGTTTAATATTTATTAGTGGCAATGTTTTTAGCTTGAAAAGTCAAATTGCGGAACCATTCCCTGACTCCTACGCCGGAAACGAACAAACTCAGGTGCTGAATAATACATATTTAAAAAACGCAAAAAAAAATGTAATGCCATATAAGGGGTTGGATCCGTGGTTGGATGAACTTTATTTTCTTCATGCAAAAGCTGACGAAGTCGCTAAAACAACGTTGCCGGTAGATGCCAACTTATTTAATGGGAAGAAAATTCTATATTTTGAGGCAAAGACAACGCCTCTCACTCACCATACCAAAACGCTTGGTACTCTAAAAATACTTGGCGAGGAGCTACCTACAAGCAATATATCGGCCGGTAAGAAAAACCCTGATCTGACTTCCATTACGACAGTGGAACTTCCCCCTAATCAAATGGTTATTTTGCATGGTAATAAATCTTTACTCCTGGAAAAAATTAATGACTATTTTGTTCCCATAAAAGCCAAAGAAGTGACCCGTGATCTGGGAGATCTGCAACATTATTGGCTGGATAGATTCGATCTAAAAAAATGCCGAAGATTATATGAGATTGTAAAAGACCAAAATGACATCGGCACAAGTATCTTAAAAACTGAAAATATTAAGAGAATACAAAAAGCTTTATCAGTAGTTGATAGTGAACATAAAAAACTTAAAGATCTTCACACATACCAAAATCCCAAGGCTACCTACCGCGACGACAACCCTTCCGACAATGCACCAATTGATGCATTACAATCCTTCGCTACAACCATGGATACTTTAAAACAATGTGATAATTACGGGCTTAGTGATCTTTATAAGGATGATAAATTATGGAAAGATTATGAATTATATCCTAAATTTTCGACTCCCCAAGCCCCCGCAATAGAGAAAGAGTCGGAGTCAGTGGGCGCAACGTAATCCTAATAAAAACAGTCTTGATATTGGTGTTTAGCTCCTGGACGTTAAAATAAGGACTCTCCATGAAAACTTTTTTCATTACCATTTTTTTCATACTTTTTCTTCAAAGCTCTTTTGCCTCCAACTGGCCGGCTGAAATTAAACTGGGCCTAATTCCAATTGAGGGCGGATCAAACGAAAAGGAAAGATTCACTCCGCTCGCTGAGTATTTGGAAAAAAAGTTAAAAATAAAAGTCAAATTATTTTCCGCCAGCGACTATGCCGGCATTATTACAGCGCTCGAACATGATCATATAGATCTTGCCTATCTCGGTGCCAAAACCTACATCGAAGCATACACCAAAACCGGCGCACAGATTGTCGTCAGAGAACTTAATGAAAAAGGTTTTAGTGGATACAAGGGGGTCATTATCACTGGAAAAAATTCCGGTATAAAATCCATGGCCGAGATTAAAGGAAAAACTTTTGCTTTTATAGATCCCAACTCCACTTCAGGTTATCTCATTCAAGCAGCCTACTTTAAAACCCATACCCCACCCATTGATCCAGGAAATTATTTTAAAGAATTAAAATTTGCCGGGTCCCATGTGGCCGCTATTTTATCTGCCAAGAACAATTTAGTTGATCTGGCTGCCACCAACGAAATTGATATTGAGCGAATGGTGGAAGCAGGTCAAATTGCCAAAGATGATGTCAAAATCCTGTGGACCTCGGAATTGGTACCACAAGGAGTAATTGTCGCTCGTAAGGGATTGCCTGCAGATTTGGTAAAGGCCATCCAAAAAGCTTTGCTAGCGGTACCTTTGAAGATAAAAGCAAAGCTTCAAGATGGTGGATTCACGCTGGGTAAGGACACCGACTACGATTACGTTCGCTATCTGATGAAGATCAAGGACCAGTTATCAAAATAACCAATTACCTCTCAAAGATAACCCTTTTTTAATAGCAGCGCCCTCGATAAGTATAGTGCTTGAATGTATTCCTATCAATTGCTTTAAACTTGGCAACCTGATCCTGGGTAGCTTCGTAGAGGAAATCGATGGTATATAATATATCGGTATACTTATAATAAAACGAAACATGTCTTCTGCCCTGTACGGTGATCGGCATATAATCGCACACTTGTCGACAAACCTGTTGTCCAAATTCAATTTGGCAAATAGTTCTACAAACATACCTGTTTTCTGTATAACTGCAACCTTCAACGCCGCTATATTCATGAGAATTGGTGGTCTGAGAACGGACTTTACCATTTAGATCATATGGCTGGCCTGATATACTGGACTCCAAAAAAAGGTCTCCCGAATAAGAAGGAAACTCCACTCCTGGAGGAAGAATAAAAGAGATTTTTTTATCCTTACCTTCCACATTTCTTATATTCAATTTAATTTTATTTTTGCCCGCAAGAATTATTTCACTGGCATACTCACCTACCGGAATCAAAATATCTTTTTGACCGCCCAGCTTGGTTTTTTTATTAAAATCCATTTCATCAGTAACATTCAAGGTACCTTTGATGCTTTTAGAGCAAGATACTAATAGAGAAAAACTCAACATAATCAATAAAAATTTCATATTTCCTCCCTGTTTTTAAAATTATAAAGCAGTTAATCCAAGAGAAACTTCAAAATGGGCCTGGGGGTGGGCACAGGCGGGACAGGCCTTGGGAGCGCTATTACCATCATGGACATAACCACAATTTCGACAACGCCACGTCACACTGTGATTTCGTTCAAAGTATTCATTGTCTTCAAGTAATCTTAAAACTTCATTATATCTTTCCTCATGCCTTTTCTCAGCAACGGAGATGGCCTCATAAACCTTGGCGATCCCTTCAAATCCCTCTTTCCTCGCCATTTTGGCAAACATTGGATAGAGTTCGCTCCACTCTTCGTGTTCACCACCTGCTGCTGATTTGAGATTTTCCGAAGTAGTACCAATTCTACCGGCTGGATAAGTGGCGGTAATTTCCAAATCACCACCTTCTAGAAATTTAAAGAATCTCTTGGCATGTTCTTTTTCTTGATTGGCAGTTTCTTCAAAGATGGCAGAAATAAGCTCATATCCTTCTTTTTTGGCAACGCTGGCAAAGTAGTTATAACGATTTCTGGCCTGGGATTCGCCAGCAAAGGACTTAAGCAGATTTTTTTCAGTTTCGGTTCCTCTTACATTCATTGTAATCTCCTTGTGATAGGTGTTTATCTATATTTCAAAATCGTGAATTTTAACTTTTACAGGATAATCTTTTTGCACAAAACTTCCATTACCTTTACCCGCAAAAAAATCTGATAACCAGTTAATTTGATCATGAATAGGTGGCAAGAAAGCATACGTTTTATTCTGTATTTCCGCCACATCCCCGACAGCATAAATATCTTTGATACTGGTTTCCATGTATTCGTTAACCACAATCCCCCGGTTACAGATGATACCACTTTGTCTGGCAAGCTCAGTTCTGGGGATAAAACCGGCTGCCACTAAAACGACATCAAAGAAGCGGTCCACGGAATCAATCTGATAACCATGCTTGGTTTTTTTTATTTCCTTAACACTGTGGTCGAGGTGAAGATTAACTCCAATCTGTTTAAAAACCCCCGCCAGCTTTTGGGACTTTTCCTCGGATAATACGTTTTCAATCAACCTGTGCGTAATGTGAAACAAATCCACCTCATCTCTCATTTTATTAAATTCTGAGGCAAGCTCACAGCCGATTAGCCCGCCACCAATAATGGCAAGACGTAGCTTTTGCTGATTTTTGATATCTAAAAGCTCTGCATAATTCTCGAGATTATTAAGTGTTTTGAAATATTCCTTAAATGCCCTAAGACTTGGTGGAATAAATGCATCCGAACCCGTTGCTAAAATCAATTTATCATAGGCCAAGTTCGTTACCTGGCCATTGTTTTCAAGCGTTAGATTTTTCAACAAAGGGTCTAGCTTGGTCACTTGAGTAGCAGCACGGATCTTCAGTTGCTCATTTGCCAGATCACTTAACCTGGAAATATACATATTTTTTTTCAATTCACCGTCATAAAATGCCCTGGTTAAAAGCGGTCTTGAATAAAACCATTCCTTGTCTTTAGTGACTAGAGTAATTTGGCTATCTGCTGACTTGGCAACTATTTCCATAGCAAGATTGGTGCCGGCAAAACCTGAACCAACGATAACAATATTTTTTAAGTTTTGCTTGCTTGGAATCCCGAGCTTACTTGAAGCAGGGATTTTAACCTGACAAAACTCTGATTTACTGACACCGCATATAGGGCAAACCCACGTCTGTGGCAGCTGGATGAAAGGAATACTCTCCTTTGACTCATCATAAAGGTAACCACAAACCGTGCATTTATAAACATCTTTTCCACTCATAGAATAAGCTTGAATACTATAATTAATTTTATAATTAATAAAGCTATATCTATAACGCCTGGATCATCTGAATGAAAAATGACTTTTGACCAGATGAAATACTGATAACATCAACTGGGCGCTGACAAACAAGAAAAAAAAGAGGGTACCACCTTGGCTGAAACCATATGAATGAAGCCCTGTGGCAAGTACATAATTAACTCCGAACCAGGCCATCATAACAGTTAAGAAGGCCGGTGCCGTTAAAAAAATAAATTTCGTCTGATTAATCCAATTCGTATATCGTCCATGCAAAATAATCATATAAACCAAAAGGACGATTAACGACCAGACCTCTTTGGGATCCCAGCCCCAAAATCTTCCCCAGGCAAAATCGGCCCACATTCCACCGGTTAATATCCCGGCACTTAAAAAAACCACCCCTATGTTTAAAGCATCTGAGATAATATGCAAAAATCTATTAGTAGTATCCAGATTTCTCTCTTTATATAAATCCCGACATATAAAAAAATTGCTAATCAACCAGGAAAAAGCAAAAGCAGCATAAGCTACCATTACCGTGAACACATGCACCCCCAGCCAAAAATTATTTTTAAGCACTGGCATGAGTGGATTGATAGAAGCATCTAGCATGCCCGTAAAAAATTCCAGCATAAAAAGGGTAAAAATATTTAAAAACAGACCAGAGATTAAAACCAATTTTTCCTTCCATCTATAATAAAACAAAATTCCCAGAATATTGGCAACAAATCCGGCAAGCATGACCGTCTCATACATATTCGACAGCGGGATACGCTTGGAAACCCAGCCCCTTACGATCATTGACAACAATTGGACCAGCAAAGAGATAAAAGAAATAAGTATCACCATCCGGTAATTTTTCCCCACCCCAAACACCACCACTGCTATTAGCAGCACGACCATTGAGATAAGAAATGGCCGGCACAATAAATTATAATACTCAAATGTAACATGCATGCTTTGATTATTATTTTTACCTGTCAAGTAAGTTACAACCTGATCAAGAGTAGGACTTTCAAGAGGGTAAACCCACTGATTATCAATTAGTATTTTAAAATCCTGACCATCCAAAATTTTCTCCAAAGTGGCCATTTTCTCTAAATAAACATCTAAGATGGTCACCAATCTTTTATCATCGGTTCGTCGGGCCAGGTTGATAAATGCCTCTCTCTGATTCAAAAATTCATAAATGGTCAAATAAACGTTTTTGCTTAAGTGATCAAACCCCAGCACCTTTTTTATTTCATTATGATAGATCTTCACCTTAATTTCCTGAAGCACCCTGGTTTTATCGCCAAAACTCAGCTGACAATAATTCTTCACCCCATTTTTACTCACTTCTTTTTTATCGTCAGTGACAAACATCATCCTATCAAGCGCATGCACCACAAAAGGTTTTATTCTGCCATTGGCATACACGGCGGCTTTGCCTATTTTAGCTTCCCCACAAACCTGTAAGGCAAAGGCGGGACCAGAAAACCAACTTACTATGACTACCACTAAAAAAATAAAATATTTCATTTCAAGAAACCCTTTTTTGAAAATAATAATAAACCAATCCAAATAAAAATAAGCATGACCCCAGGTACTTGAATAATCTTCCGGGATCTCTACTGGCGGTTAAAACTGAGGCATACTCCCCGTTATTTACCTCGAAATAGGAGGATTGAAATAGACGGAATCCTTTATAATTAAGCGGGTTGTTCATATTAATATCAATCATAAAACCATCATCCACCTCCACCGAACTTTGATAAGTGGCAGGCATTTGACTTTCAGGATAAGGCTGCATTTCAAATTTTTGCAATTTTATTTTAAATGGCAATTGTGCCTTTGCCTTTTCCAAACTTATTTTGACGGTTTTATTTAAATGAGTAAAAACATATGGCCGCTCCACCCAAATCCAATGATCAAAATCATTATGTTGCAGCAATACGGCCGGTTGATCCTGATGAGCGCCCCTGGGGATGATCGCCTCTGGCAAATTAATTATAGGTTTACCACCATCTTGTTCTTTTATCCTGATCTTTAAATCCATTTGATGAACATGTGACCATTGTTTTGATAATTGAGTTATCACATATCTCTGCTGACTCACCGACCACACCAGCAAAGTATCATCAAAAAGCAAAACATCTGCATTACTTTCAAAGACTTTCTTACTAATCACCATGATATCAGCGTCTTCTATCACCACACCAGGTTCTTTCATGGGACGAGGGGACATTTCCGGCCAGAAGGTATAATTTTGATTTTGATGGTTATATTCAATAAATCTATTTCCCAGCTTTGATACGCCCACCTTAAATTGTGATCCGGCTGGCAGAAAACATTTTTGCGCTTTTCTATCCCAAAAGAAAAAATCATATCCGGTTTGTTGGAGAAAGCATTCCTGCATAACTTGGGGGAAAAGCGTAAAATGAATGCCCTTAAACACAAATCTAGTCGAAACCTCCGACTGGGGATGATTACTTAAGACCATTTCACCAGCTTGACCGTTTACCTCCAATTCAAAGAATGCACTAAAATAACCGGATAGAAAACTTTCATTGCCAAACCAAGGCCTGACTCCATGAAATGGTAAGTATTGCTTAAGTATAATTTGAGGGAAAATTTCCATGCTGGTATTCCATGCCCACGCTTTATAAGGGAGAAGAATAGATTTAGTTGGTGTCAAGCTATACATCCCTCCTTGGCTTGATACAACCAGTTCGTAGTTATGCAATTCAATTTGGTTAGTGGGAATACGGGGATATAAAACGACTTCCCCATTTATACCTGTATATGAAGTCAATAATGCGCCAGCAAGAATCAGGATAAGGGATGAATGGATAAGGTAAAATCCCAGGTATTTTTTTTTAAAAGGAATCTTACTTATTAATGAAGTTATGATGACCAGGACCATGACCCCTATTAAAAATTTAAACCAAAAGGTGTCATAGACCAGTCGATCAACAAAAGAAGCGTTAGTAGCACTTTCTAAAAAAGAACTGGCGGCAAGGACCAGGATCAGTCCTCCCAATAAGACCAGACCAATTTTCATGTTCCCTATTTTTTTTTCCATTTTTCCCAGTAAAGACTTCATTCAACTTCACTGTAATAAGGCATTGATCATTTTGTCAGAAACGATATCACTGCCGATTAATTTTTGCTCATATTCCTTACGCTCATTGAAAATATGATTTTCTGGAAACTTATAGGTATTCATGCGGTTAGCAAGCTCCGGTGCTCCTTCAATAAAGCACAAATTAGCCAGGGGGGTTTTAATTTGTTCGATTATTTTTTTTAAAACTCTCCTATCACTTTCTATACTGATTAGATAAAAAAACACCTGAGAATTATTTTTTATAATTTCAAGAAGTTTGGGCATATCGGCCATGCACGTTGGACACCAGGTGGCCCAAAAATGAATGGCGTGTTTCTTGAAAAGGTTAGCTTCAGGATATTGACCCCATACCGGCGCTTTATCCAACTTAGGAAACTCGATGGAAGGCACATTTGCATAATTGGCCATATACTGCAAAGAATAATTTTTTTCAACCACAACAATAACCACATAAAACAATGCCACGAACAATAAAATAAGATATTTCATAGAGTACATTTATCATAATTGGCTTCTTAAGCAAAATCTAATTGCCAAGCATAAATATAAAAATATATTCTAAATCCTGTATGCAAATATTTAGCAATGCCACCTTTCTATCCATGGATAAAAAGAACCAATCTTTTACAGTCTTGATTGAGGACAAAGGGAAAATCTGTTTTTTAGGAAATGATATTCCTAAAAAATATCTAGGTCGAAAAATCACCGATTTAGACGGATTGACCGTGCTACCTGGGTTTGGTGATACCCACCTGCATTTCATTTCCGATTCTTTTTTTAAAGCAGGCCTTGATCTTAGAGGAGTCAGAAACCTTGAGGAACTGAAACAAAAGATAAATTTTTACGAAACCCACAAAAAATCGAAAGTGACTATTGGTTTTGGGCTGTCCCCGCATCTTTTAGATCAAAAAATATTACCCACCAAATCGGATCTTGATAAAATCACTTCCCGACCTACTTTTATCGTAAAGTACGATGGACACGCCGGGGTTGCCAATACTGATTTCATTAACTTGCTTGGTGCTGGTATCAAAAGCACCAAAGGTTTTATCAATCATACTGGTCAGTTTTATCTGGATTCTTTTTATAAAGCTACTGACTTTGCATCCAAGCAAGTTTCCCTTATCACCCTGATAAAAAGTATCTTTGTAAACAGCAAATACCTGGCCCAAAAAGGCATAAGTTTTTTACATGCCTGTGAAGGAGTGGGCTTTCCCTACGATCTGGATATTACCATTTTAAAAACCCTCAAATTTTTTCTTCTCCAAAAAATTTCTATTTTTTTTCAGACCACTGATCTTAACAAAATAAAAAAAAGAAAATTCATTAGAGTGGGTGGGTGTTTTGAAACGGCTCTGGATGGTTGTTTTGGTTCCCTGGATGCCGCTCTTACCCAATCCTACCAAAATGATAGCAATAATTTTGGCAACCTCTATTTTTCACAAGAAAGGCTCAACGATTTCGTCTTAAAGGCACATCTGCAAAATTTACAAGTGGCCATCCACGCTATTGGTGATTTAGCAATTGAACAAGCGGTTAATGCCTTTGAATACGCATTAAGGATCAAACCCCGCCCAGACCATCGTCACATCATTATCCACGCCTGTCTTTTAAATGATAACCTCATCAAGAGAATTGCCCACTTGAATATTCATCTAGCAGTTCAAACCGCCTTTTTAAACTGGCCGGAAGAACCACTTGATTATTTGCATTCAATTCTTGGCGATCGCACCCAACTCATCTTACCTTTAAAAAAAATTCTAGATAATCAGATTATAATGGCCAACGGTTCCGATGCACCATGTACCAACCCTGATCCTATCATGGGCATGCACCAGGCATGCAATCATCCCGTCAATGAGCAATCCATCAGTGTGCTTGATGCAATTAGAATGTACACTATCTGGGCCGCCCGGCTTGGTTTTGAAGAAAATACCAAGGGTAGTTTGGAAGTGGGAAAATGTTGCGACCTGGTTATCCTTGATAAAAATCCTTGTACGATTTTAAAAGAAAACATTAAAGATTTGGTAATTAAAACAGTGTATATAAAGGGGAAAACTGTTTATAGAGCAGATAAATAGAGATCACCAACACCATCATAATAAAAAAAGGTCTTATAAATTCTGCATTACTTTTGATCACCACCTTGGCTCCCAGCCTGGCTCCGATAAATTGTCCAATTCCCATGATTAACCCCAATTTATAAAGTACCAATCCACTTGAGGCAAAAATAATTAAGGCCACCAGGTTGCTTGTAAAGTTCATAATTTTCGTATAGGCGGTGGCTTTTTTTAAATTCATGCCCAATAGTAAAATAAGACCAATGGCCCAAAAATTTCCAGTTCCCGGCCCAAAAAAACCGTCATAAAAACCAATCCCCAGACCTAGGATGATAAAAGTGGTAATAACCCCCAGCCTGGCTTTTTTTTCTACAATTCCCGACTTCTTAAAAATTAACATATAAAAGGCCAGCAATATTAAAAAAAAGGGCATGATATGAGCTAGCAATTCGTTGGAAACATAACTCACCAAAAAAGTACCCAGGGTTGCTCCCATAGCGGTAAACAAAATACCCCACTTGGCATCCTTCCAGTTTGCCAATTTATATTTCAGATAATAAAAGGCAGCAGTACAGCTTCCAAAGGTGGACCCCAATTTATTTGTGCCCAGAACCATTTTAGGTGGAAGATTAAGTAACATGAGAGTCGGTACAGTAATCAGCCCGCCTCCCCCTACGATGGAGTCAACAAATCCCGCCAGGACTCCTGCTGAAAAAACCATTAATAAAACCAAATAACTAAAATTTTCCACCAGCAAAATATTGCATAAGTGTAGGCGTTAGAAAAACAAAATATTCTTGCTTCCTTAATTTTTTTTATTCGTAATGGATTTTTCCCAGGAATACATCAATTCCCGAATGATCAATAGCAGAGATATAAATATATCCCTTTTTCAAACCTTTTTGCTCCAGCTCGGAGGTTTTAATTGAAAAGCCATGATCTCCGGAAACAAAAAAAGTCCGATTGATATCTTTTCTCGCAACCCCGGTTTTGACTTCCATAATTTTTGCATTTTCATCTTTTAATCTTATGGTGGCATTTCGAACAGGATTATCCTTATCAAAGGCCCATCCGGTGATGACTCCCATATCCATTCCATCCAAAGCACCCAAAACCCGGTGCTCACTTCTATCCATGCTTTTATCCAAACAACCCATCTTATGGTTGGCACAGCAATAATGCTCATTATTATTTGCCCAATTGGATAGCGAGGTCGCCATATAGGCAGCACCAGTCACTTCATGATCCAAATTGGCAAAATCAATATCCACATGAGTGTTTCGAATCAGGCCATAACATGCTCCTTGCAAATAACACCCATTGGCTGAATTTTCATCCTCTGTTGAATAAAAATAATTATGGGTTGACCCGATCATGAAATCTGCAAACTGATACTGTCTTTTATGAACCAGGCATATATATTTAGCCGCTGAATCAAGATCACTTTCAACCTTGGGATCACGATAGTGTCCTTGCTCAGATAAGAAAATATACATTTGAGGGTATTCTTTTAATTCCAACTCTTGATAATTTTTTGCCGTAGCCACTTCCAACTTTCCCCGTTGATATTTTAAAAGATCCTCCAGGTAATTCACATTCTGATCAATCTTTCCTCTTTCCCCATACGGATGAAAGGCAATTGACCAGGGAATGCTGAGTCCAACTTTGTTCCAAATATATTCGAGCACATTATAAACACCAATATGAACCCCACCATAACTAAGTCCGGGACCTTGCATATTAGCAGTAAAGGAGGCATAGATCATCGCTCCCGTGATATTTCCTTTTAAAGCATTATGAGTATGCTTTAAAAGTGCTGTATATTTGTCCATGATTTTTTGGAGTTTGATCGTATTTAATCCCTGGGAGATATCAAATGACAAATTTCCATCCCGATTCCAAATAGAATGATCCACTTCATTCCAAACCACATAATGACTGATTTTGGTCCCTCGGGGATTTAGATTTTTACAGCTTTCCAATTTACAATCACCATTATAACGAGTGGCCAAAACTCTTACATAATCCTCATAATCATCCATACTGTCATCACGGGGCACACACCCCATGGTTCCTAAATGAACATATTTTTCGCAACTGGAGTTGATATATTTTTTTGGCGCGCTATAAAGTACCACTGCCGACTGCATACCATGCACTTTATCAAGACCTAGCAGTTGATCCATTTTTTTCAACGCTTCCACACTAATGCATCTGAATTTTTTAAATCCAAAGAGATTTTTTTCATTTTCATCAAAAGGTATTCGAGTATATCCGCCAGCACAAGATGATACTTCACTTAATAAAGGTTTTGCCACATGAGTGGAGTGTTCGACAAAATTCCACCAAAAATTATAAATTCGCATCCCCGCATTGATTTGATTTTTAAACACGCCATAACGACTGTTTAAAATGTCATCTTTCTCCTGTGGGCTATATGCTCCAAGACCAATGGGAGCATCACCATAATCCTGATCAGTGATTCCTTGTTTGTTGGGTGGCAGACAAAGACCATTGGCAACGAGGTAATTTTTAAACTTAAGCTTATTAATAGTTTCGCCACAGTTGCGATGTTTTACAACTTGTGCCTTCAAATAAACATCCTGGGCCGGCATTTTGATGGTGGTACTGGGAAGATCTGGATTGTTTAACAGATTAAAATCACCATACCAATTAACAAATAAAGTATTGACCGGCTGATTGGCCTTGATTGCCACGATATCATCCACATTATAGATACCAGAACCACTACCATTATCTACTCTTAAAACGAATTGTTGGTTTTTATCAATAAATACTGCAGTGATAGTGGTATGGTAAGAGGGCATCTTAAGCTTGGTTTTTGCGCTATAAGCATCCTCAAAAGTGGCCCCTTCCCATCTATAAAACCTCATATTCAAATCGACATGAATGGCCTCAATATCAACCATGGTTCCCGCATAATATGTTCCACTGCCATTACCATTTACCACCGTCAAGTTAACCTCCGGTACCTGGCATGAAAAAACCAAAACGAGCAAACCTATAAAAAACAAGTTATATAACCCTTTAACCACAAATGCCTCCTGGTATTTAAAGCTTCTCGGTAAGCCAAAGACAATATTAAATCAGTCAAATTCCCTGCCTTTTATTGTCATACCGTTTCAGTTTGGTAATAAATATATTTTTTTATAACCATATCTTTGATAAACTAAAATTGGTTATTAACTGACAAGGATCAATATGAATAAAAAAGAATTTAGCGTACGCACCAAATATCTTATTAACCCGTCTTTTCAAATAACTTTTATTATTTATTTCCTTATCATAGGTGTGATTGCGCTCATGATTTTTTATAGTTCCAACTTATATTTTTTCAAAACCCTGGCAAGTGAGGGAATTCAGCTGGAGCTACCTTCTGATCATGTGTACTTCGAGCTTTTAGCGTCCCAAAAGCACCTGATGAACAAAATCTTCATGATTACCTCTGCCATCTTTTTCATCCTTATTTCCCTTCTTGGTATTTTTATCTCACATCGCATCGCCGGCCCAATCTATAAAATGACCAAAACCCTCAATTCATTCCAAGGGGTGGACGATTTACGCGAAATCCAGTTTAGAAAAAGGGATTTTTTTAAGGAATTAGCTGACTCGTTTAATGCCTTGGTCGTTAAAATCAAACGATAATTTATTCGGTGGTTGGTACTGCATTTTTTTCATTAAAGTAATGTAAAATGTCGGTCTGATTATAGCGGTCTCTGATCTTTTTTATTTCCTCGATATTGAGCTCATAGACATTTTTGTCGGCCATACTGGCAGCCAGATACTGATCAAAAGGAATAGTCTCAATAAATTCAGGCGCAATTCCATTTTCATTTTTATAATTTAAAATTTGCATTCTTTTTTCTTCAACATCTTCCATGCTGAGCCCTTGGGAAAATGCTAATAAACTTTGATATTGATCTGAGAGGGAAAGGGCGATGGTCTGTTTATACTCTGACATGGCCTCGTTTAATACCTCGTCATTTTTGCCTCCCCCTTCACTACTGGCATATTCGGCAGGCCCACGGTTCGCTTGGGGATTAACAGAATTTTTTTTATAGTCATTCAATTGATCCAACTTATTTTTTAGATCTTCTTTGGGCAATTTGAAAATGTCCTCTGGTTTGTTACCAGGTCCTTCATCCGAGACATTTATATTGTGATCTTGCCCCATATTCATCATCTGATCAAGGGATCGACTCAGATAAATCATCCCCCCCATTACCAAAAACAAAATAGAGCCAAACACTGATGCCATTTTCATTTATAAAACATCCTTCTATCTTGTTTCGGAAAAAATATTTATAATCTTATAGTGTTCACTCCATATTTTTTTTTACATTGTAAATTCAAAGAGATTGGGCCATCGGGAAGAAATGAATTTATAACCGACCCAAATGCTCGGAATAATAAACTCAAGGAGAAAATCCCGTGACCATTAATCTTTTCATCCAAATCTTTTTCACTATTTTTTTAATCCTGATTACCCTGAAAGGCCTATACATCATTTTAAATGGGTACCAAATCCTAGGCCAAGCACCTATCAATCCTGGTCTATTTTTATTATCCAAGGTATGCGCATCGATCATCATGATCTACCCCTTCCTGATGACGTTAGGATTAAAAAATCGCTATATCATCAATCATCATTATCTGGTTTTAAGCAGTCTGTGCATTTACCTCTTGGGAATGACGTTATTTTTGATATCACTTTATAATTTAAATTCCTTATCACTCAAAATTGGTTTGCCTCAAGAAAAAACCCGACTGCAAACCAACGGTCTCTATCGCTTTAGCCGTAACCCCATTTACCTGTCGCTGTTTATTACCTTTATTGGGGCAGTACTCTATACCCAAAATCCGCTGATCCTTGGTTGTTTCATTATCACCACCTGTTTACACGTTAAAATTATTATCCAAGAAGAACATTTTTTAGAGGATCAATTTGGCAAAGAATGGTTAGAGTATAAAAAACAAGTTCGCCGGTTTTTTTAATCATACAACCACTTGAAATCATAAAGTATGTATTTGTTATAAGGTAGTTTCAATATATGGCAATCTAAGTTATGGTCACTTTAATTTAAAATGATTAAAAATATTCAAACAATTAAGCGACTAAGGAAAAAACACTATGAAAAACACATTTAAATTCCTTATACTCTGTCTTGTCACCATGCTTTCTATACAAACCACCTATGCCACTTTCTCCTCGAAAGGTCTTTTTAGTTTCTATACCAATAAGGCCAAAATAGCCGCTACGACCATTGAAGTTAAAAACATTGCCCAGATGATTTATCTTGATTATATCGCAGGAATCGACATCCCGGCACCTGACATGCTTGCCGATTACATACGAAAACACAATCGGGCCCCGTATGGACACCATCGAAATACCGCCTACGATTTTTGGAATAATTTATATCTTTTAATTAGGGACCATGAGGGTTTTAAAGTCATCAGTAAAGGCCCCGACAGCCAGTTAGAAACCGAAGATGACGTTGTTTACGGATTTTATCTCGAATAATCATTTGCTCCCAAAAGCTATCCGACTGTCTCATCTTTTTTATTGATCATAAGCGGGAGATGATAGATATCAAAGATTAAAGCCACCATTAATGTATAGGCCAAAATCCCGCCCGTCTGTCTTATCGGAAGAAAGCTATTCGCCCCAAAAACGCAAAATGACAAAATAAGGATCATCTGGCCCACTATAATAGGATTCAGGGTTGTCTGGACGTGTTCTATCTGGGAAATATTTTTCATCTTGTCATAAATTACATGAATCGTACTGTCCACAATTAACCCCAAAGAGATGGAAAATGTCATTACAGTTGCAATGTTAAGGGAATAATTCATAAGCCTGATAAAAATCAGGGAAGAAATCAAAGGAATGAGATTGACAACCACAAAAGGTATCAGGCTTCTTATCTGCCTAAAGAGCAGGGCAAATAATATTACAATTATCACAAAACTAACCATGAAACTTTTTATTAACGTGGTAATTAAATATTCCTGCGATTTTAACATGCTATATTGCAGACCATTCAGGGTGATTTGATAATCGGGATAACGCTTACTCAATCCAGTAAAAAAACTGCGATGGTTTTTAAATTCCTCATGACCAATATGTGATCCAAAAATTGTAATGCGATAATATCCATCCTTGAGGTGCTTGATCTTTTGATGCTCAGGTACTTGTCCCAGCATAGTAAAATAGGCTACCGGAATCAAAGGAATTTGCTTCTTGCCCGTGTAAAGATAATTTAACTCGGATACCAATTGATTGACTGAAAGCAACCTGGCTTTTTTAAAATAATTTTGAATTTCCTGTTCCAGCTGACCCAGATTTTTATAATCCTCAAATTCTAAATCAAATTCACTATCATCTGACTTGTGTATCAAAACTTCATAATTAGGATTACCCCAAACATACCTGGTAATATAATCTATACTTTTGCGCTCAAAGCTATTTACCGGTAAATACTTGGTGGCATCGGTTAATAGTTCTATATCACGAGAGGCAAACCAACCACCCCCTATTAACAGCACCATCGAACCATATCCAATCAACTTGGAAGGTTTGGATAAAAATTCGTAACTAAAATTAATCGTCCAGGTCCGCTGACTTGCCCGTTTAACCATATCAAACATGATTTTATACCAACCAAGGATCAAACCGGCCGTCAAAAAAATCAGTACGGAAGTCAGCAAAGCAAACTGGCGAATGGATTCAATTTCACTTACATAAAGGGAGCCAAAGCCAATCGAGGTAGTGGTCACCATTAAAAAGATCGGCTTAAATTTATATTGAAAAAGTTTCTTGAAGTTTTCAAAAACCCTTATTGAATAATATAGATGAAAAGATATCGACAACGACAAAGTGAATATTAAAAGCGGAGCGATGACGGTAATCATATTCATGTTTTTAAAAAAGAACTTAATCGTGGAAAGGGTCAAAAACAACGCCATGACAGACGGGTATAAATTAAGTAACGTGGCCGTAAATGACCGGGTGATTATTATTGTTATAACAAAAGCAAGCAATAACATGATAGGAAAAATTCTAATTTTAATGTCCTGTGAATATTGATTTAAGAGCTGGTTGGTAACCGGAAGTCCGGCAAGAGAAACATTGGCATCCATGGATTTTAGATCACTTATCAGAATTTCCAGGTTCCTAGGGGAAAGTTCCCGCGTTATAATAACCAGGAAAGTTATCCTGTTTTTTTTAAGAAAATTAAACATTAACTCAGGGTGAGAACTGGCAAATATTTCAATATCATCAAAACGCTCGCTTTTTATTCCCAATTTATAAATATTAAAAAAATCCACCACCTCTATCCCAAACCCCTTCCACTTTAATTTGAAGTGATCAATTTTTTGCATATAATGTAAGTAAGCCGCTTCCTTAATTGCCCTGCCCGTGATCGTCACTACAATTTGCTGTTCATCAGAAAAACGTTTTTTGAATTGAAGGTATTTTGATGCATCAGAACTGGTTTGAAACAAATATTCACTATTTTTTTGCGTTAAATCGTTACTATACAAAATGCCCAAAATCAATATTATAACTGCTAGCAAAAAAGAAAATAGGCACTTCACAAAATTTTACTCGGAAAAATAAAAACTTATCTTAACTAGATCGCTAACACTCGCAACAAATATGGAAGGATCAGGTATCCCTAATTCGGATAATTTCACGTTGGCATTTCCCTGAAGAACTACTTTATTTTTTTCCTTATGAGTCTTGATATTCACAAAAAAAATTTTTTCCATTCCACGAATCTTCATCGTCACTGGAATTGCTACCAAATCATTATTATCAAGCGGTATTTCACTTTTAAAGTGGACCAGGATATTTGAAAAATTCTTGTAGTCCAAACACTGGTTCCACATTTTTTCGTTACGGGCATCGATATCTGTATCCATATTTTTCACTTCAAATGCCACTTTAAGGTCTTTTACAACATTCCCTTCTTTGTTCAAGGAAACGGCAAAATCCCTGACAAAGCCATTAAAGGACGTGGTAATGATCCCAAGCTTGGTGCTATCCATCTCAAACTTTATATATTCACTCGATTTTTTAGCATCCTCATAACTTCCAATTTTATAACTTTTGGTTATTTCTCTCCCCCATATGGTGAAAGAAAGCATCCCAAAAGTGCAAAAAAACATTATCAAGTTTTTCACAATGGCCTCCTAAATCTTTTGTCCTAACTGCTGGGCAATCGCACCAACCAAATAGTCAAAATTTTTGACATTTTTCAATCCATGTTTACTAAATAGTAACATTAAATCATTAGGATGAGGAAAATATTTATTTGATTCAGGCAGATATCGGAAAGTGTTATATTCTCCCCAGTGAAAAACCATTTTCCCAATCAGTGGAGCAATATTATAAAAATAGATCTTATAAATAAAATTAAATAATGGGTTATGTGGTTTCCCCTGATCAATACTGCTGACAAACCCGTTTTTTTTGGTAACTCTAATCATCTCTTGGATTCCTTCCTCGATGCTGGTTAAATTTCTTAACCCATAACTGATAATAACCACATCAAAGGTCTCGTTATCAAATGGTAGGGCCAGGGCATCTCCCTCGATAAATTCAATATTGTGAAGATGACATGCTTTTTTTTTGGCAAGCTTTATCATCTCCAACGACGCATCCAAGGCCACCACTTTACTGGCAGGATATTTTTCCGCCAGATAAATCGCAATATCACCACTTCCCGTGCAAAGATCAAGAATGCTTGGTTTGGCCGGAAAAACAATTTTTTCCATGGCCAGCCGATCATACTTCCATTTGGTGCCAAAGCTATGTAAAACATTTCCTGCATCATATTTGGGTGCTAATTTATCAAACATTTGCTTATTATAATCGGCCCAGCTCAAAGCTTTATAATATTTATCCAGACCGGTTTTTTGAATGAGTTTTTTTTTGTTGGAGTCTATTACATTCATGTTACTTCCTTTAATAATATAGAATGCGCCATAAATCCCGGGCCAAATCCCAAGGCCAAAACCTGATCGTGGGAACTGGTTTTGGTTTCCAAATAATGCTTAAGTATAAATCCAATCGTAGCGCTTGATAAATTTCCATAGGTTTGCATTATTTCCCGGGATTCCTTGACATCTTTTTTTATTTCACTCATTAAGAGTTCGATCATATCAATTATTTTTATGCCCCCCGGATGGACTAGATACTTGTCCACCTCTGTGATATTTAGTCCATTCTTTTTTAAAAAAGGAATAATGATTTCTTTAAAATTTTCGGCAATCACGTTAGTGACCTCTTTTTGAAGTCTCATAACAAAACCACTATCATGCAAATCATATCCGATAACACTGGTGGTATTTTTAACATGATACATTTGAGTGTCTTGTACTTTAAGTCCGGGTTGATCGCTATTTCCCCAAATTGAACATGAAACTCCGTCGGCAAATATCGCCGTCGAAACAATATTTTCCCACGAATAATCATTTACCTGGATAGTATTACTGGGAAATTCAAGGGAAATTACCGCCACCTTGCTTGCTGGATAGGCCTTAATAAAATCGTGCGCCAGTATCCACGCTGAAACTCCTGCTGCGCAGCCTATCTCCGTGATGGGAATTCTTTTTATTTCTGGTTTCATATTTAACTTGTTCACAATATAGGCATCAAAAGAGGGTATCATAAATCCGGTGCATGAAGTGGTGATCAAAATATCAATATCCTCAGGTTGTAAGCATGCCTTTTCAAGCGCACCCTTCAATGCCAATTCCCCCATTTTAATGGCCTCTTTCATATAGAGTTCATTACTTTCTTTGAGCGTTCTTTTGGAAAAAAGCACTTCAATCGGAGCAATACTATGTCGCTTGGTAATCCCCGACCCTTTAAATATTCTCACAGCTTTTTTTACAAAATCCTCGTCTTGAGAGGATAACCATCTTTTTACGACCTCAACCACTTCATCATTAGAATAATGATATGGAGGAAGCCTGGTCTCTATGGCCAATAGCGTATTTGTTTTATCTTGCATAAAATCTCCTCATTAAATTAACAATTTAAAAACTACCTCTGATAATTGATTACAACCAAAGCGATCCCTGCTCTAAATCATGATCAATTTGTTTATGTAATTCCAAGCAATCCTTTTGAAACTCTGGTTTAATGACCACTACCTTTCGGGTAACACTTTCACAATATCCACATTTTTCACAATCATTATAGCGACATTTTCTGCGCCAGACCTCTTCCAAAAAGCCATCCAGTCCTTGATTATCGATGTATATAGGTGGTTGATCCTCTTTAATCTGACAGAGCATTCCACGCTTTTCAGTTAATTTTTTTATATTGAATAAACGAGCCACGTTGATTTTTAAAGGCCTTACAAAATACCGAAGCGGCAAAAAAGAGGTATGGGCATTATACTTGGGATCATCCTTACATGCCTTGTGTCCATAGGGTTGAATCAAATCAATTAAATTTCCCTCGTACTTTCTCTCGCTATATGCCTGAACTCTTTTAATCATAATTGAGGTTGGCAGATTTCTCTCTACCAGCTTAAAATTTTGATATCCTAGCTCCTCGTAGAGGTGAATATCCTCCGGTCTGATCCAATCCGAGCGTAAGAAGTTAACTGGATTTTTCAACTTCCTCTTGGCACACTCCAGTACGCAGTGATCAACGACAAAGCGGCCGTTTAAATCTTTTTTTTGCGAACTATGAGAAAGTAAATTCATATGGGTTGGTGCCATCGAACAAGATGCCATACAGTTTCCATTGGCCAGCAATTCCAAATTACAACGAATGGATTTTGACAAACTTTTCAGGGCCTCCAAATCACGATTGACCGATAATGAATCCAAACAAATAGTATCAGCCCCAATGTCTTCCCAAAATTTGGCCTTTTGCAAATGATCAACACCCGCAAAAACTGATACCCTCACTTTTAACTGGGGATAATTTTGTTTTATAATTCTAAGTAATAACGGGTTACTTATTGTCACCGAGGACACTTCAATATGACAAAGCCAATCCAATATTTTCCGCAGTTCCTTTTGTCCCTTTCTGGTGGTTTCCATGTTTGAAAGGCAGGATGCGTTCAAAAGATAATTAAATCCAATTTTATTTTTTTTGGCATACGCCACATGTTCAATCAATTGCGCCTTGGACACCTTCCCGAGCATGTAGGTTGAACGCCCCCCACCAAAAAAATCCACCGGTAATTTGCCATAAATACTGGCAACCGGGTAATCCTTGATCCCATCGATCAAGCGCGAATCAAAGTTAGTAGCAACAGATAATTTCATAAAGAAACCACCTCACAACCTATCCCATAATTTTTTAGAGACAATTTGAGCTTCACTAAAGACGGTTAATTCATCAACCAGAAGAATCTTTCTCTTTTCCATTACTATTTTGCCGGCAACAATGGTTGTTTCCACCAGTGCGTTACATAAACCAAAGACCAGATGTCCTAAAAAACTATCCTTGTTCAAACTAGTAGGTGAACTATAATCTAAAATTATTACATCTGCCTGATAACCTTTTTTTATCTCCCCGATATTTGCAAAATAACGATTGGCAATGTGGGCGTTATTATTGACCAAGGCCTTCGTACATTCCATAAAACCGGCAGTGGGGTTGTCACTAGTCAATCTTTGAATCCAGATGGAGGCCCTCAGTTCCTCCAGCATATCGGCGGTCATTGCATCCGTACCAAGCCCTACCAAGATATCATAATCCATCATTTTTTTTATATCACTGATGCCAACCGCATTATTCATATTTGACTGATGATTTAAAGCAACCGCAGTGTCTGTATCTTTTAGTATTTTCATTTCTTCATCATTAATATGAGTGCAATGGGCACAGATGGTTTTGTTTCCAAGAATATTGAATTTTTCAAGTCTCTCCACTACCCTCATCCGGTAATTTTTTTGCGCATGTTCCTGATCACTTTTAGCTTCCGCAGTGTGAATATGACATCCAACTTTCAAAGCTTTAGTAATTTCACCGGCCTTTTTCAATGTTTCATCACTTAAGGTAAAGGAGGCATGCAGCCCCATCAATCCCTTGATCATTTTATCCTGTGGATCAAGCGATTCAAGAAAATTTTTATTTTCCTCAAGCCCCAATTGGGCGATGACATCCCCACTTCGATTGGAAACTTCATAACACAAGCACGCCCGTATCCCCAAATTCTGGCAAGCCTTTTTAATCTCATCCAGCGATCCAGACAGTTCCATAGGAGAGGCATGATGGTCAATTACGGTAGTCGTGCCCTTTTTGATTCCATCAATAATTGAAGTCATCGCGCTTAATTTGGTATCTTCCAACGTAAGTGAGCTATCTAGCTTCCACCAAAGGTTGCTAAGAATTTCATTAAAATTTTTAGCTGGACTGATTTTAGAAATCCCCCGGGCAAAGGCACTGTAAAAATGGGTATGAACGTTGATAAATCCGGGCATCACAATTTTATTTTCAGCGTCGATCGTCTTGGTTAAAAATAAATCATTTTTACTACCGGTAGGATAAATATCCTTGATCAAATCATTTTCAATCAAAAGATCATGATGGAATAAAATTTTATTACTGGCCCCCAGGGTAACGACGGTGGCGTTTTTGATTAAAAGCTGACTCATGGTTTTACCCCGATAGGTAGTGAATACCTTCTTTTTCGATCATAAGTATAAAGCGCATTAGCAACTGCTGCTGCGGTAGGGACCAGTCCAATTTCCCCAACCCCTTTAGCACCATAGGGCCCGTAATGATCCTGACATTCCACGCCCATCACTTCCACCTCCGGCATATCTTTTGCCCGTAGTATTCCAAGTTTTCCTAAATTCGTATGAACTGGATATCCATCTTTCATTGGAAAGTTTTCACTTAATGCATATCCAAGCCCCATATGAAGTGCGCCTTCAATTTGCCCCTCGAATAAGGTTGGATTCATAATCCTTCCCGCATCATGAGCTGCATAGATCTTATTTATTCTACCCGAATCATCCAGCGTAACCACCTGGGTAGCATAGCCATAGGAATAATGAGTAATATGCCCCACCCCTTCCTTTCCTTTCCCAATTTCGCTGGTCCAATCACAGACCCATTCTCCATCATATTCGTTACCAACCAGATGTTCCAAATTCGATCTTGCCAAATCTGTTCTTATCTTTTGGCAAGCATCAATGATCGCAAGCCCCACCAGCGAAGTTCCCCGGGAAGAAGTGGTCATGCCACATACCGTTTCACTTTTAGTATCAACAATCACTTCAATCAAGCGAGGATCAATCCCCAGTTCTTGACAGATAGTTTGCACGGCCATGGTATGAACACCTTGTCCCATTTCTGACCATCCATGATAAATTTGAATCCAATCTTTTTTCTTGATCACAACTTTGCACTTGGTAGAATCAGGCATCCCGTTTCCAATACCTGTATTTTTAATTCCGCAGGCTATTCCAGCATATTTGGCCTTACTGAAAACGTCTTTCACTGCCAATAAAGTTTGCCTAAGGCCTACCCCATCACCTGTTTTCATCAGTTGCCCGGTCACTAGACTTTCACCCTCCCTAACTGCATTATCGTATCGAATTTGCCAGCGATCAAATCCCCCCATCTCACAAATTTCATCGATGAGCCCTTCTATAGCAAAAGCCGCCTGATTGACCCCGAACCCTCTCATTGCTCCACAAGGAACATTATTGGTATACACACTCCGAGCAATCACATGAACGTTTGGAACAATATATGCTCCAGCACTATGTCCAGCGGCTCGCTCCAAAACCTTCATTCCCACCGAGGCGTAGGCACCGGTGTCGCCATCAATTTTAGCCATCAAAGAAGTAAACTTTCCCTTTTCATCTGCCGCCAGCCAGTATTTCAGTCTCATCGGATGACGTTTAGGATGCATGTTCATTGATTCTTCCCGGGTTAATTCAATTTTAACCGGAACCTGTGAAAGATAAGCGCACAATGCCGCATGCCCTTGGACTGATAAATCTTCCTTACCTCCAAAACCACCACCATTTGAAACTTGGATCACTTGAACGAGGTCTTCACTAATACCAAGTATCTTGGCAATCCCCTTCCTATCCTCATAAGCGCCCTGCCCCTGGGAATAAACTTTTAAACGCTCCTCTTCAGGGATGGCCAAGCAACATTCTGTTTCCAAAAATGCATGCTCAATTCTTTGAGTATAAAATACTCCATAAGCCTGGTACTTGGAATGGTCATAAGCACTTTTGGCATTTCCAATTTTCAATTTCGTTTTTGATAAAAGATTACCGCCGGGATGAATCTGATCGGCATCTTTTTTTAAGGCTTCATCCACGGTCGTCAAAGGTGTTTTCACATCGTACTCCACCTTGATTTTAGCGATGGCCTTTCTGGCGATTTTATCATTTATGGCAACCACGCTGGCAAGCACATCTCCAATATACCTGGTCTCTTCCCCTTCTTTGACCATCACCGGCCAGTCTTTTTTGATAAGTCCGGTGTAACGCTCTCCGGGAATATCTTTGGCGGTATAAACCGCTTTGACTCCTTTGACTTTGACGGCTTCACTCGTATCAATCTGAAGCACCAAGGCCCTAGGGTGATCTGAAAATTTTAGCACCCCATAATGCATCCCAACTCTTTCCATATCACAGACAAAATCACGCTGTCCCAAAACGGTCTTATAGGAATCATACTTGGGCTGTCTCTCCCCGACTTTGCCACTAGTTTCCCACTTAGCCGATACATTTTTTTCTCTAATCATTTTTGCCGCATATATTATAGATTCAATAATCTTTTTATATCCCGTGCACCGGCAAATATTTTTATGAATCGCTTTTTTAACATCCTCAACACTGGGGTTTAGATTAACCATAAGTAATTGACTGGCACTCATCACCACACCCGGTGTACAAAAACCGCACTGGACCCCGCCTTTTTCGCTAAACGCTTTGGCAAAAATTTCTTTAATCTCCTCTCTTAGCCCTTCCAGCGTCACCACCATTTTCCCTGCCACAGATTTCATCTTGGTTTTACAACTAAGCATCACTTTACCATTGATATGAACACTACAGGCTCCACACACGCCTTGGCCCGAGCAACCATTCTTGGGTGATTTAATTCCTTCGATACTTCGAAGATACTCAAGTAAGCTTATCTCTTGGTCATCCTGATAATTTTTTTTCACACCATTTAAAATAAACTCCATGAGCTCTCCTGATTATTTAGTGTTAACATAAACGCTTGGGAAGGTGGCATACCAGGCACAGGCCTTCACTAAATGTTCAACCGGTACTTGATCAGTGACCGCATGGGCATGAATTTCATGGGCCGGCCCAAAACCAATGGTGGGAACTCCCATCGTCCCCATGGTGGCAACACCATTAGTGGAAAAAGTCCATTTGTCCACCTTGGGATTAACCCCAAGGGTGTCTTGATAATTTTTCACCGCAGCTCTACAGACCACATGGTTTTCTGGTAAAACCCAGGTGGGATAATATTTATCAATTTCATAAACCAGTCCGGTGTAGCTGGGGGTATTATATTTGAGTACTTCCACGCTGGCTTCCACCCCCGCCTTTTTAATCGCATCTTTTACTTCGGCTACCGCACTTTCTCTGGTTTCACCCTGGGTAAGCCTTCGATCAAGATGAATATAGGCCCGATCAGGTACTGCACAAAGTGACGGTGTATCGCATTCAATATAGCTTACGGTAACCGACCCTTTTCCTAAAAATTCATCATGCTTTATGCGATCATTTAATTTTTCGATTTCATTCACCACCTTACACATCATATAAACCGCATTTTTTCCTCGCTCAGGAGCTGACCCATGACAAGAAACCCCTTTGGCAGTGACCCCTATTTCCATTCTGCCCCGATGCCCCCTATAAATATTCAAATTGGTAGGCTCAGTAATCACCACAACATCCGGCTTATCAATTATTTTTTCTTTAAGAATGTATTGCCAGCATAAACCATCGCAATCTTCCTCTTGAACGGTACCAGTTATCCAAAGGGTATAATCACCTTCAAGTTTTAAATCTTTTATTATTTTAGCAGCATAGACCATCGAGGCCATACCGGCTTCCTGATCACTGGCCCCTCTTCCATAAATAACTCCATTTTCTAATTTTCCTTCATACGGGTCCCATTTCCAGGCATTTCTGTCCCCGACGCCAACAGTGTCAATATGGGCATCCATGGCAATTATTTTCTTGCCCTTTCCAACCCGCCCTAAAATATTGCCCATCTCATCTATTTTGATTTCATCAAAACCGACCTTCTCCATTTCTTTTTTTATTCGCTGGATGACCTCTCGTTCCTGGGCACTTTCTGAGGGAATTTTAATCATATCCCGAAGAAACTTCACCATCTCAGGTTCATATTTTTTAGCAAGTTCCATGACTTTTTTATGATCAATCATATTTCACCTATCCTAATATTCTCTTAATGTTTTGTTCTTTAAGCATGGTTAATACTTTTACTGGATCCTTAACCCTTGAGGTTAAAATCATGGCGGCAATAATGTAGGGTTTAAACCCCGCCTCTTTATAAGTTTCCACTCGATATTTTTCAAAAACTGCTTTGCTGACTTCTCCCGCTTTACAAGACACCTCGGTAATATCGGCAGGCAGACAGTGCATATAAAGAGCCTTGCCATTTTTGGTAAGCTTCATCTTTTGTTCATCACATTCCCAATTTTTGTAATTAGCATTTTGGGCCAAACACTCTTTTTCCAATTTTTTCAGACCATCATTATCATTTTTCTTAAGCAGACCAGTTCTTTTCTCCATAACTTCAAAGGATGCCCAGCTTTTAGGATAAACAATATCCGCATTCTTAAATGCATCTTCCATGGATTCGGTGTAAGTAAATTTCCCACCACTTGAAGCGGCATTCTTTTTAGCAACTTCCATACATTCAGGTAGGAGTTTATATTCTTTAGGGTGTGCCAGCGTTACCTCCATGCCAAATCTGGTCATAAGTCCAATAATTCCCTGGGGCACCGAAAGTGGTTTTCCGTAACTTGGCGAATAGGCCCAGGTCATGGCAATTTTTTTGCCTTTTAAGTTTTCCAAGCTACCAAAATAATTTTTCAAATGTAGAAGGTCACTCATGGATTGAGTGGGATGATCAATATCACACTGAAGATTTACGACAGTGGTTCTCTCGGGTAAAACCCCTTCTTTGTGCCCTTCAGACAGGCTTTTAGCCACCTCTCTCATATACGTATTTCCGGCACCAATATACATATCATCTCGGATACCTATAACCTCCGCTAAAAATGAAATCATGTTAGAAGTTTCTCGGACGGTTTCACCGTGCGCCACCTGTGACTTACCTTCGTCCAGATCCTGTACGTATAAACCGAGCAAATCACAAGCCTTGGAAAAGGAAAAACGCGTGCGGGTTGAATTATCTCTAAATTGACTGACTCCAATCCCTGACTCGAAAATCCTGGTGGAAATATTATTATCCCTTAACCCTTTTAAAGTTTCTGCAACTCCTAGAACTATCTTTAGATCATCCAGGGACTTTTCCCAAGTCAGTAAAAAATCTTTTTCATATAATTCATTTTTTAAATTTTTTAGTCCGTCAATTAAACCATTCAAACCACTCATAACTAGCTCCTTTTATCATAAACCTATATAATAATTTCAAAATATCCAATACATTTTCGTTTCAATAATTTTTTGCAATTTATATATATTCACTTTTTTTTAAAGCTTGATAATATTTCCCGGTCGATAAACATATCCCGTGCTACTTGGTTGTACCAATCCTCCCACTTGTGAAAAATTGCCATTTTGCCACTTAAGCACAACATGCTCGCCATTCATTTCATCCACTGCTCTGATTGCAGAAAATAGGATTGCATCACCATCTTGAAGAAATTCATACTTTGTACTTAATATTAACGAATCACTCTCATTTCCAAATGGAATCCAACTCGAAGTTACCGTATTCCATCGACTCACCCTATAGCGAAAATGAATCCTGCTAGGATAGGTCGAAACGCCATCCGCTGTGCAATCAAAATACATTATAAATAAATCATCATTGCTATCAACAAATAAATGCGAATCACCTGTGTCCCGACAAGTGCTACTTTCTACATTTCCAGCTGTCAAAATCCAATTTGAACCATTATAAAAAGCAGTTTTTGTATGTGACACTTGGGTATACCATGAATTATCAGCACCTCTCACGTCAGTGCTAAACGAAACCACCGGATTGCCTCTCCAAAATGCAAGTGAAGTCCATGTGCTTGAAGGAGCCCCGGGTAACAACGGAAATCGGGAAAGGTTACTCCCGTCATATTGATATACAGTCGGAGTTGGTTTTGCAAAGTACAAATAAAGTTTATCATTGTTAATAGTTAAACGAGGTGTATATTGAAAATCGTTAATCAGAATGTGCTCCCATTTATTATTTATATAAGAACTAAGAACACCTTTTGTATTTTCAAAATTAGGACCACCTGTTTCCCAAAAAACTCTTGGAACTCCTTTATAGATAATCCCGACTGATCCGCCTCCTGTATTATCATGAAGCTTGGTATTGGTACTTTGATCTAAATTAACTCGCGAAGAGGAAATATTCGTCCAACTATTATTTCCATATTTTTTGACTGTTAATTCTTTGGTATCCAAATCACTGCCAAGGCAGTGTGAATAATCCAAATATATCTCATTATTGTCACCTTTAAACAGATGGGGCCAACCGTGAATTTCTAAATTATAACTGCATGATGTAGAATTATCAACCGGAGAGTTTTGAATAACCCACTGACCATTTTGAAGACAAGATACAAAAATTTTCAGACTATGCGGATAGTAAGTAGGGGAATGCCAAGCAGTACAATAATCCCCGGTCATCTCTACTGGATTAACAATCGGAGTAGAAATCGGCGCAGGTGACGGATTGGCGACTTTTACTTTAAACCCTTGTCCACAGGACGAAATAATACTAATAATAAATATAAATACAAAAATTCGATTCATTTTCGATCCTCTCAATAAACATTTCTTCTCTTAAAGTTAAAATTTTTTACAAATCAAGCATATAGTGATGAATTTAGATTGAAAACATAAAACTTCTCAATCAGATTCATTGCCTTAAAGCACACTCCTTGATAAAATTTTTTAAAAAAGAACCGGGCAAAATTAATGTTTCACTACCAGTGTACAGACTGCAATCAAATTTTTGATATCAAGCCAGAAATCATGCTTTGTTCAAGTTGTGGCCCAAAAACCAAGAAAAACTCTCCCTCAAGAGGCGTCTTAGAGGTTATCAACTCCAATAAAAATGCGGATCTCCAAGATTTTTTTACTTTTTTACCCATAGAAAAAACATATTTCCCATCTCTTCAAGTTGGTAACACACCGCTCGTGAAACCAGAAAGACTAATGGATGACTTAAGATTAGCTAATCTTTTTATAAAAAATGACAGCACTAATCCTACCGGATCTTTTAAAGACCGTGCATCTTTTCTCGTCAGCGCTTTTGCAAAGAATAATAATATAAACGAAATAGTCCTGGCTTCCACCGGTAATGCAGGATCTTCCATGGCAGGCATAGGGGCCTGCGCCAATCAAAAAATAACCATTTTTTTGCCAAAAAATGTTCCTGAGGGAAAACTTATCCAATCTCTTCAATACGGAGCAAATGTAATCATGGTTGATGGCAATTACGATTTAGCTTACGATTTGTCCATCGAATACAGTAAAAAATTTGGTGGAATGAATCGAAATACCGCCTATAACCCCATGACGATCGAAGGAAAAAAAACCGTCTCACTCGAAATTGTTCGAGACCTTGGCACCGTAGATCATATTTTTATTCCAACTGGTGACGGTGTTATTCTAGCAGGCGTTTACAAGGGATTTATAGACCTTTTAAATTTTAAAATAATTAAAAAAATTCCAACCATCTACGCTGTTCAAGCTGAATTTAGTGGGGCTATCCACCGAGCATTTAAAAATGGTGGCACTTTTGATTATCAACGCTCCAATACTATAGCTGATTCAATCTCCGTCGATGCACCTAGAAATGGTCATTTGGCCTATAAATATTTAACCAAGTATAACGGCAAAACAATACTCGTAACAGATGATGAAATATTAAATGCCCAAAAAATCTTATCCACAAAGACAGGACTCTTTATTGAGCCTGCAGGAGCGGCTAGCTTAGCAGGGTTACTCAAAGTAAAGGACTCTCTTAAAAAAAATGAAACTATAGTTCTTCTTGCCACCGGCAACGGACTAAAAGATACGCTTTCAGCCACCAAAAAAATTACCAAACCTCAAAAATTAATAAAAAATATAGCGGAGTTAACATGATTGATCTGACCATTAACAAATCAAAACGTGACCAAAATGCCAAACGATTAAAATCTTTAGGAGTAACCCTTCCTACTTTTAAGGAAATGAAAAATCCAGAAACCATTGATCAAAAAATTAAAGATGAATTGAAAAATATTGGTCTGTGGGACATTCATCCCAAAAATCTATACCGGATTACTTGGAAAAATGAACAAAAAGAAAAAGGCGGCGGATACGGCAAGACTAATTACCTGGTTCTTCCTCCAGAATTAACAGGTATTAAGGCAAACATCATAGCATTGGTGGGCAGATGGTTCCCTACCGGAGCACATAAAGTTGGGGCCACTTATGGCTGTTTGGCCCCTCGCCTGATCACTGGACAATTTGATCCAGAAAACGAAAAAGCAGTGTGGCCTTCCACTGGTAATTATTGCAGAGGAGGAGCCTATGTATCCGCTTTACTTGGTTGCCAGTCCATTGCCATTTTACCCCAAGAAATGAGCAAGGAGCGATTTGAATGGTTATCCAAAATTGCCGGTGAAGTTATTGCGACTCCTGGCTGCGAAAGCAATGTAAAAGAAATTTTTGATAAATGCTGGGAGCTTAGAAAAACTAGAAAAAATATTCAAATTTTCAACCAGTTTGAAGAATTTGGTAACCCGCTTTGGCACTATCACGTAACTGGATCGGCCATGGAAGATGCTCTCAAAGCAGAAATGAAACCAGGCAATACTTTAAGGGGAGCAGTATCAAGTTCTGGATCCGCAGGAACTATGGCCTACGGTTATTATTTAAAGACTAAATATCCACAAATGAAGCTGGCGGCAGCCGAAGCACTCCAATGCCCCACCCTGCTCAACAACGGTTTTGGCGGACACCGTATTGAGGGTATTGGAGACAAGCACATTCCCTGGATTCATGATATGAAAAATACTGATATGGTGATTGCGGTTGACGATGAAGCCACCATCCGCGCCCTTCGTTTATTTAACGAAGAAAAAGGCAGAAGACAATTACTTGAAAATGGTGTACCTAAAAAACTCGTTGAAACCTTGAATTCTCTTGGCATATCCTCTATCGGAAACCTGCTCGCCACCATAAAAATGGCAAAATATTACGAAATGAATGAAAATGATTATCTGGTGACCATTTTTACCGACTCGCTTGATTTGTATGGATCAAGATTAAAAGAGTTGACTGATGAAAGAGGTACCTACCAGGAGAAAAATGCTCACATGGATGTAGAGATGATCCGCCAGCAGGGCATTGATAACATGCTTGAGCTTAGCCATTATGATAAAAAAAGGGTTCATAATTTGAAATACTTCACTTGGATCGAACAACAGCAGCGACAGTTAAGTGAACTCAATGATCAATGGTTTAATCATGATAATTACTGGGGTAGCGTATTTAACAAAGTGGATAAAATTGATGAAATGATTCTAGAATTCAATGACATCATCAGGCGTTTTTAACCAATGAAAAAAACTGTTCTCATCATCCTACTTATTATTCCGGCCCTTTCCGTTGGTATTTTCTGGTATCAAAAAAAGAGCCACTCAGATCTTTATGAACTGATCAAAAATTGCAAAGAAGCTCACATGAGCTGTCTTACCGAAAAAGAAAGTATCATCGAGCCGGCCCAAGAATTGATCAATGATGATTTGAATGAATATCTTAATTTAAAAACCTTAAAGGAAAAGTACCTTAAAGCAGATGAACTGATGGCCAAAGCTTTTCAAACTTTTTTAATTATTCAAGGGATCAGACTGTCCAATTCACAGCAGGAATGGGCATACAAAAATGATCAACAAAGAAGCGAAGAATTAATCAAGGCATGGGAGGACGAAGTGATTGCTAAAGGCGAAAAAATTCCGTCACCTTTAACCATGACCAGTACTGATTCTCTTTCAGTTGCCATTGATCCTCCTTCCAGCAGTGCCAGCGAAAACAAAATAGCAAGTCAGGCCCTGCCTCGCCTGCCCAGACCATTACGCTCTTTTTGGAAGAAATACTTTAGAATAAATAAGTCGAACTCGACTCTGGTAAATCAAAACAAATTGCTTTTACTTGAAGGCAATTTTACAGGTACTTTTATAGACACATCGGACAACAAAGGGGCTTTTTTCTTTCAGTTAAGCTTCCCTCAAAAAAGTCAGGAAAAGAATAATCCTGAAAACCAAGTGATGGTCCACATGGAGGGCATGGAATCTGCTCCTTCCACCAATCAATTGCTTTATCTTGAAGAAAATTTTAAAATCTATCAAGTCACTCAGGGTCCTATGAGTGATTTCTATGTTTTAAAAAGCCACACCAAAAATATCGAAGTTCATTTAAATATCATGCTGGATAAAAATCAAGTCATGGGAAAGATCTATATCCCCAACCGTGTCGCAACTGAAAAAAAGAAAACTCGTAAATTGGGAGATTTTTTTATTGGTTTAAAAAAATAATTTTTTTTATTTCACCATGAATACAGAAACGAAAGTAAATATAACCAGGGATTCGATAAGTGCAAGACCTAAAATCATAGGCGTAAACAGTTTATCACTGGTACTTGGATTTCTGGCAATCCCTTCAAGCGCAGTAGTTATAACTTTAGATTGAGCAAGTGTTGCAACCGCCGCAACCATCCCCATAGCAATAAAATATGCAATAAAGTCATCTATCCCACGACCTTTAGGTAACACTACCTCTTCTGCAAAAGCAGAACCACTTATAAGACAAACTAAAAAAATCAAAAGACCCAATAATTTCAAGTTCATTAATTTTTCCTCAACTATTTAAATTGTTATCCGTTTAAAAGTACGACTGTCAAACAACAATGTCAACAGTCACACTTAATACTTTTTTAGTTTTATAACCCGTTGTAAAATGAATTTATTCTGAAGGTTCCAAATGAATTACGGCATCCAGAATATCCGGTCCCTTTTTTAACAATTTACTTTTTACATTTTCAGATATCACATGCCCTTCCCGGACTGAAATTTCTGGTTTGACCAAGACATGCAGATCCACAAATATATTTTGCCCGATTTTTCTGGTTCTAATTTTATGCACCTCCACGACCCCCTCAACTGCCAAAGCAATTTGCTTTATAAGCAAGTGGACATTTTCAGAAGCCCCTTGATCAGTCAGTTCCAAAAGTGCCGGAACCGTGATGTCCCAGGAAACCTTTAAAATAAACACCGAAACTATTAAAGCCCCTATATGATCGACCAATACCCATGAAGGATTGATAGTGGATACCACCACTGCAATAAGGGCAGGCACAGAACTTAAAGCATCCGAGCGGTGATGCCAGGCATTGGCAATAAGTGATTTTGAGCGAACTTTTTTACCAACCGCCACTGTCCAATGATAAAGAGCTTCCTTGATAACAATGGAAATCAGTGGCCCCACTACGGCGATCCAAGCCGTTTTACCAAAATGAAATTCTTTAATGGTTACCACTGAACTATAACCAATTCCCAAGGCCACCACCGCCAGAATTATTCCAATTAAAGCTGTAATCAAGGCCTCAATACGATAATGTCCGTAGTGATGATCTTCATCAGGCGGAGCGCTCCAAAACCGCACTCCCACAAGGACGGCAAAATCAGTTGATAAATCTGAAAGGCTATGAACGGCATCGGCAATGACCGCCTGGCTACCGCCTATGTAGCCAACAATAAATTTAATTGCAGAAAGAAACACATTGATAACCACACCAATCCAGGTCACTTTATTAATTTCTTTGACATTTGAAGCTGTTAAAAAATGTTGATCCAAATTCACTTTAATTTTCCCCCTGACTTAGAAAATTTTACAATTGACGATTAATTCCTTCATGATGGCGAGTTCAAGCATATTAACGTGACCATTGCGTTTGATCAAATCCACTGCCTTCACTTTTAAATTTTCTTTAAGTAGCTGCATCATAATCGTATTGTTTTCTACAAAAAAACGATCTCCCTGATGAGGATAAACTATTTTGTAATTTTCACTGGCAGTCTTAACAAATAAGGTACGGGCACTTTTTTCTTCTTCAAAATAAAAGGCATTCGCTCCCGCTTCTTTGAAGGATTTTCTACTTAAATAAATTTTTGGTTTATCCTGATAAGGTCTTCCACTAGTCGGGCAGAAGATGTTGCAATTGCCACACTCATTACAAAAATCACCAATATTGAACACTTGATTTTCCTGGGTTACCCCAAAAATATAATCCACCCCGAACGAATGCTTCATCTGATCAATGATAATATCCTTTAAGTGATAATCTTTTTTAGGTAGCTGATAACTGACATTGGCCCGGTTGGGACAAACCGTCACACACACTTCACATAATTGATCACAATCCAAACATCTTTGGGCTTCCGCTTGAGCCTCTTGCCTGGATAATGTTTCCACCACCACTTCAAAATTATTCCGGTTTAAAGGGTGCAACTTTCGAGGTTCTCTGCCATAGATCTTGCAAGCACGTTTTTTTCTTATTTCTCTTATATCCACCAAAGATAAATTGCGATTTTCCAAGAATTCACAATTTTCCCGGTAACAAATTTCTTCAACAATTTTTCTACCATCCGCTATCGCCTGAATTATAGATAAAGGCCCGTGAGCACTATCGCCGCCGACAAACACGTTCCTGATCGAGGTTTCCATATTTTCCTTAAAATATTTTATGGTTCCATCCACCTCTTTTTCCAAGGAATTGAAATGTTCACCCCTTAATTTTTCCTGCCCTATCGCCGAAATGATCAAATCCATCTCCATGGTAAATTCGCTTCCTGGCACTTCTTTTATCTGATTTCTTCCCTGGTCATCCATGCCTACAATTTCGGTTTTAACACAAGTTAGCCCCTCGATATGTTTTGTAGCAGGATTGATAAGAATTTGTTTCGGATTGGTTAATTCCAATATGGCAATTTTTTCATCCAGCAATGCTTGGATTTCCTCCCTATCGGCGGGCATATCCTGCCAGGTTCTTCTATAGATCAAAAACAAAGAGTCCCCTTGATCCATGAGCCGCTTGGCAGTTCGGACCGCATCAATCGCCGAATTACCCCCACCTATCACGGCCACTTTTTTGGGAAGTTTATGTATTTTTCCTTTTTTTACCTTCTCTAAAAAATCCAAAAAATTGATCACTCCACCGGCATCCTCGTTTAAAACCCCTAGGCTTTTTAGTCTGGGGGAGCCTATGGAAAGAATAACGTAATTAAAATCTGAGATAATTTCATTAAAAGCACTGTCACTATCAATGGATATGCCGGTGTGAACCATCACGCCCAGTTCTTTAATTTTTTCTATATCCCAATTGACCCGCTCTTTAATCGTTCTAAAATCAGGAAGAATATTGGTAACCATTCCACCAGCGATCTCTCTTGATTCAAAAATCTCCACTCTAAAACCCATTTTACATAGGTAATATGCTGCCGAAAGACCGCAGGGACCTCCTCCAATAATCGCCACTTTCGATAACTTTTTCTGGGAACTGGCATCAGGTTTGATGACCGCCGTGCTTGCCAAAAATCTTTTTATCTCCCTTATATGAAGAGGATTATCGTAATTGATACGGGTACATCGATCTTCACATTTATGATCACATGCCAAACCTGTGATATTAGGCAGTGGGTTGGTTTTTAAAATTTCCCACAAACCCTTATCAAATTCCCCACTGACGGTTTTTCGCATATACTCTGGTACATTTTGATTGGCCTTACAGGTTTCACTGCAGGGTGCTTTTATGCAATCAAGCATCGTTAAAGATCTACTCCCTTTGATATTTTTATAAGGAAAACTGGATTTAAAATACCTTTTGTTCCCCACCAACTGATCTTTATATTTGGAGAGATTAATAAGGGCAGCTTTTTTCAAATCATTTTCACCAGCAACTTTTAAAACCAGCTCGTTTAAATTGCTTGCCCCCACTAGCGTCATTTGGCGATTGATATTTTCAATATACTGGTAAGTTTTCCCATATCCTCCCGGTTTTAAAAGATCTGTACATATGGTGACCGGCTTTATATTAAGACTTAAGACATCTGCAACATTTAGTGCATCAACACCGGCACAAAAAGATAAATCCAAGTCCCCCTTGAATTCATCTTGTAATTTTAAGGCCAGGTTGATCGCCAACACATGCAATGCCCTTCCTGACATATACATATGGGTAGCATTATGTGGGTCAAAAAATTCTTTGTTATTTTCACATTCCAAGGTATTCGTGAGTTTAATAGAAAAATCCACTCCTTTTAAAGCGGCAGCCTGTTTTAGATTTTTAATTATGGTCTTTGCCTCATGAAATTTCAGGTCATGTTCAAAAGCAAGATCAGGAACCACGATCTTATGATAACCCAAATCACGGTTTAATATTTGACAAACTTCTTCTTTACCATTCAAAGTTGGGTTTAACTTAATGGTGGTATAAAGCCCTAACTCGCAAATCAAATATCGCCCAATCATCTCAATCTCATCGCTGGGACAGCCATGCATGGTTGATAGGGTTACATTGTTAGAGATCAAGTCAGGAATATGGATATCCTTTAATCTGGGATAAAGGGGAAGCAGACGTTTTAGATAAATCTCTTTTTCCGCTTTAGCATCCTTCATCTTTTTTAAAAAATTTTGCACGTTGGGACTTTTTATTCCCTTCAAATCATATCCAACACTCATATTAAAAATGGTTCCCAGACAGCGGCCTGGAGGGTGCTGAAAATAATCCTGCAAAATATGAATCAAAATAAATGCTTTCAAATACTCATGGTAGGATTGCTCAAGCTTTAATTCTTGCGACCACTCACAATTAAACCCCTCATCTTCCATATCAATACAAGGTTTCGAAATTTCCAGTTCATCCAAAGTTTGAACCGTCTTAAGCTCCATATAACGGCTTCCCGTAAGCCAGGCTGCAACAATGTTTTGCGCCATCTGGGTTTGTGGACCGGCAGCCACGCCAAGAGGAGTATCTATGGTTTCGCCGTATCTCTCCATACTAATCGCTTTATTATTTTGAGTTGGTGAAAAAAAAAGACATTTATCAATGCCCAGGATACTTTCTTTTTTATTCCATTCAAAAAAAATCAGCTTGAATAGTTTTTCAATCTCAAGTGGATACAATTTATCTGACATAGAACCCCTTTAATGAACAGGACTGCAGTTTTGCGTTGTATTAACAACGGCACTTAGTATTTTAACGACCAAATGCCTTTTTTAAAAGCTCTTATTTCGCTTACTATTGTAGGTTGAAATAACGTTTTATAAACAGGAGAGTTAAGAAATTTAATTTTCGGATAGTTGCCTTAGTTTTCTTAACAATGAGGCAGTTATTTGCTAGTTTACCACGAAATAAGGACAAATCAGGTGGAATACATGAAAAAAAACAGAGAATTTGCACGCGTCTTGAGGCGACTCAGAACCGACAAAGGCATTTCCCAGGAAAATTTATCCCTCGAGGCCAATTTGGCCAGGACTTATATAAGTCTTTTAGAACGAGAATTAAGATCCCCGAGTCTAAAGACGATCAATAAAATTTGCGAAGTACTGGAGATTCTTCCCAGTAATTTTATGGAACTGGTGGAACAAGAAAAAAATAAGGATATGAATGAAGAATTAAGTAAAAATAAACATGAGGACACCAAACCTCAACCTATTTATTCTCATTTGATCGACATCATTGGCAACACCCTCAATATCATTGTTATCAATGAAAAACTAAAAATAAGTTATGCTAACCAAAATATCTGCGATCTTCTGGGCTACGATAAAAGTGAGTTATTAAACTCCAATATTGAGGAAATATCAGACCCCGGTTCGGTTTTAAAAATCAAAAATACCCTCCAAGGACTTTTTTCAAAAAACACTTACACTTATAGCGACATCATCTGCAAAAATAAAAACGCCGACGACATTCATTTTAACATGGCAGTTATTCCCCACAGCCAGGATGCCAAAACCGCCCTGTTGGTTTTGATAGATGCCACCGAATACAAAAAAACCCAGGATGAACTCTTAAAAAGTCAAAGTTACCTAGGAATGGCACTAAGCGCAACCAAACAAATCGTCTGGCATATTGATTTAAAAAACAATGTCATCAATATCCTTTCGAAAAATAATGAACAGATTGGTTACTTTCCCAAAGAAGAAATATTACCCTTTAGCGAGGTCACCCGAAACCAGATCCACCCCCACGATTACCAAAAGATCTTGATCTTGATTGAATCCACCCCCAAGCATGACGAACCTTATTTTGAATTTGAATACAGAAGCAAAAGGGTCTCGGAACAATACCGGTGGAATCTGGCCCGCTGTAAAATTTTAAAATGGAATAATGATTGCCGTCCCCAGATTGTGATCGGTACCTCCTTTGATATTGACGAGAAAAAAAGGGCCCAGATAGCCCTGGCACTCAATGAATCAAGACTTGAAAGTCTGGTGAAACTCAATCAAATGATCGATGCTCCTATTAATGAAATTATTGAGTTTGCTGTAAATGAGATGGTGGATCTTACGGAAAGTCAAACCGGCATCATCATCATTAAAGAAAAAAATGGTCACGACAAGGTCTTTACCAACTCCGCTGATCTCCAAAATCGCAGCTTAAAAGAAATCTTGGATAAAACCCTTCCTGCCAAATATCATGATAATATTTTTACTGCTCACGAAGTTTTAATTCTTAACCAAATTGACAAGGCTCCTCATGAAGCAAATATAATTCATACCAACAAAATCATCTGTTCACCGATCAAGGAGCATCATGAAACTGTCGTCGTCAGTATCGTTAATAATAAGTCCGAAGATTATAATTCTTCTGATGCCAGACAACTCACCTTGCTCATGCAGGGGCTATGGCGAATCATTGAACACAAAAAACTGCATGAACAAAAACAAAAAATAGAAAAAAATCTTTCTATGTCCTCCCGACTGGCCTCCATGAACGTACTTTGCAGGTGCATCGCTCATGAAATTAACAACCCCCTTTCCATGATTCAAGGGCATAGTGATGACTTAAAAGATTCTCTGATCAATCACAGGGAAATCGATTCACACAATATTTATGAATCCACCGCTCAAATTGACAAAATGGTCGAAAGAATTTCAGCCGTGGTAAAAGGAATGAGAACCTTCATTCAAGATAGCACCATGGGTTTTGTCAGAAATATTAAAATACATGAACTCCTGGAAAATACCCTCAGTTTTGTCAAAACCAAACTGATCAATGTTGATATTGAATTAAGGGTGACAAACAATATCCCCCCCGAACAAATCATTGATTGCCACCCGTCCCAGATTGCCGAGGTCATTTTAAACCTTATTTACAACTCCATAGATGCAATCTATAAACTCCCAACAAGATGGATTTCCATAGAACTCTCACAAAATAACCAGTCCATTCATATTTCCATCACTGATTCGGGCAGCAATATCAAACCAGATATTGCCAAGTATATCTTTGAACCTTTTTTTACCACTAAAGAAGACTATCGCGGCCAAGGGTTAGGCCTTTATATTTCCAAAACGTTCATCGAAGAACATGGCGGTACCATCGTATTGGATACCACCGCTGCCCATACATGTTTTCGCATCAGTATTCCTGTAAAACAAAACTGATCTAGATGTGTTTGTGGCAACGCTGCTTAAAGCCTTGGTATTCTTTATCAATTTTTTGAAGATGGTACTCTCGATCCACCGAAGCAGGCATTCTGGCAGATTTTTTTTTCATTAGCGACAGCCTTTTTTGGTCATTAACACACACTCTGTCCATGATTGACACAAACTCTTTAACCGCCGCCAGGGGATAAGGGAGCCCATAGGCAGAGGAGATATAAATAGCATCATGGGAATTTAAATTGCCCAATAAATTGACATTTTCTCCATACAAATTGATAGTCTTAACGGTTGCTTTATAATACTCCCCCACCTGATAAAATAATTCGACACCTTTTTCCCTCGAAAAATCACCCTTTACCGGGTCCAGTAACTTTTTACAATTTCCATTATATTTATTCGTGGAACCAAATAGTTCTTTTAAAATACGACACTCGGTCAAAAACGCATCCACCTCTCCGCCGGTACCTTCAATTGTCGATTTGATAAAATCAATAAGATTGAAGTTTTTCAAGTAGGGATTAAATGCGGTTCTATGGGTAAAGTGGGTCAGTTCGTGGGCCAAATCCAAAACACCGTCCATCAGATTCAGTTCCTTATTCAAAAATATTTTCGATTTAGTTTCATAAATGATCTGTTCAGGATTTTGTGGATAAAATTTGCGAAGTAGCGTTGTATCTGAAACCGAAATTTCACCTACTTTTATAATATCTAAAAGAGTTTCTCCTTGTTGATAGGCCTTTTTATGCGCCTTTTGTAATAATTCCCTGCCTTCCTGGGAGCGATTAATAATTCTTAATACTTTCTTGAAACTCTCCTCAGGGCCCAGTTGATGATCCAGCCAAGGGGAACTAAAGTCAGTATTTTCATCTACAAATAATACCCTTGCGAAACCCTGGCCAGGCATGCCTTGATAGATACAAAACAAAATTAAAATAATAGAAAGTTTTCCAATCAACATAGGAATTGATCGGAAAGATTAATTATTTATCTGAATATATTAGAAAAAAAAGAACCAATGGAAAAAACGTACAATGATTGATCTAAATGGTCAGAAATTAAAATTAATTCCTGTAGCTAATCAAATGTTTGGCGTTTGGATCACTGATCGTTATTTTTCCTAGCGAATACTTATTTTGATCGCCAATTATAAATAATTCAAAATGACCCTCTGGCAAATAAAGATCTTCCATCCGTAAATCCTCTGGCAGCAAACTCCAGTATCTGGTATCCGCTATCTCTGAAGCCTTGATCAATCGAGAACCGGCCAAAAAGCTTGCCATGGCGGCAATGCCCGAGAAAGTACCCTGTTCCCCACCAGCAGCCTTGTATGCGCCATAAGCTGAAGCAACCACCGCTGCATATTTTAAGGCGAGCCGGGTTCCAGTTCTGGTATAGCGCCAGGCTGATTTTTCGGCCACAGCTTCCTCTGCAATATCCCCGATAGGATTCACAATTACCAATTTTCTTTTCAAAACTTCGTGATCTCGCTCATCTTTAACCACCAGGCACAAATTATCTACCAGGGGGCGATTTTGAATTTTTGGTAATTCAAAATCAAAAGAAGCATATTGGCTGGTAACAGATGCCATTTGGACAGTAGCATAGGCTGACCCCACCGATTGGGCACTGTTATGACGTAGTTTTAAAACATTCATCATAAAATGCGTCAGGGCCACTTGCCCAACTGCTGCTAAAACCTTTTGACCACCACCTTGAAAATTATCAGGATTTAAACCAAAATAATATTTATCAGGAACCTTGGGAGGAATAATTGAATGATGAAACAAAATAGTCAGATTGGGACTATGTCGTTCCCGTTCGACCCGGTCTAAAACTGTTTTTTTAGGCGCAAAGATTTTGACTAGTTTTTCATAATCATGGGGTCTGATTTTTTTACTAAGTGATAAAATTTTGTACTCTAAATACTCATTTAATTCATCAAAATAGTGGGTCGGAGAGATATAATTTTTACGAACTTGCTCAATTCCAAGCGAGGGAAACTTTTCAAAATCTCCCTTGAATTTTTTAAAACTACTATTAAAACTTTGATATCCACCATAATTTTTGACCAGAATATCTCGGGCATCCTGATATAAAAGATAAGCTGTTTGCAAATCGTTGATGGTATCGGTGTTTTCATGGACAAAACCCCCCAGAAGTTTGGCCATTAAATCATTTTTAAAAACCGATTTTCCCATTCTTTCATTTTGAAAAGTTTCAATCAGGGCATTCCACGCTAGTACTTCAGATCTTGCTCTGGACATGAACTGGGCAATCTCACGATTCTCCAGCTTTCTGGCAGGCTCCACTTTTTTATCTTCCCTCACTCTCTCTAAAACTTCCCCTTTCTTGGCAAGCAGGTAATAATTCAAGGTTTGATACATATGAATTAAGGACCGCTCGTAGGCTTCACCGTAATAAACATCGTAATTGTCGTTGGCCAATAACGCTGCCACTTTCTTGGAAATTCTTACGGTATATAGCTGACGGGCCAGATCACTGGCCAAAAGAAACGTCTCAATAGAATCAAGATATTGTTCCTGTGCATGAAAGACCATGGCCTTTTCCATTAAAAAAAGAAGTTTATTTTTTTCTTCCTTATATGTCGCAGACTCATTTAAAACCTTATGCACTTCCTTATAATCTTTCTTTTGAAAGTACTGGGTAAGGAGCTGACGCTCCTTTAACCCACCAGCACTACACGATACAAAAAATAAAATTAAAATAACACTTGAAAAGAATATCCTCATCAATTACCAACCTGATCCATTTTGTGATGAAAATTTTTGAATTTTGGTTCTAACCCGTAAAACCTCTATCCCTTTCTCCACCTCGGTCATGCGTAAATTGACAGAATACTGTTTGATGGTTTTACCTTCAAGGGTTTTAGGGTTCATTCTAACGGCGCCAAAAATCATCAGATCCGCTCCGACTTGTTTACCCACCGTCTTGGCAGTTTCCGGGCTCACCATTCCATCATTTTGGTAGGTCATTTCCTTTAAAATGGATGCTCTGGAAGCCGCATCCACCAATACAAAGTTACCAGAAGCTGATAATTCATTTAAAAACTCATCATTCATATCATCGATGGGAAAATAGGCTTCCGCCGTATCATTTTGGACCTCTCCCACAAAAACGGTAGGATTCTTCCCATGCTTTTTGACCCAATTTTTAAATTGCTTGTGATTTTCCATCTGCACCAGTAAATCCTTGATCACTCTTTCCGTATCACCAAAGACCCACTTATCAGTAATCTCCAAAGCCTTCTCATCCCCTTCCGAGGAATCCACTCTTTTTGCCTTAAAACTCCCACAGGAAGCAAGCATGCTAACTACTAAAACACAAACAAGTATCATTAATATTTTTTTCATTTGATCTCCCTTATTAAAAAAAATTAAATTTCACCCTTCTTGGCCTTTATGAAATCATTTGAAACTTCTTCCAAAGCTTTCTTAACATTGGCCTTGGTTTCTGGATCATCGGTGGATGCGGCGGTGAAATTGGCAGCCTTATCGATAGCTTCTTTCAGTCGGGTATTTTCCATTGAGACAAAAGCGGCACAAGTATAGGCGTTATAATCTTTTTTCGCACCTAAGTTTTTTTCATATTTTCTCTTCTCCCAATAAGTGATTTCCACTTTTGCCCCATGAATAAGGGCCTGGATTTTCTCGGCCAGGGTATCTTCCATAAAACTTCTTATGCTTTCAGTTTTAGGATTACTTTCATCAATGGCAGCAGTGCCTTCTTCCGAGGATGCCATGGTCTTGCTTATAAATGTGGCAATCTGTCTGGCGATATCAGAATAAGCCGAGGCTTTAGCTTTTGAACAGGCCATGGATTTTTTTTGGAAGGGATCTGTTTCATAGGAAAAATAGCTATTAGCTACTAAATCTTTTCCATGCATTTTGGCCCATAAACTGGCATTTTCAATCCAACCAGGTCTTTTATCCGAACTTGAATCTATTACCGTGTATTCCTTTTGAATATCCTCGTGTTCCTTCTCTTCGGTCAAAGTTTCCTTTTTTGTAGAACTACAAGATACCAACACTGATAATAATAATAACACCATTAACGTTGTTTTCATAAAATCTCCTTTATCTAATCAATATTAAGTTCCCCAATTTTATCAACGATAAAATCCATTATACTAGGTAAGACATTGCTATACGCATGAGAGTAATCCCTTCCAACGGAAGCCTTATCAAAAACCAGATTGCCAAGCTTTTCTCCAGACTGGTTAAAAGAATTAATTCTCAGCATGAACATGTATTTTTCAAAACCCTCGACTTTCAAATATTCCTTGTTCTTTTTAACTTCCACTTCTATTTTATATTTATGAGTTTTGTTATCCGTCACCACTTTAAAATCATCCTCAAGAAGCTTTGATATGATAATATCCCGGATCTCCCCTTTTTCGCTTGGCTCATTCACTTTTAAAAACACGACTACATTTTGACTTCTTTTCTGATTTTTTTTCTCCATCACCTGTTGATAGGTCACCTTGGAGGGATTTTTTTTACCTTTTAAAAATTCATAATTGATATTAAGCCCATCCCTGACTTTCATCGTCTTTAAGGCTTTATTAAGAGAATTTCTTCTACCATCCTTATAAAACTCTACAATACTTTTATCCAGCTCATCCATTTCCGATTTTAAAAATTGTGCCCCTTCAGCTTTTTTTAAAACGGCCAATGCGTAAAAACTATCCGCCGTTTCGTAGGTATCCTTGATCACCACCCCTCTTAAGGCACCTTCAGTCTTCTCCTCTATCTCACCATACATCTCCTCTTCAAAACTCCCTGATACTGGTTGATCTCCAACACTGACTTGTTTTCCTGAAGAAGAAAGGGTGTTTTTGGATTTGATTTGGGTCATGAATATCTTCGACATTTCTTTTCTAGCTGAAGACTCCGCCTGCATCATTCCCACCGCTTCACCAACGGTGCATAACTCAGACGGTTTGCAAAAAGTAGAAAGATCGCTGATCCAGGCCGGCTTCTTTTTTTCAGCCTGAACATACAAGGGCACCAAGGCAAGTATTAAAATCAAAATGCTTTTCATCGGATTGCTCCAAAAAATTAAATAATGTTAATGACTTCGTAAACATTAAAGTTAATGATGAAAAAGTCGTAATAATTAGATAGAATTCTACACCTATTTGTAAACAAAATCGAATTTAAATATATTTATCAAAAGGAGAATAAAATGGAACACAAATTACCCCAATTACCTTATTCGAATGATGCTCTGTCCCCACACATATCTCCAGAGACCATTGAATACCATTACGGCAAGCATCACCAAACTTATGTTACCAATTTAAATAACCTAGTAAAAAACTCGGAATTTGAAAAAATGACATTGGAAGAAATAATTATGAAATCAAGCGGCACTATTTTCAACAACGCTGCTCAAGTTTTTAACCATACCTTTTACTGGAACTGCCTATCTCCCAAGGGAGGCGGTACTGCTAAAGGACAAATTTTAAAAGAACTGATAAAAGATTTTGGTTCGTTTGAAAAATTCAAAGAAGAATTCACTAAAACCGCCATCAGTACTTTCGGCTCTGGTTGGGCCTGGCTGGTTAAAAACAAGAGTGGGAAATTACAAATCATCTCTACCAGTAATGCCGGTTGTCCCCTGACTGACAACTTAAAACCAATCCTGACTTGTGACGTCTGGGAGCATGCTTATTATGTTGATTACCGGAATGCTCGTCCCAAATATGTTGATGCTTTTTGGAACCTGGTGAATTGGGATTTTGCCAATAATAATCTTGCATAATAAAAACTTATTGCCCAAAAAGGTATTTAGATGTTAAACCCGAAGTGTACACACTTCGGGTTTTTTAATGAAAATATTGCTACTACAACCTCCCATTCAAGATTTTTATGATACTAACATTCGTTTGCAACCCATGGGACTTGCCTACCTGAAGGCCACTATCCAATTACACCACCCCTCTACTAACGTGGTAATCAAGGATTACCATAGCGGATTTTCCAAAAAAACTATTCCCTACCCAAGCGAGATGAGTTATCTGAAAAATTTCTATATAGGAAGAGACAAGGGGCCATTTTCGAGTTTTGATCAATACTACCATTTTGGGGCGGATTTTGATTATATAATATCCGACATAAAAAATATTTCCCCGGATTTAATCGGCATATCATCCCTTTTTTCCCCATACTACCAAGAAGTTCTCACCATTGCTCAATTAATAAAAGACCACCACAATATCCCCATCATTATTGGTGGTCCCCATGCCACTGTCTGGCCTGACTTCATGTTAAAACATGATGCCATTGATTTTGTCATAAGGGGGGAGGGAGAAAAGGCCTTTACCCAATTTATTTTTGAATTTATCAACCATAAAAAATGGGATAACGTGCAGAACTTAAGCTATAAACAAAATAATCAAATTATTCATAATCCAATCAAAGACAATTTTCCTATTGATGAAATTCCCTTCCCTGATTTTAAAGACCTAGATAGCTCCAACTATGAATTAAACCACCAGGCCTTGACCTTTATGCTTTCCTCCCGGGGCTGCCCTTATCAATGTGATTTTTGTTCCATCAATTCCCTGTACCATCACCAATTTTTTCCCCGGGACCCTGATAAAATAATTACCGAAATGACAGTGAGATACAAACAGGGATATCGGGTCTTTGATTTTGAAGATGACAACCTGACTTACAATAAAAAAAGAGCGTTGGAGCTATTTAATAAAATCACCTCCAAATTCCAAGACCGCAATATCAAGCTGGTGGCGATGAATGGAATTTCTTACTTGCATCTTGACCTGGAAATACTTTCTGCCATGAAGAACGCTGGATTTGATGATTTAAATTTATCTTTAGTTTCTTACAATAAAGAATTGAGTAAGTTAAACTCAAGGCCTGTCAACCTGGAAAAATTTCAAGCTATTGTTTTACAAGCAAAGCAGCTGGGTTTTAATATAACCGCCTACCAGATCATCGGACATCCCGAAGATAGTCTTTCCTCGATGATCGAAACCTTAAGCTTCATGGCCTCACTTCCGGTTTTGATCGGAGCAAGCATTTTTTATCTCATCAAAGATACCGGTATTGAAAAACGTTTTCCCGTAACTTCCGTCCAAGAAATTAAATTAGGACGCTTGACTTCCATCTATCAAAAAAATTACCCCTTCAATCAAAGCGATATTTTCACCTTGTTTATCACCACTCGAATTATTAATTTTTTAAAATCAGGATTTTGCCAAAAAGGTCAAATCAACCTTTCCGATCTGCTACAATTAAAATCCCTCGATGGCCGGCCCCAAATTGGCATGGAACAACTCAGATCAATCATCTTTGGATCGGGGTACTATATTCATAACAAAAAGGGGAAAACCCCTGTTAACACCTTTAACTCTAACCTGTTTAGAAATATCTTAAAAACCATGCCCACCATTATGGCCCAAGATGGTCAAATCATTACGAACGATATTTAATCGAGTTCCAGCGCTTGTTTTTGGCAAATCGTAAAAATTTTATTGTAATAAAGATCCATTTGATCTTTAAATATATTGCTTGTCTCCCCGTTTTTTTTAAAATCGTCAAAAAACTCATGGCACTTCATCCAACCCGGAATAACCTTTTTAATCTCATCCCTATCTGAAGAATTTAATTTCTTCATGACCTGGTCATAAACCATCATCATATCGGAGGCATAAATCCATTCTTTTAAATAAAAATCCAGAGCCAAATCCACCGCCGTTAGATACATTTTTTGACCAGGCCTGGGTTTGACTCCAGTTTCCTTGTATAATCCAGAATAAGCGTACACCAAATGAATGTACGTCGTAATCTTCAGTTTGGAATTTTGAAAATGGTTTGATATGGTTTCGTAGATGGCAGGATCCTTCTCCCCATTATCCCCGAGCAAAATCACTTCTGTGGCTTCGGCTTCATATTCTTTTAATATTTCTTCAATCGTCTCGACCTTAAATGAGTATGTTGAATCGTCCCAACTCGGCCTGTAATAAAAATGTCCTGCGGGGAATTTATTTTTCTTAAGAAATTTTCTTCCCACGTAATGAAGGTAGGATGGTGCCCCCGTAACATAGTAAGCTCCCGTTAGTTCAGGTTCCTCTTCATCAACAGTCTTAAGGCAAAGCTGGTCTGATCCGGCGTCACCAATAAAATTTTTCCGGCAAATTAAAATTTTATAGAGCGTGTTTAATCCAACAAAATCATTATCAAAAGAAGCTCCGCCACTGAACTTACCAAGGACATGAGTCCGTTTTAAAGTATCATCAATATCCGAAATCAATATAATTTCTTTTCCATGGGAAAAAAAAGCCCCTAACCCCAACAATATGGCAAAAAATAATTTCATTCTGCATCAACCTTAGTCTAGATATAATCTTCTTTGCGGGCATTTACTGTTTTTTTATTTTTAATTTGTGTATTTTTTTTGAACTTTATTACAAGTTTATCCCGCTGCTCGGAAATATCATACCCAGCAGGATCAACATAATTTTCCAACGGAAAACTGCGAGTCACACTGGATTTGGTTTTCATGTAACTTTTATTACCTTTCGCATCCCTATCCTCTTTTTCAATTTCTTGATTATTAGTAATAATTAATTGATGATCTTCCACCTTCACTTTAAAATTACTCTCCGTAGCGCTATTCTTTTGTATTTCAAAGTAATAGTGTTTGTCGTCCTCGTAGTGCTTGGTCACAATATCCTGATTATTTTTAAATCCATTGCCTGAAATTTTGCCAAAGTCATCAAAGTGCTCCATAAAAGGATCATCGGCCATCATGTCATGAAACCTTTGACGAATTTTTTGCATTTCTTTGAACATTTGCCCGCCATTTTTGAAGAAATCATCATCTGAAAAAAAATCATCCCCCAGCATTTTGCGCTGATTTTGATCATCAAGACCGGTGGAAGGACCTTGTAATTGCCGCTTGTTTCCAGTTTGAGAAAAAACTAATGAAGTCATGGTTAAATAAAAAATCAAAATTTTTATAACAAACATGTTTTCTCCTTAAACTAAAAAAGCCGACAACCATTGCTTAAATGGTTGTCGGCTTTTACATTTATTTAAAAACCAAATTCAGCTATATACTCTTTCAAATTAACGTCTGGATTATCAGTTAACACGGCACTGATCAGGTCACGAGTGCTTTTTGAATCTCGCTCACCTTTCTCTCTTGCTACTTGATACAAATATTCGTGAAGCATCAAGGTAGCCTTGCTTTCTTCAGAAAAACGAATATGATTAAAAAGTCTTGTATCAATGTGAAGCCGGTAACCGTTCACCCCCTCATCCCACTTTTGAACCGCCACATTGGTTAAAACACATTGGTTGACAAACTGAAATCCTGAGTAATTTTCATCATGGGTAGGATCAACCGGACCATGCTTAAAACCAATAATTCTCTTATTAAATTCATTTTTACTCTTAATGATTTCTCGAGCAAAAAAAGGATCTGCAATCTGAATTTTTTGAATCATCCTGTCCAAAAACTCCACATAAGATTCGTTGGCTGCCACTCGATGTATCTGATCCTCACCAACTACTTTTTGAGCATGAAATAAATCCAACGTTTCCAGAGAAGTAATGTTAGACAGATATTGGGAGGAAATAACCCCCTCGGCTTTCTCTACAATTGCTGCAATTTTCAGCGAATCAAAACAAACTACGGCTTTTCCACCACCGCTGCCCCAACCACCTTCAAAAATGGCACTGGCATTCGCACTAAACAACATAATCATTAAACTAAAAAAAACAATATTATTTTTAATCTTCATAGCTTTCTCCTGACGGATGGATTAAATACAAAAATTATTAACTTGTCTGCAGAATGTAAGATTTGTTTAGAATTCTTTATCCTGCCTTAAATAGCCAGTCATTTTGTATTTTGCGATGAAAAATTTATTTCAACTGGAATAACAAAATAACTGGCTGCGCTATTAATAAAGCTAAAATTACGCAGATTTAACATAAAATTAGCTTTTCTATTTATCATTTTAAATTTATAAGATGAAAGTAATTGGGAAATAAAATGACCTGAGCCTTTTGTTGTTTTTCCTAGTTCAAAAGGCCCAGGTCGGCACACACATTTACCCAGATTTGATTTAGCAAACGGGATTTTATAGAAACCAAGAGATGATTCACCTCTTAAGTTGTTGTTGTTCATTTCCTTCCTTGGCATAATTGAATACTCTCTATTTAATATATGCATCAAAATCCTAATGGTCCCTGAAGGTCTTTCAGGGGAACAATCCTTGTGTTTGTAAAATCATTGCAAGTAAATATTGATTAAGAAACGTTTTTTTAGTAAATAATCATTTTGATTCATGACTTTTTAGTAAAGTTGTTTTGTAACCAATCGGAACCTTATGAGCAGTATTAAAATATATCACTATCTCAACTACAAAGATTTCATCAATAACTTCATCAAAGATTGCCCTAAAGGTGGTCGAGGACAGCTGCTAAAAATATCTAGCTATTTAGCAGTTCATTCCACCCTGATAAGCCAGGTTCTCAGGGGACACAAGGATTTCACTCTTGAACAGGCATACAAGCTTTCTGAATATTTTGGTTTCAATGAAATTGAAACTGATTATTTTATTACCCTCGTACAATATGAAAAAGCAGGAACCGTCAACCTCAAAACCTATTTTGAGAAACAACTTAGAAAGATTCGTGATGATTTTCAAAATGTATCCAGCCGGGTGGTCACCAAAACCGAATTGGATAATGAGGATAAGGCCGTTTACTACTCCGACTGGACCTATATGGCGGTCTGGCTTTTAACTTCCATTCCGGAATTTAATAATATTAATAAAATTGCTGCTCAACTGGAATTACCTGCTAAAAGAATCACTCGAATTATGGAATTTCTCATAAAAGTCGGCCTTTGTGCGGCAGACGAAAATGGCGACATCCACATGGGAATTTCCAAAACTCATTTGGAATCCAATTCACCCCTGGTTAACAAACACCATGTTAACTGGCGACTTAAAGCAATTGAAAATTATAATAAAATGACCTCCGCCGAACTTGCCTTTACTGTTCCTATTACCATTTCAAAAAAAGATTTTAGAAAAATTAAAAACGATATTCTGGAATTTATTGAAAAGGCCAGTGAAACAGTGTCCAGCTCACCAGCAGAAGAACTGGCATGTCTGAACATCGATCTTTTTACTATAAAATAAAATTTTATAATTCCACGACTAAAGCTTCAAAATCATCATAGATTTTTTCAATGTGCACTTTATCTGCCAGACAATCTCCTGCAAAATAACTATACCACTGACTTTCATTTACTGGCTTAGTGTGAAGAGCACATATGGATAAAAATTTTTTGCCGACAATTTCAAAGTCCGCTTGAGTATATCGTTTTAATTTATAAAATTGACCATCCATGATCTGAAAATTACTTTTTTCAAATAATCCTTTGAGCACTTCCTCCTTGGAAACATTCACACATTTTCTAGTTTCCAAGAAATCGCCTTCACAATCACTTCCTCCATTACTCGGACTAGGATTCGTACAGGTGCGAGTTTTGGTTTGCAAACCGCTCACACACTTACTCCACAAAGACCACTCCGACCACCCGCCATCCACGGGAGATAAATCAACCGGCAACCCCGTCACCTGAGTAATTCTCGTCGCATCCTCACCTCTACAACCGCTCATCGTACATTTATAAGTCTTATAGCACTTATTCATCAAATCATAAGTATAATCCGTTTCACCCCTGACCAATATTCCCTCGATCTCCTTGGTGGATTCATTGAAAACCGGGGATCCTGAATTACCTCCAAAAGAATCCAGATTGGCAACAAAATAATCATTCTTCGAGTTGTCCCTGACATAGGCACCACTGGCCACTTTAAGTGGTAGTCCGGATGGATGACCGATGACAAATAGATTACTCCCATCATGCATTTTTCCATTTCTTCTAAATTTAAGCGGAACCCTGTCCACCACTTTTCGATCAAGCCTGACCACGGCATAATCCGCTCCCGCCGAAGAAAACTTTCTACTTATAATTTCACGACATTCATATATATCATCCAGTTTTAACTTGGTGGTGGTATTTTTATATTCAAATACAAAAGCATATTTCGCACAATCACCAAGATCCTCTATACAATGTCCCGCAGTCACCAATACATCATCACCCACTAAAAAACCGGTACACACCATGGGATTTTGCTGATGAAAAAATCTTTCCGAAGAACATAATTCCAAATCCTCTCCCAAAATACCGCTGTTTACGGTCAGGTCAGCATTAATGCTCGAACTTAAAATCATACCGGCCACCGAATGAGCAAGCAGCTTATAGTTTTCATCGGCAGACAAATCAATATCCATCCGGTCATCTTCACCGTAAATCACCTTCTCACTGCTCTTTTGATTTTTTAACCTCATCTCGTCATGCAAAATCTGGACTTCGTCCCTGATATTTATTTTTAGATTGTCCCAAGTACAGGTGAAGCCTGCCTTATAATTATTTAAAAAAATGTTCAGATTTGTCTTCAAGATCTGGGCGGATTCCAAAGTGCTACTGGATAAATAGGTTGATTTGAAATTTTCTTGTAAGGTTTGATAAAGCACCTTGAAGTCATTGGAACATGCGTTTCCTGGTTGATTGGTTTCACAAGAAACAAGCCAAAAAATAAGAATGAATAAAATAAGAATTTGTCGTTTAACCATTTGTCCTCCATGACAACAGTCAAGAACCAATCTATTGTATCCCTGATAATTAATTAAAATCCATGAGAAAAATCTGATATTAACTATTTTATAGACTAGTAACAACCTGAAATTACTGATTCTACTTGTTCTCGTTATTGAACTCTATCTTACAAATACCAATATCTTCCTTTACCAGGTTTAAATTCAAATCATATTTATGAATTTTCCCTTTCAGACGATGCTTTTCAATAAAGTTGGCATCTTGATCAAGAACATACTTGTAAACGTTACCCGTAAGTAGTCCGTCATTGATTTCTCTTTCATAGAGATAAAAACTTATCCGGTAATTAGAGGCCACTTCAAGATTTCTAATTCCGCCATTTTCCAGGGTATAATTAACCTTATTAGGACCAAACTTATTGATTTCAAATCTTTTAATCACTCTCCAATCTTTATCAAATGCAATAATCGAATCATCTCCATCGTCATCCAAAATTTTCCAATTCACCGGTTGTTTTGCATCCGCATCAAGCAACCTCATAATATTAGTAATCATGCCCGGTTTCACATTTTTAAGTAGATATTCTTTTCTGTCTTCCAACTTCCTGGCCTCATCCCACATATCCACACAGATTTGGGGGATATCATCCTCATCGATAGAATCATATATAAAACACTCATTATCTTCCCAAACTTTTAATTGTTTTCCAATTTTATACATCTCGCTATCAGTTTCATCATGTCTCTCACTATAATAAGTGACTCCTTCCACCTGCCGGGTTTTTTTAGTCTGAAGATCCATTAAGTTATTAAAATAATCTGTCTCCCAATCAATGCTTTCTGCCCAGTGGAAAATAACCACCGAAGATGTTTTCTCGCTATATTTACCTCTAGCTTGCATAAGTGCCAGTTGAGCCTGATTGTCATTTTGATCGACGATAGGATTCTTATAAGCATTCGCCTGCTTTAATTTATTGCCACAAGAAATAAGTCCCGCCAGGGTTATAAGAATTATAATATTTTTCATATAGCTCCTTAAAAATATAGTACTGCTTCAAAAGCAATCAACGAATCACTTACCACATTTTTTCCCGTTAAAACTGTCGAATAAGTGACGTTGGCTTCAAGGGGGAGGATTGCTCTTTTTTGTTGATAAAGTTGTACTGAGGAAAAGCTAAGCCCTCCAATAAGTGAGTGCATGTTTTGTTCAGTATTTACTTCCATCCAATTATACCGGTAGTCTTGATATTTGTTTCCAGCATAACTATCTCTTCCTTTATATTGAAATGAGTACCCGCCTTTTGCATAAAAGCCATAAAATATATTATAGGTCGTGGCCAGATTGGCATAGAGCAAATCCCCCAGATTTCGATCAATATTCTCCTCCTTGTCGGGAGAAAGTGCTGTGTCTGCACGTCTTGGAATTCGTTTGTCAGTTTTGTCTGGTAATTGCACAATAAATCCGACGCTCTTGGAAAAATTTAGTTTATCCGTAAGATCATAATCAAAAGCAAGTCCCAACCCCACGTCAGTCTGGCCATCACCGCTTGGGACTCCAAATGCCTTATCAATCGAAACTTCTTTTCCTGTCGGAAGTGTCATTTCACCCAGGAGTGATAAGGTATAGACATCTTGCTCCTTTAATTTATACTTTGAAACCAATTTGATATCGCCCATTTCGGTTTTGGATTCATCCACCAGAGGATTGTATCCATAATCTTCTATCTTTTTGTCCACCGGCCTGTTCATATTTCTGACCAGCTCTTCACTGTCTTGTCCATTACCCTGACGTTCAAGTTTTTGTTTAAGCGTATAAATGGCCTCATTGGAAATATATCCTGTATCAACGCTGGTTTTTGACTGAATGATCGGCACTGCCAGCGCCACCGTTAACCTATTTGTAAAACCATAAGCTAGAATGGGAGCATAGACGTTGGCTGCCACATTTACTTCACCAGAAACTTGGCCTAGTTCATCACTATCCTCATAACCGCTGCCATGAAGATATCCTGCTAATTGGGACTGTTTATCCGGGTCACTCTCCCCATCAATAATTTTTTCTACAGTAATAGCGGAATCAATTTTATTTCCCAGGGAAACCTTGGATCCGCTATTATCATACATCTGCGTTCCTTGAACCCAAGCCTCTTTAAATCTAAAATTTCGCACTCCCTTGGGAAGAGTCTTTGCACTTGGAAAATCAACTGGCGGCTTTAAATCACCTGCCCGCAGATAAAAAGAAGTAAACACAAAAGCAGCAGTTATCACAAATCGATATACCTTCATAAATCCACCACAAACAGTTTAAAACTCTTAATTAGAGAGTTGCTAACAATTTTCTAGCAAACTCCTGCTCAACTTTGGTTTCCGGAATTCTTCCAACATGCAAAGTTTCTGGATTAACGGCAATAAAACTCTCTAAAATTGATTTTGCCAGCGCAGTCTCATCAACTTTAACCAGTGCTTCCGCATAAAATAAAACATTTAAACCGTGAATCGAAGTTGTTTTTTCAGAATTAAGTGAGCCTTCATAGGCCTTTTTTAAATAAGTAACTGCTTTTTTATAGCCAAAACCTGGCAGTGAAGCCAGTTTATAAAATCCTCGTCCTAAAATTCTATATGATCCATAAGCTTCCGTTTCAGCAAGCCTGTTTAAATCCTTGATCTCTTCCATAGCAGCTTTTAGAGTTCCCCACTGACCAAGGGAAGCCACTGGGCCATTATTTTCTCCCCATTTACCTAGGTTGGCTCCATAAAAGAAAATCACTTGTGCGAGGAGATCATCGCGGTCATCCGATTGAGGCATCGCCTTTAATTCTTGCATAACTGGAAGCAGGATTTCGTAAGCAATTTTATGAATGGCCATTCTTTCCTTTTTATATTCATCAGGCACTTCCGCTACACCGGAAATTTCAATCGGCCAATAACCTTTTAAGTTTGTGCCGTAATAATATCTGGCTTCACTCTCCCGATAAAGAAGTTCAGCTTTAGTCATCACATCAGGAGCAGCTTTTGCCAGATCTGCATAGATCAAGGCAGCCTTCAAAGCATTTTCCTCATCATCGGCTCTTTGTGAAAATAAAATTTCGGCTTCTTCTTTGGTACTTGCCAAAAGACTGCTGGCAAAACAAAAAATCAGTGTAAACAATAAAAAGTTTTTCATGATTATCTCCCTTCTAATTAAAGTGGTCATTTCTATTTTTTCACTACCGATACTCGGTAAGTGAAGTGAATTAATCAAAGTAGCAGCTTTTGGTCAACAACATTTATCAATCGACAAACTATTACATGGTCAACTAAAAAGTATTCATCTATCCAACCTCCAAAGATATCTCTGGCGATAAAATCAAAGCTCCCTTATAATATTATTAATTACTGCATTACGAGTGAGGTAATCCACCATGAGAAAAATGATTTTTCTCCTTTTCTTTTTAATTTTTGTTACTTCCAATTCTTTTTCCAAACCTTCAATCAGGTCCCTTACTTCGAGAGAAACCGCCAGCACAGTTGAAAATGATCTGCCTAGCAGTGACAGTTTCAGCAATATTCATAACAGACACTGGATTTCAACCGCGCTTGGACAAACTCACCTTATGGGTAATTATTATAAAACTGGCAATAACGCAATAGGATATGATGTGTTTTATAATTATATCGCCTCTAGCAGATTTGACTTTTCTGCCAACTTTCATTACTCAGAGCACAAAAGAGACAACGAATGGTTAAAACTTCCTTCCGTCAACGTGGGTATTAAATATAAATTTTACGAAAAAGATTCCCTTCACCTGTTTACACTAGGTGGACTGGGTTTTTATTATCCAAAAGCAATGCACAATAACGGCGTGGAAACTGACTCAAAGGCCAGTGCAGGACTTCATGCAGGGACTGGTATCGATTTAAAATTAAACCCCGACTTTGGGATGGGATTTATGGGACATTTCCATAAACCTTTTACAATAAGGCAGGAACAAACCAGAGATCTCAGTGGTGCATATTTTAATTTAATGGCCTATTGCTCTTACAACTTCCTTTAAGACACGATGCATTTAATATTTAGGTCATAAAGTATTTGCGTAAAACAATCATTTTGGGCTATTATGGCCAGCAAAACGTTTGAAAAAAAGGATATGCCATGAAGCACGACATTTTAGAGGCGGAAAGAAAGCCGTCAAATATTAACTCTGTAAAACTTAGAGAACAAGGAATCATACCTTGTGTATTATTTGGTGAAAAAGAAGAGTCCATTCCAATCGCAATTAGAGAATCACTTTTGGCCAAGGGTCTAAAAACTGGACATAAAATTTTCCAGATTCAATATGATGGTGCCCAATTCCTAGTCAACATAGATACCGTTCAAAGACATCCGGTTACCAGAAGACCTATTCATGTTGCTTTTCACAGAATTAAAATGAATGAAAAGACCAAAGTGTCTGTTCCGATTCATTTTATCGGTCATCCTGCGGGTGAAAAAGAAGGTGGCATTCTTGTTCATCAAATGGATAAAATTGAAGTTATTGCCCTTCCAATGAATATTCCAGAATTTGTAAGCGTTGATATAAGCGATCTTGCTCTTAGCGCAGGAAAACATGTTCGGGATATTCAGGCCCTTCCTGGCGTTGAGTTTCATGAGGATGATCTTAATAAAGTCATCTGCACCTGTACTCCTCCAAAAGCTGAAAAGGTTGCTCAACCAGTTGTGGTTGAAGGTGAAGAAGGTGCTGCTGCTGCTGCTACGGCCACTCCGGTTGAAGGCGAAGCAAAATCTGAATAGTTTGATATTAAAAATACATAAAAAAAGGGGCCTAACAAATAAGGCCCTTTTTTTTTAAGCTCTTTTGATGGTGACTTGATTAATCACCACATCCTCTAACGGTTTGTCTTGATGATCAGTTTCTATTTTACCAATCAAGCGAACCACCTCCATTCCTTTTATCACTTTGCCAAATACGCTGTGACGATTGTCAAGATGAGGTGTGGGAACCAATGTGATAAAAAATTGGGAACCATTAGTATTGGGCCCTGCATTTGCCATGGATAAAATTCCCTCGCTATTATGTTTTAACTTAGGATGAAACTCATCTTTAAATTGATAACCAGGCCCCCCATTTCCTCTGCCCAGCGGACACCCGCCTTGAATCATAAAGCCATCAATGACTCTATGAAAAATAAGTGAATCATAAAATGGCCCTGCTTTTTTGGTTTCTTGCCTCCCCTCCGCCAGATTAATAAAATTCCAAACAGTTTCAGGGCACTCCTTTACAAAAAGCTCAATCTCGAACTCACCCATATTGGTATTAAAGATAGCACTCACTTGGTTTAACTCTTCCTTATAAACATTTTTTGACATCTTTCATCTCCTATAATGGTTCTAATTTAAAATTTCCAATAATTTCTTTGGGAGCAACTTTCATGGGGGTATATAAGTAAATTTTTTGTTCGGCAGAAAACATTCCTTTTAAATTAACCGAAAAAGAAAAATCCCTCTTCCCATCTTCTAAAAAAATACTAAACATTTCAGCTGGTATGATCCGAACGTCATATTTATCAAGTTTGGTTTTTTTTAAAACTTCCGTAATGGCATAATGATCTTTGCACATACTGATCACCACCGGATGCCCCAGCAACATCTCCGGCCTGGCAAAAACTTTTTCCAATTGCCGATTAAAATCATCGCTATTTAACAAAGGATCAATCCAAATCAGATTAACTCTTTCAAATTTCGGTTTATGAAATGCATAAATTCCTGATTTAATCTTATCCAGTACATCATAAAAAAGACTTTCTTCATTTTTTAAAAATAAATTTTTATTCTCATAGAACTGACTGAGCATCTGATAATCTTTATTAAACTGGTACTGAAAATGGATAAGTTGATTGTATTCCAAATTAAAACTTTCCATCATATTCTTCATATGAACATACTTTACCCTAATACTCCGTACACACTTTCCCGTCTCGGAATAATTGGCCCAATCAGGCAGTTCTGATAAAAAATAATGAACCACTCCAGAACTTTGGTAGTACTGATCCAAATTTTTTTTAAGCTCCCCTGTCCCTTTGGACCCCAAGGTACAAGCAAACAACAAAAGACAAACAATGGTTAGTAAAAAATTAACAATAAATTGCATCCAAGGAATCTATCATAAGAAAAATGCTTTGACATCTCCATGATCTATTACAGAATTTTCTGCGAAATGATATAGAAATTCTATAAAAGATCCCAATGCATGATAAGAAGATGTTGATTGATCAAACTCAGCGCCATAACGCCAATACAATTGGCCATCTTCTGCAATGTACTCCTGACAATATCTAATCTTCACAATGGCCGGGATATAAGACTTTTCAGTGAAATAGAGTCTAAGTGTAAATTCAGTCCCTTTTGCCAGTTTGCTTTCCTTGCTCTGATCAGCAGCCACCTCAAATAAACAGCCCTCCTTGGATATATCCACCAGTCCTATTGGATAGATGACTCCATCTTGATCCAAAGCAGTGTACACTCCCATAACATTTTGGAACATGATTCTTTCAAAACTGCGCCTCTTTTTTTCCACCGACTCTTTTCTTTTTTGAACAAAATCAAGAACTTTATTAGGCATGTAATTCTCCTTGGCAAACAGCCGCAAAGCCTTATCGTCAAACAAAGAAAGATTGTTAATAAATGACCAAGATTATATTACCTGACTACGTCGATAGGGTATTGTTCTCCAGTCTAACTTCTTTTTCCGGTAATACGATTGGCCCACTCGGGGATTTGAGATAATTCATCAAATATTCTGATAAAAGAATCAAGCCTTGATAAGACCAATGCATCATCATAATTATCTGGATCAAGCTTGTCTCTGAAGGCGCAACCTTTGGCATTTTCCATATGGGTACAATTTTGAAACTTACATTGAACGGACATATCCACCAGATCGGGAAAATAACTGATGAAATCCTCACTGGGTAAATCTTCCAATGAAAGTGAACGCACGCCAGGAGAGTCCACCACTAAAAAATTATCCAGATCAATTATTTCAGACCAGCTAGTTGTATGAGTTCCCTTGCCCCATTTCCCGACCCCGCCAGTTTTCAGTTCAAATTTTTTATTACTCAAGCTGGTAATAATCTGGCTCTTGCCCACCCCAGACTGCCCCAGAAACAACGCCGTTTTTCCCCTCAACACAGTCATCAGCTCATCTTTTCCGAGTTCTAAATATTTTTTCTTATAAGTATCATCAAGGGCAGACATTTCAAAGCATTCAATTCCGAGAACACTCAAACGATCTCTTTCAAATTTAATATCAAAAGATTCAGGATCATATTCATCCATCTTATTAAAAACTATAATCGGTTTTATATTCCACTGATACGCACGAACTAAAAAACGATCAATAATCCCCCGCTTGTACACGGGCTCCGAGACAGAAGTTGTAATAATCAAAAGATCAATATTACTGGCGGTAACTTTTTTGGACGCCTCTCTCACTATAACTCGAAAAACCTCCCCATAGCGTTTATCAATTTCAATGATTTTATATTTGGGGTCATCATTGGTTTCTTCGAGCGTCACAAAATCCCCCACCACTATCTGGTGGTCCTTTCCCTTAAGAAGTTTTCCCATTGCCGTAGCAGAAACAAACTCCCCAGTAGCAATCACTTTACACTCAAATTCTCTTTGGGATGATCGATAAACTCTGGCCTTAATCATGTTTTCCTTTATTTAAAAGCGATTTTCTGCATAAACTTCTTGATAGCCTTTCTTTAAGAGATTATCAAAGAGATTTTGCAAAATATTGACCCGGTCCAATTCAGACAGATTCACGTTGGTGTAGATGGCCTCCCTGCGAAAATTTACGTAATAACCAAAGACCTTCTCATTAAACACCCCTTCATACATACTCTTAAGTGGTTTGGATTGTCTAAGACTCTCACGGATTTCAGGAGTTTTGTTTTCAAAAGTCCTCCTAATTAAAACATACATCTGTAAGACCTTCTCCACATATAAGCCATAAGCTTCATCATGATATTTTAATCCATGATCGGGATAAATATACTTTGCCCCCTTGAACCAATTTTTATAAATTATATTTTCACGCCTTTGGGCCACGTTATAAAAATAAGCATGCCATACTTCATGAACAACCGTGGCCAAATGATCAAGCGTTAAATCCTTCACTCTTTTTAATTGCTTGTTAAGCGGGTCTTGCATATCAAAAGCAAAATAAATTTTCTTATTTAATTTATTATAATAAGCAACAGCATTATCAGGCATTTTTTTAAATACAATCCCTGTGATGGATTTAAATCCTTCCTCCAGATATCTGGTTGGAACATGCATAAGCTTTAGATCCCTAATAAACTCCAAATTATTTTTTTGATTAGCGCTGAGTTCATATTCATAGGAAGGGTAATCAATTATAAATTGATCATATTGTTCACTGGCAAAAATATTCCAACCAACCAAACTTAATAATAAAAAATACCGCATGAATAACACCTAAATCATTAGTATTACGTTTATAATTAATCAATGATATTAATTACTTGATAACTTGACAACGCTCCACTTTAAGAATAAATTCACTGGATCAAATCCAAAGCTGACATTAGTCTTCCAAGCCTTTGTTTTCACGGTGCCATAGCGCAGTTGGATAGCGCAACTGACTTCTAATCAGTAGGTCTCTGGTTCGAGTCCAGATGGCACCGCCATTCAAATAATAACCTGAAATGCTGTTTTTTGGTCAATATTTGAACCCAAATCCCCGAATAACTTTTTTCTTTTTGCCTAACCCCTGAGGGCATAAAACCTGGGAGGGATACTTGCGCCCATTTTTCCCAGTATCAGCATCAAAAATCTATAAAAAATTATTTTCTACTTTGTCATCGTCGTGTTTTGTCTCCAAAACCGTTATTCAAATCAAATTCTTCATAAATCTGTCCGCCAATTATTTTCATAACT
>MEQB01000037.1 GCA_001770015.1 Bdellovibrionales bacterium RIFOXYC1_FULL_37_79
ATCTTATCTAAGAGAATCTCATGGGTGAATCCAATGGCCAAGGGCGGTGCGACATCTTGAAAAATTAAAAAATCAGAGTACTAGCTTAATTAAATATTTTCTTTTATTTTTATCAAATGTTTCCTCATCTGAAATATGACATATATTTTTTCTTAAATTATCCTTCAAGCAAGTGTCCCTCCAAAAAACACGTAATCCTTCAATTCCTTTTAGATTAATAATTAAATCAATCAATGAAGCCCCTATTAGATATGCTGGGGAACCGCTTACTTCCTTACTATTATCGAATTCACGAAATTTTATGTCATCCAACAAATCCAGCATTTTCCCCCTATACTTTAACGCACATTCGATTCCTGACATTAGCTTTTTACAACTCTTGCTTTTAAAAATATTTGAATGCTTGCGTTGATTTGTATCCAGCAGGTATTCCAATTGAAAATATGTTGCGATACCTTCACTCAACAGATTGTTTGAACAAGAAATTTTCGTTTGGCATCCATTCCAATATTGATCATACAAAGTATATTCGTGTATCATCTCATGTAAAATAACTGACTTTTTATATGCTATATCAAAATAATGATCATCGGCTTTAACAAGTGATGGATTACCTGCGAACAATATAAGTTTTCCTCGACAATTTCCCCCAAGTCCTGATTCGTTTGTTATATTAATATTAGCCAAAGCACGTTCATATTTATCATAGCCAAAAACATAAATGATATCATTGAGTTGGTTTTGAACAAATTTTTGACTGATCCACTTATTGTTATTCTTAATTGTATCAAGGAGATTTAACAATACATGATCTTCTGGTTTATCAAAAAAACGTAGTTGAATATCACTGGTATCCTCAGTAAACCAACTGTTTGTTAATTCTTTCCATATTGTTGAATTTTGCCAATCAAGTACCCACTCTGTGTTTTCCTTAATCAAAGAAAAAGTTGTAGCAATTTGATTATCGGCAGAAACAATTGATAATAGTCCCATCTCCTTATTTAAAATATGAATTTTATTTTTTTTAAAGTGAAGTGTTTGTATTATTTTCCAAGGAATGCTCCAGCAAAGCCATTTAGTATTTGGATTCCAAAATTTTGAATACAATTGATTTACAAACAACTCCCAATTATCAACATTGTCTTCATTAATTTTCTCTAGAAATTCGTGTAACCGGTTATCAATTTTACTTTGTTCATTAAGAGATAAAAATTCCATATATTTATACTCACCTAGGATTAGTTAGGATTTAAAGGTGACATATATACAATAAGAAAAGTTGCAAATGGGCCAAGAAAGAGAGTTAAAAAAAACCAATTAAGCACACGCCGTCCTTTCGATTGGGCCAATCCAGCATTAATTAAAGCAAGAGTTCCCAATCCCAACACATAATTTTTTGATTCATCAAGGTTCATCTATGTTCGCCTCTGTTCTTTTAAATAGATAATCATCTAAATATTATACCATGGATTTATTTTATTAAAACAGTGACTGCTGAGCTGCCAGTCCATTGCTTCTCGCAGGTCTTTTCTCTGTAGTTTTTTCTTCATCTTCAGGAAGTGAGAGAATGTCTTGTTTTTCATAAACGTACACATCCAAATCTTCAAGGGAGCCTAGGTACTTATCAATTAATGCTTTTACCTGGGTCCAATCAAGACCACCTAGTCCACAACCAAGTGGTGGAAGGGCCAAGGATGAAATTTCCATACGAGCATAATTTTCAGATAAATATTTCAGGCCATTTTCAATATCTGAAAGAATTGAATTTTGATTCCAATGTCTTTTGGTAGGAAAATTTAATATTTGAACTTTATCATTTTCCCAAAGATATGGTTGCCCCGGAGTTACTTCTCCCTTATCGCATTTAACCTTATAATCATAAAACATTTCAGGAAATTTTTTCTTATAAGATAGGGCTAAACCTTTACCCATTACACCTACACAATTTACGGTATTAGTAATAACTTGGGCCGAAGAATTAAATATATTTCCTGTCTTATAAACGATCATTTGTTATCCATATAGTAGTAATTCCCCAAACCTACATATACACCACAAGTGGTACAATGTGTAGTCAGTAGTGTTTCCACTTTATTTTTTACAGCTTCTGAATAACAAATAATACGCAATAAGTGATTTAAAGGGAGGTTGTTAAGTACAAGTAATTCTGACTGCTTACGCCTCTTAATTTCGTCGTCGTAGGCATATTTGGAAGTATTGATGCTTTTGCAGTCTAAAATATCAAGATCCCCCAGTTGTCTAAATTTCTTGAACTGAGTTTTTACTGATCTGGCATTTCCATCGGAGATTAAACAGTCATATTGTAATAATAATTCTGTAGAAAAAATTAAAAACAATAATGTGTCATTTATTTTTCGCAGAGATGAAACCATCGGAGTTTTTTTTCCCCAATATAGTGGAACATAATCATGTAGAGGTTTTCCCGAACAAGGGATTGTGATATTTGCTCGTCCGGTTTGAACGGATTCGCTAGAGATATCCTTGAATTTTTTTCCCAAGGTTAACATCTGGTTTTTGGAAAAAATACAACCGTCGGTTAGAATATCTTTCAAGTTATCTAAATGGGTAATGTGTTGTACATCACCTAATTCATAAACATGTCTGATTTGGCTGCGAAAATCGATCATAAGCGAACATACTACGAATTTATTTTTTATGGTAAAGACTTACTTTGTACGTATAGAAATTGAATTCATTTTTAAAATTTCCTCTCGTTCAGCATCCGTAAGCCCCACCAAATGAAAATTTTTCTTCTTCATCATCTTGATATGATAATCAATCAATGACTTGGATTTTCCAAATCGATGAGCTAATTCTTTTATGGAAAGCCCGCTTATCCGTGGAGAGGGATGCAAAGATTAAGCTATCGATGATTACATGATTTTTCGTAAAGAATTTATGGGTAATAGTTAGTCTCATATATGGGGTTTGGGGGCAGGGGTGGAGCCTTTGCTGGTCGGTTTAGCGAATTATCGAGAGCAAAGTTTGAATTTATTATAGTTTCTCTAAAAGATTGAGTATGAATATTATTTCATGTATAAAAAATAATAAAAATAAAAAGAAGGATGCATAATGTCTGAAAAGATTATGTTACAGGCCAAATTAATAGATATTTCGTTGCACAGTAACTACGAAAGTGAGTTTGAGATTCGAGAATGTAATCTTCATGATATTGATTCTATTGGGAAGCTTTATTTTCATTCTTATGATGCTGGTCAAGCATGTGAAAACGAAGAAGGATCAATCCTTGATATCAAGAATTCATTTGAAGGAGAATACGGATTATTTTGGCCTCAAGCATCCATGGTCGCATTAGATAATGGTAAAATCATCGGTGTCGATAATGGTCGTGCATAAAAATTCGTGGGATAAAAAGATCGACTGTCCATATATTATAGAGCTGTTTGTTCACAGAGATTATAGAAAAAAAGGAATTGCCAAAGGTCTTATCTTTAGAAGTTGTGGAGCAATTAAAAAATCAGGACAAGATAAAGTTGCTTTAACGGTTGTTGAAAACAATACTATTGTCAGAAATCTATATTGCAACCTAGGTTTTAAAGAGTATGACTGTTAAAAATAATGACTACCGCTCGGACTGGATATTTTGCGAAGTTAAAGAACATCCAGATACTATATTACCACAAGTGTTCGTAATTGCAGTAATTGAACACATTTAATACAATTTGATTTTTATTTTCTGTAGATTATTTAATAAAATTGCAATTTTTACACAATGCGTTAATTTTGGTTTGTTTAATTTATTTTTTCATTTATATTAAAGCAAGAATTTGATGAAAATTATTTCAAAATTTTAATATTAATTTTATGAAAGGAGATTATATGAAGTATTTACTAATTTTAACAGTCTTACTTGGAACTTCTTTAGGACATGCAAATGTTATTAGTAAAGTGAGTCGTGACGATACAGTTGTTTTAAAATATGGAAATAACTGCGAAGGTGAAAGTTTTCCTGGAGATGATTACAATAGAGGTCTTGATGATAGTATCGAGGGAACAACCCAAAAGTTAGCTCGTTCAACGGCATGTGAAAGCTCTATTATGGGCGATGCAGGAGTATTAGAAGGTATTGGGACCGTTGGGATAATTAATCAAGATTGTAATAAATATGAGGTTGCTAATATTAGAGCGATGCAAGCAATAGCAAATGACACTCTTGTAAAAGGAACTAGGGTAAGAATATTAAGATATTTTAAAGAAAGAGAGATTTCCCAAGGACAAGGTATGAGATCAGTATTGACAGGTAAAACAAAAATTTCTCAATTTGTTATTGTTGAAGTAATCAATGAATAACAAATTAAATAGATAAAAAGCCAGCATATAGTGAACTGCGGTCGTTTTATCGGAGTCTAACAACCACTTTTCGGAGTGGTTGTTTTGTTTAGAATAATTCCAACCTAAAAAGCAAAACATTCATATGTTCGATGGGACATTTTTAAAAGCCAATTTTATCCCGGTATTTTCGGGCCGGTGGTTATAGCGGATGTTAGAACGCTTGGTCCCTTAATTGGCAGAAATATTTGTTATTACTGGTATTGAACATTTTCAATAAGGCCATCTTCTAAAATTATTCATGTTCTTTAATACCTGGTCACAACCTGTGTCCGGGTAATTGTTTCAGTGGTGACTAATTTAATTGAAACGGTCACATTCGTTGTATATATAGACTCCATGAAAGAAATTAATGTTTTCGATTATACTCAACCACGCCAAATACTTTTAGATTATTTGAGTCTAAGACAAAAAAAAGATGATAAATTTTCTGTACGTAAGTGGGCACAGGAAATGGAACTTAAAGGTCACTCTCTTTTGATCATGTTGTTACAAGGCAAAAGATCACTGAGGGGGAAGCATGTTCAATTTTTAAAAAAGGGAATGAATCTTAATGCTATAGAAGAGAAATATTTCTTAACACTTATTCAATATGAAAAAGCAATTGATTTGGAAGAAAAAGAATTTTATGTTGAAATACTAGAAGATTTGCATCCTGAGAAAAATTTTGAAAGTAAAAAAGTCGATGCGTTTAAAATAATTTCCAACTGGTATTACATGGCCATTTTGGCTATGACCCAACTTAAGAAATTTTCAGGTTCAGAAGAAGAAATATTTAAGCGTTTAAATGGAAAACTCTCAATACATGAAATTCGTTCTGCCCTCACAAGATTAAAAGAAATGGATCTCTTGCGTACTGACGAAAACGGTAAGGTTCAAGCGACTTATAACAGGATTTCAACAACAGATGACATAACCAACGAAGGCGCTAGGATCTATCATCGTCAGGTGATGGACTTAGCAAAAGAAGCGTTAACGAATCAAAACATTGAAGATAGAGAATTTCAATCTTTTACCATGGCCATAGATAAACAAAAAATTCCATTGGCAAAAGAAATGATTAGAAAGTTTAGAGCAAAATTAAGTAAAACAGTTTCCGGTAACGGAGACTACGTATATCAAACCAATATCCAATTTTTTCAACTTACCGAGTGCCTAGTTAATAAACATGAGGACGAAGGCGTTAGAAGGATACAATAACTTTTGGAGAAAAAAATGAAAACAAGATTTAAAATGTCCTTTCGATTATTAATGATTTTATTACTAGCGCTGGTCAACATGTCAATTATTCAAGCGAAAGCAGTAAACAGTGGCGATTTTGGAGCGGGAAATGGAGGAGATGGTGTAGCTTGTAAAGATTCAAATGGAAAAATTATCAGCGTGACTTTATTTGATTATCATGAAGCTAAAAGAAGACATCCAGATTTAATTTTAGACTTGGGCCCGAAGGAATTAGATTATAAAAGTAAAGTTAGTTTTGTTATTTCCAGATTGTCTAAAATAAATCCAAGTCGGGCAAGAGCTTATAAATTTTGGTTTGACGAATTTGAAAGTAACACTGAAAGACTTAGAAATATAAGATTATCTGATATACCAGATGTTGGAGATGCTACCATCCCAAATAATTGCGATATGGAACAAATTGCAGTACAAAAAGAATTAATTTTTGAAACAGATAAAAGATATACCATTAATCAAGATCTTTTTGAGAAGATGGATGAAGATTCAAAAGCTGGATTAATCCTTCATGAACTTGCCTATCGCGAAGCTTTGGCAATAGGTCACAAAAACTCTATCTTTGTAAGATTTTTTAATGCTTTCATTTCATCAAAAAAAATGAATGGTATAAAACATGAAATGTTCATCAATATGATAAAGAAAAGCCATTATGTTTTAGCGGATGCTAATGGGGTACCATTTTTAGTAGCACCTGCTTTTTATACAAAAAACGATACTGATATTGAATACTTCGATAATGGAAATGTAAAAAATATTACGATTAACCGTCCGGATTATTACTATGGTGATGGTCGTTTAAAAATCGGTTTACCTAAAACTTTTCTCTATCTAGATAAGCCTCCATTTTTTTCTCGAAATAGTGTGATAGCTTTTATAGCTGAAGACTCATTAAAAAAAATTACAACTTTTTATGAAAATGGAAATTTTAAAAGTGGTCTAGTGTTGGGATGTTTCGAAGGAGTTGAAAAAGAATCATGTAATATTAAGGTTAGGACAAAACAAGCTTTGATTACAATTTATAATTGGACCAGAGGGTCAATATTTTTAAATGAGCAAGGGATGATTGAATCAGTGACCCCTTCCAACTCGACATATGAGTACGTATCTATGGTGCCAACAGATTTATCCGGCAACGTAACAGATTTTCCTCTTAAGTACTTTTGGCTAAGACAAAGTAAAAATTTAGAGCAGGTAATTAAACTATTAAACATGGATATGGTGACTTTGCAGGTAGGTGAAAATGAAGATGATGAAGATAGAGTTAATTTTTATAATTTAGTAGGAGACTTATACAATATATACAATTATAAAGCAATTTTTAGATTTCAAAATGGCAAATTTCTCGGCGCCAGTAATGTTGACTTTTCCCTTCCAGATCGTTCGATACGCCTTTTCGAACTAAAATCAATACACAAAAACGGTTATCCCAAAGAGATAGTCCTTGGGGAGCCAACTCAATTTGAAACAGTGACTGGTGAATTAATCACTTTTGAAGGATGTGCTTATTTAGTTCTTAACGACAAGCTACAAGTAATCCAATATTAGTGATATCAATGAAGCAAGTTCTGGATAAGTAATGTCAGAGCTTGTTTCATTTTAAAGCATATTAAATAATTCCACCAACCAAAAAACTTTTGCTCAATTTATAGATGGGACATTTAAAAAAACCAATTTCCCCACGGTATTTTCGGGCCGATGGTTATAGCGGATGTTAGAACGCTAGGTCCTTTAATTAGCACAAATATTTGTTATTACTAGTATTGAACATTTTCAATCGATTTACTTTTTATTTTTTTCAAGTTCTTTAATACTAAAAATGACCTTCGGCGCTGGCTCCGGTAGTTCTTACATGGTGCGCAATTAATTCTTCCATCAAATCTAATTTTAGCGTATAAGAAGGTTCAATAGGCATAATTCAAAACTTTAATATTAAATTTACAAGTGAGATTTCGAATGAAAATTTTATTATTTGGTATAACTTTATTGTTTAGTTTTTCTTTATTAGCAGTGAAATCCTATAGTGATATTGAAACGGTAATAAATTGTACCCACAAGATTGGCAGTGGCTACGAAGCGGCTTGTGCTGGTGTAAAAACCACCAATGATATTGAAACGGTAATAAATTGTACCCATAAGATTGGCAGTGGCTACGAAGCGGCTTGTGCTGGTGTAAAAACCACCAATGATATTGAAGCGGTAAAAAATTGTACCCACAAGATTGGCAGTGGCTACGAAGCGGCTTGTGCTAATTAATAATATAAGTAACTGCTCACCCATAACGTAAATTTTTTTTGTCAAAAGACAGGCCTTGTTAGATTTTTTTTGTTGGCCGAGTTTGCCTG
>MEQB01000038.1 GCA_001770015.1 Bdellovibrionales bacterium RIFOXYC1_FULL_37_79
TTATTTAAGAGAAGATATTCTTAGAGGTTTTGATTATGAACGCAAAGATTCTTATTGCAGATGATAGTCTGACAATACAAAAAGTAGTTAGCATTATGCTGGCGAATGAACCATATACCCTGACGCAGTGCCCCTCTGAGAGTGATTTGTTCAACAAATATTTAAAAAATGATTATGACCTAATTTTGTTGGATTATAATTTTTCTTCCAAATTATCGGGGATAGAACTGGTAAAGAAAATTTTAGAGGCTAAACCAGGTTGTATTTTAATGGTAATGCTTGGGACTTTTGATTCAGTCGATGAAAAAGAATTAAAGGAAACTGGCGTAAGAGATGTCATTGTTAAACCTTTCGAAAGCAGTATTTTTTTAAAAAAATGTAGTTTGCTGCTCAATAGAGAACCTGTCAATGAAGAATTGGATATTGATTTTAAAGATGAAACCGATTCGATTGGAGATGAATGGAAAGTAAGTGGCCCCAAACCCCGTGAGCTGGATTTGCCAGATTTTGATGTTGAAAATACTCATTCAAATAACTCAACTAATTTGCATGTCGAAGTTGAAAGTTGGGGCATAAGTATTCCTGATATTATTGGAAAACCAGCCGGAGAAAGCGGTTCATTAGAAATTCCAAATATTATTGAAGAAAAAGAAACCGGATTGTTACCGACTGGTGCTAATTTGGAATATCCTGACAGTGATAGTTCTGTGGGTAAATATGCATCCTCCAAAATGGTTCGGATTGATTCATTGACAGTTGACTTGGCCGATGATGATGATGAACAAAATGATAGTACTGAAGAAATTGCGCTCGCCAAACTGTCCAGCGATGGTTGGGAAAATGATGTTAATAACAATCAAGAAGATGATGAATATTGGACAGAGAATGAAATAGATAAACTTGATAAAAAGCCAAACGCCGAGAGTATGTTTAAAGTGGTTGAGGAAGAAGCTCAGGAAGGTCAAATCTTTATTCAGCAAGAAGAGGAAGATGAGGGGACAGATGAAATATCTCTGGTTAATCTGGCTGATGAGGTTGAAAATACTGTCAGAGAAGGGGCGTCTTTAAAGAGTGAGAATAGTGAAGTCAATGAAGAATTTTTTAAAAATAAAATCAAGGAAATTATAGCTGTTCACTATGAGGAAGATATTATTAATAGACTAAAGGAACATATGGGTCCTTTACTTGAAAAGTATGTGCATCAATATTGTAAAGAGACTATTGAAAAGGTAACGTGGGAAATTATTCCAGATTTGGCGGAAAATCTTATTAAGAAAGAATTAAAAAAAATTACTGACTCTATTTCTGAGGATAATTAATTAAATAAATTTAGAGGAAAATAAGTTATGAAAAAATTACTTGGATTATTTCTAGTTGTATTCAGTTCAGTTTGCCTTGCTGATGTATCACTTTATGCGACCGCCACTACAGATTATGTAAGTCGGGGGGTATCATATTCAAACAACGGACCGGCTGTGCAAGGCGGATCAGAATATACCATGCCCATCGGTGCCATGTTGGGGGTTTGGACTACTACGCTGGGTGATAATACCGGAGGACAGGAGCTTGATTTCTATGCTGGATATAAAAAAGAAATTTTTGAAAGTTTTATAATGGGTGGCAAAATCATTTCATATCGTTATTTAAAAAATACGTCGAACGATTATCTGGAAGGAAATATTAATTTATCTTATAAAATTTTTAAACTTGATATCTATTATGCTCCAGAAGTTCCGGTAGCCTCAGTGACAGAAACTTATAAAAATTTATATTTTAATCTTTCCGCCAGTATAGAGATTATGAAAGATATTTCAATTGGAACGGCTATGGGGTATTCTCATTTTAATAATAAAACACTGGCTGATTCAAATAATCGTCTGGATGGTGTTTTGTCGTTGTTAAAAACCATTCAAGATACTACTATCAGCCTGAATTTCAGTGATACCAATAGAAAAAATATTGCGGGTGAGAAACAAAAGGATCAATCCGTATATATTGCAGCCACCGTTAATCTCTAATCTTGTCCGGTTGGTAAATGTAAAGAACCTGAGATAAAGGTATTTATTTTTCCATCAAGACTTTGAAGGATTGCTTCACCATTGTCTGTTATCCCTTGGAATACGCCAAACCATTCCCGGTTGGCATCTGTAATTGTGACTCGTTTTTTTAAGTGATAACAAAATTTTTCAAATTTTTTTTTGATATCCAATTCAATAAGATTATAAGATAAAACGTAGTTATAAATATCACTTGGAATTATTTTGCGTTCTTGGCTGGTTAATTTTATATTATCATCAATAACTCCGGCCGGGGTTTTATAATTCTTGTCATTAAATAATTCTCCGGAATGGCCCAGATTTAGTCCAACTCCGCAGATAATGGATTCATGACTAATGTATTGGCATATTATGCCACCGCATTTTAGGCCTTGATGGTTAATAAGGTCATTTGGCCATTTAAGGGTCAGATCAATGCTCCATTTTTCTTTGATATATTGGCAGAGTATAATTCCCACGGCCAAAGGTATGGTTATCGCATTGATGGAAGGTTTAAGCAGAAAAGAAAAAGCTAGGGCATTGGGGTAGTCATTCCAGTGATGGCTATTTCTACCAATACCATTTAACTGTCTATCAGTGGAGATAAGAATATGAAAGTTTTTTGAAAATAGATCATTTAAATTTTCTTTTAAATAGAGTTGAGTGGAATCACATTCTTTTAAGTGCAGATGCAGCATAAAAAATCCCAAAAAAAAGCTTATCTTAAATTACAATATAGCTTTTTTTTGTTATGAAAGAAATTATTAAAATCAAATCAAAGGAAGGGATATGTTAACCATTAAAAGAGCAAAACCCCGGGACATTCATTTTGAAGGCGATATAAATCCTTATACACATGGTTCCGTGATTGTTTCATTTGGCAATACCAAGGTTCATATCACTGCGACGGTGGAGGAATCCGTGCCTCTATTTTTGAAAGATAAAAAACAAGGATGGGTTACTGCGGAGTATAGTATGTTGCCCGGAGCAACCAATACTAGAAGCAAGAGAGAACGAACTGTCATAAGCGGCAGAAGTCAAGAGATACAGCGCTTGATCGGTCGAAGTTTACGTTCAGTGGTGGATCTTAAGGCTTTAGGTGAGCGTTCTATCACCATAGATTGTGATGTATTAGTTGCTGATGGTGGAACGAGGACAGCCTCAATTACCGGCGGATTTGTGGCCTTAAGCCTGGCTATAAAAAAACTTCTAAAAGATGGGATGATTCAAAACAATCCAATTAAAGAAAGTTTGGCTGCTATTAGTGTTGGAATCAATAAAGAGAATGAAATTATTGCCGATTTGAATTATGCAGAGGATTCAAGTTGTAAAACTGATATGAATATTGTTATGACCAGTAGTGGAAAATTTGTCGAGATTCAAGGTACCGCTGAGGATGGGGCGTTTAGTAGAGAAGAAAATAATTCTATGCTTGATTGTGCTTGGAATGCTATTCAAATAATTTTAGAAAAACAAAACCAGGTATTAAAATAATGGAATTTATACTGGCTTCGGGAAACCAGCATAAGGCACAAGAATTTGACGAGTTATTTGATAGTAAGATTATCAAAATTATTCCAGCTCCTAAGTCCATAGATATTATCGAAGATGGGACCAATTATTATGAAAATGCACTCAAAAAGGCCAAAGGTTATTATGATATCTTTAAAACGCCGGTGATGTCTGATGATTCTGGAGTTGATGTTGAAGCTTTGCCGGGTGAACTTGGAATTTATTCTGCCCGTTTCGGAGGAGAAAAGATAAGTTTCCCAGAAAGGATTGAGCTTTTACTTGAAAAAATGCGGACCTTTTCAGGGCAAGAACGGCGGGCTTCTTTTACCTGTGTTTTGTGTTTTTACCAAAATCCAGATGAAATTTATTATTTTACTGGTAAGATAAGGGGACTTCTAGATACCAGATCTCGAGGCGACCAGGGGTTTGGCTATGATCCTGTTTTTATTCCGGATGAACTCATGGAAAAAGATTTAACCTACGCCATGGCCCCAGATTGGAAAAAAGATAATTCCCATAGGGCAAAGGCATGCAAAAAGGCACAAGACTTCTTTTCTCAAACTCATTGCCAAAGTAAAAAAAGTACAATATAAACTATCTTACTTCTATCCCAATATTATCTATCGGAGCGTAGCGCAGCTTGGTAGCGCATCTGCTTTGGGAGCAGAGGGTCGTTGGTTCAAATCCAATCGCTCCGACCATTTTTATGTAGAATTCTTAAAGTTTCTTAAAAACAAAAGCCTTATTAAGTTTCTAATTTAATGAGGCTTTTGTTTTTTTAACATGTCGAATCTTTTCAGTACTCAGACAAGAGAAAAGGGCATCGAAGTTAGCTATGAAGATGAAAACCTCTGGCTCACTCAAAAAATGATGGCTGAACTATTTCAAGTGACACCACAAAATATTACGATTCATTTACAGGCTATTTATCAGGAAGGAGAACTTCACGAGGGGGCAACTTGTAAGGGATCCTTACAAGTTCAAAAAGAAGGGCAAAGTGAGATCAGTCGCCAACTTAAATTCTATAATCTCGATGCCGTTATCTCTGTTGGATATAGGGTAAATTCTAAACGAGCTACTGAGTTTCGCCAGTGGGGCAACACGAGTTCTTAAAGAGTTCTCTATTAAAGGGTTTGGGCATGTTCGATGCAAATTTTGAAAAAACGCAACAATTGTGGTGAAAGAAAATTGAAAGAATAGCGAAAGAATGTTATCATAAGAAATGATTCATTTTAATCCTTCTTCATATAATCTTGACTCAACAGCTATTAATCTTATATCTGAAATCTCTGTTTTTAATGGGGAATTATGTACGTCGGTTCGAGCGATTAGTGATGACTATCAAATACATACTCTGGCCAATATTGATGCTGTTCACTATTCCACAAAAATTGAAGGAAATAAATTAACGCGAGACCAAGTTACCAAGGTCTTAGAAAAAAGTATTCCTCTCAAATCTTTTAATCATGATATTCAAGAAGTGTTAAACTATTCCAAAGCAAGAAGATTTATTTTTGATAATAAATCTCCCAAAATCGAACTTGATTTTATTTTAAAAGTACATGATCTTCTTCTCAAAAAGATAGTTAGAGGAAAATTAAAAGGACATTTTAGAGAGGCTCAAAACGTAATTAAAAATACTGGTTCTGGTAAAATTGTGTATATGCCTCCAGAGGCGGATGATGTTTTGCCCTTAATGAAAGGATTGGTGCACTATATTAACAAATTAAAAATAACAAAAGTGAGTCCGTTAGTCATTGCTCCACTACTTCATTTTGAGTTTGTAACAATACACCCTTTTATGGATGGAAATGGACGCTTGGCCCGTCTTCTTACCAATATGATTCTTTCATCTGGAGGATTTGAGATAGAGAAGTATGCTGCACTTGAAAAACAGCATGAAAAAGATCGTGCTCGATATTACCAATCATTAGGAGTGCTTCAAGGGTACAATTATTATGAAATGCCCCAAGGTCAGAATATTTCTTCATGGATTATTTATTGGCTTGAATGTTTGCGTGATACTTATAAGGAGGCATTAATGAGAGTCTTACCGCTTTCGCAAAATGTCTTTTCCGAGGAAATTATTCATAATGATCGCCTTACCAAGGCAATATCCTTTTTTAAAAGGTATATAACTATTAAGGCCGCTGACTATGCGACCATGATGGACCTTGAGAGAACTCAAGCGGTAGCAGACCTGAATGTTTTAATTGAGAAAGACATTATTGAGAAAATTGGGGGAGGAAGGTCAACGGTCTATAGGATTAAAAAATGAAAAGGATTATGCATAGATGGATTTCATTTTGGGCTTTAAAATATGACATAATTGAGCAACAAACTCTAATGATTCATGGTTATCATTTAAAGCGTATTAAAAATTAGGATTTAATAATGTCAAGTAAAGAAGAAAAGATAGAAATTAAGCAATTTTTAAAGGTCTTTTTTGAGCAAGAAGATAATATTACATTTTATTTTCTTAAAAAGAGCAAAATTAATTCTGCGTTTGAATACAAAATACCATTTAAGACAAAGAAAAAATCTAGCACTAGAAAAATTCAGTCATTGCAAAAGAAGATTCAGCAAGAGATGGAAATTCCATGGCAGTTTGAGCATTGGAGTAAATTCATTGGCAAAATAATTCCAGAATCAAAAGTTTATAAAATTCCCTTTTTAGACATAGAAGATATTGAAGTTAAAAATCCATGGAGAGTTTGTTCTGTTGGTGAACACTGGGTTCGCAGACACCCGAAACACCTACACTCGGGGAAAGTAACAGATCACGATGGACATTGCCGTAAAAATTCGTCAAAAAAAGATTTACTAGGTGCTGATGAAATGGATCTTATCGCAACCAAGAAAATCTTTCTTAATCCGAAAGTTAAAGTCTCTAGCAAAGATTTGGGATTAGGTTTAAGTCTAGAGAGTCAGAATCGATATGACAAGCTTATCTCTGGATGGACTGCGTATTGGAATGATGTTTTTAGCTTCGATAATCCTTTGCATCCAAATCATGTGAAGGCCCTGATTGCCACAGAATCAACTTTTAACCCAAAAGCAAAAGCTTCTAATCCTAAACCAATCGGAATGGCAAGGGGATTGATGCAATTAACAGAAAGAACCACAAGATGGGCAAAGGACCATAACGTACGAGAATACAGAAATCAGTATATTGATCTTGAATATGAAGATTTATGGGAACCCAATCGTAATATTGCGTTTGGAGTCAGACATATTTTCCGAAAAAGGGAAACAGCTAAATGGATTTTGAAAAGAGACCCGACATGGTTTGAAGTATTAATGGATTATAAGGGGAAGCTGCGAAGTAAAACATCAGAAACAAAAGATGTTAGAGAAAAATTGCAAAAAATATTCGAGACTTTGGGAATGGAAGAGTGAAAATAATTATCAAGATCCTGGCATTATTTTTATTTTTTAACCTGTTTGCGAAGGAGAACTCAACATGGATTAAGAGTACCTACTTTAGGGGGTATGATCCTATCACAAATAAACTGCATAGCACAAAAGATGTTGAACAACTTGCTGAAAGATTAAAAATGAATAACATTAAATATGCTTATATTTTTGCAGGTCCGTATCAAAAAGATGGACATTTACCAGATTATACTTTTTCCAATAAAGCAAAAGAAAATATTGCAATTCTTAAAAAGATATATCCAAAAGTAAAGATTTTGCCTTGGATTGGTGGAGTTCAAAATAAGACAGTTTATCTCGAACGAAAGGAATGGGTAAAAAATGCAATCATTGATACAGTAAAACTTATAAAAACGATGCCTGTTGATGGAATACATTTGGATTTAGAATATGTTATTTATTCTGGAGCTAAATTTAATTATAATAAATTGAGTCCTGGGAGCTATAGTCAGTATTGGGCCTTATTTCATAAGGAGCTGAGACTTGCCTTACCTGAGTCATTTATTTCGAGTGTTATTGTATCTATTGCTTCAGGTACAAAACCCTGGAAGTATAAGCATACATTAAATGAAATAAAAGAGATTTCTTCTTTTGTAGATCAAATATCATTCATGTTTTACGAAACAGGTCTAATGGATTTGAAAGATTATGATGATAATTTAAAAGAACAAATTCTAATGATTAAAGAGTTAAAAAGTTTGCCTACAAATCGAAGTCAATATTTAATTGGGTTAGGGATTTTTAATGAAGAACCAAATCTTAAAGCTTTTCGCGATTTGGGTTTTAAAAATCTTCCTTTGACTTTAAAACTTGTGCAAAAAACTGAAAACAATACAAAGCAAAAAGAAGTCATTGTGGATGGATTTGCTATTTTTTGTGAGTGGATGACTGCTGAACAAGAATGGAAGCAATTGCGTAGTTATTTAAAATAAAAAAAGGGAACATACATTCAAGAAAGCTTCAGGTTTTTGGAGGAAAAACCACTTTTTTCTCCCAAAATTTGTTCCACTATTTTTTCCTCCCATTTTTGCTGCTTTTTTCTTAAAACCCTTGATAATGTTGAGTTCTAGAAATGAATCTTGGAGGAAAAATGTTCGAGCCTCCTGCACATAGAGGTCGACCATTTTTAATACGATATGAGACAGATTTCAATGATTCTTATATTTCTGATAGCATCTTTAGTTTTTGCTTCGAGCAATAAAACTGTCTGCAAATTTCCAAATCTTGAGATCGAACGACTAAATGAGTTTTTAGTAAAAGGATTTGTTCTTGATGACGAGAGATTAAAAGAGGGTCGCTCTATAGGTAAAAGCTATTTTCAAAAACTCATAGAGCGTATTCGGGATATCAGGACTTCTGAACGTCAGTTTTACCAAAAGATCACTGATATCTATGCCACTAGCTAGATAATCTGCTAATACTTCTTTTCACTTCAATAATTTCAATAATATACTTTCCAACAAAGCATCATCTTTTTGTAGTGTGAGTTTTGATGGAAAAGTTAAAAAAAGAAAAAATTAAATCAATTCTGAGTCAGTTTTTCTTGAAAGTCGATGAGGCAGAGTTTTACTTTGTGAAAAGTCTCAAGCAATTTTCAGACTTGATTCTTGTAAGATCAAAAAAAATTGATTCAAAAAAATTATCAGAAGTAAATCTACTGCTAAAAAAAGAATTGGCCAATCCTGCAATAGAGCTTTTGAGTTGGATAGATACGGTTGGTGGAATAATCCCAAAGAAAAATGTTTATAAAATTCCTTTTTTTAGCACAGATGAAATTAAAGAAATAAATCCATGGAGAGTTTGCCCGATAGGTGAGCATTGGGTAAGAAGACATGATCGACAAAAAAAGCATCTTGAAGATGTGGATGGGCATTGCCGAAAAAATAAGTCAAAAAAAGATCAATTAAAGGGCGATGAGATCGATTTGATTTCCAATCATGATCTTTTTAAAAATCCAAAATTAAAAACCACGCCAAATAATCTTGGATTTGAAAAAGTTGGGAAAAATGGAAATCAGTTTGATAATTTTATTAATGGTTGGGTTGCTTATTGGAATGATGTATTTAAAACCGATCCGCCACTTCATCCCAATTTTGTAAAAGCGTTGATGGCGACAGAGTCTGGTTTTGATCCCAAATCAATCGCGGCTAATAAAAATAAAAAGATTGGTTTTGCGCGTGGACTGATGCAAGTTACTGAACGAACTCAAAGGCAACTCGCAGGAGATGAAAAGGAATTAAAAGATCATCTTGTGATTCTAGATGATGAAGAAGTTTGGGATCCCAATAAAAATATTTGCGCTGGTGTGAGATGGCTTTTTCGAAAAAGAGAAATTCTAAAGTCTCAAATAAATCGAGATCCTACATGGAAAGAAGTTCTAATGGGATATAAGGGAAAAGTGGGAAGTAAAACCAACGAAACAAAGAAAGTACAAAAAAATTAAATGAGTATTTTGAAAAATTAGGAATAAATTAAAATGAGAAATTTCACAATTGTTTTATTTGTATTTAATTCTTTTCTTGCTCAAGCGAAGTCTCCTTTGCAGGAAAAATATCCTCATGGATTATTAACAGATGATTATGGTGTTTTGACAGAAGCCGATCTTGTTTATGCGGCTAAAGGAGTTGAGCGTACTCCGTACAAGATAGAAGACGGAAGTTCAGCTTATCAACGCTGGCAATGTTTCGAAACGAAAAAAATGCTATTTAGATATTCGACTTGGCGAGACGATTATACCGATTTTGGCCGTGGAGCCACTTTATGTGATTATTCATTTCAAGTTAATGATGAACAAGGCGTTCGCCATCTTTATGTCGCAAGACGGGCTAAGGAACTTGTGGACTGTCGTGAACTTTTTAAAGAGTGGAAAAAAGTGAGAAAAGATTCAAAGTATACATGTATTCTTGGTGAACCTGGGAGCTATGAAAATAAAGAAAAGGGCTGGATTTGGGGGAAGACAAAGACAAAAAGTAAGTGCATGTCTTATTTTGTTGGAGAATGTGATTCTGAAAAAAAGTTAAAAGAGTATGAAAATGAAAAATAAAGAGGTTTCAATTATCATTTTAAAGAAGGTTTTCTCAGACAGTGAGCTATAAGAAAATTCAGTTATCCGAAAATTTTGGATAACTGCCAGTGATTCTGAGAAAAGGTTAAAAGAGAAAGAAAATTAACATAAGAATTAAAACAAAAATAAAAAGTTAATTATCCTATTATAAAGTGAAGACGGAGAGAGTTGCTCAATTTAGGAAATGAGTTTTTAAAGATAATCGCTTTGTTAAACACTAACGTTTGACAAACAAATTTTTTGATGGTTGTTTAGAAAAAATTGTAAAGGAAGTATTGTGAAATCAATCTTAATTTTGTTTTTTTTACTGCCTGTGTTGACGCATACAATCTCTGGAGAGGTGATGAAATTTAAACTTGATAAAGCTAAGCAAAATTCGAAAGGTACTATTTTATTAATTCAAGGTACGGCTGCCCAAAATATTGATGGTCAACTTCCTGATGAAAAAATTCAAAAGATTGTAAAAGAAAAAGATCCAACTCATTACATAATCCAATCCACTTATAAAAATCTTTCTGAAAAGCTTAACGAACTGGGATGGGATACTGTTAGATATACAAGGACAGGGGTTTATCAAGATCATGTTGATTATGAAGAATACAAAAAAACAGACTTAAAGAATATCATGGATCAGCTCAGCTCAATTTGGAAAGAGTTACCAAAAGATAAGCCACGGATTATTTTTGCATGGAGCGGAGGTTCTGTTCATGCTTCTTTACTGCCATTAGAAGAAGCTAGTGCTGTTATTTTATTGGGGGCTTTTTCAACCAAGAGGGTTGATGTATATCGTTTAAGATTGAAGACTCCAGAAGAAACATTAAAGTTTGAAAATGAATTAAAAGTATTGCTATCTCAAGAAAAGAACCAACAGAAGAGAAATGAACTCGAAGGACCGAATTATCCGTTTTCAAGATTTTTTGATGAAAATAATTTAAATGAAAATTGGACATATTATAGGAAGTACCCAAAGCTTCCGATGTTAATTTTACATGGAGATAGGGATGAAGAAGTTCCTCTTTCTCAGTCTAAGGTATGGAAAGAAAAATTAAAAAAGAATGATATCACCTTATTAATTAAACCGCAGGCAAATCATGCTTGGGGAATAGCGGGAAATCGGCCAGATATGGAAGATTTAGCAATTGAAATCAATAAATGGCTAAGCACGAAAATAAAAATCTGAAAAACAATTATCCAGAAAGAACCAGATTAACGACCTGTCAGTGAATAAAATGATAGAGAATCGATGAAATGCGCTAATGAATGGCCCTTCATTTCGACGGTCGATTTAAAAAATTCAAATTTAAGATTCGTTTTTAATCCCTATTCTTCGTCGTTTATGAGGTAATGGAGGAGTTTCGACTTCAAGGATATCAAGTCGCTCGAATACAATCCGAAATACTTTATCCACATCTTTTTTAAATTCAAGAGTTCCTTTTTCCAGTTTTTCCATTTTATCAATTAGAGATTCATCTGAGGATAGAAGTTTCCTGATTTTTACGAAAGTTCTCATAATAAGTACATTGACTCTAATGGCCTGCTTACTATTAAGAACCGATGACAGCATGGCCACTCCTTGTTCAGTGAACATATAGGGGAGATATTTGCGCTTTGCAATTGATCCTCTAAAGGTCACAAATTGTGACCTTAATGATTCTCGCTCATCTTTGGTAAGCTGAAGCACAAAATCTGATGGGAAACGGTCAGGGTTACGCCTTATAGTTTGGTTGAGAACTTTTGTTTCGACTCCGTACATTTGGGCCAAATCGGAGTCCAACATCACTTTTTGATTTCGAACTAAATAAATCAATCTTTCAATGTTTGCAGGTGTGATATCCATTAATGTTTTCCTGAACGTGATTAAAAAGTAAGAAAATCCACATAACTCAATTTCCGAGCGAGAACAAATCATTTTTGTAAGATGGCGTGAAAGTTTTCAATTCTGAAACGAGTTAAGACAATACTCACTATTTTTTGTCATTTTTAATAATCCACCAATATTTCTTTCCATTTAAATAATTCGTGACTACTAAGAACTTAGTAGACATCTACTAATTAATTAGTAGATACTATCTTCACAGGAGTGTATATGGCAAAAAAAATTAAAATTGATAAACCACTAACTGAAGTTGAACTTCAACTTATGAATGTCATTTGGTCACTTGGTTCATGCACCATAAAGGAAGTGCAAAATGAAATAAATAAACATCGTGAATTGGCCTACACATCGGTTGCAACGATCATGAAGATTCTTGAGACAAAAGGCATTTTAACAAGTATAAAAAATGATAAAGCACATATCTATTCACCTCAAATTACTAAAGAGGTGTATGAGGCCCAAAGCTTGGATCATTTGGCAGAAAATTTATTTGGTGGTGATCCATCAATGATGGTTATGCGTCTCATAAATGATGCAAACATTTCTAAAAAAGATTTAGAAGTAATAAGGAAAGTTTTAGATACCAGGATCGATTCATGATTACTTTCATTCAAATTAATTTTTTAATCGTAATAACTTATGTTTTATTTTTTGGATTTCAAAAGTGTAGTGCTATTTTAAATTTTAAATCATCCGCAATTTCAAAATTACGGGTGGCCCAAGCTTTGCTAATTCTTTCTTTATTAACTCCTCTTATGATGAAACTCATTCCAAGCGAGAGACATTCTTATGCCAATTACATTCAAATCGAAGAAGAACGTATAGATACCAATCTTAAAACAATTGAAGCAAAGGCACATTATGTTGTTAACCAAACAGCTACGAAAATTAGTGAGATTAATAATGTCACCCATTTCGATTTGGGTAGTATTTTGTTAGTTGCTTGGATTTTTGGCTTTTTTTTGTTTTTATCAAAACTTTGTATTAACTATTTTAAATTAAAAAAGGTTTTTCTTGGTTCTGTGTCGCTTAAGAAAAATTCTAAAATTAAAATCAACATAAGTGATAAAATTGTCATTCCTTTTTCTGCGAGATTACTTAATTCTTTTTGGGTGGTTCTTCCTGTATCGGTTTTAAATAATAGAACTGATAAGAATTTGGTAATTAAGCATGAATTTCAACATCACCGACAGGGCGATACAACTTGGGCCTGGTTGATAGAAATTTTAACGTGCTTATTTTATTTAAACCCTGCAATTTATTTTTGGAAAAATATTATAATTGAACTTCAAGAATTTTCTTGTGATGAAGCACTTACTGGCCAGAAAGTTGTTTCATCCCGGGATTATGGAAGCTGTCTACTTAGAGTGGCAGAGACAGCGCTTTTAAACCGCCGAATGTATGCCGGTACAACATCCATGGCAGTGGTTTTTAAGAACTCAAAATATTTTAAAACATTTTTATTAAGGAGAATTGAAATGATCATGGAAGAAAAAAAATCAAAACAAAAGTGGATTTCCATTTATACTGGTCTGCTTATTACTGCAATGATGATTACAGTTGCCTACGGAGTTGAAAAACTATCAATGGCCCAGTCTAAAAAAATTAATGCTGGAAAATTTATTGGTGATACAGAGGTTCAAAAAATTGCTGATGATGTTTTAACTCGTGCGCTAAAGGATACAAAGTCAGTTGCTGGTTTTATCATTGTTGCTGATCCAACTACTGGAAAAATTCTTGCGGTATCCAATATTGATAAGAAAAATCCCAAAAAAGACCACTGGTCCCTCGCTGAATTGATAGAACCGGCATCGTTTGCAAAAACATTGGTTATTGCTCAAGCAATAGAAAATAATTTAACTAACCCAAGTGATACCTATGCTTGTGAAAATGGTTTTTATAAGTATAACGATTTAACATATCATGATTGGAAAAAGGGTGGCTGGAAAAATTTAACAACAACACAAACCCTGGCAAACTCCAGCGATATTTGTAGTATAAAGATTGGTGAAAAAGTTGGTGAAAAAAATCTGGAAATGATGGTTGAAAATTTCGGCTTTGGACAAAATGGAGTGGCGAAAGATTTTCCAGAGGCGAAAATTGGTGATGTTCCTGAATTAGGAAAACAATTTCTTCCAAGAGTAACTTTGGGTCGTGCGTACAGACTTTCTCCAATTGAAATTATGCAGGCCTACGGAGCAATCGCTAATGGTGGAAATCTGATGAAACCGATTTATGGAGATGTACAAAAGCCAGAAGTATTGAGAAGGATTCTTTCAGAAGAAAGCGCGAAAACGATGAGAAATATGCTACAGGAAGTTGTCCTAGCAGGAACTGCAACTAAAGCAATCAGCAAACGTTACTCGACTGCCGGTAAAACAGCGTCGGCGCGGCTTGATGTTTATAGAAAAACTGATTGGTATGGAGGGGACCATCACGCAAATTTTGCAGGATTCGTAGGATTTGCTCCTGTAACAAGTCCGAAAATTCAAGTTCTAGTTGGAATAATTAATCCTAATACAGAAAAGAGTGGGGCGCATGGTGGATGGCATGCGGCTCCGGTATTTAGAGAAGTTACAGAAAATGTTTTAGCATACCTGAAAGTTGCGCCGGATAAAATTTAAATGAAGTGAGTTTGTTCTTCAAAAAAAGGCTTCATTTGAAGCCTTTTAAAAATACTCGGATTTTGTTAATTGTGGCTGACCATTTTAAAAATTTTACTAAGAACCCTTTTCACTCAAATAATTTCAATCATATAATTCTATTAAGTTTAATTTTTACTTGCATCTGCCTAGGCTCCATACAATCTCTAATATCCTGAAATTGATAGCTTTTTTCATATTTTACCAAGTTTTTTGTAAGAAATACAGCGCAGCGTTAATTTTTCTGTTTTGTGAAGTAAATTTTGGTACCATGGAGAGGATATTTATGCATGGAATTGGTGCGTGTTTAAGCGATTGGAAGCGTTTAGAAAGGCGAGTGAGGTTATTGTGAAAAATATATTGAGCATTCTTTTTCTTTGTTTATTTGTGGCGTGTCTTCCTCAAGAGTACAATAATTGCCAAGATCAGTTCAAAGATAATTCCAAAGAGCTTGAAAGTTGCTTTACTGGAGTAAATTATGCTTACAATCTGGGAATTGAGACTAACAAGTTGACTATAAGTGAAGCCCAATTGATTGGGCAATATGAGGCAATACTTCAGGATTGTACGTCTCAAACAATAAGTCTTGCTTGTGAATATGGAGTAAATTGTGTTTTTCAAAAGTACATATGCACATTTATGCCAAGGATAATTGTCACAGGTGGTTCTCGAGATCGATTTTGTGAAGAATTAGATGCGAAGATTATCTCCAAGAGTTATTTTTAAAAATATTTTTTCTTTCCTTAATAAAAGTAAAATGTTCAGCAATTTATTGCTTTACAATAAATTACTTGGCTTCCAACATTTTTGTATAAACAATTGTTGATTTTTGAGGCTTGATTATGCAGAATTTCAGTCAGAAGGAGAATTGAAGTCACTACTCCCGTGAGTGATTTTGACAAGTTGATAGAGGAAGGCAAGCTCTTGGAGGATAAAACCAAGCCTCCTGCAAGGCCTAAAATTGGAGGAAAAAATAAATTTTCTTTGTAAAACTTCCTCCGTTACTTTTTTCCTCCAAAATCGGTTAACTTGAGGAAAAATGATCGAGCCTCAGGAATATAGGTCGACCATTTTCCCATTTCTCTTTTTTTAGTATTAAATTCTATGGTGGTTTACATTTTCATATCCTGTACTTTAGCGATAATTGATTTTTCTTTTCTTGCTTTACTTTGATTTTTAACTCTTTTTTTGTCACCGTAACGATTGAGTTTCTCAAGTAGGTGTTCAACGACATCGGCAAGGGCGATATAGAGGCTTGGTGCAGATTTTTGAAGAATTAGAGATTTGTATCGCTTACCATTGATGAAAACTTTGACAGTAAAAAAATCTGGACCTGCCTGGTGGGGTGAGTTTTCCATGCTTAGTGTTGTGTCGATTCTATGGTTTTGAAGATCTGGAAAGCGCTCTGTAACGCTCGCTAGACGTTCTATAGCCAAGTCTCTTGCAAAAGTTGACTCATCTAAGTTTTTAAAAATAACACGCATCATTTTGTACTCCTTTTCAGAGATTCTGAGTTTATATCTATTGACTGTTTTTTTAACGGTTGGGACTGTAAGGGGTTATCTATAATGGCCATGATCGGATACTTTCTCGGGATCTCATTTTTGGCGGCGAGAGTGACTTTTCCGCCATGAGCGAGAACGGTTTGCGCTATATCATCCAGAATATCGTCATCTTCGTGGTCAAGATCCTTTTCATGTAATTTTATTTTACCACTTTTACCGTTAAGTTTGCCAAAAAGCTGAATGTCGTCGGCAATCAAAAGTCTCTTGATTCTTCCTTGAACAGCGGCCTTTGCAATAGTAGAGATTTTTCTTTTTACTTGATTTCCATTGGTTGGGTGGCGAAACTCCGCTAAAGTCTTTTCAACGTTTTTTTGGGCATTGGCCTTTAATGTCGATCGAATTTGAGAGCAAAGATCTAATAATCGTAGCTCATTAAAAGAATGCGAAATGAGAGTGACTTTAATGTTTTTATTTCTTAATATTTTGAGAAACGGTTGGGCCAGTTCTTTATTGCCGGCTAAAAAAAGGATAGGTATTTTCTTCGTTGAAAAATTCAAAATCGAGTCGTTGAGCAGTTCTAGCGTTTCATTTAGATGTTCCTGGTTTTTTTGATTATAAGGGGATTGCGAATAGATTCTTGTATCAATATGTTTGAAGTCATGGAGATTACCCTGATAAAGGTTAGCAGATCCATACTGAAGTCCAAGTAGTAAAAACTCGCTATCAATTTGAATCCATTTTAAAAGCGGCTTGACGTGGAATGAGTCTGCCACAATACATGAGGTTTCAACTTCAAGGGGAAGACTAAGTGCTCTAAATGCGTTTTTAGTTCTAAAAATGCCGATACTGTTTTCTTTAAAACTTTTTAGCAGTTTGCTATCTTGCTGAAAGCGTTTAATGGGGGCAAGGAACTTGTGTATCAGACTTTGGGTCATGACTGGTGCAAGATGTTTTTGAGCCAATTCGATGGCGTTTTGAATTTGTTTTTTTAGATCTGAAACGCAGCCACTATTTTTAATATAGTTAGTCAAGTGGATACCGCTTTGCGATTCTAGAAGGGGTTCCATCGTTTTTATTTTTAATGATAGCATAAAACCTCCTGTTTGGTTTTGAGTTAGCATTTATTCCAACATCTAAACCTTACGGGAAATTATCCGATTGATAAAATAGATAATAAAAATGTTTAGTATCGCTTTTTGCTATATATTAAAATTCTTCATTAGACGTGCTGCTATCGGATTCTCCATTTTTCGTTTAGCGCTCAAGAGAAGTAATTCTTCGTATACACCTTGCAGTTGACCTATCTCGATCAGTTCTCCGGAAAGAATTTGTCTTGTGACTGTGTGTTTTGCCGTAGCTATAAGTCCCATTTCGCTAATGGCCATCAGTTTTTTCATTCCAATGTCTTGAGTCTCTGCGATGACATTGAACTCGATACCTTGTAATTTGGCCCAGTGATCTAGGTCATAACGTAGTTTGCTGTCATAAGTTGGCAGGATAATAGGCTTGCCAGTTATAGACTTGGGGAAGCCTTGGCGAAGTGCTTTAAATTTGTGAGTCCCATAAAAACTAACATTTTTCTTGGTAATTTGCCTTGAGGAGAGGCCTTTTGCATCAATTCCCATAGGGAGAAAATTGGTCAACATCAGATCAATTCGATGTGAGGCAAGTTCGCGTATTAGCTCATCAGATTTGCCTTCAGAAAGAGATATTTGGCAAGGAGACAGTTTGTAAGCGGCTTTTATCAATTGAAGAATGATTTGTTTAGGCACGCTGTCGAGTGCGGCCACATGAAGCGTAGGACAGCAAGGCTTCATGCGTTCATGTAAAACTTCCACCATTTCTGAACCCATTTTAAAAATGTTTTTGGCGTAATCAAGAGCCACCTTGCCCTGTTCTGTTAGGGTGAGTTTTTTGTGATGTCGTTCAAACAACTGGATTCCAAGATTGTCTTCAAACTGTTTGAGCTGTGCACTCAAAGTAGGTTGTCCAAGTCTAAGTTTTTCAGCAGCCTTTGAAACAGTCCCCTCCTCGGCGATGGTTTTAAAATAGAGAAGATGGTGATAATTTATCCAAGCATTTGCCATGCAAGCCTCCGTGTATTTCAATTTTATGTATCATCAAAAGCAATGCTAAACAATATATTAATCTATTTGAACGATAGGTGTTTTTGATTGATATTAAAAATTATCTGTTGTGATTTGTACGTTGGCAGGGTTTTGAAAAAACAGGATAAAAAGTAAAATATTTCAATCGTTTGCATAACTATTAGGGTGTTGACATAATACCTAGTATAGCATAGTATAATGTTATGAAAGTCGATATAGAAAACTGGAAATCACAAATTAGAAAAGGCTATTTGGATTTGTGTATCCTTCTTATAATTGATTCAAAAAAAAGAATATATGGATTTGAACTTCTTGACGTTTTAAAAAAGCTTGATCTTCCCGTAAAAGAAGGAACGCTTTACCCTCTTTTGAGTCGGATGTCATCAGATGGCTTGCTAACCACAGAATGGGAAACCGAAAATACCTCAGGGCACCCTAGAAAATTTTATTCATTGACTAAAACAGGAAGAGCAGCTGTTTCGGAAATGCAAAACGAATTTGATAAATTAGTTATTATCTATAAGGAAATAAAAAAATTGGAGGACAAATGAATACCCCAGCAAAACTTGAATCTTATTTGGTAAAACTTGATAAGTCCTTGGGGCCTATCGCTATTAGTGAAAGGGCTGATATTGTGACCGAAATAAGAAGTCATGTCTTAGAAGCACAGAGGCAAGATGAAACACAAACTATTGAATCAATTCTTGCTTCTCTTGGCGAGCCTGAACAAGTAGCAAATCGTTATCTATTAGAGAGAGGCTTAAAACCACAAAAGGCCCCCAAGCATCCAATTGTAAAGTGGCTAATAATAGGTTTTTTGGGCACACTTTCAATTTGCGTATTTTTTGTTTTGATAATTATTTGGAAATTTACTCCCATAATCAAGGTTGATGAAGAAAAAGGTCGAGTTATTATTCTAGGAGGGCTTATAGATGTAAATGAAAAGGCAGGACATGTAAAAGTTGGATCAATTAGCGTAAATGATGATTCTGAAGATGAACAAATTTCTGGGTCAGTGGATATTGACATTAAAAAAGCTCCAAAGATTGAAGTGTTGTTTGCAAATGGAAAAATGGGATTTGAAAATTCACACAACAACCAACTAGTTTGGAAATGTCATGGTGCAAATAGCGAAAACGTTATGGAAAATGAAAAAGGATTAACCAGGTTAAATTTTAAGAAGGTGGCAAACGTAAAATGTGCGGTAGATATTCCCAAGGGGATTTATTTGATTGTTGATGGAGGTAATGGGAAAATTGACTTTGAAGAACCTAGCTATCATGTCGATTTAAAGCTTGCGAATGGGAAAATTGGTTTTTCTGAAGATACTTCTTTAAAATATGTTTATGGGCTTCGTGTCACCAATGGAGTAGTGGATGATTTTAAGTCAAACCCATCAAGTGATGCATATAAAATTGATATGAAAATTGTTAATGGAAAAATTGATAAATACTAAATTGAAAAGGAAGTTGGTGTGATAAATAAAATTATTATTATAAATATTTTGATAATTTTTTCGTCATTTGTTTTTGGTGAGCAGATAACCCAAAAATTTGACGCAGAAAAAATTAAAAAAATTAACATCAACACTAGTAAGGGAAAAGTGGTATTAAGCTCTGTAACTGATAAAATATCGTTGGTTATAACGGATAAAATTAAAGTATCCAAAGAATGTCAAATTATTGTCGAATTACAAGATAATGTGTTAAATGCCAAAACACAATCCCGAGGTGGTGATTGTGAAGTCAATTTTAATATTGCAGTTCCTGCAAATGTAAAGCTCGATGTTAATATTGGTAGTGGTGATCTTGAAATATCTTATGTGCATGGAAATATTCATTTTAAAATTGGTAAAGGGGATGTCGTGATTAATAATCCTGGTCACAAGGTCAATGGTAAGATTGGTAGCGGAACTATTAAGATAAATTATAAAATGTTGCCTGAAAAAGGTGTATTAGACATTAGTTCAGGCCGAGGTGAAACATCGGTAACATTACCTGAAGGATCAAAAATTACATCCAATTTAAAAGTGGGCCTTGGCAGTATTCAAAACGAAATTGGAGAGTTTGAAAACGCAAGCTTTAAAATTAATATAAAGTCTGGTTGGGGGGATATAAAAATTACGAAGATAAAATTATGACGGTCTTCTTACTTTAGAATCACCTAGACTTTGGGAAAAATTCTTGAGAACATGCATGCGTCTATTCTAATAATAATGTACAATTTTTTTTCTAGTGAATTAATATGACTACTGCAACGACTTCTTCTTGGATATTATTCTTTCTTTTGATTGTGGTTTTGCTGGCGTTTGACTTAGGGGTTTTAAATCGCAAAAACCATGCACCTTCAATAAGAGAGGCGATGGTTTGGTCAGCGATGTGGATTTCTTTGGCACTCGCTTTTAATGTGGGCGTTTATTTTTGGTTTGGATCGCAAAAAGCGGTGGAATTTTTAACGGGGTTTATTCTTGAAAAATCACTTTCTGTCGATAATCTTTTTGTCTTTATATTAATTTTTAATGCTTTTAGGGTGCCCAGATATATCCATCATAAAATTCTGTTTTATGGAATACTTGGAGCAATTATTTTCAGATTTATTTTTATTTTTATTGGAGCGGCATTGTTAAGTAAGTTTAGCTGGATGATGTTTGTGTTTGGTGCATTCTTGGTTTTTACCGGAATCAAAATTACCCTCAAAAAAGATGAAGAATTCAATCCAGATAATAACATTGTATTGAAATTGGCAACGAAATATCTTCCTTTTCGTGGGGAGATGTCTGATATGTTTATTATTAAAAAAGATAAAAAATATTTCTTCACGCCATTATTCATTGTTCTTTTGGCAATAGAGACAAGTGATATTATTTTTGCGGTTGACTCCATCCCTGCCATCTTTGCCATTACCCGTGACCCGTTTATTGTTTTTACTTCTAATATTTTTGCGATTCTTGGTTTACGAAGTATTTATTTTGTTCTTGAAAACTTGATGGATAAATTTATTTATTTAAAATATGGGCTGGGAGTAATTTTAACCTATATCGGTATCAAAATGTTGATAGTTGAATATATTCATATCCCGGTAACTCTTTCATTGGGGTTTGTTTTTGCGGTATTACTTATTTCCATACTTGCCTCTCTTTGTAGATCACCAGATACAAAAAGTGCTAAATAATTAACAGGCTAAAGACTTGTTTTTATATTTGGAACTAAAATTAAAAGACATATTGTCTTGTTTATGAGAAAAGAATTTTTCCATTGATGTGTAAATGTAATAGGGTTATAACTAAAAATAAATCTAGTTTTTAATCTCGATTGAAGAGTTTATATGGATTTTCTAATACGTTTGGAAATTTTTTATCTTGTTGGTGCTATTTGTATTTTAGAGGTTTTTTTCAAGAATTACTTTTAAAAACTGGAAATTCCCTTGAAAAAGCTTTTTATTCAAAGAAAGCAAGATGTTATTGCGCCACGAGGAATCACTGTATTGGAGGCAGGTGATGTTTTACTTATTTTGTCAACGAATGTTGAATTTGAGCAAGTAAAAAATAAGATGTAGATAAGTAAAAACAATTTAAAAGTGAATAATGGAGATGAATATTCAAAAAAATGATTTGGTCCAGCTAACAAAAATGCAAATGCCTTTTGGTAAATATAAGGGAACTCTTCTGATTGATTTGCCTGAGGGGTATGTGGTGTGGTTTTATCAAAAAGGTTTTCCAGAAGGAAGACTTGGCTATTTGCTTGGGCTACTTTATGAAATTAAATTAAACGGGCTTGAATACTTGTTGTTGCCACTTAAAGATTCTTTGTCATCGACCTTAAATAAGCACTGAATCAATTATTATGATGGCAACATCGTTACTATTAATATATGGTCATTTTGAACGATGGTTAGATATTTTAAGAGGAGATTAAAAATGAAAGTTCAAATTCTAGGAACTGGCTGCGCAAAATGCAAAAAACTTTTTGAAAACGCATCAGCTGCGATTAAACAATCAGGAATAAAGTGTGAAATTGAGAAAATTGAAAAAATTGAAGATATAACCGATATGGGCGTAATGATGACTCCTGCTTTGGCCATTGACGGAGAGATAAAAACTGCCGGTAAGGTTATGGATGTTGAAGGAATAATTCAAATTTTAAAAAGTCAAAACTAAACGAAAGCCTAAGATTTAAAATACCCGGAATTTTTAGCAAGTAGTTGAGGTGTTGGCGAATTTTTGGACCAAATTTAAAAGTTCATCAGGGCGAAAAGGTTTTTTAATAAAACATTTAGCATGGCCATTATTGATAATTTTGTGAACATTCACATCGCTAAAGCCAGACATAAGAATGGTAGGTGGAAACCCTTTTAAATATTCAACGAGTTGAGCACCATTCATTTTAGGCATTCTGATATCACTGATTACAAGGGATATTTGTCCCGCATAAGTTTTGACAAGATTAATCGCCTCTTCTCCATTTTCAGCAGTAAGGGCGATATATCCTAAAGATTCGACTAATAAAGTTAATACATCACGTATGTCTTGCTCATCATCAACAACAAGTACATATTTTGCACTCATAAATAATCCAAAATTTAAGTTTTGTCCTGACTTCCGCAATTTGAATTGCGTCATTCAATGATTATAGTATGTTGAGTTACCCTTGGGGTCACTACACTTACTTGTTAATCATTTTAATTTTATCATTGATTGTGAGATTAAAGGCGTTGTAAATTTTTCTCTGAAGTTCTGTTATTTTAGAGGGAAGAACAAATTTTCTTCCAGTTTTTTTATCTTTCACAATACTTACTTCTAATCTACTCAACTCATTTTGTATTTCTTCAAAACTGAGTTTTATATTTTTTTTGTTCAATTTATAACGAATAAAACTGGTTAAACTATAGGCAATAAAACAAATTAAAATATGTGCCTTAATTCTTTTGGTGGTCCAGTGATAAATCGGTCGCATTTTTAAATCATGCTTATTCACCCTAAATACAGCTTCAATTTGCCATAATCCTGTATACCTTTTTAAAATTTCTGAGGAACTTAAATCATTCGACAAGTGATTAGTGATAACACCATGAATGCCATCCCATTGTGCTTCCTGTTCGATTTTTTCCAGGTTTAATGTGGCCTCCTTAGCACCCTTACTCTCCAGCTTTAAATATTTTTTTGTTCCGGTATTATTGATTAAATCAGCAAGACGAACTTTTCCATTAGTCATTTTTTTCTTTATACGTTCAATCAATCTCTCCCGGTCTTTCTTATCCTTCTCTGCGCGTTTTTTGCTATAAGAAACTACTAACCTTCGTCCATCATGTTCATAATCTTTTACAAATTTTTCTAACTGACTATTTTCTGCTTTTACCAATGCTATATCTGCAACAATTTGTCCTTTGATTGTCCTGTTGAGTATCTTTAATTTCGCAGCAACAATAAACTTAACTTTTTTCTCATCAAGTTTGGATAAGTTGGCATGAGTGAACATTGCTCGATCTGCAACAATAAATGTCTCAGATAAATTATATCGCTTTTCCAACTGTTCAATCACTGTAATAAGCGTATTTCCCTCGTATGTATTGCCTGGATATAATTCGTAATCAAGTGGTAACCCTTCGGTCGTGCTAATCAGTGCAAGCATCACCTGGGTTTCTTTAAACTTATTATCCTTGCTAAAACCAAAATTTCTAAGCTCATCAGGTGTAAAGCTTTCAAAATAAAGTGTCGTCACATCAAAAAAAGCAACGTCAACTTTTTGGTTTAAAAGATCAAGTGTTGATACACGAATCTTATCCTTAATACGATTTTGACAGGTATAGACTTTATCCATCATGCGATAAACTTTATCCAAATCAAGCTCAATGTTTTGCTCTTGCTCGATATTTCTAACACTTTTTCTTTTACTAACAGGATCACTAATACGAGAGAGAACAATCTCCTTTAACAGTTCATTGGAATCTTCTTGCCTGTAACCGGTATCAATTGAAGTTTCCAGATCAAGTTGCTCGTAGGCATGAGAAAAAACATCAACGAGACCGGCATTGATCCTTGCCTCTTCTTCAAGGCATTTAACGTTGACCGTATTTTCTTTTACTGGGGTTCTCTTTTTAGATGCATGAACTATTTCTTCCATTCCGGGAAGGGCAGGGTTTATTTCATTTTTGATTTTAATTATCATTTCTTCAGCGATACGTTTATGCATTTCAATTTTTTCAACATTGTCCTTATGAAAATGTCCGACACAGCAGACGGTCTTTTGCTTAACTTTATCCCCGATACGTTGATTTTCAACGATACGGATAGAAACATGATTGTCATTTTTTTTCACTATTCGTACAAACATGCTTTCAAGAATAATATTAAAAAACGTGCAGTCAAGGCCTTGGGCCACTACATTTGACCTTTTGGAAGAAAATAAGTGGAACTTATTGGAAAATATGAAAAAAAATAATCAATTTTCGGAAAAAATTAAATCAAATTGCGGAAGTCAGGAGGGCGATATATCCTAAAGATTCGACTAATAAAGTTAATACATCACGTATGTCTTGCTCATCATCAACAACAAGTACATATTTTGCACTCATAAATAATCCAAAATTTAAGTTTTGTGTGGCAAAATTATTTGAAACGTTGTGCCCTTTCCTAAATCAGTTTTAAAAGTAATTTCACCACCATGATCCTTCACAGCACCATAAGCTAATGATAGGCCTAGCCCAGTGCCTTTGCCAACCGGTTTTGTGGTAAAAAATGGATCAAAAATATGCTCTTGAATCTCCTCCGAAATTCCTTGGGCGTTGTCTGTAATTTTAATAATAATTGAGTTAATTGTTTTGTCATACATTGCATGGATTGAAATTTTTTTATCCATTGTATGTGAGTTTTCGGCTAAAGCGTCGCAGGCATTTGAAACCAAGTTTTGGATAAGTGTTTCTATTCTTATTGGATCGCATAGAAATGGAGGGATATCTTTTTGGATATCAAGCTCGATTTGGATAGAGAGCTGATCTATTTGCATTTTTAATAAAATAAGAGATTTGTCAATTATTGATCCAAGATCTGATTTAATTTCTTGAAGACCATTTGATTCTGCCCTGCTAAATTCCCGCATCCGGTCAACCAATATACGCATTCGTTCAGCTTGATGCAAAATTGCGCCAAGTTGTTTTTTTAATAACTCGGGGGGGAGTTTGTTCTGTTCACTGAAGGTGATAAGGATTTGCGCGTTGGAGAGTATTACAGTTAAAGGATTATTAAACTCGTGCGCAATACCAGCGCCAAGGATACCAAGGGAGGCCATTTTTCCGGCATGAAAAAGTTGTTTTTGCAGTTTTTCTTTTTGAATTTTGGTCTGTTGATAGTTACCCACCAGTCTGGCCAATGATCCGAACTCGTTAGCTGACGAAATATAAGGGTCTAAAATGGATAAATTTTCGGATGAAACGGCGTAAGTCAAGGCCTTGATTGGCCTGATCACTCTTAAGTATAAAAAAAATAGTAGCACTGTAATCAGGCTAATAGAAAAAGTCGTGAAGAATATTAATGAATAACGGGCAAAATTAGTAGCGGTTTTATTAAGTTGGTTTTCAATTTGGGTACAAAGAACTGCAATGGTTTTATCCTCATGATCATGTAGATCTTTTGAAATTTGAATCATATTTTGGTTTTCTGATAATGGACATTGATTTTGCTTGGTGGTGATGAAAGTTTTTCCGCCAACAAGATTACCGAGATTATCAATGTGTTTTTGATCCCAAATTTTGGCAGAGAAAAAATAACCCAGCGGTTTTTTTGCTTCACGGTTGATATCATCTTCGAGATGAATCCAAGAACCAAAAACCTCGGCAATTTCCCCGGAATTTAATAAGATGAAATAATGGGTTAGCCAACTTTTTTGAAATAAATTGTCAACGGTTGGAACATTTTTGACTGACGGAAAGGATAAAAGGGGAGATAGGTCTCTGTTGACTTGGTAAACTTTTTTACCTTTTTTATTAAACACCCATGTGTAATTCACGTTAAAGGTGTTCAATGATACATCAATATTAATTTTGGCCCAGGCTTGATCTTTACTAAGCGTAAAGCGATACATATCTGTCCAGTGCGAGTAGTCTTCAATATATTTCTGAAGTGTTTGGCTTTGTAAATTCAAAATTTGATTCAAATTGTTGGTAATGCTATGTTTATTTAATTGGTTCAAATGAATAATTTTTTTGGATTCTAAAATATTCGAATACAAAATAGCCAGTGCCAGAGAAAATGATAATAAAAGAAAAAGTCCAAGAAACTCTGCTAGAAGGGATTTTCTCATTCTTCCTCTTGTTTTCTTTTTTGGGCAAGATTGAGGGAAATACTTTTGGCCCAATAGTTCAACCGCCCAAGACAAAGATCCAAAGCACCTTTCAATTTATTTTTATCGATGGGTTTGGCGATAAATGCAATTGCACCGTCGTTGTAAGCATTAATGACGGTGGTAATCATACTGTCGGCAGTGATAACGATACATTGCGTGCCCTTGCCCATATTCATGGCCTTTCTCATTAGCTCGTCGCCTGGCATATCGGGCATAAAAATATCAGTTATGAGAATATGGAAACTGGTTTGTTCCAAATATGTTAACGCATCCTTTGGGTTGGTGGCACATATAACATTAAAAACTTCTTTGCCATATATTTTATGAATCATATCGGAAGCCATTGAAACAATTTCTTCTTGATCATCGACTAAAAGCAAATTATAAGGCTTGGAGATTATTTTCATACACTATACCATTTTCTCAAAGTCATCATCATTTAAACTGTCTTTTTTCGCTACAATCCCATTTAACAACTGTGGATCAACATAACTGCTGTTGAGAGTATCTTTAGTCTCATGTTCGATATTGGTATCTTTTACCAAACGGGTATTGCCTAAAACAATGTAATTAAGTGTATTAATGATGGCATTAAGTTCATTTTTGGCTTTTTGCAATTGAGTTGAATTATTTTGTGCTCTAACGGCCACTTCACTGTTTCCTTTGGCGGCATCATCAAGCTGTTTGAGTGCGGATTCAGTTTGTTGGACACCTTTGTTTTGTTCGTTGGTAGCTTCAACAATTCGTTGAATTTGTTCGTTGATAAGAGAGATGTTATCAGCAATTTGTCTGAAAATTGCTTGTGCTTTATTCGTCACATCTTGTCCTCGTTTTACTGTTTCTTCTGTAGATTTAACTGCTTCATTAACTTTCTTTTGACTATTTTCCAAAAGGGTGTAGATTTCTCGGGAAGCATTACCACTCATATTGGCAAGCTTACCCACTTCTTCAGCGACCACCGCAAAACCTTTGCCATGCTGTCCGGCCCTTGCTGCTTCAATGGAAGCATTAAAAGAAAGCAATTGAGTTTTAAAAACAATGTCATTAATGATGGTAGTTTTTTTGGAAATGTCTTTGATAACATCAACCATCCCTCGCATATTTTCATTTTCCTTATTAATGTCGGTCATGGAATCAACCATGTTGCGCATAATTTTGTCACCCTCATTGGTCATGTTTTTTACCGTATCAGAGATGTCTTTGGACTTATGTGAAAATTCAGCAGTTTGATTGATCATGCTGGCCATTTCCTGCATTGCCGCCACACTTTCTTGAGTGGCTGCTGCTTGTTGATTGGAGGATGATGATAATTTATTACTGGCATCATTTAATTCTTCGGAAGCCACACTAAGTTCTTTTGAGGATTTGTTTAATGTTTTGGAAACATGTAGAATTGGATCAATAATAGATTTTCCAAAGAAGTATGCAATAATCATGACCACTATCAGCACAATGGCTGCATTAACGATGATCTGTCTTAAAATGGTATAAACTGGATCCATTATCTCGCTGGTTCTTTTTTCTACAATCAGAGCCCAGGTTTGTCCCATGATAATCAAAGGAGTGTAGGCACTGATGACGGGGAGTTCATTGATATCTTTAATCTCATGAATGGAGGTTTTGCCACTTATTGCCTGGGTCTGACTGGCGGTAGTGATTGAGATATTGTTTTGGAATGATTTGAAAACGTTGTAGCGATCTTGATTGACAAACATATCGGATCGAAGTTTGTCATCGCTTCCCACCAAAAAAATTTGACCACTTTCCCCCATGCCTGATCTCTCCAATAAAATAGAGTTTAAGTAATTGACATTGATTTGGGTAATAATCACACCTATAAAGTCGCCCGCTTTGATTCCTTCACTAAGATGATCAAATTCGGAGATATGTTTGGTACAGATAAAGCTAGCTACCGCATCAGTTGATTGGTAATATTGAAAATCAGCAAAAAAAGTGGCAGAATGATCAGCTGAGTCTTTGGCATCCTTAAAGCACTTGGCAAGCGCAGTTGGGGCCAAGGTTCCAGAAATCAGGTTTTTTCCAAGAAATTGGTGTTGGGGATCGTTTTTTACGTTAAAGATGATTTGTCCACCAGTTGTCACCAGCATCATGTTGTCAAAATTGTAGCCGTCAATAATATTTTTGGTGCGGGGCCCGTATTCAACATCGGCACTGTTATAAGATTTTGTCATGATATCCAAATCTTGACCAACCGAAAAGCCGTCACTAAAAAATGATCCTTCAAGTGAAATAAACATGCTCTCGATAAGCCGGTTTTTTGATAAACCGGCGGTAAACTTCATAGAATTTTGAAAATACAGTTCTACTCTTTTTTTACTTATCTCTCTAAGTGAGACGAGTTGATCTTTTGCCATGGTGACCAGCGAGGATGAGGATTTAAGTTGAAAATAAATTAAAATAGGTATGATTGTGATTAAAGAGGTTATTATAATAAAAATTTGAATTTTTGTTTTTAATCCCATGTTTATATTCAAAAATGATTTCAGTTTACCTGAAGAGATATTGCTCATTTATTTCCTCCACCATATTTATAATAAGTAAAATGATACTAGCAATCTGGTTATCTGCAAGGGGAAGTTTTTAGCTACAAAATAAAGCAAAATAGTCTGATATGTTTTGTCGCAAATATTTCAGGAAATTTTTTTAAGATTTTTTTCTATAAGTGCGGCAAGTTCATTTTTTCGATAGGGCTTTAGTAAAATATCGTCAATGATATTATCGTTTATATATTTTTGAAAACTGTTCGAGATTATGCCAGTTGAGAGAATAATTGGGATGCGGGGGTTGTGTTTTTTGATTTGAATGGCCAGATCAATTCCATTCATAGTTGGCATGGTAAAATCTGTGATAATTAAATTAATCTTGGAATTGGGGTTATCCAGTTCGGTTAATGCTTCACCCGGTCCTGTTTTAAAAATAACATGGTAGCCGAGTCGGCTAAGTGTTTTAGTGGTAAGTCTTCCCAACTCTCCTTCGTCGTCAATTAGCAGGATAGTGGGGGTGGTTGTTTTATCAGATTCAAAAAGGTTTAAGTTTTGATTAAGTGGAGCAGATGCCATTGGTATCAGAATGGTGAATTTTGTTCCATGATTGACCACTGAGTAAAGATCAATACTCCCTTGAAGTTTGGTTACAATCCCGTGAATTACGGAAAGACCAAGCCCAGTACCTTCTTCACTGTTTTTAGTGGTAAAGAAAGGATCAAAAATTTTTTTTCTAATTTCAAGAGGTATGCCGTGTCCGGTATCGGCAACATCCAGCGATACATATTCTGTTTGATTGTTTTGGGTGATTTTCTTAAGTTCGATTAATAGGTTACCGGTTCGTTCTTTCATTGCATGAATACTGTTGGTTGTTAAATTTAAAAGTACTTGAATGATTTGCGATTTATCAGCATTTATATACAGGTTTTTTTCTATTTTCGATTCAATATGAATTGTTGGTGGACACGACGAACGAATAAGTGAAAGTGTTTCAAGAATAGATTCACTTACGTTAATTGTTTCAATGTTGGGTTTATCCTGTTTGCAAAAATAGAGAATTTGTTTAATCAGTTCGGAAGCACGATTGGAAGCAATAATTGCGTTTTCCAGGTTTTCAAAGGTTGGTGATTGGGGGTCACAGGTGGATTGACCAAGTTCAATATAACTCATTATCGATCTCATGATGTTATTAAAATCATGGGTAATCCCGCTCATCATGGTACCCAACGATTCTAGTTTTTGCATTCTAAACATTTCTTCTTGGCCTTCTTTTAGGCTGTAGATGTCTTGTTTAATACGAAGTCTAAGCCCGTTTAGGGAGTCGCAGAGTTCATCGACCTCATCACGAGTGAGGATTTTTTTTCGATGCAAGTTCAGAGGCGGTTTATCCTCGTTGAGGTTTAAATCGTTCGCATAATTGGCAATTTGGGAAAGATGTCTGGTTACATGATTTTTTATAAAGAGAAAAATACTCAGGGAAATTGCAAAGATTTTAATCACGTTGGCAAAAAGAATAATAAAAAACTTTTGAAATAATTCCTTGTATATTTTTTCATAACTGATTCGAATGGTTAATTCACCCAGTTTCAGTTTTGTCGGATGGTAGTCCTTGGGAAAAAAAAGATTGAATTTTTTTTCCACGTCCCATGGAGCTTGGGACGATCCAGCACTTATAAAAAAATGGGTGGTATTGGGTGTTTCGTAGACACTGGCGTAAACTAGATGATCAAGCTTCATAATCCCGTTTAATTCAATAAGCAGTTTTTCGTTGTTTAGATTGAACAAACTGTCAGAGACGGTCGGAACATAGCTTTTTTCAATATGGTCAATATTTTTTAAAAGTAATTGTTCACTGAAGGTGTACTCGCCATATAGTTGGATAAAGGTGGTAATGATAGTAAAAAAAAAGCTTATACCTATAATGAATAGTAAAACTTTATTAACAAGGGGTGAAAAATTTTTCTTCATTTTGAATCAGTGCCTATCATTCATATTTTGGTGAGCGGAAGATGAAATGTAAATGCTGTTCCTTGGCCAACTTTTGAAACCACGTTTATATCGCCGTTCATTTCAAAAAGGATTTTTTTAATTATACCAAGTCCAAGTCCTGTCCCATTAGCTGAATCCTTGGTAGTAAAAAAAGATTCAAAAATCTTGTTTAGATTTTCTTCAGGTATGCCGCAACCGTTATCGGCGACTGAAATATAGATGTGGTTATCCTCTTTTTTTGTTTTGATCGTGATCTTTTTATTTGGAATATTGTTAAGAGCATATTTTGAATTGGAGAGTAAATTCATGATTATTTGCTGGATGTTACCCGGATTTCCCATTACAAAATCCCGTTCGTTTTCCACGAAATCACAGATTATTTTAATGCCTTCCTTGTTGTATAAATAAGATACGAGATCAATAGAACTTCTAATGACTTCATGAATATCAAGCATGAGTACATCGTTATGATTAGTGCGGACATAGGTTCTTATGTGACCTAATATTTTGGTTATTGTTTCGGCGGCAGTTTTTATGTTTTCCAAGGCTTTTAAGCAATCGGGTTTTATTCCATCTTTGAGACTAAAATCGTCAGAGAATATCATGCCGATATAACCGTTGATAATAGTGAGAGGATTGTTAATTTCGTGAGCGATACTGGAGGTTAATAATCCAATGGAGGCTAATTTTTCGCTCTGAAGAAGTTTCTTGTGAGCTTCTTCTAATTCCAAATAATTTTCTTTCAATTTAAGAAACTGTTTTACCACGGTTTCATTATGTTTAACTAATCGGTCATAATATGTAGCAAGCAGTTCTTGTAAGAGAATGTTATTGGAGGCAGCAATTTTTTGTAAAATAGACAGGGGAAGAGCATATATAATAACGTCAGAAAGTGATCTGGCGCAAGCCGAACGGAATTTTTCTTTTTTAAACAAACTCATTTCACCAAAATAATTTTTTTCTTCAATGACGGCCAGAGGTACTTCGTTTTTAAAAATTTCGACACTACCTTTAAAAATAAAAAAAATAAAATCGGGCAAATCACCTTCCTTGAAAACAAGTGAATTTTTGCTGTAAGAAATGCTATTCATATTTTGAGCAATTAATTCGGTCGTGGAATGATCAATATGCTTGAAAAAGGGGAATGTTTTTAGGTTTTGTAAAATGGCGTAGGCATCATGCATTTTTTACTCCGGATTTTGAGATTATAACACTACAATTTACAAATCGGGTGAGTGAAAATACTGCAGGATCTTGCATCAATTGGCGAATTTGAAATGCGACTTGATAGCGCTATGCGTTTACTGGCATAAGTAAAATTGATATGTTAACAAGTAACATATTGTAATAACTTGAATTGCTTTGCGTAAAAGTCAGGAGTTTTTGTCAATTTATCATGTACTATTTATGCATATTGTGAGAAATTTTTAAGGTTATTTGTATATTTTGTCATCATCAGAAGATGATGTTAACACACACGCCAAGGATTTTTCGTGAGACTTACCAGACTTATTGTTCAAGGTTTCAAATCGTTTAAAGACAGAACCGTGATTCATTTCGATCAAGGCATTACCGGGATTGTAGGGCCTAATGGATGTGGCAAATCCAATATTGTGGATGCCTTATTTTGGGTCATGGGAGAGATGAGTGCAAAACATTTGCGTGGTGATACCATGAAAGATGTTATTTTTGCCGGTTCCAGTAAATATACTCCTGCCAGTTGGGCAGAAGTTACGCTGGTTTTAGAAAACAACGAGAGCAAACATATTCATATTGGAAATAAAATTTCCAATCCTTCTGAAATTCAACTTTCCAGAAAACTTTATAGAAATAGTGAGACTGAATACCGGATTAATGGTGTTCCCTGCAGGCTAAAGGACATTCAAGAAATTTTTATGGATACCGGTGCTGGAGCGAAATCTTATTCGATTATTGCACAGGGGGAAATTGAAAGATTGGTTCAGGCAAAACCTCAAGAAAGAAGGGCGATGATAGAGGAAGTTGCCGGGATTACTAAATTTAAACTACGAAGAAGAGAAAGTCTTAAAAAAATTGAGCAGACCAAAATCAACCTCGCACGGTTATCTGATTTACAACAAGAACTTGAAAAAAATTTAAATTCGCTTGGTGAACAAGCGGAAAAAGCAGAGAAAGCATGTAAATTGAAGGATATCATCAAAGAAAATGAGCTGATGGTGGAGTCAAATAGGATACATAAAATTTTAAAAGAACGACGAGACTTTGCGAATGAATTGGTAAAAAATAAGACCATTTTAGAAACTAGTAAACTACGCAGGGACAATCTGGAAATCAGTTTGGAAGATGAAAGGGTATTGAAAGAAGAGCTTCAATTAAAACTGGATGAATTTCAAAAAATATTTAACGAACTGGCCAAAGAATTGGCTGCGGCAGAGGCTAAAGTCGAGTTTTTGGCCAAATCAAAGGATGATAAGTCTAATCAGGTTCATCGTTTTATTGCTGAGAATAAATCCATCCAAATTGAGCTGGAAGAGATAAAAACCAGGTGCCAAGAACTTGTCGAGGAAAAAAACAAGCTTTCTGGTCAGATGCTGGAGGATAATGATTTAAGTGAACTTGAAGAAAAGGTTTCTTTTTTAAAACTTCAGATGGAAGACAAGCAAGACGAGGTAAACAAAAGTAATCAGATCTATGATCAATTATCAAAGTCAGTTCATGATTTGGATCAGGAACTGTTTAAGAATACTTCCCGCCAAGGTGAACTGGCATTTCATCTTCAGGATATTAATGCTGAGATTGAGGCATTGGAAAAGCAGTACTCGGGGTTGTCTTTTGAACTGGTGAAAGAGAGAGAAAAAGTGGACGCCGCCAATGGGCTAGTTGAAAAATTTACGAAAGAGCATGGTGCGTTTAAAGAGAAAATTGAATCTCTGCAAAAAAATGAATTGGTTATAAGACAACAAAAAGAAAGCCTGCTTAAGGAATCTTTAACTGTGGATTCTAAATTAAAATCCCTAAAGGAAATAAATGAAGCATTGGAGGGCGTGAAAGAAGGAACCTCCAAATTTTTAAAAGAACAAAAAAGTGGGTTGTATGATTTGTTGGGAAATGCCCTTCAGTGCGAGGAGAAATATTCAAAACCGGTTCAATGTTTACTAAGTGACTATCTTGAGACGATTATTTCTCAATCGAATAATATTGATGAACTGGCTGATTGGCACCAAGAGCACAGTCATATGGCCTATGATCTAGCTTTGTTAAAAGGTGATAATGGTAATAATCTTGGAGAAACTAAAGAAAGGTTAAAATTACAACTTTCTCAAATGCCTGGGTTTGTTGATTCAGAAGATGCAGTAGTCTCTTTGGATATGATAGTTAGTTTTACGACCAATTATCGTGATGAATTTAAAGAAATTTTTAAAGGTTATTATGTTGTTAAGAATCTAAGTATTGAGGCGGCTCAATGTCTTTCAGGTGATATAAAATTTAAAGCATTAGTTTCAGCAGATGGTTCTGTATTAATTAAAAATCAAGATGCACTAAGAATACTATCAGTCAAAAACCCTGACGAATTGGGGCTTGGAATTATTATAAGAAATAATAAGATTAGCGAATTGGAACATGCTTTTGTCGACGTACAGACCAAGTTGTGTGCCTCCGAATTAGATTATGAAATGGTCTCAAAAGAGCTGCATGATACGAAGGAATTTTTTGAAACCATCAGGGATAAGTTATCAGATGCAAAATCGGACTATTCTGCTGAAAAATCACGCTTGGAATCGAAAACATCTGGTTTTGAAATGGGTTCTGCCAGATTGCAAATATTAAATAATCGCAAAAATGAAATTTCCAAGCAGCGCTTTGAATTAATTGAACAAGAGGAAACTTTATCCAATAAGCTCATTAATAAAAGGGATGAGATGCTTGCGAATGAAGAATCGTTAGTTTTAGCGAAAGAGGGTTTGGTTAATGTTTCGTTGAGCTATCGTGAAAGCAAGGATGAGCTGGTGAAGAGACAGGTGGAGATCAATTCTCTTGAAGCTCGGCTGCAGACAGCGATTTCAAGAGTGTCTGATTTTGAAAAACAGATAGAAAAAGGTGAAAATAAGTTTTCTAGCAACTCTGTTTTAATTACCTCTCTCGGCGACGAAATTTTAAAACTTGCACAAGATTATGAACAAAGCAGTATTGATAATAAAAATAAATCAGAGGAATTAAAGAAAAGAGATGAGGAAATGTCTGCTCACCGAGAAGATCTGGTTAAACTGCTTAAAGGCATGCAGGATCGGGAAAATGAAGTTCGCCAGATTGGAAGAGAAATCGGCTTGGCAGAAAAAAAGTATGTTGAATTAGAAGTTAAATTGGAGAGATTTATCGGAGAAGAAGAGCAGATCACTAGAAATGTTTTTGAAAAATATCAAGTTGATCTAAGAAATATTGTGGGTAAATATTTGGAGTATTCTGTCGATGAATACTTTGGATTAACCGATTTATCCAGCATGTACGTCGTTGAAACCGAAAATGGAATCAAGGAAGTTGAAAAAATTCATTATGATTTAAATCTGATTTCAATTAAAGAATTGGACAGAGCCGAAGTGTTGTTGAAAAAGTCGAAGAGTGAGTTTAATCAACTGGGTGATATTAATTGGCAGGCCATAGAAGATTATAGAAAGCAAAAATTGCGTTGCGCTTTTTTAAGAGAGCAAGAAGTTGAATTAAAGCAATCGCTGGATGATTTGGAAAAGGCTATTATACACATTGATCATAAGTCCAGAGAGCGTTTTAAAGCGGCTTTTGAAGAAGTTAGTGAACGGTTTAAAAAGGTGTTTCCTATTATTTTTGGAGGCGGCAGTGCGTTTCTTAATATTGTAGGTGACTTGGATGATCCTGAATGTGGTGTTGATATAGTTGCCCAACCACCTGGCAAGAAAATGCAAAATATTAATCTAATGAGTGGTGGTGAAAAAGCGCTTACTGCGGTAAGTTTGATTTTTTCAATTTTTCTGGTGAAGCCATCTCCTTTTTGTTTGTTGGATGAAGTGGATGCTCCTTTGGATGATGCCAACGTTGGACGATTTAATGAATTATTGCGGGAAATGAGTAACGAATCCCAGTTCATTCTTATTACACATAATAAAAAAACGATGGAAATGAATGATACTCTTTATGGAATTACCATGGAAGAACCCGGAATATCCAAGGCGGTCTCAGTGCAGCTTCAATAGTCGAAGGGAGGGGGAGATTTGATTAAGTGTTGTCTCTTTATTATTTTGCTTGGTTTTCATTTGAAATTGTGGGCCGAAGCCTTGGAAAAACAATATTCATTTGTTCCACGAACTTTTTCATCCAAAGTGGAGCAAGTAACCCTTAGCGCTCTTTCCGGAAAAGAAAAAAAAACCTATGGTACGATGGATTATATGTATCCAGGAAAATTTCGTTATGAGCAGGAAAAACCAGAGAATAGTAAAATTATTTTTGTTTCAAATCAGAGTCAATCATGGTTTTACACTGCGCCTTTTTTGGAAGGTGAACCAGGAGACTTAATTATCAATCCGATGAAAGATAAATTTTCACTTTCCGAATTGTTTGATCTTTTACAAAATGGTCTAAGTTCGAACAAGATGTATAAAGTTCAAAAACAGGCAGAGGCGGAGCATTTGACGTTTAGTAAAAAAGTTGCAAAAAATCTTGGTATTAATAAGGCGATTTTGACTTTTAACAAGAGTAATTTGTCTGGTTTTGATAATATAAAATCCGTAAAAATTATTAAAGATGATGGAAGTGCGGTTTTATTTAATTTGTTGGAGATAAAACCCAATCTACAATTTGGAAAGGATCATTTTTTATTTACCCCTCCACCCAATACTAAAATAAATAAACACTAAATTGGATTTTTAGGAGTAAACATGGGCATGAAGGTTTATTTTATATCGCTTGGTTGCCCTAAAAATCTGGTTGATTCGGAAGTTATGTTGGGTATTTTAACTGAACATCATTATGAAATTATTAATTCGCCTGACTTAGCCGATGTTATTGTGATCAATACTTGTAGTTTTATTCATGATGCAAAACAAGAATCCATTGATGCCATTTTGGAAATGATAGATTACAAAAAACCAGGTATTGGAAATTGTAAAAAACTGGTAGTGACCGGTTGTCTGCCTCAGCGTTATATCAAGGAATTGGCTCTTGAGTTACCCGAGGTCGACCTTTTTGTGGGAACCAGCGAATATGGGTTGATCGTGGATTTTCTCAAGCAAGAAAGTAAGATTCATGTGAATGATGATCCTTCCTTTGAATATTTAGAAAAAACTTGGAGATTTTTAACTACGCCTTCGCACATGGCGTGGTTGAAAGTGGGGGAGGGATGTGATCGGCATTGCACTTTTTGTATTATCCCAAAACTTAGGGGGAGATATAAATCCAGAAAAGTTCCCCAAGTGTTAAATGAGGCCAAATGGATGGTAGATCAAAATGTTAAGGAGATTATTTTGGTGGCCCAGGATTTATCGGTTTATGGAAGTGATTTGGATGAAAAAAATACTCTTTTTCACCTGCTGCGAGGACTGGAGAAAATGGAGCAGGTTATCTGGATTCGTTTGATGTATTTTTATCCAGATGAATTAAAAGATGATTTGATCAGAAAACTAAAAAGCTCTTCTAAAATTTGTAAATATTTAGATATTCCTGTTCAGCATTTTTCAAATAATATTTTAAAAAGAATGAATAGAAATATCACCGGGGAAATTATCCTAGAAAAAATTAATAGGATAAAAACTTTGATACCGGAGATAACGCTTAGAACATCAATTATCGTGGGATTTCCCGGAGAGACTCCGGAGGATTTTCAAATGCTACTGGAGGGAATAAAAAAAGCTAAATTTCATCATCTGGGGGTTTTTCCTTACTCGGATGAAGATGGTACAGCTGCCTTTAAAATGAGTGATAAAATAGCCGAATCGGTTATTCAAAAAAGATTGAAAAAAGTTTATGAGGTTCAAAAAAAAATTACCACTGAGTTAAACCATACCTATATTGGTAAAACCGTTAAAGTGGTAATTGAAGGAGTTCATAGCGAAACGGATTTGCTTTTGGTTGGAAGGCATGAAGGTCAAGCTCCAGAAATAGACGGTAAGGTTATTATTAATGATTTAAATGGTAAAAAAGTCAATATCGGAGATTTTGTTGATGTTAAAATCTCCGATGTCCTTGAATATGATCTAATTGGTACAGTTGTTTAGTTACCACTTTGCGGGAAGGCGAAATATTCACTTGCCGTAGTGGGTGGTTGGGCACCAATTACCGCTTTAGTGGATATTGAAAAATCCTGAAAGCATGAGTTGTACTCATTAACATTGCTCGCCCCTGGCATCGTCCATATCTTTTCAGGGTAGGTGTCCCAGGTGTGAAAGTCATCATAGGGTTGATAATCGACGGGATCATCCTGATGACTTAATTGCAAATGATCATAGTGATTAAAATTATTTGAATCAAGCGCAGGAATGGGTAGCGATGCCCCTGGAAAGAGTTGGTCTATTTCCTGATTATAAAGGGTATTGCTCGGGTCAGTTATATTAGTAATAGGGTTAAAGGCCCTGTCCCACTCTCTGACCATGACAAAAATTTCTGCCTTGGGATCCATGGCGGCATTTGCGCATGTAAAGTGATAGAAGGGTTGACTACCTTTAAAGGGGTCAATCATGGTTGTATAATCGCTGGGGTGATAGTTGTTGGCATATTTTATCCAACTGTCAAAATAGTACTGAAATTGATTAGGGGTTGCATAGTTGGCGAGGCCATTTGCGCAACTGTTTTTTGCAACATAATTGGCGTATAATTTGCTGGTTTTTATCGAGATGGGGGTATCGCCCAGTGTGTTTTCATGAATTAAGTCGCCATATTTCCATTCTTTGGTAAAAGCCTGGTCTTGATTATTAACACTTACAATAACTGTTCCATATAAACTTTCTGGATTGAGGGTTTCAGTTTTTCGCAGAGGTCCCGTGATACAATTGGCCTGACTGCCTCCTGCGAGTTTGTTGGTTGAAGTAACGGTTAAGTTGCAGGTGACGTTGTCTGCGGCGTCGGTTACTTCCGAATAGGTATGATCTTCCACATTGTATGAGCCATCATCGCAATTAGGGCCGACTGGAGAATAATCACCTTCACCTTTTATAGAAGCTTCGGAACTGGCTACCCAACGTCCTGTGGATGTATTGGTATAGACAGCCAGGCTTCCGCCTGCTATAGCAGTAATGAATGTTCCATCAGGTTGCTGCAGACCGGTGGTTTGGTTTCCCAAGGTCATACAACCATTGGTAAGACGAACAAAGGTATGCTGTTTTACAATACCTCCTCCAGGAAGTACTTCTTGGGTGGTACCCGGATACGATTTAATATATTTCCATTCATAAAATGAATATGGACGATAGTGTAAATATTCGCAATTTCCTGGACTCATATATGCACCCAGGGTAAATCCGTTTACAAAAAGTTCTTCCTCTTGTACTTCCAAAAAGCAAGCAATTCTTCGGGTGGTGGTAATTTCTGGATCCTCGGGTGAACGACCAAATTTTATCTGGTCGTTGGTGAGGCGGCATTCCTGATGATGATTGCCTCTTCCAAGTCTATGCATGATATAACTTCTTGGATAATAGCTGTCGATTTTGGGAGCAAAAATAGTCATGTGGCCATGAACAGTCATACTGAAAGTCAAACTCTCAACGATATCGCTATTTCCGCTATGAGCTGTAAGGGTGTAGGTGTTTCGTATTGCATTGATAGTTGGTGTGCCTGAAATGACGCCGGTTTCACCGTTTAATTCCAGTCCTTCAGGAAGGTCTGGGGTGATGGAAAAAGTGACATTTTCCCCTTCAAATAATTTAACCGTCGTAGAAAAATATTCGTCCGTATATAAATCAAAATGACTGGTGGTCATAACCATTCCAACCAAACCCTTTGCACCAGGGACTGGTCCGGTAGATGCATTATAGATGTTGAGATTATCTACACTTTCTCCGGTTCCGGAATAATCAGATCCGAAGGCGTCGTTACTGACCCGTACGTCTAATTCTCTGGCGGAGGTATTTTTGTAAGAGACAAAGCCGGTACCTTTGCATGAATTGATTAAGTCACAGTTAGCAACCGGTCCGGCAGGGTTATTGGATACATCCATACCTGCACTGAAGTTTTCAATGCCAATCCATGCGTAATAATCAGGAGTCCATATGCCACCCTTGGCCCGACAGGTTTTGGAGTCAGCATATCCCAGGTCACAAGTGGTATTGATAGAATTAGCAATACAACTGGTTCTGGTGGTATAGGTTCCCCCACCATGACGGCAGTATCCTGCCTTGAGTCCTAGGGTTACGGTATCTGATTTAACAAAGCTGATAGTGCCAAGAGCAGTACTGGCCGAAGTGGCATCCCAATTATCATAAATTGGTAACCCCTTCGCGAAGTTCCCATAAGTGGTGAGCACATACATCTTACTAGAGCTGCCAGCTGGAGGGTTGCTATGATAGTAGATAACAATACCCTTTCCTTCCACGCTTTTGGTAAAGACGGCGGGAGATCCGATAGCACCAATCCAATTTACAGCGTAGATAGTTTTAGGAGTACTGGCAGATTCAATGTCATAATGAAACAAATCCTTATAAGCTGCTACAGGAATATTGAGGGAAAGCACGGCAGAGACTGGTAAAGGATCGTAATTAACCAGGGTTTCAGTATTTTCATATTTTCTGGCGTTATCCAATATATCATTTTTTAGAAATTTGCCATTTTTCACTTGAACCAGCATTTTGGTGCTTGAAATAATTTCCTTAACGACTCCCCACGGATAAAATTCGTGAGATCGGGGGGCTTCGCCGGTGGCAGTGGTGGGCATGTTTATCGAGGCAGATACATATGATCCGACACTAAATTCGTCGGTGGAACCAACCACCAAAATAACATTGCTGGCTATTCCCAAACCTCTTGGTTCAGTGGTCACCGAAATTCGTAGCACTTTTGTAATTGAACTTCCGTTGGATTCTCTTACGGCTAAAGTATATTGTCCTTTAGAGACGCTGGTAGGGGTCCCTGATATGATACCGGTGGAATAATTGAGGGTTAATCCGGTTGGTAATTTGGGACTTACTGTGAAGCTTAAACCGGTAAAACCCAGCGGACTTAAAGTGGGACTCATCGGGGTAATGGTGGTGTCTTTGGTAAAAATGTGGATTACCTCGGTAATTTTAACCTTTTCAAAATAAAAGTTGTAGTTGATATCAATTGAGTCATTGTCATTAAATGATCCTTGGAGGACTTTTAAGTAGACATATTTGGCAGTCGAATTGATACCAGTGACGATACCTCTGGCAAAATTTCCTTTTGCGTCTTTTGCAGAGGTTACATAAATTCCTTCGCCGTTAAATAAAGTTGTAGAAATAGCGTTCGCGTTTTTAGGGATATTTCTATTTAAAGCGATTCCGTCAATTGAACCAGGATTAAAAACTCCGTCGGCTTGAAAAAGGTTGGTAAATGCGCTGGACGAATTGTCCGTATCCTGACCGGATGCTGTCTCGGTCAAATTCAATTTTATGAGGATAATGTCTTGGGCATAATTAAGTGCGCTGATGGAAGCTGGATCGCCGTTCTCGTCAACTGGAGGGGTTGGGGTAGGATCAGCACCTCCTGTACCGCTAGAACCAGTTGCAGTTTTGGATTTATTTTTGTCCCATTTGGTAGAGCTATCAGGTAAGCAGGCGGTGAAGCATAGTACTGCAATAAGAATGATTATTTTTTCTAAAAGTGTTTTCATAATCCCAAGTCCCCTCTTAATAGTCCTCTATTGTATGTATCGGAAAACAGACCTTAAATATTAGTATTATACTTTGATTATTTGGATATCCGATCAATTGAATCAATTACTCAATGTTGGGCAGTAGCTATTATCAGTTAGTTAGATTATGATTATGATCATAATTCTCAAAAAATATAGATCAGGGAGAGCCCTTTTGAAGATGTTTTTTTGCCTACTTATTTTGTCAATGACCACAAATGTTGCCAATGCATCATTTAATTTTCAAAGTGTGATGCGCAAAATGGCGACTGATATTTTGGGTGAAGAATTGGTTGAAAATTTTCTCGGGGTAGATCCCAAAGAAATGTTGATCATGCCTTCTTTGCCAAAATTATTGGAAGATCCCAAAAGTCTTGATTTTGGAAATATTGATGATCAACCAAAAACACGGATCACTGAAGAGGAAAGGAAAAATTTGGATAACCATTTTTTGTATGAGTTATTCAAAGAAATTCGAAAGAGTGATCCGTCAGAGGATGAATATCAGCAATGGATGAATATACTAGCGCAAGGGGCAACCAGGGAAGGGGTTTTTCGGGCGCTTATTTATGATAAGATTTATGAGAATTTGGAATTTTCTTCCAGTAAGAGAGTTTCTTCAGACGCAAAAGAATTTACCGTTTTATTTTATAAAAAGTTTATTGGTATCAAGATTAGCCAAACTAAAATGGATCATATGAATGTCTTTGCCCTTAAAAAAATTGTTTGTGAGAAAACACTGCAGATGGTGGATACCCTTTATCAAAAAAATAAAGATGACGCTTATAAGTGGTATGCTATATTTTCCTCCGATCTGGCGATTAATTATAGGAAAATATGGGGTAATGATATTCGAAAACAAAGATCTCCTAGTAAGCATTATAGGTGGGCTTCCTTGGCGGGGGAGCAATTTATAAAATCGGAAATTATTATTAAGCTGAACAAACTCTATAATCATTTGGATCAAAACTAGGTCCAGAAGGGATTGGTCTCAAGGGTTAAAGCTTTTAAAAATCTTTCAATGCCAAGGGCAATTCCTGCTGATGGAGGAAGTCCCCTCTCCAAGGATTCATATAAAATGGTTGGTTCGGGTAATGTGTAGTGATAGAGATTTTGTTTTTCTTGTTGCTGTATTTTAAAACGTTTTTTTTGAACATTAAGATTGGTGAGTTCGTTAAAACAATTACTAACTTCCACTCCGCTTAAATAAATTTCAAATCGTTCACAAACCCTTGGATCGCTTTTCTTTAAGGTGGAGAGAGCGCAGAGGTGGTGTGGGTATTCATAAAGCAAAATATAAGGGTATTTTTCCAAATGAGGTTCAATTTTATTTAAAAAAAGAAGAAAAAAACAATCATCCCAGCTAAGTGATGTAATGGCAGGCAGTGGAACATCAGGGTAATCCATTTTTATTTTTTCGTAAAGATCCTTCTGATCCAAAAAATGTAGAATATCCAGTTTTAAATATTCCAAAAAAATTTCTTGAATGGTCATACGCTTGAATTTTGCCTGTTGCAGTTTTTGATTGACGGGAATGGATTGTGTTTGTAGATAATCCAAACAATATTTTATCAGTTCTTCGCAATCATTCATAATATGATCATAGCGGGCGTTTTTTCGATACCATTCGAGCATAATAAACTGGTTTCGATGAATGGGGGTGTTTGGTTCATCACGAAAGCAATAAACCAACGTAAAAATATTTTCAAAACCGTGGGAAAGTAACTCCTTCATATGAAATTCGGGAGAGGTGTGCAGGTAGAGATTAGTGTCGGCTGGTTGACAAACGCTGCTTAATTTGAAGGGATGGATATGAGTTTCCATTCCAGGATTAGTAACTGCTGGCGGGGTCATGACTTCAAGAAAATTTTGGTTATTAAAAAAAAATCTTATGGCCTTGAGGAGCATAAATAGGTTATTAAGTTTATGATAGGTTGGTTGAAAAGTAGCAGTTTTTGGCATGGATTATATCTAGTATATAGTCTTCTTAAAGGCAAGTTTTGTGAGAGCATGAGGTTTTTATGGCGAATATTTATAAGATAGTTGGGGATTTTACAATGACTTGTGATGTGGTGGCGATGGTTATTTTAGCCATTTTGCTGCTCCTATTAATTCTTCAAATTATTAGTGTTAGTAATTTGCTCATCAAATTAAAAAGGAGTGATTTAGGCCAGCCAGACCGGTTGGTTGACCAGTCTATTATTGCAGGCCAAGAAATAAAACCAGTCGAAACACTTGCTTTTAAGGATAGATTGATTAAGGGATTGGAAAGATCTAGAAACGAAGTATGGGATAAACTGAGTAGTATTATTCTTGGCAGGAGTCTGGATGAGGGAGTTTGGTCTGAGTTAGAAGAGTTACTTTATGGAGCCGATATTGGGACGGATCTGGTCAACGACCTTTTAGAGAAACTGAAACAAACTGCTGTTTCGAAAAATTATTCTCATCATGAGTTTAAAAATTTTCTCTATGCGTTTCTTTATGAACAAATGAAACCTATTCAAGATTTGGTGGATAATTCACTTTATGTGTTTGATAAAAATGTCTCGGAAAGAAAAACTAAAACGATTATGGTTGTGGGAGTAAACGGTGCTGGAAAAACTACGACTATTGGCAAACTGGCTACCAGATTGACGAGACAGGGGGCCCATGTGGTGGTTGGCGCCTGTGACACCTTTCGGGCCGCAGCCGTGGATCAATTACAAATTTGGTGTGATAAAGCTGGGGCAAAAATGATCAGGGCCAAGGAAGGAACAAATCCAAGTGGTGTTGCCTACGAAGCACTCGATCAGGCCATGAAAGAGCGGGCTGATTACTGTATTTTGGATACCGCCGGGAGGTTACATACTAAAGGAAATTTAATGGATGAACTCGCCAAAAATAAGCGTGTATTAAGTAAACTGGATCCAAATGCTCCTCAGCAAACATGGTTAGTTTTGGATGCGATTACCGGACAAAATGCGATTAAGCAGGCCGAGGAATTTCACAAAATTCTTGGTATTTCAGGTCTTATTTTTACTAAATGCGATGGGTCGTCGAAGGCCGGGGCGGCAGTTTCTATTACCAAAAAATTAAAAGTGCCAATCATTTATATTGGGGTTGGTGAAACCGTCGATGATCTGGATATTTTTAATGTGGATGAATATTTAAAAGCTCTTTTAGGCCTTTAGGCTGGCTGCGGCATTGTTGACTTATAAACACAATTTTAATAGTCTAAGAGGTGAAATGACAAAAGCAAATAATGAGGCATTAGAATTTGAGATATTGGGTTACAAGGTTAACTTTCGATCCGATACAGTTAATAGTTTGATATCTCCGACCGAAATTGTTGGTTATGTTCAAGGTGAGGTTGCGGAGATGAGAAAAAATGCAAAGCATTTAAGCACTGGTGAGGTCGCCCTCCTATTGGCGCTTAAGATGGCACAAGAAAAACTATTAATTGAAAGAGAATACCGGGAAAACATAATTAAATTGCATCAAGAAGTAAATGATGCAAAAAAAGTCATTGATAGCCTCTCAATATAATTCGAGATCTTTTTCGTTGTTTGTTTTTCGTTTCGCTTTACTACTTGAAAATCGAAAGGAGATGGAATGAATACATTAGTTGTTCTGGTGGGAGTAATTTGCATATTATTGGGAGTCGGGATTGGGGTACTGATTAGGCATATTTTTGTTTTAAAAGACTTAAAACAAAGGGAGGGAAAAGCTGACGAGATTATTACCAAGGCGAAAAATGATGCTAACGATATTAAATATAATGCGAGGAAAGAAGCCAAAGATATAATCAGAGAGGAAAAACAGCAGGCTGAATTGGAAATTAAGAATATGAAGCAGGAAATTTCCAATCAAGAAAAGGTATTGGCCAAAAAAGAGGCAACCTTGGACGCTAAAATTGAATTGCAAGAAAAAGAATTGGAAAAAGTTAAGACCAAGGATGCTGAAATTGAAAAAAGAAAGGATTTGATTGATGAAGAGATTCATAAATATAAAAGAAAGCAAATTGAAATATCCGAAAAACTAAGCCAAGTAAGCGGGATGAGTAAAGAGGATGCCAAAAATGAATTGATGAAAAATATGGTGGAAGAAGCCAAGGTGGGATTTGCCAAAGAATTGAAGCGCCTGGAAGAAGAAGCCAATGATCAGGCTGAGAAAAAATCTAAGAAAATTATCAGTACTGCCATTGAAAGATATGCCGGAGAATATGTAGCTGAAAAGACCATTGGGTCGGTTGATCTTCCTTCTGATGATGTAAAAGGAAGATTGATTGGTAGAGAGGGAAGAAATATTAGAGCGTTTGAACAGATTTGTGGTGTTGATTTGATTATTGATGATACTCCCGAAATAGTGGTAGTTTCTTCTTTTAATGTGGTTAGAAAAGAAATTGCCATTAAGACGATTAAAAAATTGATTGCTGATGGTCGAATTCATCCTGCTAAAATTGAAGAACTTCATGAAAAAGCCAAGTCAGAAATGGACAAAGAACTCAGGGAACTGGGTGAAAAAGCTCAAATGGAAGTAGGGATTCATGGAATTCATCCGGAAGTGTTAAAGCTTATTGGTGCCTTGAATTTTAGAACATCTTATACTCAAAACCAGTATCAACATGCACTTGAAACTTCTTTTATTTGTGGCGCTATGGCTTCTGAACTCGGGCTCAACGTCAAACAGGCCAGGAGGGCCGGACTTTTACATGATGTTGGTAAGGTGCTGGATGCTTCCGCTGAGGGATCTCATGCAGTTGTGGGTGCTGATTTCTTAAAGCGTTTCGGGGAATCTCCAGATATCATTCATGCTGTCCGATCTCACCACGATGATGAAAAGCCAGAATCAGTGCTGGCTCACTTGGTGGCTGCAGCGGATGCTCTATCAGGAGCAAGACCGGGAGCTAGAAAGGCCATGATGGAATCGTATGTTTCCAGAATGACGGACATCGAACAAATTGTTAATAGCTTTGAGGGCGTTTCCAAAAGCTATGCAATTTCAGGTGGAAGAGAGGTTCGTGTTTTTGTGGAAAATGATCGGGTGAATGATGAACAAACCGTGATGCTTTCCCACGAAATAGCTAAAAAAATTGAAAGTGAAATGAGCTATCCTGGCACGATCAAAATTACCGTACTGAGAGAAACTAAAGCAGTGGGAGTGGCTCGCTAACCGGACTGGCGACATATGTTAAAAAATCTCAAAATTGATAGAAATTATTTTTATCAACTCATTTCTTTTTTTGTTATTTTTTTATTTCTATCGGTTATAGATGTGACCTTGCTCAATAAATTATTTTTTTCCATTGCTTATTTTTGGCATACCTTGCTTTCTCATCCCAATATCATGGTCAAAGTGGAAAGTAAGCGATATCGCTATTCATTTATTAAGCACATTTATATCTTGGATTGTTATTTACAAAAAACATGCAATAAAAACGAAAATAAATATTTAGCAAAAGTTTTGCGAGCATTGCAGGTGTTTGGTTTTGTGGTAATACTTTATTTTATTGGTGATATGGGGAATCCTTTGTATTCAATTGTCGGGTCAGTTATTTTTGAAGGACTGGCAATCGGATTAAGGAAAATTCCATTTACCTGGCCACCTGATCTATCAGAGTAAGAATTTCGCTGATATTTTGGCAATGTAAAATCTGATTTTTAATTTCGTGGTAGTTGTAAAGAAGATAGTGAGCAAGCTGCTTAATGGAAGAGATGAATTTTTTTGAATCGAGATTATTTTGCTTAAGTTCGTTGATTAGATAATTAAAAAAAATTTTAATTTCATTTTGTTGATTTAGAATCAGGTTATTTTTATACTCATTAATAAGCCAAGGCTTTTTAATAGCGCCCCGGCCGATCATTACCCCATGGCAATTTGTATCAGCAAACATTTTATTAATATCAGGGATAGTTTCAATATCTCCATTACCAATTACGGGTACTTTTACACAATCACTGGCCAGTTTAATGTATTGCCAATCGGACTTGCCGGCATACATTTGATCTTTTGTTCTAGGATGAATAGTAATGAGATCGATCCCCTCACCTTCAAGGATGTTTAAAATACTAGTGAATTGGTGGGTTGAGTGGTAGCCAATTCGAATTTTAGCACTTAAAAATCCGTGGTAGAATTGACGGATTTCCTTGGCGATAGTTTTGATTTTTTCAGGATGGTCGAGTAAATAAGCTCCTCCGTGATGGCGGTTAACATGTTTAGAAGGACAGCCAAAATTTAAATCAATCCATGGTATGTTTAATTCCTCAAATAATTTGGAAGCTTCTTGGTTATAGGTTCTTTCAGTTGCCAGTATTTGAAAGATTGTTTTATTTAAGTAAAGTTTATTATTCCAACATGTTCCTCCGATATGATCAATGACAAAAGAAGCTTTAACCAGGGATCCGGTTGGTAGTCTTAAGAAGTCAGTGGAGACATAATCCCAAGAGGGATAATTCTTGAGGATTATGTTTCTGTATAAGTGATTGGTAATACCTTCCATCGGCGCATAAATAATGGTTTTGGAAGGGAGGTGTACTTTAGTATGCATTGTTAATAATTATATTAGTTAAGTGGCATCTGGCAACTTTCTATGTAAAATTAATGAGATGGATTTATTTTGTCTCATTATTATAGTAATCTGGTATTGAAAGATTTAAGGTGTTTTTTAGATTAACCGATAAAAGACTAAATTTTTAATAATCTAAAATTAGGATGAAAGTCAAAGTGCCCTGCCTTAATAATATTATCAGAAGGAATGTTTGTTCGTGGTAGAACTGTACGAGTATTTTATAGTATTTTTTTGTATCGTCTGTTCAGCTTTTTTTTCGGCAACGGAAGCAGTTTTAATGTCTATTGCCCCTGATCGGGTCAAACAATTGATTGAAGACGGCGGAATAAAGGCCCGGGCCATGACATTTATGGCCGAAAAACCAAACGAAATATTGACGACAATCTTGGTGGGTAATAATCTGGTCAATATAGGCGCAGCTTCTTTGATCACTAGTATTACAGCTCGTTTTTTTCAAAATGATGTTGTTAGTATTAGTACCGGTTTAACAACTTTTATAATTTTGATTTTTGGTGAAATTATTCCGAAGACCTTTGCCCGAACCCATGCAGAGAAATTGTCCATTTTTGTCATCAGGATTTTACAATTTTTTTATTATTTGCTCTTTGTCTTAATTGAACCGATGACATGGATTATTGAGAAAGCGTTGGGCAAGAATGCCCAGCTTAATGGTAGAATTGTCACCAAGGATGATATTGAGTTTATGATTAATAAGGCAGAAAAAGAAAAAACGATGGATTCAAAACAGTTGGATCTTATTAATTCGGTTCTTGAATTTCCAACTATAAAAGTTAAAGATGTGATGATTCCACGGAATAAAGTTAAATTTTTACAAGCGGATGCTTCATTTGATGATCTGGTAAAAACCGCTGAATTGGATGTGCATAGCAGGTATCCAGTTTGCAAGGGAGAGCTGGAAAACGTGATAGGTTTTTTACATATCAAGGACCTGGCTTTTGTGGAACCTGAAATGCGAAAAATTTTTAATGTTGAAAATTATGTCAAGAGCCCTTTTTTTGTCTATGAACATATGAGGATACAGGCAGTTTTTGATCATATGAATAGAAAAAAAATTCATCTGGCGCTGGTTAAAGATGAAACCGGGATGATTGTGGGGATTATCACTTTAGAGGATATTATTGAGGAAATTTTTGGAGAAATTCAAGATGAACATGATCCTATTGAGCACGGGGTGGTGGAACAATATAAGAGAGAAGATTTGCTTGAGGGCGTAGTGGTTGAAGGTAGTATTTCCCTTAGGGATTTGTATAATGAATATGATATAAAAATTCCTCTAAACGATAATTACTCGACCTTGAATGGATTTTTACTTGATATGCTTGGCAATAATTTTCCTGAAGCAGGACAGATTATTGTTTGGCGCAGTTTTTCCTTTGAGTTGAAAACCGTAATTGACTATGAAATCAAGGAAATAAAAATCAAAGATGTTGATGGAGAAAAGCATATTTTTTCTAAAATAGATGCCGAGGGAGCAGAAGATGATGAATCGGATGGAAAATAAGGTTGATCAGAAAAGTCGGTTTTATAAATATAAATAATCATAATAATCCCCAAGTTATCGGTAAATGATTCCTGCTCATAATCAGATTTTTTAAAGCGTATAATGATACTAGGATGATAAAGCTCTTTTTTTTAATATCTATTATTGGTCTTTTAATTATTTCCTTGAAAGGGTTTGCGATTATAGAATTTCAAGATGCAGTTTATCCTGAGCTTGGAATATCTGGTCGGGCCACAGCGATGGGAAATGCTTACCAATGCAAAGTGGATGATGCGTCCTCTACTTTTTACAATCCTGCCGGTTTGGGCACAGCCAGAAAAACCCACTTGCATCTTTCCAATTTACATATGGAAGTCAATAAGGATTGGATGAGAATCGCTACAGGTGGAAAGCTGGTGGATGCGGCGGGTGATTTTTTTGATGGATTTAGTTCTGATGGGATGAGGAAACTGTTACTCAAAAATAAAGGTAAAATAAGTCATCTCAGGCTTCAGGCCATGCCTAATTATACAACCAGGTATTTTAGTGTGGGATATCTTTTTTCCCAGCAAATGAGAGCAACGATTGGGACAGCCGAAGATGCATTATATGAATATTCGCTTAGAAGAGATCATGGGCCTTATGCAGCTTTGAATTTATCTCTCTTGGGAGGGATATTTAAAATAGGGGCTTCGGGAATTTTACTTTCACGCAATGAATATTTAACGGAAGTTGATTCAAATACAGTGTTTGAAGCCGATAGTAACAATTATAATAAAGGACTCGGAATTATAGCCACAGCGGGTTCCCGGTTGACTCTTCCTGTTGAATTTTTACCAACATTCTCGGCAGTGGTTCATAATGTAGGTGAGCAAAAATTTTCAGGCAGGGCCGCAGGGCCACCCGATACAATTAAAAGGTCAATCGATTTGGGTTTTTCAATAACTCCTCAGATTGGACAAACTACCCGTATTCATTTGGAAGGAAACTATAAGGATTTCACCCAGGAGTATTCTGGTGTAAGTGTCACCAGAAGATTGGTGGCTGGTATTGAGCTGGATTTTGCCAGGGCCTTTTTTATGCGTCTTGGATATGGGGACGGTTTTGGATCTGCAGGTCTTGGTATTAAGACTCAACATTTGGAGTTTGATTTAACAACTTACGCAGTGGATACCACCAGTAGTGAGTTTAGAGGGAAAGAAGATCGACGTTTTTCGATGAGTTTATCTTACGGGTTTTAGGAAGGTAAATGAGTAATAGATAAGCTGGTGCCCACTTTTTAGGTAGGATAAGCTAAAACGACATGGCAGGTAATTATTCGATTTTATTTGAGAGTTTTGGGGTTATGATTAATTAACATTTAATTTTCAATATTATGATATTCTAAATTTAGGTATTTTATAAACAGGAGAATGATAATGAAAACGATTATATTTGCCCTTTTGTTTGTGCTGGCATCCAGATTCAGTCTGGCAGATTCCTGCGTTGCCCATAAAGCGGTTCCCAGCATTGATACCCTTTTGGCCCAAAAGGGGGCATCATTTTGTCCGGGTGGATGCCAAAATAGTTATAAAATCCCAGCTGGCTCAACCCAGAGTATCTGGTATATGGGGAAATGTAGAAAAATTACTAATTTAAGTCTTGCTCAACCGGTATTTATACCTGCGAAAAATGAAGGCTTTTTTTCTTCTCAAGGTGTCGCCAAAGGAGATCCTAATCTCAAATGTGTTGGTGATTTCTACCACACCAAAAATCAAGATGCAGGGAAAGAATGTCAGAGAGGTGTTGCTATAAAAGTTGAAGAGTGTGATAACCCTTACGTCGTTGAAGAGATTGTGGAAGTATGTTATCCAGGATGTAAATATACTTATGAGGAGGATCAAGAAGTGGATACCAGTGTTGATCCCCCTGTTGTTATAAAAGAGGGATTTAAGGAAACAAGATATTTTGGAGGGACTGGCACATGTACCTATGAAAAGAGAATCATACTGATGTGGGATGGTATAGGTCGCCATAATCCAAATGACAGTGCTGAAGTAATCACCAGCGCCCCTTACGTGATGAATGAAAATTATGATAAAGTTTCATGTACAAAGGATGCTCCAGCTTGTTCTGGTAGTGCTGGGCACTGGATATGTTATACATGTAAGCCAGGGGAAGGGCTGGTCGGTTGTGATAATAAATCAGGCGATTGGAACGATGTTGGTCAACCCCCGGGTGAGCCCGCTCCCAAGGGCCACCCTACCAAAAGTGGAGGAACCACTGTTAGTCATTAATTATTCTAAAAAAGGGAGCTTTGAAAGCTCCCTTTTTTTATGAGTGAAGATCCGGTCATTAAATTTTGCCTATTTTTTATGGAGACTGACCTGGGAAGCATTATCAGTAATGAATTGAATTTGCTGTCTGGAATTTGAATTATAATAAATTATTATTGAATTTTAAACTTTATGGTATTCTAAATTTAGATATATAAATAAACAGGGGAAAAAATAATGAAACTGATGATAATGGTTTTTCTGCTTATGACAGTGAGTAGGATTTGGGGAGAAGCAGATATTTGTAAAAGTCCAAACAAAGTTCCGGACATAGATGCAGCCTTGGTCCAATTTGGGGCAGAGTTTTGCCCTGGCAAATGCCAGGATATATATAAAATTCCTGCCGGAAATACCCAGAGCATTTGGTATAAGGGGAAATGTAAAAAGGTTATTAATTTAAGTAATAGCCAGCCAGTTTTTGTTCCGGCCAAAAATGAGGGATTTTTTTCAGCAAAGGGTGTTATCAAAGGACATAGCACTTTAAAATGTGTTGGTGATTTTTATAATACAAAAAAAACAGAGGCTTCCAAAGAATGTAAAAGAGGTGTTGCTATAAGAGTTGAAAATTGTGCTAATCCTTATGTAGCAGAAGAGGTTGAAAAAATTTGTTACCCAGGTTGCAAATATACTTATGTACAGGACCAAGAAGTCGATATTAGCGTTAATCCTCCGAAGGTTATAAAAGAGGGGATCAAAGAAACAAGATATTTTGGAGGAGATGGTTCCCCTTGTACCTATTATAAAAAAATAAAATTGATGTGGGATGGCATCAGTCAACATGATCCTAATGATAGCAAAGAAGTTATTACAAGTGTGGCATACGTTTTAAATGAAAATTACGATAGAATTTCTTGCGTAAGATCAGTTCCAAATTGCAAGGGGGCAGCAGGCAAATGGATATGCTATAACTGTAATCCCGAGGAAACCTATGCAGGATGTGATAATAAAACAACAGGATCTTGGAATAATGTGGAGTCGCCTGATGAGCCAGTTGATCTAGGACATCCAACCAAAGGCGGAGCAACCACAGTCAGCCATTAATAAAAAACAGGAGCATTTAAGGCTCCTGTTTTTTTGGTTCCATATTTAGAAGGAAATTTACATGCAATTTTCTTTTACATACTCTTGGGCTTTTTTAATTACTTCAATATTTTTATCCAGGAGAGCCTTCTTTTTAAAATTAGTTTTAATTAAAGCAATTAGATTATCAACTTCCATGATCCCACTATAGGTAAGATAGGCACTGATGGCTGCCATATTTTGCCCTGCTTGGATGTCCAAGTTTTTGGCAATATCGGTTACGGGGACATAGATGGTGGTTACATCTTTTCGTTTTGCTTTTCTTTCAATAATGGAAGAATTTACTATCACAAGAGAGCCGGGAACCAGGGTTGGTTCAAAAATGTCGTATGAAGGAGTATTCATAGCTATTAAGACATTTGGTTTTTCAACCACAGGAGTTCCAATTTTTTTATTGGATAAAACGACATGACAATTAGCAGTTCCTCCTCTCATTTCAGGGCCGTAGGATGGAAGCCAGGTAGCATTCAGATTGTGGGCCATGGCAAGATATCCAAGCGTGGTGCCGGCCATCAAAACACCTTGTCCACCAAAACCGGCGATTCTTAGTTTTTGTTCTTTAAAATTTTTTGACCAAGAAATCGACGGTTTGAAATCCAAAACTTCGTTATTCATTCCAAGAACGGTAAAGATTTCGTTATCGGAAATCACATCCTTGATTCTTGGTTTGGGTTCAGTTTCGTCAATGATATCTTTAAAATTTTGCACTGGAAAATATTCAACTAGTTCGGTATTAATTCGTTTAATAGCATCAACTGGTTTCATTTTCCAGCCGATCGGGCAAGCGGAAAGGATTTCTACAAAAGAAAAGCCTTTCTTGTCTTTTTGGGCCTTGAGAGCACGATTGATGGCTTTTTTAGCCTTCATAATATTTTTAGAATCACTAACTGCAACCCTTTCAACGAAGACGGGTGCTTTCATGGTGGCGATAATTTCAGCCATTTTGATAGCATATCCTTGGTCGTTATGATTTCGTCCTGCCGGAGTGGTGGCGGTAATTTGGCCTTCCATGGTGGTTGGTGCCATCTGGCCACCTGTCATTCCGTAAATAGTATTATTAACAAAAATAACCGTCATATTTTCGCCACGGTTGGCGGCATGAATAATTTCAGCAGTGCCGATGGCTCCAAGATCACCATCCCCTTGGTAACTGATGATCATGGAATCCTGATTACTTCTGCGAAGACCTGTGCCAACCGCAGGGGCACGACCATGAGCTGCTTGAATATTTCCTGTATCAAAATAGTAATAGGCAAAAACAGTGCAACCAACTGGTGAGATAAAGATTGTATTGTCAGCAATATCTAAAGTTTCCAGTGCCTCAGCGATGAGCTTGTGAACCCTTCCATGTCCGCAACCGGGACAGTAGTGTGTATTTTTTTTATCAGTACCCGGACGCCTTTCAAACGTATCATAAAATCCTGATGGTTTTTTTATTATGTTAGACATATTTATCTCCAATATTTAAGCTAGATGTTTTCTATAATTTTCTTCCACTTTTTCAATGACTTCATCAAGTGTTGGAACAGCTCCACCCATTCTTCCATAGAACTCGACTGGAAGCCGGTCTTTGATGCTCAGTCTTACATCATTGATCATCTGGCCATTGGAGAGTTCAAGCACCATAAAAACTTTTGCTTTATGGGCAAGTTCATTAAGTCTTTTTGCCGGGAATGGAAAAAGAGTAATCGGTCGCAATAATCCAATTTTATATCCCTTGCTTCGCAGCTCTTCAGCTGCTGATTGAGCGATTCTACTTGTAATACCATATGCTACTAAAAGCATGTCAGCGTCATCCGTGAAAAATTCCTCGTACATGACTTCGGTGGCTTCAATGACTTTGTATTTTTCTTGTAATCGGACATTGAGGGCTTCCATGGTCACGGTATCCATCATAATGGACGTTACCAGATTATGTTTGCTAGCCTTGTCACCGTAAAGGGCCCAATCTTTTCTTTTTGATCGCTTTATTTCTCTTGGAAATTCAACTGGCTCCATAACTTGTCCTGAGTATGCGTCAGTCAGCAAATAAACTGGGGTTAAGTATTTATCAGCGAGTTCAAAGGCGTGAATAGTCAGATCACACATTTCTTGGGGACAACTGGGAGCAAGAACTGGGACTTTATAGTTTCCATGTCCGCCGCCTTTGGTGATTTGATTATAGTCACCTTGTTCAGGCCAAATATTACCAAGACCTGGTCCTGCTCGTTGCACGTTAACCACTACACAAGGAAGTTCAGCAGATGCCATATAAGATACACCTTCCTGTTTTAGACTGATTCCAGGACTCGAAGAGGCGGTCATGACTCTTTGTCCGGCGGCGGCAGCACCGTAAACCATGTTGATGGCATCAACTTCACTACATGCTTGCACAAAACTGGCACCAATTTTAGGAAAGATTTGCGCACAGGCATGAATGACTTCACTGGATGGTGTGATGGGGTATCCAAAATACTGGGTACAGCCGGCAAGTACCGCCGCTTTTGAAATGGCCTCATTACCTTTAATAAATTCTCTAGGCATATATAGCTCCTACTTAATTATTTTTCTTTTTTGTAAACAGTTATGGCACCGGGTTCAGGGCAAGCGTAAAAACAAATTCCGCATCCAATACAGCCTTGGCCGATGTATTCGGCGTATGTATAACCAAGTTGATTAATTTTTTTACCTAATTGAATAACCTTTTTTGGACACTCAAGTATGCAAAGTTCACATCCTTTGCATTGCTCAGGATTGATTTCAATCTTAGGTAGATTGTTATCCGTCATTTGGGACCCCCTAATAAAAGAACTATTTTGCGTGATGACAACATATTAAATGAGCGTGTTTTTGGCAAGGAAAGCTTGGAAAGTTTTAGGTAAAAAAACCTTACTTTTTCAAGAAATAAAATGAATAAGTATAAGGAGTGCAATAAGGGCACCTTTAATTAATTGGTGAGGTACAGCAAAAAATATAACAAAGCAAGCAAGGATATAAAGATCTGATTGCACAGGTGGTATATAGTTGCAATGAGTTGAAAGCCATTCAATAAATTGAAAATAAACGCTAAGGGACCATTCTCCAACAGTTACAGGAAGATATCGGCAAAATAAATAATAAAAAAAGAGAATAGGGAAAAGAAGTGAAAAAATGCTGGTTGCGAAAATACCAAGTAGGACTCCTAAAATATTCACAGACCCTCGGGCAATAAAACTGATCAAAAACTGCCCACCTAGTAGGGCAATAATAAAGTGATTTTGGGGAGCCTGATGAACACTGATGATAGCACCCAGAAAAAGGAAACTGTAAATGAAACTGAGAGGTGATTTTATAAGAGCTCCAAATATCAAATCCAGGGAAAATGCACCTATAAAAGACCACCATAATGATGAGTTAAAGTTAGCCAGCTTGGTTAAGGAAGAAATTGCACGAAGCATGGCCACACGTTTCACGGAGTAAAAACCGGATAAAAGCAGAGGTAGCAAAGATGTTAGAGTTAAAATAAAATGATAGCTTTTTTTATTTCTTTTTTTAATAAGGCCAAGCACAGGTAATAGAACAAGATAGATGGCTGCAAGATGAATCCCGGAAGGTGTAAAAAGATGCATGATATAAAGGCTGTTATGAACTTCCTTGATATGTTTTGATAAACTTGTGCGATCCCCAGTCGTGTAAGAAAGAAGTAACTGGCCCATCTGTGATGAATGAAAATTCCTACGAATGTGAACTTTTTGTGCAAACAAAAAACTGTGATCATTGATGTTAATTTTTTTTAAATTATCTTTACGAGTCCCACTTGAAAAGATAGATAGTAACAAAAATGAGATCGAATAAATGATCAGGATTCTATAATTCATATCGTTCTAGTGAAAAATAGAAACGATAATGTTAATTTTAAGTAGTGATAATTCTAGGTGGTTAGGGCAAAAGTTTAAAAATTTTGACGGAGATTGAGAATGAATTTAAATAAAATTATATCGGTATCTTTTAAAAGCGATCTGGAAAGGTTTTTTAAAGAAGATGATCTTGAAAGAAATTTTTATTATATCAATTCGTTACCAGATGAAATTGTCGAATGTAAAATCATATTTAAATCAGAAACAACGGTGGCGGGGATGCCTTTTTTCTTGGAATGTTTCAAATATTTGGGGGGAATTATTGATGAAGAGGAAACTCTTTTGGAGTTAGAGGGAAAAAGAATATTTAAAACCCCTTTTGCTGCAAATTTTACTATTCCTTTCTCGCTGGCATTGACAGGAGAAAGAGTGGCGCTAAATCTTTTGCAAAATCTTTCTGGAATTGCCCATTTAACCAGTAAATTTGTGGAAAAGGCCCAAAAATATCAAATTAGTATTTTAGATACCAGAAAAACGGTTCCCGGACTTCGCTCTCTTCAAAAATATGCCGTTAGAATTGGCGGTGGATGCAATCATCGGATGGGACAAAGTGATTTATGGATGATTAAAGATAATCACAAACAATTTTTTGGGGGCATAAAAAATTCGCTTGAGTATTTTTCATCAATGCACAGTTTTTATCAACCGATTGTGTTGGAAATTCACTCTTTGAATGAGCTGAAGGAAGCTATAGACTTAAAGGTAAAACATGTGATGCTTGATAACTTTTCCCCAGATCTTTTAGTCGAGGCCATTAAAATTAAAGCTGTTGATATGACCTACGAGATTTCGGGTGGCATTACTCTTGATAATATTGACAATTATTTGATGAGGGGAGTGGATGCCATTAGCGTAGGCAGTCTTACCACCAAAACACTTAATGCGGATATTTCCCTTAAATATCAGAGGATCAGCTAATGAGTTTGCATCAGCATGATATTATTATCATTGGGAGTGGAATTGCTGGATTGACGGCAGCATTAAAGTTGGTAGAGGCTAATTTATCCGTTGCGGTGTATTCCCGAGAAGAAGATCTGGCGGTGACCAATACCATGTTTGCTCAAGGTGGTATTATTTATCCGACGGAGGATGATAAGGAGCTGTGTGAAGATATTGTAAGAGCTTCCAGTTATACTAGTAATGTTGAAGCGGCAAATGTGTTATCTAACTACGGTGGTAACATTTTTGATGAGGTTTTAATTGCCAAAGCAAAGGCAGATTTTGATAAATTACCGGATGGAACTCTGGCAAAAACTTTGGAAGCAGCTCATAGCAAAGAAAGAATTGTGCATACTAAAGATTATACCGGTAAAGAGATTGAACAATCGTTACTAGCTTATCTTTTGGACAAAAATCGGTTTCCTAATCTTCATTTCTATAGGGGACATACCGCCATTGATTTATTAACTCCCTCCCATAGAGGGGTCCTACTACGACAAAGATATGAAGAGGAACGCGTGGTTGGCGCCTATTTTTTAAATCAAAAAACTGGATCAGTCATAAAAAGCATGGCTCCGGTAACTATACTTGCTACGGGTGGATATAGCTCAATCTACTTACATCACTCAAATACTGAACACACTAGGGGGGATGGACAGGCCATGGCCAAACGGGCCGGGGTCAATTTGATTAATATGGAGTTTGTTCAATTTCATCCGACAACTTTTTTTGATGGATCGCTGGGAAGAAGGTTTTTGATAAGTGAGGCAGTCAGAGGGGAAGGTGGAATTTTAAAAAATTTTTATGGTGAACGTTTTATGCATATATATCATCAGGATGGTGAATTGGCACCAAGAGATGTAGTGGCCAGAGCCATCTTGCAAGAAACTATCAATACAAAAACGGATTATGTTTATCTGGACATAAGTTTTAAGGATAAGGACTGGCTCATAAAAAGATTTCCAACCATTTATAACAGTTGTCTAGAAAAAGGTGTAGATATCTCCCAAGCGCCAATTCCAGTGGTACCGGCGGCTCATTACACTTGCGGTGGGATTAAAACTAACTTATACGGAAAAACTTCTTTAAATGGTTTGTTTGCTGTTGGCGAAGTGGCGTGCACTGGTCTCCATGGGGCGAATCGCCTCGCATCGACTTCATTGTTGGAGGGATTGACAATGGGTTATTTGGCTGCGGAAAAAATATCTGCCAGCTTCAAAGATTATTCATACTACAATCCTGATGAAATAAAAAATTGGGAAATTCTGGGAACCAGTATTGCGGATAAATCACTTATCCAGCAGGATTGGATGACGCTGAAGCAAACCACTTGGAACTACTTAGGGCTTACCCGTTCCATTAATCGAATTAAAAGAGGTCAGGCTATTTTACATGAACTCAATAATGAGATTCATACCTTTTATAAACATAATAAACTAACGGATGAGTTGATAGGACTTAGAAACGCAGTGGAGACCGGTCTCGCTGTACTGCTTGCCTCCAAGCAAAACAAGCAATCCATTGGGTGTTTTTATTGCGAGGATTATTAGGGATAATCAATTTTAAATAAAGCATGCGATTAATTAAATCAAGATGAGGAAACATTTTTCTTCATACGAGCGATTCGTAGCTTTTCTGAAACAAATCATTGATTTAAGTAAAAAATATAAAACTATTTTTATTATCCATGGAGCTGGACATTTTGTTCAGCAAGGACTTGTGTAATAGGAATTATTTAGAAAATAACAAGGGGGTTTATTAAAATTGTTTGAACGTTGAACTAATTGATTAGCCGTATTATGATATAATTAATGTAATTTTCAATCTTTATGCCAGGTTTTAATTCGGGGGCGAGCGTGAGTATCTTAAGGATCATTCAAATCTTATTTTTTATTTTTTTTGTTTTCCCACTTTTAGCAGAAGATGGATGTGGACATCCCGATATGCGACTTGATCAAGGGCCTGGTGCTGACTATTTTAAGTATATCCCAGTAATGAATCAAGCTGGTACAGCTTATTGCGCTTCTTCTGTTCTTTCACAGCAATTTGATTATTATCGCTTCAAAAATGGAGATGTGAATTTTCAGCACCAGACATCGCCGCTATATATGGCAATGGATAGTAAAGATAACCCAGTAGATACTTTTTTGGGTTGGATTGATGAAAATATTTTTAAGGAAGTGAATCAAAAAGGTACAGCAGAGACAGTAAGTGGAGAAGCCGATCTTTGTGGTCCATTTAGAAAATTTAAAAAACAGGGATCTTGTAATAGAAAGTTTATTGAAGATGATATTGCAAAGAAGTTTACAATATTTGCAGTAACTAAGTCTCAAGAACGTGTGGAAACATATTTGGCGTTTATGGACATGTTCTTTGAAGGGCATGCTCCTAACAAAGCCCTGGATCTTATTGGATTGGAGCTAAAAACTGCTGCTGGTGCAGTGGATGACTTGCAGTGTAGACTTAAAGATTTTATGGTACCACAGGTCTTCACACCGGACTTTACTCAGTTGGAAGAGGCACTTTCAAAAATGACCAAGACGCAATTTAACAAGGAAATTTTAAAGAAACGTTGCCAAGACCCTATAGCTGTACCTAAAAATCTTCATTGCCGATCCACCTCAATCGGTATGATAAAAGGATTATCTACATGGACTATTCATAGACTTTTAAACAAAGAGGTACCTGTGGGACTTGGAATTTGTGAGAGTGTTCTTTATGAGGGTCATAAATTCAATAAATCTACACGGACTTGTCGCCCGAAGCATGCATTGCTGGTAATAGGAAGACGTTCAATTAATGGAAGATGTGAACTTCTTTTAAGAAATTCTGCTGGGAGAAATTGTGATAAAATTTCTAAAGATTGGGAATGTGACAATCAAACCGGTCAGATCTGGATAGATCAAAAGAAACTTCTAGAACACACTGATGCCATGAGTAGTTTGAGCTTATAGATTATGTTAATTAATTCCAAACACAGACTTAATACTGGGATAATCAATGAGTGTAAAAATCGAGAGAGTAACCAAGGCAACTTTAAATAAAGCCTTTGATTATTTAAATCAACATGAGGAAACATCTCAGTTCTTAATTGGAAACTTAAAATCATTTGGCCCTGATGTGATTGATCATCAATACAGCGGAAATTTTAAGATGCTTGTTTCAAATAATAGGATTGTCGGTTTTTTTGCTTTAATTTTTTCATGAAACTAAATCTTAACAATAATTGCGCAATAAATGGGACCAGTTTTTTCGTTTATTATTTTTTGAATTTTCCAACCTGTGCCTTTCAAAACCATTTCCATTTCTTTTGGTGTGACCATAAGATAATCAAACCAAGGACCAATTATATTTCCATAACG
>MEQB01000039.1 GCA_001770015.1 Bdellovibrionales bacterium RIFOXYC1_FULL_37_79
AAAGATTATTCCTTATCAGGCAAACTCGGCCAACAAAAAAAATCTAACAAGGCCTGTCTTTTGACAAAAAAAATTTACGTTATGGGTGAGCAGTTACTATTCCGGTACTACAGTATCACCATTAATGGCCGCAATTGATTGGAATGTTTCTATTACAAAGAAAGCATTGATTGAATTATTACTATCTTCGGGGGCCAGAGTTGATTTTAAAGATGAGGATGGAAGCGATGCCCTCTTATATTTGGCGTCTAGCTTTTGCTCAGGTGTGGGTATAATTGAAGGTATGGGGTGGCTTGAAATGCTTGTTGATAAAGGGTCCAACGTGAACACATCGAATAACTACGGGATCACCCCCTTAATGCATATTGCTCGATGTGGAGGTAATGAGGAGTTTAACTATTTAATAAATAACAATGCTAATATTTATGATAAAAATTCTGACGGTAAAACCGTTTTAATGTATGCGGCGTGCGATAACAGGCTTGATGATTATAAAGTACGAAGGTTGCTTGAAAAAGGTGCCGAAGTAAATGCTAGAGATAATAGAGGACAAACTGCGCTTTACTACGCAACAAAATGTAATATTTCTAAAATTATAAAGGCCATTGTCCAATTTGGTGGCACGTTTTAATTGTTTCTTGTATGGATTGTTTTTTTAATTTTGGTTCGTTCCTTGTTGGCATCCCATCGTCTGATGCTGGTCGAACCGTATTTTTTTAATGTGATTTTAAACTGTTATGGCAGCGTTATAGTCGAAATTTCGTAAAAAAAAGTGGTGGAGATGACAAGGATCGAACTTGCTACCTTCTCGCTGCCAGCGAGACGCTCTCCCAGATGAGCTACACCCCCACGGAATCTATATTGTATCTAATCTAATTAATAAATTGTGAATTTTCAAGTATAAATAAAGAAAAAGAAGAATCTCTTGAAGTAAAAATGGCGGACGAGATTATTTTAATGGTTTTCTTACATGATGAGTTGTATATTCCGGATCCAATTGGAAGACGAGGGGGATTTATGGGGAAAATAGGTTGCGGGCTAGTTGTTTTATCAGCGGTGATGTCGTTTCAAGCAAGTGCAAATTTTGAAGTTTTGCAGTCGATTAGAGATGCGGTGGTAGTGATACCATCTGGATATTATATCATGGGTAGCCCAGTGGAAGAGCCCGGGCGGTTTTTTAATGAAAGACAGCATGAGGTGGAAATTTCCAGGGACTTCGAGTTAATGTCAAAAGAGGTCAGTCAGCTGCAGTGGTTTTCCATTATGGGTGATAATCCTTCCAAGTTTAAAAATAGAGAACATTGCAAAGACTATCAAGTGATCAATGATGTTTCGATGTGCCCTAATAATCCTGTCGAAAATATTTCTTGGTATCAAACCAAGACGTTTATTAAAAAATTAAATGAAAAGGAAGGTAAGGAATTATATCGGTTACCAACTGAAGCCGAGTGGGAATATGCAACGAGGGGAGGCACCAAGACTGCTTACTCGTTTGGTAATGATCCGGCCCAGCTTCGTGATTTTTCGTGGTATTTTGAAAATGCAAACAGGATGACTCATTCGGTAGATACAAGAATGGTTAATCAATTTATGTTGCGTAATATGCATGGAAACACTTGGGAGTGGGTGGAGGACTGGTACACGGATTTTCCTGCAGGTGGTATAGATCCCAAAGGGCCGGTTCACGGGAACTTGAAAGTGATTCGGGGTGGTGGCTGGTTAAGTCTTAAAGAGGCTTTGCGATCGGCTTTCCGGTTTTATGTGAAACCAGGATGTGGTTATCATGATGTTGGATTTAGATTAGTGAGAATCCAATAGTATAGGGTAGTGGTTTTCAATATTAGTAAAGCAAATCTTTCTTAAGATTGTTGCAGATATTTTTTCCCATAAAGAATTTAACAATTTCGAGCGCAAATTCCATGGCGGTGGCAGGTCCTTTGGAAGTCATGATATTTTTATCAATAATGACGTTTGGACTTTCTTCATAATGAGGTGATTTAATCTGATCCTGGAGCCCAGGATAGCAGGTGAATCGGCCCTTTAGAACTTGGGCCGTATCCAGTGCCAGAGGAGCCGCACAGATGGCCCCAATGGTCTTAGTCTGCTGATTTAATTCTTTGATGAGACCTTGGACGTATTGGTTTTGGCACAGCCCTTGGGTTCCTTGCATTCCACCTGGAAGAAGTATCATATCAATTTGGTCTGCAGTGACGTTTTTTATCAAAGTGTCAGTTTTTATTTTGATTTGATGACTACCTTCAATCCATTCTTCATTAACACCGGCAATGATGACGTTGATCTTGGCCCTTCTTAAAATATCAATCAAGGTGATGGCCTCTAATTCTTCAAAACCGCGAGCAAGAGGGATGCAGATGGTAGGCATAGAAACTCCTTATGTTTCACGATACATGGTTTATTATATGGAAGAAAAACCAAAATTAAAGCAAAACTCTCGCAAAATTGGCAAAATTAATGCTATAATTTTTGGCATTGGTGATAAGAAAATAGAAGGATTTTGGAGAATTAGGTGGAAAAAAATAACCGAATCTGGATATTGGAAAATGACCGGCAAGTAATTGATCTTTATAAAATTATTTTTGATGTGAGATTTGAAACGACCTACTTTGATAAATTTTCCCAGTTTCAAGCGTATTATGAAAAAAATAAAGAAAATAATGTACCCGCCATGCTTATTAGTACGTTGTCATTAAGCGATGGAAATTTAATAGAGTTTTTTAATAATCACAGGGATATTTTTGCGGAAATATCATTCTATATTGTGGCAGATATTGATGACCTGGAGATAATGAGATTTTTTTATAAGAATAAGGCCATGGGTTATCATATTAAACCAATCAATTCAAATGAGTTGATTGCCAATCTTGAATGGGTGCTTAGTAAAAACCAAATTTTAAAAAAAATGGAATTGCCGGTGGAAGAAAAACCGACCTTTATTTTCAGTGAATTAACCTCCAAGGAGCAGCAAATATTTGATTGTTTGTTAAGTAGCAAGGATTATATTTGTAGTAGGGAGGCCATTACGGATAAAATTTGGCGAGGATTAATGGTGCATGAAAAAACCTTTGATGTTCATTTATGTAATTTAAGAAGTAAATTATCCAAACGAGGAATAAAAATTCAAAAACTCGGTCAGGGAAATTATCTGCTCGAAAATATCGAAAAATTCTTAAAATAAATCTTATACGGATGCTAAAAAAGTTAAGAAGGTTAAGAAAGTTAAGAAACTTTCAGGTCCTTGCTTGAAGAATTAGTCGCACTTAAAACATATAGGTCATGGAGAAAATTAATAACTTCAGCTTTAGGGGTTTGAGTGGCCTCAATAATTAAACTAAACTCGTTAGATGGAATGATTTGGGAAGCCGATTCATATTCCTTGATATCCTTGGTCAAAATGCCGGTTTTAGCAGACAAATCTTCAATGCTGAAACCACAACGTTGTCTGGCGTTTTTGATAAATGCGGAAAATTCTAAATAATAGTATTGGGATAGATCCATAAAAATCCTTCATAAAACTTTACTATAAAAATAGCGTTACTGAGTGAATTATTCAAGTAAATTTATTCAAAATTTTCTTAACTAAATTGATTTTCCTTATAGATGCTCAAGGCAGCGGGTGGGGTAATTGGTGGTGATGTAGTCGACTGAGAGTGAAATAAATTTTTTTATATCCAGTGGATGATCCACCGTCCATACCCCAACTTGTTTATTGTGTTTTTTTAGTTCCACGATATTGGCTGCACTGGTGTTGTTGTATAAAAGGTTGACCCCATGGAAAGAGGTGGTATGTGAAGGGTATTTTTGCAGATGCAGTAAAGTCGCTTCTTTTAAGATACCTCTCTCTTTAATTTCAAGATAGAGCCAAAATAGATAAGATGCAGAAAAAGAAATAAAATAAACTCTTTCTGGAAAGTGTTTGTAATAGTCGTAAATAAGGCGAAGATCAAAACTGGTGGGGGGATCTTTGACCTCGATGAAAATTTTTATGGGATATTGAGAGAGTGTTTTCAAGGCCGCTTCGAGAGTCAAAATGGGTTCGCCGTTTAAAAGTCGGCAGTGGCGAAGATCATTAAGCGTAAGCGTAGTGATTTTATTTTCCCTTGGGCAAAGAGGGGAGTTCAGAGTGACTCTTTTTAAATTTTCGTCATGCAGAAGAATGGTGGTTTGATCAGAGGTGTGCCGAAGGTCAAATTCAACGCCATGAGTTTTGATTTCAGCAGCAGATTGAAGGGCCGCTTGGGAGTTTTCCAAAAAAGTGGAACTATTGCCCCGATGAGCAACGCATTCGACAGCATCAGTGGCAGAATATCCAAGGTTAAAAAGGAACAACCAAAAAAGAAAATATCTCATAGTTTACTGTAGCAAAAAAGTAAAAAAAATAAAAGTTTTAATTAGGAGGGGTATGTTTATAGAGAACCTGAATTTCTTTTATCAGATTTTCCCTGGTGAAAGGCTTTTTGAGCAAGTTAATATTTTTCTTTTTTAGAAAATCAACAATTTTGGCATCATTTAGTTCACCAGTAATGATCAGTATTTTGGGGCATTCTTTTTTATTATAATCAATAATTTTTTGCACTAATTCATCACCACTCATCTGAGGCATTTTTAAGTCAGTTAAGATAAGGTCGAAGTCATTTTTTTGATATTGATTAAAGGCCTCTAGGCCATTGGAGGCAGCCGTGACGGTGGCCTTTTCCAGTTCCAGAAAATCCATCAGGATTTCTCTGATATCATCTTCATCATCTACTACCAAGATTTTTTTACCTGCTAATGAAACACTGAACTCCGGCATGGTTGATTGGGAGGTGATGTTTTCATTTTCTATATAATCGGCCAGTGGCAGGGAGATAAAAAAGGTGGTTCCTACGTTCAGGGTACTTTCAAAATCAATACTACCCCCGTGATTATTAATGATGGTCTGGCAAATGCTAAGTCCCAGTCCGGTGCCAACTCCGGCAGGTTTGGTGGTATAGAAGGATTGAAATATTTTGCTTCTAGCATGTTCGGGAATACCTGAACCATTATCGGAGATGGCAAGAATGACCTTTTTGCCTATGACTTTACAGTTGATGGTGATATTTCGATGATATTTTTTGTCTTTCAGAGCATCTTTGGAATTGTTGATAAGATTTAAAAGCACTTGCTGGATTTGATCCTTGGAGCATTGGATATAGGCTTTTTCTTTGGAGTAATTCATCATCAGATGAATGCCTTCTTTTTCATAAATAATATTGATAAGGTTGAAGTTTTCTCGGATAATTTCATTGGCATCCCATATTTGGGAAGCACTACTTTCACTTCGAGAAAGCCCTTTCATGCCCTGGATGACTGATTTTATTCTTTCGATGGCGGTGGTGATGGTTGCCAGGTGTTTGCTTACGCTATTGGCGATGCCCTGGTCAGCATGGATTTTGCTTTTCATGATTTCCAGATTGCCCATAATAATGGATAAAGGATTGTTTACTTCGTGGGCCACTCCCGCAGCTAATTCTCCAACTGCTGCCAATTTGGTAGAATGAAGTAATTTTTTATTCATTTCCTCTTTTTGTTTTTCCGCATTCTTTTTTTCAGTGATATCCTTATCGACACCGATAAATCCCTGTAAAACACCTTTTTCATCAAAGGTCGGAACACCATTTTTTTGAAAAATTTTTATTTGTCCGTCCTTCGTCAATACCTGATTTTCATAATCCACTATTGGATTTTCTCTTTGATAGAATATTTCTAGGTCCTTAATGAATTTATTTTTACAGGCGTGATCAATTACCAATGAACAGTGCTGGTTTTGGAGTTCGTTCACGCTATAGCCAATTTGCCTATCAACGGCATTTGAGATATAAGAATAATTGCCGTTTCGATCAATTTCCCAAAACCAATCGGCAGTACTCATAATAATATCATGGAGCCGTTGCTCATTTTGGGCCAGGGCTTTTTCTGCTTTTTTCAAACTGGTTATATCAACCAGAGTCTCTAACATATATTTTTTCCCATGCATCTCGATTACAATGGCATGTTTAATCATATGGATGGTTTCATTTTTTCGATTGATAATATCGATTTCTTTAATTTTTTGTTCGGGACTTCCCTTATTGAGGGGACAGGATGCTAGTCCTTTGCAAAAAAAGGTATAGCATTTTTTATTAATAATTTCGTCTCTAGGTAGCCCAAATAAATCTTCAGTTGCCTTGTTGACTTGAATAATCATTTGCTTGTCGTCAATGAGCAGAAATCCTGTGGGACTGCTTTCAATCAACTTTTCAAAACGGCGATTGCTCATCTCCAAATCAGATAGTGATTTTTCTCTCTTGGTAATTTCTCCGAGTAATCCCAAATAGGTTTCGATGAGATCCTTGGATTTTAATTTTACGGATGCTTCATATTTTAACATTCCATAGGCCATCAGTGTCTGCTGATTGGTTAAAAAGAAAAGAAAATTGCTTTCATCAGTGGTTTTGGTTATGGGTATTTTCAACTTGCTTAAAGCATCAACTTGCTTGGTGGATAGATCATTTAGGTCGATAAGATTACATGCCAAGGGCAACTCAAAATCTTTTATCAGTCTCATATCAAAAGGAATATCGTTGGTTATATTTATGATGGAATTTGATTTTGATACTTGATATTGAGATAACTTGGTTACATCAATGCCTTCAATGATAGACAATAATACCTGATCGGCGTTTGAAATAATTAACAGGTTACGGGTCAATTGTTGGAATACTGAATTGCCGTATAATCCCGAGCAACTAATAATGGTATTATAAATAATACGAAATAATTTATTTCTTTCTTCAAATATTTTTAAAGATTTTTCGCTGTATTTGAGATTCAAATCAATTCCTTTTTAAGCTAAGTAACGTATACCACACCATGGCCCCCAGTACGCTTGGAAATATAATATAACCCGGATCAATATTGATTAGTCCTGGCAAAATGATATTTTGTACATGGTAGCTATGGTTTAAAAGGGGGTTAAGGATAAAAACCACTAAGGCCATACCAGGTATAAAGGATAAAAGAACAATTAAAAATAGCAGGTTTCCTTCACCGAGCTGACGGAGAGTACCCAGAATGCATCCTCCATTTAAAATAATACCAGCGCCAAAAATCATGCCTGACAGGAGGTTATAAAAACCAAAACCGCGCAGTTCTCCGATCGGTTTTAAACCAAGCTCAGGAGATACAAATGAGGATAGATAAAAGCCCAGCGCTGAAATAATAAAAATAAGCAAGGTCATTCTAATTATACGTTTGGGTTTGCCTATAAAAATTTCTCCCAGACCATGGGCAAAACACAGCCCTGCTCTTTGAATAAAAAAACCAAGTCCTATCCCAAATAAAAAACCAAAGGTTAATAGTAAGGAAAATGTCATATTAATGAACCCCCTATTTGGTTAAGTTTTTTTTGATGATCACCAGATAGACGATGTATCCACCAATGAAGATGCCTGCTCCAGATATAAATGATGAAATGGAGAGCATGGGAAAACCAATGACAAAAGAAGTGGTGCAGGTGCCCGGTGCTAGGGTGATGCCAATTCCAATCAATACTCCACCAATAATGGCCTTGGGGATGTCCTTTGGCCTGGGAATTTTCAAGTTAAATTCTTTTGACATCATGGCGCCGCCGAAGGCCCCGACGATCACGCCCATGTTGACCAAGAAAGCAAATAAGAAAGCATTGTTGGGACCAAAGTTACCAATCATTGGTAAGAAGCTACTGCCGCCAATCCAAAATTTTTTAATACTAAAGTACATAATGATATTGAGAGTGCTAAACAGGATAATCATGATCATGCTTTTATTAAAAAGCTGTTTTAACATGCAAAACCTCAACTTTTATTTATGGTTATTTCCCAGTAGGAAGTTATTTTTTTAATACATATTTTTAAGTCGGCATAGTCAGATAGTTCTTCGGGAATGGATTTAAGCGCCAGTGGATCATCAATTTGAAAGGAAACACTTTCTAAAGGATTCATTTCATCCACGATACTGATGACTTCCATGATGGGAAAGGGACACACCTTTCCCCGCAGATCAATGGTTCTATTTTTCATAGCTATGATTATAACAATGAATTATAAATATTTAATAATAGGAACTATTGTCCTATCTATCAAAGGGATTAGGCGATTTTGATCCTTATCCGAGCTAATTGATGTGATAATATTCTTTCCACATCTGGTAAACTATCAATGACCAGAGCACATGATTATGATTGGCACGGCATTGCAGATGTTCATTAATAAGTTGGTTCACCTCTTTAGGATTTAAAAAGGGGTCGGTTTTTAAGCTGGCTTCGTTTAAATAATGATCCAGCAGGTACTTAAGATCAGTTCTAATCCATTGTCTCATGGGAATAGAAAAACCTTGTTTTTTTCGATTGGTTATGATTGGTGGAAGTTTTTTTGCTAACAGTTTTCTTAAAAGGTATTTTTTAATCCCATTTTTATATTTTAAATGAGGATGCAAATTTTTTGAAAAATCAAACAAGTCATTATCTAAAAAAGGCACCCGGGCCTCAAGGCCATGCGCCATGGAAGCACGATCGGTTTTTTGTAAAACTGTGTCAGTTAAAAAAGTTGATTGAAAGAGTAGTTCAATTTGATGAAAAAGAGACCTATTTTTTAATTGCTCACACAGCTGGTGGAAGTGAGTAGTGTGATCAAAACCTGAAAGGTTGACGATTTGTTTGAGTCGAGGCATTTGCATGGGACCAATGGTTCCGATAAAATACATAAAAAATTCTTCACTATTTTTAAAAGATAAGATGTCGCAGAACTTATAAATTTGTTGAAGAGTTAGGGGTAATTGACCGGGGGCCAGGTAAATTACTTTTTGGAGAAGTTTTAAAAATGCTGATCGAAGCGGCAGGGGGATATGTTTTAATGCGTTTAAATGAAGCATCATGGATTGATAAGTATAACCAAAAAATAACTCATCACCTCCGTCTCCCGAGAGCGCAACGGTCACCTTTTTTTTGGCCTGTTCACATAACAACATGGTGGGCAGCATGGTGGGATCACTAAATGGTTGATCAAAATATTGGGGGATATTGGGTATTTGGTCGAATAAATCTTTGGGTTCCACTAAAATTTCGTGGTGATCCGTTTGCAGGTGTTTTGCCACTATTTGGGCGTAGCTTGATTCATCAAATTCCTCTTCCTTATATTTAATAGAAAATGTGGATATCCGTTGGTTGACATTTTCAAGGTAACTGGCAGTCAGCAGGGAGCTATCAATCCCGCCGCTTAAAAATATTCCAACTGGTACATCGCTGATTGATTGTCTCTTAATACTTTTACCAAGCAAAATTTCACATTGAGTAAGCGCCTCATTTTCCGTTATATCTAAATAATTGGGTTTGGTTTCAAGGATATTGAAGTAGCAATGTTCACACAGAGTGGTGCCATCAAATTGGAGAAAGTGCCCAGGTTTAAGTTGATTGATATCAGACAATATGGATAAGGGGGTAGGTACATGTCCAAATTTTAAATAATAAAAAAGAACTTCGGGATTGATATTTTTTTTGATCCAATCAATTTGCAGGAGGGGGGCCAGGGTGGAACTGAAAGCCAGTTGATTATTTTTACATGAAAAGAAGAGAGGCTTAACACCAAATCGATCTCGGGCGATGGTGAGTATCGGTTTGTCCTTGGATCGATCAAGATGGGCAAATGAAAAAATACCATTGAGTCTTCCTATGATATCCAGTCCGTAGTGTAAAAGACCTTGAAATAATACTTCAGTATCTCCGGTGGTATTAAAAGTTACCCCCTGGTTTTGTAATTCATGCCTGATTTCTTTAAAGTTATAAATTTCGCCGTTATAGACCAGGATATTTTTGTGATCGAAAGATTTAAATGGTTGATTGGAACTACTGCTAAGATCCAGGATTTTAAGCCTGGTGTGAGCGAGACCGATGTTTTTATCGAGATAGGAGCCATTTGTATCAGGGCCTCTATGATGGAGCAATTGATTGAACATAATTAAAAGTTCAGGTGTAACTTCTTGTCCTTCTTTTAAATAGAGTCCACTAATGCCGCACATGTGAAAGCCTCGTTATAACTTTTTTGGCCATATGATCCCAGGTCAATTGGGATAAAACCCGCATATAAGCATTGTTTCCAAGTCTGGAAGCTTCTTGGGGATGGGAAAGGATGAACTTAATCGTAGCCGAAATTTCCTCAATGTCAGTAGGGTTTACCAACCACCCAGTTTCTTGATGGATAACGGCATCCGGTATGCCACCGGAGTTACCTGCCAGGGAAGGAACTTTGCACAGTGCTGCCTCCAAGAAGACCAGACCAAATCCTTCCACGTTGGGTGTTTGATAATCTTCTCTCGACAGGGTAATAAAGCAATTGGCCAGGTTATAATAATCAATTAAAAGTTCTTCAGGGATTTTGCCGATTATTTCAACGGATTCTTCGAGTTTATAATCCTTGATCATTTGTTTTAAAGTATTTAGATAGGGGCCGGTTCCGCCTATGAGATATTTAAAGGGAAGATTCATATCTTTCAGTTTCGTAAATGCCAAGATAGCGCTGTCGATTCCTTTATAGTCTTCTAGTCTGCTGATTGTTAAAAAGCAAAACTTATTATGAAGCTGGTGTTTGTCGAGCAGGAGTGTATTTTTATTTTTAGGAAAAAAAGTTTGGGGATTCGCACCATTATGGATAACAAAGATTTTATTATCAGGAACATGACAATATTTTTTTACCAGTTCCTTGGTAAAATGGCTGACACAAAAAATTTCGTATGCATTTCTAAAAATTTGCTTTTTCAAAGGGGAAAGCATCGCTCGCAGTATTTTTCTAAAAGTTTTATACGATTCAATAACCTCCACCCCATGCACAATTTGAAAGATGGGGATGTTGTTGGTCCGGGATAACCAGGTGGCAATGCCATCGGGCATCCATAATAGATTTAAAATGGCAAATGGTTTAAAATGTTTAATTTCATCATCGATTGCTTTTTTAAATTTAAAAATACTTTTAAGGGCAGACGGGGAGGAGAGTCTGACTCTTTTGGTTTGAAAAAAAGAGTGTTGATCACAAAGATTCAGCTTATCAAAAGAAGGGGCCATGATTTTAACTTCAGTATCTTGTTTGGATAAGGCACAGGCCAGCTCAAAGGCACAAGTGGCCACCCCACCCAGCATGGGTTTATAGTCAAAACTTACGATCAAAAGCCTTTTTTTCATGAGTTAAGTGTAGCATAAGTTTTGCCATTGTTAATAGTACACGTCTCGTTTTCCGGCGTCTATTTGATGGATGTTTTGCAAAATATCAGCTTGCTGGATCATCCCGATATCTTTTTTTAGGATATTTTGGATTAATTTATTTCCGTTTATTTTCAACTCATCATCGGCAAAATCATTTAAATATTCCTTGAAGGTAAAGATGGCGTTGGGAAGGCAGTGTTGTTTGATAAGACCTGGTTTTGCCAGATCCATAAAGTCTGCTCCCACTCGTCCCATTCGGTAGCATCCTGTGCAAAAGGAGGGAAGGTATCCATGATGAACAATATCTTTGGTGACTTCCAGCAGTGAGCGCGTGTCTCCCAGGGAGAATTGCTCATCCATTTGTAAGTTAACATCATTAGTGGCATATCCGCCCGGATTGGTTTTACTGCCAGCAGAAATTTGGGAAACTCCTAAAGCGAAGGCCTCTTTTCTCATGGAAGAGTTTTCTCTGGTGCTTAAAATAATTCCGGTGTAAGGGACTGCCAAACGAAGGACCGCAATAATTTTTTTAAAATCTCTATCGGCGACTGGATAGGGAGGATGGTAGGACAGTCTTGATTCATAAGCAGGTTCAAGTCTTGGAACAGAGATAGTGTGCGGACCGATGCCATATTCCTTTTCCAGATGATTGATATGTTGTAATAGTGCCAGGACTTCGTATTTCCAGTCATAAAGACCAAATAAAAGTCCGATTCCGACATCTTTGATGCCTGCACGAAAAGCACGATCCATGGTACTTAGTCGATAATCAAAATTTGCTTTTGGGCCTTTAGTGTGAAGCATTTTATAGGTTGCTTCATGATAGGTTTCTTGGAATAACTGATAAGTACCAATTTTGGATTCGTTTAAGCGCCTGAATTCATCGGTTTCCAAGGGAGCAATATTGACGTTGATTCTTTTAATGCTGTGGTTATTACTCCTGATTGAGTAAATGGTATTGATAGCATCAAGAATGTATTGAAGACCTTGTTTGCCATAGGCCTCTCCCGCCACTAGAAGAATTCTCTTATGGCCTTGGCCTATCAAATTTTTGGTTTCATTACCAATTTCATGTTGATCAAGTGCCCTGCGGGATAATTTGTGATTATGGTTTCGAAAGGCGCAATAGAGACATTCGTTATTGCATAAATTGGAGATGTAAAGTGGGGCAAAAAGCACTAATCTTTTTCCATAGATTTCATCTTTTATATAACTGGCGGTTTGGGATATTACATTTAAAAGACCGGGATCGTTGGTGTGTAGTAATGAAAGTACTTGGTGGTAAGTTAGCCCTTTCATTTTTTTGGCCTGATCGAGTATTTCCAAAATATAGTTGGGAGATGTGTTGATAGTTGCATTTAATTCACTCATAATTTGGTCGTGATTGATAATATTGTTCATGGTACCTCCTATAGGTAATCCTCAAAAGATGGTAGTTTAAGGTGGTTAAAGCATTCTAAAGTTCGCTCAAAAATTCCCAGGGTGTAGGCGATGCACATTCCATAATTGGTAACCGGAATATTTTGATCAAAAAATGGTTGAAGCCTGGTATTGACTTCCCTTTTGGTCAGCATGCAACCACCACATTGAATTACTAATTGGTATTGGGAAGTATCCTCCGGCAGAAAATCATTTCCTGATTTGATATCAAAGGAGAGGTTCTTTCCGGTAAAGTTCCTGATCCATCTGGGAATTTTTACCGTGCCAATGTCATCACCGGCCTGATGATGACTACAAGATTCTAAGATTAATATTTTATCGTGGTCTTTTAAATTGGCAATTTGTCTGGTGCCCTCCACCAGTTTGAAAAAGGGAGTCTTAAGTCTTGCAAAAAGGATTGAAAAGCTGGTCAGCATGATATGCCTGGGAACGCTGGCGGCCACTTTTAAAAAAACCTGGCTATCGGTAATCACCAGCTTAGGCATGAGATTTGATTTTTTAAAAAAGGTGTCCAACTCTCTTTCTTTTAGCATCATTACCATGCAATCATTATCCAAAGCATCGCGAATAGTTTGCACTTGTGGTTGAATCAGTCTTTTTTTAGGAGCTTCTTGATCAATGGGGGTCACTAATAAAATCAGATCTCCTGTTTGCACCAGATCTCCTAGAATGCTGGAATCGAGGTTTGTTGATTGGGAAAATAAATGGGTAATGGTTTCAATGACCAGGGGTATAGAGTCCCTGGTCATGGTGGAGAGAGAAATAACCGGGACCTGATAAGTGTTGATTAAAGTTTCAAGCTCTGTCTGGGAAGGTGAATATAAATCGCTTTTATTCCAGACAATGAACCATGGAATCTTTCTTTTAGTAAATTCGGTAATGATGATTTTATGATCCTTGGTTATTCCCGACTGATCGCAGATTAAAATGGACAGATCACAAGAATTAAGAGCATGCATGGTGGATTTAATTCTTTTTTCTCCCAAAACACCTTGATCATCTATACCTGCGGTATCAATGATCACCACCGGACCAATCGGCGGAATTTCCATAAACCGTTTCACAGGGTCGGTAGTAGTTCCTGGAATCGAAGAAACGATGGAAGTAATTTGTTGTCCTATTAAATTGATAAATGAACTTTTCCCAACGTTTCTCAGTCCAAATATCCCAATATGATATCGCATGGATTTTAACATTTTTCCTCCTCCAGATCCTTTAATCTAAATCCAAGACTGGTAAGTTTTGAGGGAGTGAGTAGGGCGGTAATAACTTGATCGGGTAGTAGTTTTAAAATGGCATTGGCCTTCAATACATCTGTCTGGTTTTCTTTCATAAAATTCATTAGTTTCGCAGCTTTTGCATGACCGATGTGAGGGATTAAAGCGGTTACGATCACGGGAGATTTCAGGTAATCATGATCATCATCGGTTTTTATAATTTTATTTAAGAGGTTATTACTTAAAGAAAGATTGGCGCTAATAAGTAAGTTAAGTGATTCCAAAAGAGCATGGCCTATAATTGGTAGATAAGCATTTAGATCCAAGACACCAAGCCCTGCCATATTGCTGATCAGTTGATCATTGCTTCGAACTTTGTGGCAAATGCTGATGATATATTCACATATCACTGGATTATATTTACCTGGCATGATGGAACTGCCTTCTTGCACAGGGGAAAGGCGAAATGCTTGGTGTTTGAATAGATCGCTAGATATGAGCCGCAAGTCGTTGGCAAGTTTTTCCAGATTGACGGTGTGAGCTTTTAAAATGGCATGTACTTCGACTATTGTATCTAGATTAGAGGTGGTGTCACACATATTTTCACTTCTATGCAAGGGGAGATTGGTAAGTCCTTTTAATATTTCAAAAATGCTTACAATAATAAATCGGGGGACAGTGAGTCCCGTACCGATGGCACTTCCTCCCAGGTTAATCTGTTTGATACGCTCTTCACATTTGGATACTCGCCACCAATCTCTAGAAAGTGCATCTGAATAATTGGAAAAAAATCTTCCCCAGGTCGATGGAACCGCCTCTTGCATTTGGGTGTAGGCAATGCGAATACAATTATTGAAGGATTTTTCAAGCATTTCAATTTTTTGCTTTACCTTATCAATTTGGGCACTCAGTTCAGCTAATTTCCACATAGTGGCAAGTTTTAAAGCTGAAGGAATAACATCGTTGGTGGACTGAAAGATATTGGCATGATCCAGAGGGTGAATGAGGGAATAATTACCAAGCGGCTGCTTCAGTATTTCCAGAGCGCGATTGGCAATTATTTCATTGATATTCATATTGATACTGGTGCCTGCTCCACCAGTTATTGCTCCAACCACGAAATGATCAAACCATTTACCTTCATAAATTTCTTGAGCGCTTTGAATCAAGGCAGTGATTTCTTTGGCACTTATATTTTTAAAATGTAAAACAGTGGAGGGGTATTTAATCGTGCTTTCTTTATTAAATTCCATCCAGGCCAGGTAATAGACTTTTTTGATAAGGCCTATGGCCTTGTACCAATCCAGGGAAAATTTATCATTGTTGGGAAAATTATTTACCGCTCTTTGGGAATGAATGCCAAAGTAAGCATCAGACGGAATTTCCAGGGTTCCCAAACTATCTTGTTCTAATCTCATATTTGATTATTCCTTTTTAAATAATGGAGTGAATCACCCCAATCGTTGATACAAAAAAAGAAATTAGGGGTATTTAAAGCCATCGAGTTTTTACCAGGATAGAGATCATATTGCGATTTAATCATATCCGGGGTGAGGTTAGTCATGAAGACGTTGGCCCCGGCGCTAAGGGCAGCGCTCCTTCCATGGGGGGCCATAACCTCAAGGGCCGTGGCAGAGGCAATATTAATATCACAGCATAGGATGCGAAGCAGGGAGATCGTGTTAAGCGTAAGGTCCAATCTTTCTGGTTTGGAAAATAAAATGGATGGATGATTCCATAGCGGAGTATCTGGATGTTCGATGTATGGCCCCAGCCCGATCATATCAAGGTCCAGGGATTTTAAAAATAAAATGTCCTTGGCAAGGTCTTTTATGGTTTGAAAGGGAAAACCAATTAAAATTCCACTGCCCACCTGGTAATTTAGTTCTTTTAAATGTTTAAGGGTTTCGAGTCTTTGTTCAAAAGCATGCAATTGATCACATGGATGAATTTTATGATAGAGTCCAATATTGCTGGTTTCAATTCTAAGTAAATACCGGTGTGCACCGCTTTGTTTCCATTCTTGCAGGGTTTGTCTGGTTTGTTCGCCACAAGAGAGGGTGACATGCATGTTTTGTCTGGTACGAATTGCAATTTCTTTTAAAATACTAGCTATATAATGGGTAAAAGGGGAGGACTGAATTTCACCTGATTGTAAAACCAGTGAACGGAAACCGTTTTCATAGGCGTTGAGCGCCAGATCCACCACCAATTCTTTGGACAATTGATAGCGCAAAAGATCGGTGTTTTTTCTGATTCCACAGTAATAGCAATTTTTATGACAAATATTACTCACTTCTATCAAGGCACGGTTATAAATATTTTTGCCTACCGATTGTCTTTTTATGGCGTCAGCCTTTTGATGAAGGAGATGTTGCTGGCTGCCTTTGGACAGTAATAAGTTTTCCAAGTCATGAAGTTGCATGACTGCCTCCGTTTTAACCTAAAATCAAATAACGACAGACTAAAATGAAGAACCGAAAGAATTAACGATCTCGATTCTGGATTGCAAAGTAAGCAGCTTTCTCGATGGTGAGCATGATATCAATGTTTTCCACAAAGATATTGTCGGGGACTTTAAGAGGTACATGGGCAAAGTTGATAAATGCTGAAACGCCCAAGGGAATAAGCATATCAACGATCTCTTGCGCCGACGAAACTGGAACAGCCAAGATGACAATGGATATGTTTTCTTTTTTAAAAATTTCTTCAAAGTTTGATATATGATAGACATGGCAACCACAAATGACCCGATCAGTTTTTTCCAGACTGGTATCAAACGCAGCGACAATTGGTAAGTCCTGCATTTTCCCGGAAAAATAGGATAAAATGGCCCGTCCGAGATTTCCTACCCCAAAAATAGCAATTTTTTGGATCTTGGTCTTTCCAAGTATCGCCGAAATTTGTTCGATGATTTGGGAGACTTTGTAGCCTTTTCTGGGGTTGCCGATGTGTTCTAAAACCATGAGATCTCTTCTGACTTGAGCCGAAGACAGGCATGCCAGTTGGGCAATTTCATGGGAATAAATATTCTCACGATTTTGAATTAGCTCATAGGTGAGTAGTCTTCTATAAAGACTGAGTCGTTCTATGGTCTTATCTGGAATTTTTTCGTTCAAAGTTTTCACTCCACTTTGAAAGTTGTTAAACCTTGGTTTTACTATATCAAAACTCTTTAAAGCTTTAAAGTGAATAATTGCACTGTTTTTAAAGCTATACCTCATTTTCTAGTCCCTTTTTACCAGCGAGATGGCCGCCACAAAATGGCGGCCGGTCATCTTTTAGTTTCCATCGACATTAATTTCATCTTTTTTGAGTGCTAAAAGCCGTTTCACTTCTTTTAGCAGTTTTATTTTCTCCACAGGCTTTTCCAAAAAAGCATCTACCGGTAAAAAATTTCCATCTTTTTTGGGATCACATTTCATGTTTAACTTTTGATTGACTGAAGTAAGCATGAGGATCGGAACAAATTTTAACCCAGGATCTTTTCTGAGCTTGTAGGCGGTATGAAAGCCCTCGGTGTTGTCATCCATCATCACATCCAATAAAATCAGATCTGGAATTTCCGACTTCGCCTTGGCATACCCTTCATTTCCATTCATCGCTACCGTCACGTTGTGTTTTTCGGTCGATAAAATGATTTTACATGTTTCTAAGACGTCTCGATCATCATCAATGCATAAAATCTTTGCCATAAGTCCTCCTTAGGTAACTATCTTTGGAGAGATAGTATTGTTTAAATATTTTTTTAATGTTACACAAAAGGTACTGCCAATTCCTTTTTGACTAGTGACGCTGACGGTACCCTCATAGAGTGCTGCAATTTTTTTTACCGTGGATAAACCAAGTCCGCTTCCTTGGATGTTCATGGTATCCGTATTTTTAATTCTAACAAAATCTTTAAAGAGCTTGTCTTGTTCATAGGGTTCTAGTCCTATGCCAGAGTCCTTGATTTGAATTTCCACTTGAGTGGGGGTGTCATTGACGGTGATATCCACGGTGCCATTTGTCCGGTTATATTTGATGGCATTATTAATAAGATTATTTAATATAATTTCCAGTTCAGATTGATCGCCATCCATAGATAGTTCATTGGGGGAAACGAGGTTTAGGGTGATGCCATTTAGTTTTGCCTCGTACGTGTTTTGTTCAATAAGCAAGTTAATAATCGCTATTAAATTGATCGGTTCAATCTTACGAGTTTTTTGTCCTGACTCAATCCTGGTCATATCCAGTAAGTCAAAAATCAGTTTACGCATACCTTCTAACCTGAGCAGACTGCGCTCAATTGCCATTTGGTAATTTTCACTATCAGGGGTGATACTGCCTTCGTGGAGAAGTTTTAAATATCCATCGATCGCGTTGATCGGGGATTTTAATTCATGGGATAAAACTGAAATAAATTCAAATCTGATTTTTCTTTTTTCCTCTTCAAAACTTTTGGCCCTTTTGGCAAGGACAAAACGAGTAGCCGCTTTTCTTACGGAGTTTCGCAGTTCCTCGGGAGTGAATGGCTTTGCCAAAAAATCGTATGCTCCCAGTTTGGTGGCCTGTACGGCAGTTTCAAAAGTCGCATAGGCAGTCATCATGATGACAAGGGTTTCTTTGCTTTGTTCATTTAATTCTTGCAAGATATCAAGACCTGAACCGTCCGGGAGTTTATAGTCCAGTAAGATTAAATCATATTTATGATTCACGATCTCTGTTTTATATTCTGAATATGAGTGAACGGCTCTGGATGAAAATCCAACTATGATGTTTAGATCATCAATAAAAACCTGGGTGGAGGATAACGCACGAGAAGCACCCATGCACATGCCTTCTTCATCATCAATAATCAGTATGTTTAAAACGTCATTAACATTATTCATTGGCAAGTAATCTCCTTATTTCTCTTACCAGTTGCTCGGCCCTGACTGGCTTGGTGAATATGGTGTCTGCTTTAATCCATTTTTTTTCGTTTTCTGTGATGGTGTCAAATTCCAAACCTGTTTGGGCAGTGACTCCGGTGACCATGATAACTGGAGTTTTAGGCCAGCTGGATTTGATTTGGTAACTTAATACAAAGCCATCATCTTTTTCTTGCATCATCAAATCCACGATTGCCAGATCAATCTGCATTTCTTCCAATATTTTTCTGGCCGGTTTGATACTGTGGGCGGTAAACACATTAAATCCTTCTTTCTCCAATTCAAGTTTTTTTTGAAATAAATAATCAACATCATCATCCACTAATAAAATATTTTTTTTAATCTTGGACATATTCTTCTCTCCTTTTAATGACTTGTTCATATCTGGGAAGTTCAATAATCACTTCGGTACCGGTTTCTCCCTCTGCACTATTGGTATTGGAATGGACGGTAACGTTGCCCCGATGCATTTTGACTATACCGTAGCATACGGGAAGACCAAGCCCCGTTCCTTTACCAATTTGCTTGGTGGTAAAGAAGGGATCAAATATGCGGGGCTTTATTTTTTCGGGGATGCCTGGACCGTTATCCTTGACTTTAATAATCAGAGTTGATTCATTTCCATCAATGGTGATGGTAATCTCACCTTTTTGATCATCCAGGGCATCGATGGCATTATTGATAAGATTGATTAAGACTTGAGAAATTTGGTCTTTGTCCACTTCGGCGCAGGAGTCGCAATATAAAGTGATGATTTTAATTTTTATGTGATCATTGACGCCAATCGAATCGGCACAATGATTGGTCAGATCATAAATGTTAACTTTTTCATAAAGCACTTTATTTTGTCTGGAGAAATTTAAAAGGCCTGAAACAATCTTTTTGCAGCGATTTGACTGGGACACAATCATCTCCAGGTCGTGGGCGAGATCGGGATCTTGTCCGTGTTGTTCTAAGAGTATGTGCGCATACATGAGCACTACCCCCAGGGGATTGTTCACTTCATGGGCAATCCCGGCAGCCAATTGGCCCATACTTGCCAATTTTTCACGATGATTCAAGATTTGTTTAACCTTTTTAAGTTCGTCATAAGAATATTCCAAATCAGAAATGGTGGTTTTGAGTCGCTCGATAGTGTAAGGAAGACACATTTCATTTTCAGCAACTCCCAGAATAATGGCAACGGCATGTTCCTTACAGGTTGAATAACCACAAGCTCCACAGTTAAGTTCATCATCGCTATTTTTCTTACCCAGTTTGAACAAGGTGTTTTTGATCAAGAGTTCGCTTGGCTTTACCACTCTTTGATTATCTTCGGTAAAAGTGGCACCAAGATCAATACCTTGGGTTTTAATAATATTTTGAGTCCACACCAATTCATCGAAAGTTTTCATGCGACTTTGGAGATAGCGGCTCATCTCGTTTCTTTTTTTGTATTGGGGAAGTTTTTGAGCAAAGCCTGGTCCCATAATACAACCTTCACAAGAAAGGGTCTCCAGCAGTTTCGGGCGTAATTCCTCTTTTTTAAAACTACGCAAGGCCTGTACAAAATTGATCCGCCCATCGGCTCTGACAATATCTCCCGTAAGCAAGTCCTCTTTGAGATGAGCGGTTTGTAATAGCCCGCCACTAATGGCAAATAATCCGCCCGTGTTGGAGTGGGGAGGATCAAACTCACGATCTTTGGAAAAGCGCCAGTCTATGTTGTTTTTGATGAAATATTCCTTAATTTCCTTAAAGGTGACCGAGAGGTCAATGTCATTATTGCTTATGCGCGCTTCATGCTTTTTCGCAATACAAGGACCAATAAAGACCACGGATGAATGCTCATCATAAAAAAGTTTGACAATTTTGGCCATGGCAATCATGGGGGACACGATAGGAGCGAGATGGGGGATTAGTTCCACTTGATATTTTTCAATATAGGAAACTACGGCGGGACAGGTGGTGGCAATCCATGATTTTTTATCGTCTTTTAAGAGTAATTCCTTATAGGCACCGGCCACTACATCTGCACCAAAAGCCACTTCACAAACATGGTCAAAACCAAGTTCAAACAAAGCACCGATAAAGCGTGTGTAAGGAGCATAAGTGAATTCGGCGGGAAAACTGGGAGCGATGATGGCTATCTTTTTTTTAGCTGATCTTAAAATGGTATCTAATTTATCTATTTCATTTAGAATAGTTTTGGCTTCACGACTGCACACTTTTATACAGTTGCCGCAATGAATACATTTTTCTTGAATAATTTGGGCCTGTCCTTCTGAAATACCAATGGCCCGCGCCGGACATTCCCTGACACAAGTATAACATATTTTACATTTTTCTTTGATGGTGGAGATGATGGGTTGTGATAAATATGTACTCATATATTATTTAGTACCCGGTTCTTGGTTTATATTTGGTATGTAACAGTTCATGTGATTTTTGACTAAGTGGATGCATCAGAAATTCTTCATAAAGCTTGACCACATCCTTATTATGATGAGATTTTCTGATTTTTTCGTTCTTATCGATTTGATACAAGGCTTTCATACGGGCAACAATTCTATCTTTATCAAGGCCAAACGGTTGTCCGCCACCCGCAATGCACCCTCCGGGACAAGTCATGACTTCAATAAAATGATATTGTTTGATACCACGTTTAATATCATCTAATACTAATCGAGCATTTGAGAGACCACTGATCACCACTGTTTTTAGGGTGATGCCGGCAATGGTTACTGTCAGTTCTTTTATTCCTTCCAAGTCTCGATATTCGTGAATTTCGTGAACCTGAGAATCATCATTGGTTATCAGAAAGGCGGCAGTTCTTAGGGCTGCTTCGGCCACTCCTCCGGTTACCCCAAAAAGTTTGGCCGCAGAACTGTGCTCTCCTAGAGGATCATCAGCATCTTCTGGTTTTAATTTGGCTAAATTAATATTGAACATATCTATCATTTTTGCCAGTTCCCTGGTGGTTAAAACTGCATCAATATCGGCCAGCCCTCCGGTAATCATTTCTTCCCGACCAGCTTCAAACTTTTTGGCCGTGCAAGGCATGATGCTGACTGAATAAACATCGCGAGGGTTTATATTTTTTTTGAAGGCCCAGTAATTTTTGATTAAAGCCCCCATCATTTGTTGTGGGCTTTTACAGGAAGATAAGTTATTTAAAAATTCAGGATAGAAATGTTCGACAAATTTGATCCAGCCAGGTGAACAACTGGTCATCAATGGCAGGTTCTCACCCTTTTTAACCCGATCCACCAGTTCTGAAGCCTCTTCCATGATGGTCACGTCAGCACTAAAGGATGTTTCGAAAACAAACTGGAAACCCATTTTTCGAAGGGCGGCGGTCATTTGTCCGTTTACGTCACTTCCTGGTTTAAATCCGAATAATTCACCCAAAGTAACCGAAATGGCTGGAGCATGTTGAACGACCACCACTTTATTCTTGTCAGCTAAAGCGGCCAGCACATCCTTGATATTGTTTTTTTCTACGATGGCACCGGTGGGGCACACCATGGCACATTGACCACAATTAATGCAGTTAGAAGTATTGAGTCCACCATCAAAAGCCGTGGTGACCTTGGTTTGGCTTCCTCTTTTAATAAAAGAAATGGCGGATACTGTTTGTCTTTCTTCACAAACCCGGACACATCTTCCACATAATATACATTTTGATGGATCCCTTATTAGAGAAGGACTGGATTTATCGATTTCTTTTTCAATTAATTGTTTTGAAAAATTACGATTTCGCACTCCCAGCTCGGCAGATAATTTTTGTAATTCACAAGTATTGTTTTTATCGCAGTAAAGACAGTCATCGGGATGATTGGAAAGTAGTAATTCCAAGATTGATTTTCTGGCAGCAATCACCCGGTTGGAATGAGTGAAGATTTTCATACCCTCGGTGATTTGGGTGGAACAGCTGGTAACTAGATTTTTATTTCCTGCAATTTCCACTACACACATCCGGCAAGAACCGCTGGGAAATAAATCTTCCAGATAGCAAAGCGTTGGAATATTTATATTAGCACTTTTGCAGGCATCTAAGATGGAAATGCCTGAGGGCATATTGACTGATTGGTGGTTAATTTCGATTTTCATATAGATTACCCTTTGTCGTTAATTTTTAATGATGGCTCCAAATTTACAAATTTTAAGACACTGGCCACATTTGATACATTTTTCATTATTGATATAATGAGGGGCCTTGGGAGAACCTTTAATAGCACCACTTGGACATTTTTTGGCGCACAAGGTGCAACCTTTGCATTTGTCTTCAATAATTTCAAAGTTAATCAGTTCGCTACACACACCACTTGGACATCGTCTATCAAAAATATGTGCTTCATATTCATGTCTAAAATATTTAAGAGTACTTAATACGGGGTTAGGGGCGGACTGGCCCAGTCCACATAAGCTGGTTTCTTTTATAGTATTACTTAATTCTTCAAGCTGTAAAATTCCTTTGAATCTATCTAGCGCATCGTTGCCCTTTTCACTGATTCTTCCGCGGGTAATTTTTTCTAAAATATTTTGCATTTGCTTGGTGCCTTCTCGGCACGGAATGCATTTGCCGCAACTTTCTCGTTGAATAAAGTCCATGAAAAATTTTGCCACATCCACCATGCAATTATCTTCATCCATGACCACTAATCCACCGGAACCCATCATGGCACCAATCGTTTTAAGGGAATCATAATCAATTTCAATATTTAAATTTTCGTTGGTGACGCAGCCACCGGAAGGTCCACCAATTTGCACGGCCTTAAATAATTTATCATTTTTAGGTCCGCCTCCGATATCAAAAATAATCTCTCGCATGGTGATGCCCATGGGAACTTCCACTAACCCGGTGTTTTTAATTTTGCCTGAAAGCGCAAACACCTTGGTTCCTTTAGAATTGTTATTACCCATGCTATTAAACCACTCACATCCCATTAATATAATGGCAGAAATGTTGGCGAGGGTTTCTACATTATTGATGACGGATGGTTTACCATGCAAACCACTGACGGCCGGAAATGGGGGACGAGGGCGTGGCATCCCCCTTTTGCCTTCAATACTATGAATAAGGGCTGTTTCTTCTCCGCATACAAAAGCTCCCGCACCTTTTTTAATAATAATATCCAGATCAAATCCTGAATCGAAAATATTGCTTCCTAAAATTTTCCATGCATATAAATCGCTAATGGCCTGTTCCAAATGAGCTATGGCAAGGGGGTATTCGGCCCTTATATAAATATAAGCTTTGGTGGCCTGGATAGCATAAGCAGCGATGATGAGTCCTTCTAACAATTTGTGAGGGTCGCCTTCTACCACTGCGCGATCCATGAATGCACCCGGATCCCCCTCGTCGGCATTGCAAATAAAGTATTTTTGATCGCTGGGGGTGTTTAAGGCAAATTTCCATTTTTTGCCGGTTAAAAATCCGCCGCCGCCCCGCCCTTTCAAACCGCTTTTTTCTATGATGGTGCAAACTTCCAGAGGAGTTAGTTCCTTGAGGGTTTTGGCAAGTGCCAGATAACCATTGTGGGCAACATATTGACCAATGGAGAGGGGATTGATAATGCCACATTGGTTTAAAACAATTCTTTTTTGTTTTTTAAAAAAGGGATAATCTTCCATAAAGGGTACATTTTCCCAGACCTTCAAATCCTTAGATCGATATTGAAAAAGTGCCTGACATAAAACTTTTTCATCCTCTTGTAAGAGGGCCTTAACCATGGATTCAACTTTATCGGAGGTGACATTTCCAAAGCTGATACGGTTTTTACCCGGAAGAAAAATATCCAGAATAGGTTCCGCAAAACACAACCCGATGCAACCCACTTTAATAATTTCATAGTCCACATTAATGTTTTTTAAAACACCTATGAGTGCCTTTTCGGTATGGAGGGCACCTGCACCAAGACCGCAAGTTCCTGCGCCTATAAAAAAATAGGGTTTATCAACCGTATCGTTTTTTAATGTTTCAATTTTTTTAGCAATATCTTCCGATGTGGGATTGGAAACTTCCGGGAGTAGGCAACTGTTAAAATATTCCAAGTTGCTACCAATCAGATAATTTTCAATTGAGGGTAACCCGTTATTCATTAGAGGCCTCCTTATCCCTAAAGTCTTGAATGATATGTTTAATTTTTTCGGTAGTCAGTTTGGCAAAAAATTCCCCGTTAATGCTCATAACCGGAGCCAAACCACAGGCCCCAATACATGCCACAACTTCCAGGGAGAAAAGTCCATCAGGAGTGGTCTCTCCGGTATTAATTTTTAAGTCGCTGATCAAAGCCGCTAAAATCGTGCTTGATCCTTCCACATGACAGGCGGTACCTCTACAAATTTGAATTTGGTATTTTCCTGGAGGGTGAAATTTAAATTGATTATAAAAAGTGGCCACTCCGTAAACTTTACTTAAGGGTAATTTTAAAAAGTCACCAATTTCCATCATGGCGTTTTTTGAAAGAAATTTTTCCGCTTCCTGCACGCATTGTAAAATCGGGATAAGGTCACCACGATTGGCCTTGGGAAATTTCTTAAGTAAACTGGTCACCGTGATATTTGTATTTTGCTTGGACATACAATCTCCATTTTTATCTGTGTTTAACATCACAATGTGAATAATATCACAGATGGAAAATAAGGTCAATATGATCCTAGGAAAAATAATCAGCATGAATACTTTAGTATAAAACAATAAAATCGAATATTTATAAATTTAAATGCAAGCTTGGCATTTGTGCAATGAAAATATTTTTTTTGAAATTTATCTATTATATGTGAAAAATATAACATAAATTTTAATTAATAAATAATTATAGTTTAATCATTTGAAAACCATACATCTGTATAATATTTATATTAATTAGTTGTACGCCTATGATTTCTCTGATTATTTGCTATTTTATGCAAAATTATCAAGTAGGAATTGAAATATGTTCAAAGATCTCCTCATTTTATTTGTTTTGTTAATGAGCAGTATTCAGACAATGGCGGCAAATCCTATGCGCTATGACTGTACCAGCGAAGTTAACCAGATTTTTGAGATTCAAATTTTTGATCTGGAATATAAGCTGGCCTTTTTAAACCAGGCCCATACTGAACAAATTGTTTTAAGTTTTAATGAAGAGGGAACATATTTCTTTTCAAAATTTCACCTATACTCAATTACGTTTGATGATCTATCCCTGGTTGACGAGGATGGAGAGGGACAACTTTCGGGACTTTATAAATTTCCGGCCAATCCAAGTGGTGCTCGGATCACCTGTCAAGCTTTTGGATTTTAAGAACTCTTTGAGGAAGGCTTGACGTTTCATAAAATCCTACCATCTTGAGAATGAACAAGATGGAGGAATCAACCTATGAATAAATTTGATTATATTGTGGAAGGCGCACTGACTCTTGCGCAAAACAAGGTTTTATTGCTGCAAAATAGTGAGTTAAGTAAGTGGCATTTACTCTTTGGACTCATCAGCAATCCTAGTTCGAGATCATCAACTATTTTAAAAAAACATATAAGCGAAGTGGAGAATTATTTAAATAAATTGCCTCGCTTGGGATATAAAATATTGTTGGAAGAGTTGCGTCCTTCGGGTGATTTTTCCGAATGGTTAACCTATGCATCGGAACATGCAGTGATGAACAAACGTCAAGAGATCACTGAACCGGATTTACTGCGCTATATTCACCAGATATTCAAGGAAATAAAATTTGATTTGGAAAATTTTAATGGTGACCATGCGCCAGACGAAGTTCCAGATTTTTTGATCAATTTAAATGAAGAGGCAAAAAAAGGGAAACTTGATCCCGTGATAGGGAGATCAAAAGAAATTAGATCACTCATGGAAATACTGGGTAGAAGAGGAAAGAATAATCCAGTGTTAGTAGGGCCTGCGGGCGTCGGGAAAACTGCCATAGTGGAAGGCATGGCAGAAAGTATTGTAAAAGGTAGTGTTCCAGACGTACTTTTAAACAAGGTGGTGATGAGTCTTGATATGGGCCAACTCATGTGTGGAACCAAATACCGTGGAGAATTTGAAGAAAGAATCCAAAAGCTTTTAAAATATATTAAGGCCCAAAACGGAGAAGTTATACTATTTATTGATGAGATTCATCAGCTGGTGGGGGCCGGAAAAACTGAAGGCGCCATGGATGCTGCGAATTTGCTTAAGCCTGCACTTGCCAGAGGGGAACTGCATTGTATCGGAGCGACGACCCCTGCCGAGTATCAAAAATACATTTTAAGTGATAGTGCCCTCGATAGAAGATTCAGATCCGTGATGGTGAATGAACCATCCAAGGAAGATACCATTGAGATCTTGATGGGACTTAGAAAAAAACACGAAATACACCATGGTATTAAGATCACTGATGATGCAATTTACAGCGCAGTGGTTTTGTCGGAGCAATATATTACCGATAAAAATTTTCCAGATAAGGCCATTGATTTAATTGATGAGGCGTCCAGTGCCCTTAAAATCTCCGTTGAAAACATGCCGGCCAAATTGGTGGATTTGGAAAGTGAAATTCGCTCCAAAAAAATATTTGCCCAGATGAATAAAAATAATAAGGATGTTCTTAACGAAATTGAAAAATTATCGGGTGAATTCAATCAAGGAAAACAAGAGTGGGAGAAAGAAGTCAAAACCATGAAGGAAACCACTAACCTCAAAGCAGAGCTGGATAGACTAAAGTTTGCATACGATCAGGCAGAACGCAGCCAGAATTTTGAATTGGCCGGTCAAATAAAATATGCCAAAATTCCAGACATTGAAAAAAAACTTGCCCAGTCATCGGAAAGTTGGGTATTAAAAACCAGGGATATTGCCAATATTATTGCTCGCCATACAGGGATTCCGGTTAGCAAGATCTTAAAAAGCAAACAGGATCAAATCTTACACTTAAATGCGTATTTAAAACAAAGGGTTTTTGGCCAGGATGCTGCCTTAAAAGAAATCTGTGATACGCTTTTAACTTCCTATGCTGGACTGTCGGATGAGACCCGGCCGCTGGGGTCTTTTTTGTTAAAAGGCCCAAGTGGGGTTGGTAAAACTGAAACAGCGAAAGCTCTTGGTGTTTTTTTATTTGAGACCGAGAAGAATATGATAAGGCTCGATATGAGTGAATATAGTGAAAAACACTCGGTGGCCAAATTAATTGGTTCTCCGGCGGGCTATATTGGATATGATGACGGTGGTATTTTAACTGAAGCGGTCAGACGTAAGCCTTACTCAATTATACTTTTTGATGAAATCGAAAAAGCTCATAGTGATTTTAGCGATATTCTGTTGCAGATTTTAGATGACGGAAGGCTGACTGATAACAAAGGTAGAACCATTAATTTTAAAAATACGATCATCTTTTTAACCACCAATTCCAAAGATATTGAAAGAGAATTTAAACCTGAAGTGTTGGGCCGGATTGATGCCATTTTGGAATATCAAAAATTAAACCATGACATCATGAAATCACTTATCAAAAAACAAATCGACTTGCTTAATGAACGATTAAAAGACAAGCTTTTGACCATGGAATTATCAGACAGTGCTTATCAAGAAATTGCTAAGCTGGGGTATGATGAAAGGTATGGTGCCAGACCGCTTGCCAGAATGTTTACCAAGTATATTATCAAACCGCTTTCGGAAAAAATCTTGTCTGGTCAAATGACCAAAGGTCATTACAAGATATATTTTGATGAAAATGTAAAAGATCTTCAGTGTCATTTTGAACGGGTCAGTTAATATTTCAATTTGTTTAAAGCATGCTTTTCCTTGAGGGCGAGATAATTTTTGGTTTTTCTAATGATCACAATCAGCGGGATATAAATAAGCGAAGCCAGGATGTCTGATACATAAGAAAAATAATGGGTTTTGTAAGCAAAATGGTAGTCATTCAATTCTTTGAGAATGCCGATGGTGAGTAAAAAGCCAAAAATAAACCGGAGACGATAATTATATTTAAGACCGATTATGGATATGATGGCACCTACTAAAAAATGTAAAAATGAATCAAGTGGAATCAGGTCAAAAAGATAGGTGTGGTTAATATAGGCGAAAAAGGATTCGGTCATTAAATTTATTCCCCCAGGCCATTTTTAAGTGCTTCTATGGCCAGTTTGAAATATCCCTGGTGATAGTATTGTTCAAGCGACTCAATGACAATATGGTAGTCGATATCATCCTGACCAAGATTACATATGCTTTCAGTAAAACGCCTAGCAACGATGAATATCTGGGCCAGCGGGTTTATCATGTTATGTTTTAAACCCATGGGAAAACCACTTCCATCACTTTCTTCGTGATGCTGTAATATGATTTTTTCTATCTCGCTAGGTAGATTATCAATGGCCTTTATAAGGTCGAGGGTGTTTTGTGGGTGCGGGGTTTCGTTGGGTGGCGACTTAAATTCTCCTGGCAACTGGCCAATATCGTAAAGCAGGGATGCCAGGATAAAAATGTCTTGATGTTTTTTATTGGCCGTAAAACTCATATGGGGAAGCATACTTAAAGAGACCAAGGCGAGGTAAAGACTATGTTTGGCCTGGGTAGGTTCAATATCCCAATCATTTTTCAGATAATTTTTCAGGGTGGTTTTCAGCGCCAGGCTGGTGATGATTCTCCGACAGGTTTCTAGTAATTTTATACTTAGTTGGTTTAATCCAAATTGGCAAATTCCAAGATAAAGCGAATGATAAGCTAAAATGAAAAGTTCTGTTTGCATGGACTCACTTTCTTGAGTGAGTGAATCATCCTTTGTTTGGGCCTTGATGAGGTGATAACTGGCAGCAGGAAAATCATTGAGTTTGACATAAAAATATTTATAACCACTATACCGGTCCAAAAGAGCGTCATTCAGGGGCTGAGAGGCACTAAAGATCTTTTGAAAGAAATGTTCAAAACATTGGATATAAAGATCATGACTGGCCAGGGGTATATTTTTAAAAAAATTAATTTTGATTTTTTTATATTTGGGTGGTGGGAGGTCAGTTGAGGTCTTGTTTTGGATTCTAAGCAGTCGATTGATCGTGTTGGTAATAACCGTTTCGTCCTTTTCGTAGGAAATCACACTTACGTTTTTTGATTTTGGAATGAGGTGATAAAGTAGTGCCAGGTCCTGATTGCTGGCGGTGAATAAAACGGGAATGGAAATATTATTGGTAACCAGATAATCAAATAATTCCTGAATATGTTGATCTAGGGGGTAAGTACAAATCATAATTTGATAGTTTTTATTGGTTTTTACCAAATCCAGGGCGTGTCGCGAGGAGCTCGCCAAATCGGCAGGCTGTTTGGTTATTTGCCAAAGCGAAGCACTAAATCGCATTTGCAGTGGAGCGGAATCACTTATTATTAAACCATTCATGTAAGTGCAATGTTATTCATTAACAAGGATGATTTCCTTAACTTTATTAACCAGTTGTTCATCCGTAAAAGGTTTTTTAAGAAAGCTGACATTTGTCATTTCCAGTTTTCTTTTTTCCAGGTTGTCTGTATAAGCAGAGGTAAAAATAAGGGGAACGCTGCTTTTTAAGTTTTCCCTAACTTCGTATAAAAGCTCCACGCCATCCATTACCGGCATGTTCAAATCAGAAATGATGAGTACGATATTATTTTTTTTTATGATTTTTAATGCCTCTTCTCCATTGGCCGCTTCCAGGATGTTAATTTTTAGTTTACTGAGTGCATTTACAAAAATTTCACGGATATCATCATCGTCATCCACCACAATTAAAGACTTTGCTTTTGCCATTTTTAAAGCTCCAATTGAAAATTTAACTTTTCCTAAATTATACATCAATACCTAGGATATTAAAGAAGCAAAAATGACAGAAGGAAAAGCTCGGGTATAGGACAAATGATGATTATTTAGTTTATAATGAATGAAAACTTAAAAAAGTGAATCAAAAATGTTAAAAATTTTGCAGATTGGAAAGTATTACTCCCCGGTAAAAGGTGGCATGGAAACCGTTTTAAAACTATTAGCGGAAGGGTTACAAGAATATGACTGCGAAGTGACTGTCCTTTGTTCTGCGGATGGTGGGAGTGCCAAAGAAGAGAAAATCCAAGGAGTAAAAATACATCGACTGGCGAAAATGGCAGATTTTTTTGGACAGGCCATTAACCCTATGCTTTTTTTTAAAATGAGAAAATTGGCCAAAAGTTGTGATTTAATTCATATTCATTCCCCTAATCCGATTGTGGAATTGTGTGCATTATTCTTGCCAGGCAAGCTACCTATGGTGGTGACTCATCATAGTGATGTAGTAAGACAAAGGTTTCTGAAACAAATATATTGGCCGGTGGTTAAGTTGTTTTTAAGACGAGTAGATCGCATTATTATTCCAACAATTAATCATTTAAAGTATTCCGATGTTTTACCTCCCTTTGAAAAAAAATGCTCTTATGCCTCGTTTGGAATCAAACTTAAAGACTATAGGCCTTGCGAAAAAATCAATGCCATTAAAAATACCTTACTTAAAGAGCATGGAGACTTTGGTTTATTTGTGGGAAGACTGGTGGGATACAAGGGCGTTTTGGTACTTATTGATGCCATGAAAAATGTTGATTTTAAAGTAATTATTATTGGGGATGGGCCTCTTTACAGTGAATTAAAGGCACAATCAATCCAAAAAGGTGTCAGTGAAAAAGTCGTTTTTCAAGGTGAGGTTGCAAGTGATTTTGAATTAATTGCTTACTATCATGCTTGCCAATTTTTTGTCTTACCTTCTGTGGGAAGAAATGAAAATTTTGGCATGGTTCAATTGGAGGCCATGATTTGTCAAAAACCTGTTATTGCTACTAACCTTAAAACTGGCGTTCCTTGTGTGGGAGTTGCTGATGAGACGACTTTACTGGTTAAACCCAATGATCCCCAGGAACTGGCAAGGGCCATGAATAAACTAGTAAAAGATAAATCCCTGCGCATGAAAATGGGGCAAAGTGCATACGAGCTGGCACTTGCCAAATATGATTGGCTTAAGATGGCCCGGGAATACCATGAGATCTATGGGGATGTCCTTGCTAAATCGGCCTTGAAATAAGGATTACCTCTGGACTTATTTTTCCATGCACTTATATAATTAAGCATGGTCTTAAATAAGCATAAAATAATCTTTATCAGTCCACATCCCACCTGGGACGCTGATAGGCAGGACAGGATTTTGCAGTTTTTTTTAAAAATGCAAAGTGGAATTGAAATTAAAATTTTACCTGCACCGGACATCATAAAAATATTCCAGTCAGCAGTTTTAGGCCCCTTATACTCCAGATGCTTTCTTTTTAGTTTCGCCAGATGGGAGGGGCAGATTAGATCAGATGATCAAATTTCGGTTATAAACTTTATAGGTGAGGATCAATTGGACCTTATCTGCTTTCAATTTACAGGTCTTGATCATACCTATTTGAATGTATTTAATAATGAAGACATTTTAAATGAGCTGGTCCTGAGAGGATATAGGCCTGATTACTCCCAAGATGTGATTTTAAAATTCCAGGATGAGTTTCACTTTTTTTTAGAAACGCAGGTGCAGAAGTTGGTTAAATGCTTGATTCAATAAATCGACAAAGGATTGCCTTGTTTTTTAATACCCAGGAACTGGGCGGGGCGGAAAGAAGTATCATTGAGCAGATGAGGCAGATCGAGGATGAATTTGAGATTACCTTTTTTATTCCGTTTAATAATCATTTAGGTAATTCTAGTTTGCTAAGTAGTGCCCTTAAAAATAATAATCAACTTAACATAAAATATTATTGGTACCCACATTTTCTTTATTCAATATCTAGGAGATTTGCAAGTACTAACGTTATCAAAATCATGCTTGGAGGATTGGCCTTAATTATGGCCTATGGCAAACTGGTCAGTTTAAAAAAATTTGATATTGTGTATGCCAATGGCACCAAAGCCGGGGTTTTTTTGATCATCTACCTTTTTTTGTCCAGATATCGTGGATTATTGGTCTGGCATTTTAGGGATTATCCTCCCGCTTGGCGATTTAGCAAGTGGATTGATATGCTTTTTCAGTTAAAACGGAGGTTTAAAGTATATTTAATTGGCAACTCGATTTCGGTAAAACAAGAAATAATGAATGTTTTTAAAAAAGCTGATCGCTATGATTATGTTTATAATCCGATTGAAAAGCAGATGCATAAAAAAATGCATAACAGGTCACATGGCAAGACCATTGGAGTGGTTTCGATGTTTGCTCCCTGGAAGGGAATTCATAATATCATTCTGTTTGCCGCATTATACGGGGAAAGATTAAAAGAGATGGGGATCAATAAAATAAAGATTTATGGGAGAAATATTTATAAGACTTCCGGCGAACATTGTTTTTATGGGGATCAGATCAAAAAACTGGCAAGTAAATTAGGTGCGGATTTGGTAAGTTTCGATGAAAACAAAAATCCGGATGAAATATTCCAAGAAATTGATCTACTTATTCATCCATCAATTAAAAAAGAACCCTTTGGTAGAGTTATTTTGGAGGCATTTCGTTGTGGTATTCCTGTCTTATCCACGGGTTTAGGGGGGGCCGGGGAACTGGTGATACCTGATCAAACCGGTTTTATATTTAATAAAAATGATTTAGAGTCTCTTTTTTTACTAATAAAAAAAATCTATTCATCCGAAACAGATCTTGGAGAAATCATTAGGAATGCAAGTGCGTTTGAGGAGTTGGTCACCAACTCAGTGGGAAAAAGGTTAAAGCTTTTTCTTAAGGGACTTGATTTTGAACAAGAAATTGAGGATGGAAAAGGTAATATTGTCGGATCTTGATTTACAAGATATTAGAAAGACTTCGCCCGTTTCCAAGGACCAGATTTCACCTACGATAAGTAATCCTTCGCCACCCAGTACACCGGTGATTAAATTTGCAAAAATTGAAACCAAAAATCCAGAAGAACCTGAAAAAGACCAAGTAAAACCAGCTCAACAGGAAAAAAACCCCGTAGCTTTTTCCTCTGTGCTTAAAATGCATGAGATAACCCCCGAGGTGGTTTCAGGGGAAATTGATCAGACGGCCATCATGGCAAAAATTTCAGACGGAGTTTCCCAGGAAGCGACTTTACCAGAGAAGCAGGTTTCAGACCTGGCCGATCTGGAGCAGTCTATTAATGATCAATTTAGTATGCAGGCTAAAGGAAGCCGCTTTATTCATCAAAAAGAAGAAGGACAGCGGATTCTCATTAACGATGATGATGCTAAAATGACCATACGAAATGAGCAAGGACAGGAAGTAACGGATTCTTATCATGGCAAGGCTCAAGGGCCCATGCTTAGTAGGTCGGAAGAAAGCGATGAACTTAGAGATATTGTAAAAAAATTAAGTAGTTTAAGTCACGTCAAGCAAGTGATTGTGGAAAAGAAAAAATCCCATGAAACTACTAAATTAAAAATGAAGGTGGATAATCAAAACACTGGAGAGGTGGAGGATATTGATATCACCGCCTTTGATCATCGGGGACAACCCATCGGGATTGATTATCAACAATCAACTGGTCCTGATGGCACCAATGAATCACAGCCGTTGCTGGTGGATAGTGATGGTAACATAGCTCCTGGTGAAAATTTTTCAAAAGTCAGCAGTGTTTCGCGTCCTAGACCGAAAACCAAAGAAGATATGGCCAATGGGCTCCGGCAAATATCTGAAAAATATGAACGAAAAACTAGTCACGAAAAGGCCGTATATAAGCGTACTCCTAAAGGACACAAAAACGAATATTTCTACAAAGTCAAAAGTCATCAAGAATTATATCAAATTGGGATGAGTTATTATCGGGATATGGCAAATGGTAATAAGAGTATGGCATTTATTACTCACGATTCGCATAAGCATTTAAAAGATAGCATTCTGGCAATTGCCAGTTTTATCAAATATCAGGAAGATTTAAAAATATTAATTGTTTCTTTAGGCCTGGAAAATGGCAGTTACATGCATGTGGTGGATGAATGTAAAAAGAATGGAACCATCGTTGGTGAAAATGATGAAAATATTCCCACCATTTATGAACATGCAGGCTTGAGCTTCCTGGATTTTAAGGAAATTTTTTCTTTTCGCTCGAAATTTGACGAGACTGGTTACGGTGAATTAATTGATTATTTGGTCAGTAGCTATGATCTGGTGATGTGGGATGTTCCCAAATTGGATGATTTGAAAGTCAGTAAGGAAGAGTATTTTCCAATTTTTATTGCCTTTGACAAGGTTTCGATTGTGGTTAAAAAACAGGGTGATAAGTTTGAGGATATAAATGAGATGAAAAAATTTTTCAATAAATATGGCATAAAGATAAAAGGGGTACTGTTTTGTCCGCCAGGCTAGAGCGGATATGAGGAAATATGGTATTAAATCAAGGGCTGAAATTAAAATTAAAAGAAGAGCTCAAAAACTCTATTGATGATCAAAATAGTGCAAGACCTATCGAGGATCGTGATTACCATAAAGTGGTGAAATACTTTTATAAGATATCCAATCATCATGAGTTATATAAGACCGGAAACTCTTTTTATAATGATTACCGAAAGGGGCTTAAAAGTTTCGCAATTTCATCTACCGGGGACAAGGAAGCGCAACAACGAGTGATTTTAGGACTTGCCAGTTATTTTAATCACGAAGAAAACCTGACCATTGCCATTATTTCAGATGCTTTGGAGAAAAATTGCTTTAAAGAACTTTATGAGCAAAGTGAGTTTTTTGAGGCCCAGATAGAAGGATGCAGTAAAAAGCTTATTTTGAGCAGGTATGAAAATATTTTTGATTTTTATAATTTGAGTAATATACTTAAGTTTGCCGGACGGGACAAAGTTACGCTGGAATACGAGAAAATCATAAGCGCTGTAATCGATAATTATAATGTCTTGTTTTGGGATGTTTCCTCCCTGGATGCGATGAAGAGTGCTACCAATGTTTACCAGGCATTGATTTCCAGGTTTGATTCACTTAGTATTATTGTAAATGCGTCTGAGTCCAAGGCCTGCGAGGTGGAAAAGATAAGAACCTTTTTTTTGGATTACGGTATTAATTTAAAAGGGCTGATAATGGATCATAGGAAGAGGTAAATTGTGTCCAGAGTAAGAAAGTTTAACTCTTTGTTAAATGATGTGACTATTTTAAATTTTCCTCTTATTGGAAAGTTACTTAGACGCTATTATTTGATTTCAATAACGATCCCGGTTATGGCCATCGGGGTGTCTGTTTATTTTTATTCCATTCAAAATGTACTCTATGAAACCAATGTGGGTTTTTCAGATGCATCCACTAAAAACCTTTCACCTACCAATACCATCGCTGATTTGGTCGGTGAAAATCAGATTATAATTGCGGAAGAGGATGTCCTGGCCATGCGTAATGACTGGGTTTTCAATCAAAAATTGGCAAAAAAAATTTATAAACTTCCTGATCTTTACAGTTTGGATTTCAACGGGGTTGGTACCCGTAATAAAATTTCCACTAATATTCTTTTGGAAAAATGTCAGCATGATGAGGAATGTTCAGTCAGAACCTTGTTGGGATCGTTACCCAGTTTATATAATATTGTAGCGGAAGCGACCCCAGGGCGCTATCGCTTGATCGTGGTGACGTTGGAGGAAAAAACTTCTAAAATAATTCTCAGGGAAGTGGCCAAGTTGATTGAAGAAGATCGGGTTGTCTATTTGAAAAACATTGTTGATAAAAAAATTGAAGCAACTGAAAAGCTTATCAAACAACAAAATGTGGATATTGATGCAGATAACATGATGAACCTTTCCAACCGACAGGTTAATTTAAAAAATCAAATTGAGGAAATTAAAAATGGGATGAGAAATTTATCCCAGAGTATTGCCAATAATAAGCTTCAGTTTAATACCTTGGAATTGGAGTTGGCGCAATTTAATAAATCTAAAAGCATCGGCGCCGCAGACAGTAAGCGGGTTAATTATGAAAAATATGTTAAATTGAATCAAGAGGTTTTGGATCTTAGAACCAACCTTAGCTTGTTAACCCAAAATACGGCGATGTCTGAATATGAAAAAAAGGTTGTGGTGGAGTTGGAAGCCAGGTTACAAACCAAGCTTTCTGAGTTGGAAAAATTGGGTGATGTGAGCAGATCAGTGTCCGGGATCGATAAGTTTAATGAAACCCAAGACAGTAAATCCAACTATACGCAAAAAGACTATAATGTTTTGCGGGAAAAAATTAAAAAGGAACAAGCTGAGTATGATAAAACCAAAGAAGAATTGGATAAGTTACAAGTGGAGCATGCGGAAGTTTCCAGAAAATTAGATGATATGAAGCCCAATACAGGGTATCTTGATTTGCTGGAAAAGAAATTGATTTCATTAAAGCTGTTATCATCCACCATAACCACCGACTTGGTGGTGGATAATATTGGCAATAATATAAAGATACATAAGAATGCTTCACTCAGTAAATATCTGGTGTTTGCCACTATTTCTTCCATTTTCTTTATCTTTTTGTTAACCGTCATAAGATATCTATTTGATCAAAAAATCTATAGCGAAGATGATGTTAAAGTCTTTTTTGAGGATTTAGAGGTTATTGGTAATACGCCTGAGTTTGAAAAATAACCGGGTGCTAACGAGTGACTAGGCTTTAATCCTTCTGTCTCTGGATTTACGGCATGAAAGGCCACGGGCACAAAAGTACCAGAAGAAAAAAGCTTCAGGAGTATAAAGCAATCCAACTGCTCCCCAGTTACCAATCAGCATGACCACCAACACCGAAAGAGAAACAATCAAGATTTTGGCACTGTAGAAATCCATTTCCTTGAGGGATTTAATAAGTAGATAAAAAAGATATAGGGGAATAAAAAAGATAATAAAAAAATAAAATAAAGCACCCAGTCCTAAATCAATCAAAACGGCTAAAAATAAATTATCATAGTGCCAAATAGTCATGGCATCATAGTTAAGTTGATAGGGGGTAAGGGCGTTGGCAGCACCACTTTTTTCCACCCCGCGTCCGAGAGGATATTCAGTGATGATTTTCTTGGAATTGATCAAAAAGCGTTCAACGGTAATTCGTTGCTTTTTCATTTTATCAAGGTCATTGAAAATCATAAATCGCTCTATGCTTGATGAAAAATTGATATCTGGAAAGTATATACTCATGTGATAGATAAAGTAGGGGATAAATAAAAACCCCAACACAACAACCGGGAGGAATTTCATGGTTCTTTTAAAGCGATATCTTTGTCCCAGGAAAAATAGGATATGAATAGTGCCAAACAGGATCACATGCTTGGCAAACGCAGAGCGGACCTGGGAGATAAAAAGGCAAAACCAGTTAAAGGCCACTGTGCAATAGGTAAGAAATGTTTGAAATGGGGTTTTAACATGCATAAAAAATATGCCCAGTACCAGATAGAAATAGACTGAAATGGCCCCAGGCATGAAACTGGTTCCATATGGCCTGAAGTTTTCCCCTGAAAAAAAACTGCCCCGCAGGGAATGTTGATAAAAAGTAGAAATGGATAATAAGGATTTTTCTTGCAAACGCATCTGATGAATGGAAAGAAAGGATTCCATGACCACCAGGAACAAAAGTAAATTAATCAGTTGCCGGTCTCTTTTTTCTGACCACTTCCAGTCGGTTAGTAAAAAAAGAAAGAAAAATAAAAGAGGGAAGATATAAATTTTAGATGCCGCCAGTACCGCAAAAATATTTGCCGAGGCGGGATTAAAAATTTCCACCAAATACCAGCAAAAATGTAAACCTATAAAAAAGGTTAAAATGGAGGGAATATGATCTTTGGGAAAAAGCTTTTTTGCCTGTATCAAGTGACGAATAATACAAATGGCTAACACGATATCGAATATTAATCTGGCCAGGGGATGATATTCCCAGATGATGCGAATTTGTCCTTCAGTAAATAAAAATGAAAGGATAAAAAAAAAGGCCAGGTTGAAGCGGAAGAAGAACGCACAAAAGATTGTAAAGACCGCTTGTAAAAGATATGGCCATTTTAAAAGCGAAGAGTTTTGCAGGTTAAGATAGAAAATCATCCCTAGCATGAAGAAATTAAAGATATAGGCATATTTGAATGCTCTTTCCTTAATTTCAATGTACTTGATGGGGTCGATGACTTTTTTTATCATAGAAAGTTGGACAACCTCTTAAGTTTTGGTAAACTAGATTTGGATTAAAATAACTTCCTCAGCATAAGTTTAACATATGACAAAATTATTTAAAGAAATTATTAGATTATTATTAGTTTTTATTTTGATGAACTCCACTCATGTCAGGTGGTCTCTGGCAAACGAAGCGATACCGGACAAAAAGGTGGAAAAAGCCGACTCCCTGGATGATTTGACCCTGCCTTCAGATTTAGGGGATTTTAAATTAAATGGAGGAGGAGCTGTTTATTACTCACCCGTGATTAAAAATAGGATTCTTATTCCAGTTTATTTTTGGGGTGAAGTGCAAAAGGCTGGACTTCATTACATTCCGGCGGGCACCAGTTTTGTGAAAGGATTATCGATTGCCGGCGGGCCAACCAGTCTGGCGCTTATGAAAAATGTTAAAGTTTTTCGAACGGAAGAAGGCAAAAGTCAAACTTTTGTTTTTGATCTGCAGGATGAATCAAAAGAACAGGTGTTTCACGATTTTATTTTTAAGCCTTCAGATATTGTGAGAATTGATCGGGATGATTATTTTCAAAACCGGGCCTATTACACTTCGCTAATTGGGATCGGAGTGACGGTATTATCGGGGATTTTAACTTTTCAGGCCATTAAAAATGATTAGTAGTGTTTTTTTGTGAAAAGCAAAATACTTTATATATTTCCCAGTCACCTTCCCTTGTCTGAAGCCACATTTTTTTTTGATTTGGCCTTGGAGCAGATAAGGACTGCCAAACATTTGCCTCATGTTTTATTTTTACAAGATCATGTGAGTGTAGAAATTGCCCGGAGAAAAAAAATTCCCTTTACTGTGCTTAATCATAAAGTTTCTGCAATGAAAATCTTCTGGCCATTCAAAATAAGAAAAATAATAAAACGTAACCAGTTTGAGGTGATCTTGGTGGTGGGATCAAATCATTTTTTAATGTTGTTTGTATCCACTTTTTTTCAAAATACCAAAAAAATATGGATAAATCATGGCCCATCTCATTGGGCCGCTAGCTTTATTTCTCATTTTTTACCGTGTTACTCAACCTTGTTTTTTTCAAATGTGGTGAAAGAACAAAGTAAAAATGCTTTTGGTATAATACCGCAGGGGGGATATTGGAAGATTCCCTTTGGAGTATTTGAAAGGGAGATTGATGAGATTGCTTTGCAAGAAATCCATCAAAAATATAAAAATCGGAAACAACTGATCGGGATTGTCGGTGATATTGGTCCAGACGGTGGGCAGATGACCTTGGTTGATACGATTCATTTGTTAAAAAAAACCATCGGAGATAATCTTTTTAATCAGTTAAATTTTATGGTGTTGGGGACGGCAAAAAATAAAAAAGACCTGAAATTTTTCAAAAAGCTGCTTGATAAAATTCATCAATATCAATTGGATCAATACATTTATTTTTTGGGAGAAAAGGAAAATATCCATGTTTATTTGAATGCCATTGATGTATTGGTTTTTGCCAATGAAAAGGCCTTTGATGTGCAGAGGGATCTCATGCAGGCCATATTACAAAATACTTTAATAGTTACCAACGATCGAAGCTGGCCGGTGGAGGTGATTGATAATTACATTACGGGTATTAGATATCAAGGCAATGCGCAAGTGCCATCCCTTTTGTTAAAAGATATTATTATTAATTATGTGGAAAAGAAACCACCGCTTACCAGTTCAAAAATTGAAAGCATCCTGCTAAACGCCAAAGAAAAAATACTCAGTGATTATAACCGCGAAAAAATGATCCAAAAATTTAACGAGGTCTTTGATATGATAAGCTAGCTGGCCTGTTTGTAGTCATTTTTTTTCCTTGAAGCTAATTTTAAAATCCGGGTGGGGGATGACCAGTGATCATGATAGGTGCTATGGTCGTTAACATCCACTGTAGAAGGCAAATGTTGGTGATGAGCAAACCAATTCTTTCTGGCAAGCATGCAAGATAAGATGGTGATGCTGATAAAAGATAAGGGAAAGGCCACGATGGGGTATAAATAGTAGGAAAGGGTGAAGGATAAAATGATGATAGAGACATTAAATATCCCATATAAACTGGCGGCGGTGGAAGCACTCAGGTGAAAATTCTCTTTTAATAAAAAATGCAAGTGATAACGGTCTCCCTGTAAGGGAGCTTTGTGATTTATGATACGCCTGGAAAAACTGATAAATAATTCAGCAATCGGAAGAACCGCCGGTAATAATACCAGTGCCATGGCACTTAAGGCATGCATTTTGGTGTTAATTGAATTAAAGGTCAGACAGGCCAAGAAAACATAGGTGAATCCAATGGAGATGCTGCCGATTTCTCCCAGGTAGATTTTGGCCGGTTCTTTGTTATAAAAATAAAATCCGGTCAAGGCCGAAGCGCATAAAAGTGATACCGCCATGGCCGAAGAACTTTGAGCATAAGCGCTTAGAAGAAAATATCCCAAATAACTTCCCATCGCCAGTTTGAAACTGAGCGTATCCAGTCCATCCAAAACATTGGTTCCATTTATAATGGCCACGGAAAGAATAAAGATAAAGGGGGTGGCCATGGAAATGCTGTGTGGATATAGAATATAAGATGAAAGAAAAGAAAAATTGAGGATAATCAGTGATTGAAATACTAATTTGGATGCTGGGGCAATTTCGTTGCGATCATCCACATAACCGTAGAGGGAGGTCCCGATAAATCCTAGTATGCCAAAACGGAACAAACTGTATTCTTCTGGAGTTAGAAAATCCATATTTTTTAAGATGTAAATTAGTCCGACGGCAAGGAGAGTGATAAATGGAAATCCGCCCAATTGATAAGTTTCACCGGGGGATTTGGGAGAGGTTATGTGAAAAAATCTTTTTATCCATTTATTTTTGATCTTTCTGGCCTGATAAAAAAAGATATAAAAAACGATAGAGGAGAGTGCAATGATTACACTGAACTCGATAACCGATCCTCTCATTTCAATATCCGCAAAGATAAAGGATAAATTATGTAAAAATGTAAAAAGATCCTTCATCCGTTTAATCTCCAATCATAATCTTCAGTTTCATGTATCGACCATAATGTCGAAAATGTTTATGGTTATTTATGATTATATTGTAAAGGTAATTTTCTACGGGGTAGTGGGCGGTTACTGACAACCATTTCTCATTATCCTTACATATTTGGTCAGGGTTACTACAAAGGGGGTATTGTCCCAGTCGGGAGGGTTTACCTTTTTATCATTTTCTTTAACTAGTCCGTCATAAACTTTCCTGGCCATTTTTTTTCTAAGGGAGACGACCAAGGCGTGACCTGGGCGTGGATTAATTTGTTTAGGGTCGTTGGTACAAGTGGAATTAGAAATTTCTTCACTATCTAAGAGAGTTTGCATCTCCTCCCAGTTTTTACCAGAAGCCGCCAAAATGTGTGTCACAAAGGCGTGGGTGTAACTGGGATCGGGGATTGGTTCGAGCTTCCTGTCAATTGGTAAATTTGTTGGTAGTGGATTTGAACTGAGCTTTTCTTTTTCTTGTTGTTTTAATTTATCTTGTAAAAAATTTTCGACAGCCTCATCAGCTTCTTTGATGGTTTTTCCATCAAGAAGTGTCATATTAGCATGTAAGGCAGCCAGTTCATCGTTATGTTTTTCTTTTAAAATTATAAACGGGTCTTTTTGAATCTGGGTTAACATAAATTTTTTGAGCTCTTGTTGGATTTGTTCCTCGGTGACGTTCCGGTTAAAGTACATTCTGGCCCTGATCCCAGCTAATTCACCTCGATATTTTTCTTTTAAAAAAGACTCTTCGTCTTTGGTTAAATCTCGGTTTATAATCGTGGTTTTGTTCATGGTTGTGGGAGTGTTTAACTTAAGATTGGTTGTTTGTGCATATAATGTTTGTGCTTCCGGAAATACTTTAAGTAATTCGTAAAGGCTAATTTGGCAATTTTGGTCACATTGATTTTTATTTTCGATCAAAGCAAAAAGGGTTTTTTGTAAATTCTCAAAACTGGGCTTGATTGGAGAGGGATGGGGGGGATTTTGTGTTGGTGTGATTGAAAAACATTCGCGACATTTTTTTCCATCTTGTAAAGCATTGTAACAACAATCACGACACGCATCAGATAGGTTACTTTTTAATGCTCTAGATTTAGCGGTCGGGTTATATTTTGCTAATACTGCATTGAAAACTTTTACTTCATTAATATATTGATTATCAATTTTGATGGTTAAGGGGTTAATATAAAGGGCATCCTTGGGTTTTTCTTTTATTTTACCACAGTAAACCAGGAAAGGTTTCGTGATATTCGTTCTTAGTTGATTAGAAATATGTGAATGATCGTTAGGAGTTAAACAGGAGTCTAGGTAATTTTCAAGTCGTTGAGAGGTTAACTTTATAAGTACATTTTTTACGGGTGGGTTTGAATTGGGATAATTAAAAAAGCAACTGTCATGGAAATAAATCAAGTTTGAATCTTTTTGGTAACCCAGTTTGTCGTAATTTATATCAGGGAAGGGGGAGCTGGTGCTGGTGCATTGTTCTTTCCCTAAGCATACCTTGGAGTTTGACATTATTATACTCAGTAAAAAGACTAATATTTTCATACAAACACCTCTGGGTTATTTCGGAATAAACGAGGATTATAATTAATTTATTATCTTTTTTTGCTTCTTATTGAGCAATCTTGCTATAGTATTGAATCTGTTTATGAATTAGGTATTATGATTTATAATATAATAACACCAAAGGCCTCAAACAGGTGAGTAAATGTGTCTGGTATTGGTATGCAAAAAGTTTTAGTAATTTGTCCCTCCTATGGTAAATCGATAGAGGCCTTGAGTGTACATACCAAATTAATGAAGCAATTTTTTTTAAGAAATTATCAGGTGGCGGTTCTAACAACCGCTGGTTTGGTTTCTTATGATGAAACGGAAAGTGTTCAGACTCATGAGCAGATCATCGAGGTGAACGGTGAATGGAATTTTATTAATTTAATGAAAAAGACCAAGGAGATCAGAGATTTCAATCCAGATAAAATTTTTATACAATATGTTCCCTTTTTGTACGGCAGAGGAGGCATTAATTTTTCTTTTCCCTTGTGGGTGATGCTGATGCGGCTATTGGATAAGGCCAAAATAGAAATCTATTTCCATGAACTTTATTATCCCTTTGAAATGAAAATAAAATCGATGGTGATGAATGTGAGTCATATCATCATGCTCTTTATTCTTGGTCTTAGTGCGCATCACATATTGGTCACCACCAAAGCTTTTGAAAAAATTCTGAGACGGATTTTTTTTTTAAAAAAATACATCCATTTTTTGCCGGTAGGTCCTAATATTGAAAAACATCGTATCGATCATAATGCATGTGAGGAGTTTAGAAAAAAGCATAATATTTCCTCGGTAGATCTGGTGCTTGGATCCTTTGGGACTTTTCATCCATCTAAAAACTATCATCTGATTTTTGAAATACTGAAAAAAATCAAAACAAAGGATAAGATGCCAGTCAAATTTATCATGATCGGGCAAGACCGGACAGATTTATTGAACTATTTGGGGGAGGATGATTTTAAGCAACTTGAAGATATTGTGATCGCCACCGGAAGTCTTAATGATTCCGAAATCAATCTAGCTTTTGCCGTGATGGACGCATATCTTGGTTATTTTATGGATGGATTAAGTGCCCGCAGAGGCTCGATCATGGCTGCCATGCAAGCGGGACTTCCGATTATATCAACTATCAGTAAAACTACCGAGGAATGTTTTGTCAAACAAGCGCAAGTTTATCTGTATGATCCTGATGAAAATATATTTTCCGATGGGGTAAGGGAATTAATCAAACATTATGGTTATCATATTAAAAAAACTGGTAAAATTAAGCATGTGGTGTTTGAGGATTTTTTTGCATGGGAAAAGATATTTCAGACCTATGAAAAATATAATGGTGAAATGAAGTGAATAAGAAAATGAAACTGGCCATTTTTGTGCATGATTTACATATGGAGCTAGGCCACAGTCGGGCATTGATTGAACAAATTGGAAATATTCCTTCGATCTTGATCGAGGAAATAAAAATATTTACCTATACTTGCTCTGCGCCGGAAAAAATTTTCCCCCAGCATAAGGGCAAGGTGACGGTCATCAGTAGTCCGGTTAAGAATCTATATCCTTTTTTGCTTAAAACGTGGTTTTATCATGGGTGGGTATGGTGGAGGTTGAAAAGAAATGAGCTGGATGGATTTATAAAAATTGGCATAGGAGTGGCCAGTTTAAAGGTGGATGTGGTTAATATCCAGTTTGTCCAATGTCAGTGGGAAGAGGCCTTCTTCAAGCTTTTCAAAATGAATCTGCTGGTGAAAGCATATAAAAAAATCATGTATTTCTATTTTAGGAAATGTGAAGAGTATTTATATACTCAAAAAAATGTGAAAATTTATGTATTATCCCAGTTTGTTTATGACTATATGAGAAGTCGTTTTAATATTAGTCAGGATCGTTTGGCACTGATTTATTCTGGCATCAATCTTGATCAATTCCAGCTCTTGCCAATCGAAAGAAAGGAGATATTTAGTATTTTAACAAGTGAATACCCGCAGCTAAATCTTTTGAATCCCAGTCGTCCCACTTATTTATTTGTGGGTGCCTACGAACGAAAAGGATTGGCAACGGTGCTTGAGTATCTTGGTCATTTAGAAGAATATCAGCTGATCGTGGTGGGGGAAAAAGACTCGACCGGATCAATTATTTTTTCAGAAAATCCAAAACATATCACTGTCAGAATTAAATATACCAATCGGATTGCTGATTTTTATGCTATCAGTGATTCCTTTTTCTTTCCCACCATGTACGAGCCTTTTGGTCTGGTAATTTTAGAAGCTGCTGCCATGGGGTTGCAAATTATCACCCGTCGACAAGAGGTTGGTGCCAGTGAATTGTTGGTGGGATTACCCGAGGTTTATTTTATTGATGATAAGGACAGTCGGATGCCAACCATTAGATATCTTAATCGGCAGGATAAGGAAAAAATTCGCTGTGAGCGTTTAGCGAGATTTCAAAGTTATACTTGGCTAAAATCATCAGAGCAGCTTTTAAAATTTTTAAAAAATATATAACCCGAGTATTTAAGTATATGCTACTTATGCAAAGAAATATTTTTAGCATTTACAAATATTAACAAGGCCCTAGAATCAGTATATATGATTGAAATTGATTTTAGGAGTAAGAGTGAAAATTCATAAAAGCATTCTTTGGTTGAATATTTTTGTTGTGTTGATTTTGGTGATTAATATCAATTTAATGTATGTTGCCGACCGTAAAATGACCATGGTGATGCTGAATCTAGGGGTGATTTTAGGTATTATTGGTGCAACTTTTTGGCAACTAAGCTTGGTTGGAAAATGCAAAATGAAATTATCGGAACAAATAAATCGTTTTATGGGTATTACTGATTCTCTAAAAGAAGGAACTAACAATTTATCAAAAAGAACTAGTGATCAAGCAGCTTCTTTGGAGGAAACGGCTTCTACTATGGAAGAGATCACCGCTACCGTCAAACAAAACGGTGAACATGCCAGACTGGCAGCCAGTTTGACCAATCAAGCTCAAAATGTGGCCCAGGAAGGGACCCAGCTTTCCAAAGAGGTGCAAGGGGCCATGGATGAAATATCCCAAAGCAGTAATAAAATTTCAGATATTGTTGGACTAGTGGAAGAAATCGCCTTTCAGACCAATATTTTAGCAATCAATGCGGCGATTGAAGCTGCCAAGGCGGGAGAGGTTGGCAAAGGTTTTGCGGTGGTTGCCATAGAGGTTAGGGATTTAGCACAGCGGTCGTCAAATGCCGCTAAAGAAATCAAAAATTTGATCGATAATAGTATTGCTAAGGTGGAAAAAGGATCTGGATTGGTGGTTTTGAGCAATCAAAATTTACTTGGTATCGCAGAAGGAATTCAAAAAGTTGCAGACATCATGGGAGATGTTTCTTCTGCTACCAACGAACAATTTACCGCCATTAATCAGATTAGCGATACAGTTATCCAACTGGATACGGCCACCCAGGATAATACCTCCCTGGTAGATTCGCTGACCAATTCAAGTGATCAATTAAAAAATATTGTCTCTGGATTAAACTCGGTGGTTACAGCTTTTTTACCGAGTGATAAGTCAGCGGTGAGTGATAAAAAAACTATCGTTAACAAAATCGGGATAAAAAAACCGGAGGCTAAAAAACCAGTAGTTAAAAAAACCGTGGCAAAGGTTAACCAACCTAAAAAGCTAGTGCCAGTACCAGAGCATCAAGCTGGGATTATCAATTCGACAATGTCTGCAACAAAAGATGGAGATAAACCCGTTGTTGTGGAAAAACTGGTTAAAACAACCGTTAAAAAAGTTCAACGTAAAGGTGGTGATGATATAGTGGAATCAATCTTATCGAGAGATCCTAACTTCTTTGAATCGGGTGAGGATTTTTAAAAATATAGAGATGTTTGTATTGTTTAATAAGCCTTAACCGGTGTCGGTTAGCAAATTCATTCATACATTTGATCTTAAATGCATTGGCTTCTTTGAGTAAGATGGCAAAATAAAATGATTTAGTAAAAAGTTCATCGTAAAGATAATCTAGGTTTTTCGCTGAAAAAGTAAAGTAGGACCAAGCGTAATTTTGGGTGTCATCTTTTGGAATACCAAAAAGCTTGATAAGTGTTTTAGTGGATAAAATCACCGAGTTTTCCGGAATTTCGTTGGAGATAATTTCCTTATATTCAATTAGCTCGCGTAGGTGCTGATCATGGAATTTAAAAAGCATAAAATTGGCAAACAACAGTATGGTAGCGGTAAAAATAAGACCAGGTTTAAAATATTTCCATTTCACTAAGAAGCGATTGAGCACCAAAATAAAACTAAGGCACCAAAAGGGGAGTGCAATCTGTAAAAGCCGAGGCCCGATTATCAGGTTTTTAAAAAAGTTATTGGATGAATCATGGTAATAATAAAACAACAAAAATAGCAGATAAAACAGGGCAATAGATGAAATGAGCGGGGTGTATTTGTTAAATTTAAAAAATGGAGCGATAACCATGCCCGGCCAAATAAGTGCCAGAGCCAAAGCGTAAAGGCCAATATTTTCTTTAAAAAATGAAACATGAAAAGTTCCGACATTATCGACTAATCCGAAAGGGGATTGGAATAAAATAAAATTATATAAGATCGCAAGTAGGATGAAACATAATCCTGAGGAAAAACAAATTAGACCTTTTTTAAAATCAATTTTAGCTAGGTTAAAATAAAAATAAAAGATTGAAAAAAACACCAGGGCAAAAGCTGCATGATTGCGGGCAAGGCTTGCCAGTCCAATCAACATTCCACTCAAAAAAGGCCCATATTTTTTTGATTTTATGGTAAAAAATAAGCCACCAAGCAAAAGGGCAGCAGCTAGAGTGTCAGCCATGACGGTTCTTGAATAAAGGGACAGGGTGGGATGCAGTAAAAGAAAGATTGCATAAAGGGGGGAGATGGCAAAGTGAAGTAGAATCAGTCCACAGAGAACAGTTAAAACAAGATGGATGAGAAGTGATGAATAAAACATACCATCCAGTTGTTTAATCCAGATAAAAGGTAAAAGAGTAACCGACTTAAGTGGATTTCTGATGAAGACAAAGTGACCATTATGTTCGCCAATATCTCCTAGAAATTTACCATCTAGAAAAGGAGAGTCAAGGGTGATTTTTTGATGAGTCCATAAAATGGCCTGGTTGATAAAGCCTATCTCATCTTCTATGCCGGATATCGGAGGGTAGTAAATGATGTAAATAATCGTAAAGATAAAAGCGAAAAAAAATAAAATAATCCAATCTTTTTTTAGATACTGTTGCAAAACTTTTCTCCTAAAAAAGAGTGGAGCTAGTTAGATTGAAGTCTTGGACAATGACGGATGGCATATAGTTTGGATAGTTCCAAACTTGTTCACGCCTAGGAAGACCCACTTCCTTAATGCGATCAAACATCAGCATGGGAGAGTCATTCCATCTAAAGTGAGTGGCACCAGATTTTATTTTTCCATCCTCGATATAAAAAAGAGCATTTCTCGTCATTCCGGTCAAAGTGAGATTTTCAGGGTTTACCATTCGGATATACCAAATATCTTTAATATAAAAGCCTCGTTCAATTTTTTGCATGAGCAAATCATCTGAAAGCTGACCACCATCCATTATTAAATTGCTAATAGCAAAAGCTGGAAGCTTATTTTGATGCCCCCAAAATCTGGAGGTAGGTAAGTTTTTTAATATTCCATTTTCAATAAGTATATTTTTAGATAAGGCCAGCCCGTCGTTCATAAAAGGTTTGCATGCGGCGTGAGAAAAATTGGGGTCAGTGTAGAGATTTACGTGTTTGGGAGCAATTTGGGTACCGATCTTGTTATTATAAGCGCTATATCCTTTGTCATAGGCCTTGCGATCCATTCCGTAGCCAGCACCGAGATTTAGTTCGGCATAAGCGTGACTGGAAAAGAGTACATCATATTTACCGGGAGGCAAGGTCGTTTTATTTTGCATAAGTTCGACATCCTTAATTCCTTCCGCGGTTGTCTCTTGATAATTTAGATCTGTAAGGGTCATGGAACTAGCTCGACAATTGGTCTGTTCATTATTTTTATCAAAGGTCGCAGAGAATGCGCATTCTGATTGAATGTGAAATTTTTGTAAATGGTTTTTGGTGGCAACGCCTACATGATTAACAGAGGATTGAAAAGTTCCCGCAGCGGTAGTTTGGTGTTTGACAGCCTCATTGATAGCAAAACCGGCCACAGCTGAGCGCTTAGATGGTGATAGATCAAGTAAATTTTCATCTAAATGATGATGGATGGTTTGTTGATCATGCTTTAAAGAGGGGAGGTATTCCACGTCTTTCATGGATTTTTTAGCTATAGCTTCTGATCTTTTTATAAGTTCTTTAATTCCTCCCTCTGAAAGGTTGGCGGTTTGCAAAGTGGCTTTCTTAGCATCAAACCAGGATGTTAAATAAACTTCTTCATATTCGTTTTCAATATTTTGGGTAAGCATATTGTCGGCAAAACGAGTTAGATTATTTTTGGTTCCTAGATAATTTATTTGATAATCGTCGGCAGCAGAATATTTTTTCAGGAGTTCAACTATTTTATTAAAACTATTTTGATAATTCATATTAATCTCCAACATTTATATTTTTGAACCTGGCAGGGGCACTTCCGTGGATCATGGTATGACGTTGAGCGGGTTGTCCTTTGCCGCAGTTAAGCACTCCCCAATATTCAAAAAAACGGTGATCACAGATTTTATCGCAACTATTCCAAAAATCAGGTGAAATAGACCGATAGGTTAAATTTCTTACGACTTCGCCTAGCTTGCCATTTTTAATTTCCCGTACGAAGTTTCCGCTAAATTGAAAATTATACCTTTTTTGATCAATGGAATAACTATCCCTGCCATCAATGATGAGTCCATCCTCGGTATCAGCGATTAGATCTTTTAAGGAAAGTTTTTCTTTGCCGGGCAGTAAAAATAAATTAGGAATACGGTTGATCGGTTGTAACTGCCAGGTACTGGCAAAATTGCATCCATAGCTTTGGTTTTTTCCAATATAGTGGGCCACTTCTCGGGTGGTTCCATAATTGACCAGTTTTCCGTTCTTAATTATATCCCACTTTTGAGCAGGTACCCCGTCATCATCCCATCCTTTCGATGATAATCCGGAGGCGACGGTATTATCTGCTCTAAAGTTAACAATGGGGGATCCGTATTGAAATTTACCAAGTTTTTCAGTGGTTGCAAAACTGGTGCCGGCGAAATCGGCTTCCCAGCCCAGCACGCGGTCAAGTTCCGTCGGGTGTCCCACCGATTCATGCATAGTTAAAAAGAGGTTGCTGGGAAGAATGATAAGATCTTTTTTACCTTTTGGGATGGTGGTGGAATTTAGTTTCATTATAGCTTCATCACATAATCGCAAAATATCATATTGGTCAAAATGATGAAGAACCCATTCATAACCGGCCATTTTAGGACGTTCTTGAATGCGACGATTTTGAAAACCGCCGTTACCTACCGCTTGAACGTCGAAACTTCCAGAAGAGATCACATATTCATTTTTCAAAACACTTCCTTCGGTATTCATCAGCAATTGGTGGTGTTTCCAGAATAACAAAAGACCGTCAGTTTTTTTGATAAGAGGATTTGTTTTAGCTTTTTTATCCAGTTCAAAAAGTAGGTGCATTTTTTCTTCTGGAGAAATTTTAAACGGATCAATTTTATATGGACCTTGGTAATGACCTATGTGTGATTTTTCCTTAGTAAGTATAATATCTTTGGTGCCGATATTTTTACCTGATTCACTTATTTCTACTGCGCGCTTCAACGCTTTATCCAAGTTTATGGGATCTAGTTTATCGGTAGCACAAAAACCCCAACGGCCATTTTTTAAAACGCGAATGCCAACGCCTACGCTGTCGGTAAGTAAATAATGCTTTAACACATCATCGGTGGTTTGAATGGTTTCCTCGTTGAGGGATTTGTATCTGATATCACAAAAACTCACACGGTATTTAGTGCGGGATCTATCAAGTAAATCTTGTATTATCTTTTTCATGGAGTTATCCTGTTAGACTATTTAAAACTAGGAAGATTACCTTATCGTATGCTTGCTAAAAAGTCTATGAAATGCATGAAACCATAATGGAAGAAGTTACAATTTTGTACCAAGATGAGGACCTGATATTTGCCAATAAACCAAGTGGGCTTTTGGTGCACCGGGATCAAGGGCATGCACAGGATAAAGTGACATTGATGGGCCTACTTCGGGATCAAGTTGGGCAATACGTTCATGCCATTAACCGGATTGATCGGCCAGTTTCTGGAATTGTATTATTCACAACCAAACGGGAACTGATAAATATCATTAAAAATGACTGGACCGGTGAAAAAACCCATAAAGAATATATTGCCCTTGCCAAAGGCAAGAAACTCGAAAAGGGAACTTTTGCCTTTGCTTTAAAAAGCGATGATGGTTCATTAAAAGAAGCGAGTACCGAATTTATTCCACTTTTTGAATTTGCCACTACCACTCTTTATAAAATCAAAATAAATACGGGCAGAAAACATCAGATCAGAAGACACTTTTCCCGACGTTGTATGAATATTATTGGTGATACTTGCTATGGCAAGGGAGAGTTTAATCGTTATTTTCGCAGCGAATTTGGATTGTATCGAATATTTTTACACTCATACCGGCTTAAAATGATTCATCCGGTAAGTCTGATGCCCATGGATATAATCTGTAAATTGCCTTTGGAATTGGTCGAAGTTTTAAGGAAAATGGGACTTTCTTCAGATGAGCTTTACCAGTTGATAGAACAAAGTCGTTGGTGATTTTTTTATTTTTACCAGGCAAATCCTAGCGAAAAATCTAGTGCATCAATGCTTTGGGACGGACCTTTTAGAATATGGCCATGGCTGCGACCAACTTCCATTTGGGTAAAAACATTAATCGAGTTAAAGTTGGTATGGACTCTACCTCCGACGGTGCCTGAAAAATATTCGCTCTCAGCTAGGACAAAAGTAGGTTTTGAATTAACATTTAAAGTGGCCCTGGAATCCACATGAGTATAAGAAGCAGCGCTGAACAAAAGGAAAAAATTAGTAAAACGATATCCTAATATTAAGGCCAATTCTCGTTGTTTCATGAGAATCTCGCCGCTTACATTGTCAAAAGTATCTGCAGTCTGGTCTTCAATCGAAACAGAAAAATGCCCTTCTTCGGTGTCTGTGCCTTGACCATATAAAGCTGCTACTGCCAGCTTTAATCCATTTTTTCTTTCTTTGAATGAATCTCCCACAATTTGTAATTTCAACCCATGCAGGGTGGGTGATTCAGAGTGACTTTTTAAAACGTAATCAAGCCTTTTCAAAAGTCCCAGGGTGCCTTTGATACCCGTTCCCCCGGAAGGCTCTAACGTCTTGGTGGTATCGACTTCTGTATTGGAGACATATCCAAACAGAGAGGATTGGGTGGATTTTACTAGATTGATTTTATGATCAGTATGAAAATTCACCGGTTCTAAGGAGCCACCAAGGAAATGACCATTTGATTCAGGAATAAGTCCCATGGTGGATGAAATGTGATGATCAACATTTAAGACTTTATGGGAACAGGAAATAAAAAAGGTTAGTAAAAAAACACTTAATGATACTTTCAACATGATTAATGGTAATAAATTTATTATTATTATTCAATATGAAATTAGTAAGAGATGAGAGCATTGCCACGACCGAAGTAAATCGATCCAAGTTTATCGCTCACTTGTTCCCGTTTGAGCATTTCAAAAAAAAACTGGATCAGTTAAAAACCGATCACCCTAAGGCCAGGCATTTTGTCTATGCCTACCGATATTTTAATGAACTAAATCAGATTGTGGAAAACCAAAGTGATGATGGGGAACCCAAAGGGAGTTCCGGCCGGCCAGTTTTAAATGTTTTAAGAGGCAATGAAATGATTAACACGGCGATCATCATTGTGAGATATTTTGGTGGTACCAAACTGGGAGTAGGTGGCCTGGTACGGGCCTATACGGAAAGTGTCCATCAAGTGTTACAAAAATCCAATTTATTAGACTATAAAAGAAGGATTTCTAAAAGCATTACAGTCGGGTATAGGGACGTGGGATTGGTTGAACACATATTAAAACAGTATGCCAATACCAGCTGGGAAAAAAAGTTTGCAGAAAAAAATGTGGAAATATGCTTTAATGTAGATGAAGAAGATTGTGAATTGATTATGAATCGGTTTAAGGAAATATGTTATTGATGGAAGGGGGACTGGGGTGTTTAAGATTGATGGAGAAATAATTCAGGATTTGATCAAGACTTCGGAATCTATTTTAAGTGAGCTTGAAAAAGTGATGAATGAATTAAAAATGAGTCCGGCCAATAAAGAATTATATGAAAAATTTGGACAACAGATTGATCGAATTTATGGAACGCTGTCAACCATTGGTATGACGAACATTGCGGAATATACCATGATGCTAAAAAAGGTGGGCTATGCGTGTTCCCAGTATGAAGAAAAAACTGGGCGGGCAAGAACTATGAATCTCATGGAGAACGCTGTCGCTAATTTGAAAATATTTAATGATTTTTTAAAAAATCCTAAAGACAAGGAGAAGGCGAAATTACTCAAGATCGTCGTTGACCGAGAGAAAGACAAGGCCATATTGTTGATGAATACGATCTACAAGGGCATTACCAGAACCACCACTAATAAATAATATCACATATAAACATTTTAATTCTTTATTAACTTTGATAAGATAGCTTCCAAATAGATGACAAATAAGGTGGGAACAATGGACTATTGCTTTAGTGAAATTGAAAAAAAATGGCAAGCATTCTGGGAGGCCAATAAAACTTTCAAAACCAATACCGATTTAAAAAAAGAAAAATACTATGCGCTGGATATGTTCCCTTATCCCTCTGGGGATGGGTTGCATGTGGGACATCCGGAGGGTTATACGGCAACTGATATTATCAGCCGTTATAAGAGGATGAGGGGATTCAATGTGCTTCACCCGATGGGATTTGATTCCTTTGGACTGCCGGCCGAAAACTATGCTATCAAAACCGGAACCCATCCTGATACGATTACCAATAAAAATATTGCCACTTTTACCAGACAACTTAAAATGCTGGGTTTTTCCTACGATTGGGAAAGGGTGGTGGCTACCAGCCACAAGGATTACTATAAGTGGACCCAGTGGATCTTCACCAAGCTTTATAATCAAGGGCTGGCCTACGAAGCCGAGATTTCTGTCAATTGGTGTCCCAATTTAAAAACGGTGCTGGCCAATGAAGAAATTGTTGACGGTAAAAGCGAAATTGGTGGACATCCGGTGATTCGAAAACCTATGAAACAATGGATGTTAAAGATTACGGAATATGCCCAGCGGCTTTTAGATGACCTAGAGGGTTTGGACTGGCCGGAAAGCATAAAGGAAATGCAAAGGAATTGGATTGGACGAAGTGAAGGTGCCAGTATTAAGTTCAAGGTGGCCGGTCATGATCAATTACTGGAAGTGTTCACCACCCGCAGTGATACTTTGTTTGGTGCCACCTACATGGTCATCGCACCCGAACATGTATTAGTAGAGGTGATTACCGTAAAAGACAAAAAAGATGAGGTAAAAAAATATTTAGAAACCACCCAGCGAAAAAGTGATTTGGAGAGGACTGATCTTAATAAGGATAAAAGTGGTGTTTTCACTGGTGCATATGCCATTAATCCGGTAAATGAAAAAAAGATTCCCATTTATATTGCCGATTATGTTTTAAATTCCTACGGGACTGGTGCCATCATGGCTGTGCCTGCGCACGATCAAAGAGATTATGAATTTGCCAAAAAATTTAATCTGGACATTATTCAAGTATTGGCAGGCGGCAATATTTCCGAGTGCGCTCATGAAGGGGAAGGTGATCACCTTAATTCGCGATTTTTAGATGGTATGGATAAGGCCACTGCCATAGCGACCATGAATGATTGGTTGGTAAATAAAAAAATTGGCAAGAAGACCATAAATTTCAAATTAAGAGATTGGATATTTTCCAGACAGCGCTATTGGGGGGAACCTTTTCCTTTGATTAAATATGAGGATGGCAGTATTCGATGTCTGGATGAGGACGAGTTGCCAGTGGTACTTCCAGAGGTGTCGAAGTATGAACCCTCAGGAACTGGAGAGAGTCCTTTGGCCAACATTGATGAATGGCTTTATTTTATTGATGCAAAGACTGGAAAAAAGGCCAAAAGAGAAACAAACACGATGCCCCAGTGGGCAGGGAGCTGTTGGTACTATCTAAGATTTTTGGATCCCCAAAATTCAAAGCAACCGTGGGATAAGGGGATCGAAAAGCATTGGATGCCCGTGGATTTATATGTCGGAGGTGTGGAGCATGCGGTTTTGCATCTGTTATATGCCAGATTTTGGCATAAGGTCCTTTATGATCTAGGCCATGTTTCCACTAAAGAACCCTTTAAAAAATTGGTCAATCAAGGCATGATTCTTGGTGAAGACGGCGAAAAAATGAGTAAAAGCCGCGGCAATGTTATCAATCCCGATGAAGTGGTGAAAAATTTCGGAGCAGATACTTTAAGATTATATGAAATGTTCATGGGCCCTTTTGAAAAAGTAAAACCCTGGAGCACCCAGGGAATTCATGGTGTGCATAATTTTTTAAATCGGGTTTACCGGTTTTATTCTGAAAGTCAAAATATATGCTTGGAAAGTGAGAGTGAAGAAACCACCAAACTTCTGCACAAAACTATCAAAAAAGTCACCGAGGATATTGAGAATTTGAGATTTAATACAGGTATCAGCCAGATGATGATTTTTACCAATCATTGCTACAAAGTTCATGGCGTCACCAAGGAGACGGCCCGAAGTTTTATTAAATTGCTTTATCCTTATGCCCCTCATATGTGTGAGGAATTATGGAATCAATTGGGGCATCCTACAACCATGACTTATGAAACTTGGCCTGTCTTTGATCCTGATCTGATCGAAGATGAGGTCATGATTATTACCGTGCAAGTCAATGGCAAGAAAAGGGCAGTGCTGGAAATTGAAAAGGGAACTAGTAAAGAAGAAATTTTACAAATGGCCAAGCTTGATCCTGCAGTTAAAAAACATATGGAGGGATTGAGTCTCATAAAAGAAATTTATGTTCCTGAAAAAACTTGTAATTTGGTGGTTAAGTAGGAGTTAAAACGTCTTTTATGGGGGTTTAATTTTGAGCATTGGTTTGCTATAATTTGATGAAATATTTTGGGGGACGATACATATGAAAAATTTACTGGTTCTTTTGATCTTTTTAACCATTATACTAAGTGAAAATCTTTTCTCAGCAGGAAGAGATATTTTTATGTATATAGATAATAATGATTATGAAAATGTGATTCGTGAAATAGAAAGCATGAATGACGTCAACATTACTGACCATGAAAGCTTCAATAACACTCCTTTAATGGAGGTGGCCTTTAAATTAGAAAATGAGGATAGCCGATATCAATCGATTGCGCTGATGCTTTTAAAAAAAGGGGCCAATCCGAATTATAGAAACGCTTTTGGCACAGATGCTCTCCATTATGCGGTTAAATTGCATTCGACTGACACTTTCCTCGCTAACTGTCATCAATATGGGGCAGATCTGGAGACGAGGTATTATCTCAATCAGGAAACACTTCTTCATTCAGTGATGGAAAATAACCACTATCAAGCTTTTGCTATAATCAAATATTTGATTAATCATACTAAATTGGTCAATGTTCCCACCAAGCGTGGACTAACCCCGCTCATGCTGGCCATGATGAATAACTGTAGACCTTATGAGGGTTGTGGATTTAAAAGAGAGCAAATTAGAGATCTGGTTAATGGTGGCGCCTTGGTGGAGGTGGAGGATTTTTTCTACCATTATACTGCCTTGGAATTTGGGGTTGAAAGTATGAATGAAACCTATGTTGACGATTTTCAAGATCTGGCATTTTTGATTGATCATGGTGCAGTGGTTGATCAAGATGCACTGGCCTTGGCCCACAGGCCTGGGTTAATAGAGTTTTTAAAGAGATATTTATAAAGAAATATATTGATAATTCCGCTTTTTGATTTACCCTAATACCCGCTTAATTAACTCAAGCTTCAAAAGTTAAGAAATCTTAACTTGAGAAGATTGGCGTACTCAGTGATGATTAAGTTAGATTGCAACAGGAAGTATATTGGGCATGACCTCTTTTAAAATCGAAGGCATTAAAGAATATCTGGAAGTATTTGATGATAAAATTGTGTTATCTCCCAAAGACAAAGAAACTTATTATTCGCAAGAAAAAAAATTGGAGCAAGAGTCCCAGATTTTATTCGAACAAATATTTAAGATAGATTTTGAATCGGCCGGAAAATTCACGAATGGTTATATCCATTTTATTCTTAAGGACAAATTAGATGAGAATGTTTTTGCTGATGCTCATAAGGATGGATGTGTTTTTTTATTTGACTTTTTTCGTAATGAAAAGATGAAGGATATAGTTAGAATCATCACCAATAGAATCAGTGATCAAGTAGGCCCTCAACCGCATGATACAAAAAAAATGATCAAAGAATTAATGGAGATTAAGGATTTACACCAAAAAGGTGCTTTAACCAAAAAAGAATATGATGAACAATTAAAAAATTTGGTTAAAAAAATATAATATTTTTTTAGCTTATTTATCTTCGTACCATTTAAAATAAAATAACTTAGCATGTGAAGAATAAAAGGAGATAACGCCAGGTAGCATCGATTAAAAATATATGGTTATAACGGTTAAGTGTGAAATAAATTTTTAATCAACTTCACGAAATGTGAAAAATAAAAATAGATTATGTGAAAAATAACTTGTCAACCAAAGAGGTCGTTGATAAAACTTTTCCCATGAAAACAAAGTTATTATTAATTTTCTCGAGGGGGGATTTTATGAAAAAAATGATTCTTTTAGCTTCTCTTTTGGTTTCTTCATTTGTATTTGCTGGCGTTAATGCTGATTCCTCATGGAGCCAGATTCGTAAGGCCGGTTATGATTTTGACATGCCAAAATACTGGGTTGGTGGAAATACCAACGTTCCAGCATCTGAAGTTTGTCAAACTGCTGATGCGATTAGAACATTAACCGATCGAAAAGTATGTGTTGAGCACCGATATGTTGGTGGAGATGAGGGATGGATTTGTGCCAGATATGAAAATCAGTACCTCTATGGTAACAAATATATCACTCAAACTCTTTGCAGAGAATTCAGTGGAACCGATGGCAATTGTATTGATGAGTACGAAATTACGATCGACCTTGCTCTAAGCTATGATATCAATGTTTACAAAATTATTGGTAGAACTGGTGATGGTGATGTGATCAGAGCTCCTTTTGCTGCTTTTACAAAGAAATTGGTTGTTCCGGCCTGCGAATAGTTAAAAAATGATCGATCGAGAAAGGGGATGCATGGTCATCCTCTTTCTTGTTTTTTATCAAGGGTTTTTTTAATATGTCGTTAGAGACAGCAAAAACAATAAAAGGCAAAAATAAATCAAAAATTTCCATTTTTGATTTTCGTGATTTCAAAGACTATCTTAATGCAGTTGGTTTCCCAGATGGTAATTACAATCACCAGTCAAATACGCTAACCAAATGGGCCAAGAGACTCGGTTACCGTTCACCCAGTTCACTGACCATGGTGTTAAAGGGACAAAGACTACCCAGTTCAGAAATGGTGCGTACTCTTATTGATGATTTAAAATTGCAAGGCAAAGAAAAGGAATATTTTGAGTTGTTAGTAGAACATGGGCGGCTTCAAAAGAGACAAAAAAGTAGTGATTCGGTTTTAAATCGTCTGAGTAAACTGCATAATAAAACCGAATATTTCCAAATTGATATGGGCCAGTTTAATACGATCGCCAAGTGGTATTATCTGGTGATCAAACAACTGGTGAGTGCCCCTGATTTTATTGAAGATATCGACTGGATTGTCAAAAAGCTCAGGCGAAAAGTTACAGCCGCTCAAGTCAAGAAGGCCATCACAGATTTGGAGACACTCGGACTTATTAAAAGACAAGATGGAAAAATTATTAAATCCGAGCAGGCGGTAATGACCAGTAATGATATTCCGTCATCAGCGATCAAGGAACATCATGCTGGCATGATGCAAATGGCAGCTGAAGCACTTTACGAGCAACCGATAGAAAAAAGACAGATCAGTTCTTTGACCTTTAAAATGGATACCAAGAAGCTTCTCCAAGCGAAAGAGGAGCTTATGAATTTTTTGAATGACTTTAATGAAAAATATTCAGATGTGCTGGCATCTGAAGTTTATCAATTGAATTTACAATTATTTTCTCACACTAGAGAGGAAATAGAGCAATAGGGGAATTTTTATGTTTAAAACGAATTATCTTCTGTCTGCTTTAATATTGGTTTTTATCCAAGGCCTGGTCCTGGCGAGTGATTATAAAATAATCATTCCGGAAGAAGTGATCAAACAATTAAATATTTCTGACCAGCTAAAAGCGATGCTGGCATCTGGGGATCTTGTAGGAAACGGGGGAGGTATTGGTGAGCAAAATTTCCGCTATGTTTATCAAAAACTACCAACCTATATTCAAAAATGCACAGGTAGTAATTTATGCCCAATTGGTAAAAAGTATCAAACCTTGCTACGGGAAATGATCCCACTAATTAATAATAATTTAAAAAACAAGGACGCCATCATTTTCTTGTCAGAAAAACGGTATCCAGGTTTTTTTCATGACCAAAATGATCCCGAGGAGAGAGTTGCCAAAACGGCCTATCTAAAAGGGTCACCTATCTTTATCAATCTGGATTTTGTTTACCGGGATGTCATGAAGTCTCATATGCCGCTTCATGAAATGGCCGGAATTTTGGTACATGAACTGGGACATCAGTTGGGAGAGTTGAGCCACAGCATGCTGGATGATTTGAGTGCCCAGTTTAGATCGGTCATCACCGATTCCCTGATTGAGGATAATACCACGGTATTTGATAATCTGGTAGAGATTGACATTTACAACTCTGTTGACGACAGCCAGCGGTCGTTGATTGAGTTGAAGATTAATAACAGGTTGATGAATATTCAAAAGAAAGTTGATAGTAAACTGGTATGTGAAAAGGGGAGGGTTTTTGGGTACAGGATCACTAATACCCATTGGGAAAGGCCCTATGATAATCAAAGTGGTCAACTTGTCGTTAATTACAAGGGATGGATTGATTATTTGTGTATGGATGAAAAGGGGCTGCTTTGGAGTTATAACAAGGATATCACGTTTATAATGAATTTTATGGTTTTGAATTTTGATTCCTTTAGTCTCTACAGATACCAAGAGTTGTGGGTGGAGATTCAATAAGTTTTAAGCGGATATAAAAATTGTAATCATCGGTCCCTGCCATTTTCAGATTGTGTAATGTTTACAAACCAGTAATTAACAAAATTACAAATGTTGCGTTTTATAGTAAAAAGTGGTCCAAGTCAAACGACTGAAGGAGACTTATCATCATGAGACATGCAAACCCCATATTATTTTTTCTTTTGTTTATCTGTTTGAATGTAACTTCAGGAATCTCGGGTTTTTCTAAATGCACCAGTGGCGAGGAATCATTTTCCATGATGCTTGCAAAAAGTGAACAGGCACCATCCCAGTTAACCATTGATAAGTTTAAAAAACAAGTTCCCTCGTTTACGGTGGTTTCGCCTGGTGGCCATTTTAATTTACGGTTGGATTTATGTCTCGGGGACAAAACCCGGCTGGACTCGGTTATATATGCCACCCAATATGTGAATCCTAAGGATTATCAATTTGTTAAGACGGATATACCAAGTTCTGCGTGGGAAGATGTCATTGGGGGAGATTTGCATGGTCTGGTGGGCATGATTGAGCTTGCTAATAAGGAAGATGCCTCTATGGCGGAAATTTTGTATTTGGTGCCAGCGCAAATTGGTGATGTCACCGGTTTGGCAATTGTGGATGTTGATAAAAAGTTGAAAGTAGAATCTATTGAAGTTCTTCTTGGCAACTTAATTGAAGGTGATCCCTTTCACGATAATAAATGTCAATTTGGTCAACAGGAAGCTCCCATTAAGTTTATGCTTGGTAGCGCATCCTTTACCGGGGAAGCTTGTACTTTTCTAGGCGGTGGTGAAACCACCGGATATGAAATTATTTCTTTAACTGTTCATGATACCAATCCGCTGGGTGGTAAAGTTTTGTTTTCCAAAGAGGATATTGTAAAACAAAACGCCCTAAAATATCAGTGGAATCATCATAATGGGTGCGATTCCATGATGGTAAAAACTCCCTTCGCGACTTATGCCATGACCTCTGCACCAATTGCGGGATGTGGAAAGATTCTTGAAGGTGCTCCTCAAAGAGACATGCTGGATAACAATCCAAACGTGATTTATACAGTTAAATACAAAGGAAAAAAAGAAACCACCCACGAACTTAAATGTGGTCACTATTTATTTGGTTGCCAGACGCACACTGATTTTAATGATCTGGTCGAGATAACCAACTGATCAAGTAAGGTAGGTAGCAAATGCATAAGTTAAAAATGATGGTGATTTTATTAATTGGTGCCTTATCATGCGGGTTAGTTATGGCAAAATTGCCAAACTATTTAGATCAGGTCAAAAGCTTGGAAGATTATCAAAAATTATCCAGGGTACAAAACGGTTTAAGCTTTATCAAAATCACCTATGAATTCACCTCAGCAGAACAAAATATCTATTTTCAAAATACCCAAAAATATGAATTTCATTTTCCTTTCTTAAAAGATAATATTGCCACTTACAAGAACATCACCTATGCAGATTTTGAAAATCTGGTTTTTTTAGAAAATGAAAAAAAACTTATTGTCGGGGCGATCTATTATAATGAAAAAGAAAAGGCGCTGGCCTTTAATATCTATTTTGGAAAGGAAATTAATCTAGAGCAGATTGTAAAAACCAAAATCAAAATTGAATCGGCAACTCCATTTGTATCGGGAAAAATTATTTATATCTTTCCAACTCAGATAGAATATTTGAAAAATCAAAAGCAACTTCGGGCAATGGGGGTTGAATCCACTTCTTTAAAAAAGTACATGGATGCCTTGGATAAGGCCATTGTTTATAGCGAAAACCTGTCTTACGGATATTTAAAAACGCTTACCGCCAAACAGTTTGAGGCCGGTGAATATAATGCCAAAGATATTATTATTTTAAATAGTGTACCTTTGGATATTGGACCTACCTCCGGGATCATAACTACCGAGCCGCAAATTCCCCATTCGCATGTGATTCTTCGAGCAATCAATCAAAAAATACCTGATGTTTATATTCCAAACGCCATTAGCGAAACTGCCATCGTAGATCATTTAAATCAGTTAATCCAATTTGAAACCAAGTCCGATGGAAGCTATACCATCAAAGGCGAAGATCAGTTCACGTCAGGTGAGCTTGCGCAGCTGGCAAATGACTACTTTATGCACAGAATTCCCAACTTACCAACTCCGAAGTTTGATTTGGCGGTGGAGGATTTCCTGGCCTTAAATGATATACCTGTTCCCAAAAATGCGGTGAAGGCCTATGGTGCCAAAGGTAGCAATTTTGCCCAGCTTGATCTCATTTTAAGAAATCATGCAATTGATCGTTTGGATTTCAAGGGAGCTTTTTTGATACCCTTTTCGTTTTATAATAATCATCTTAATCAGACCTTATTATCAGAGGCATGTGCCAAGGCCCAAAAAGCTTGTAGCAAGGAAAATTTGGAAGATGTTTGTGTTGATCCCATTCAAAAATGTGAATTGGCAGCAGGTAAAGAGCAAACCCTGAAAGCTTTTATCAAGTCACAAACCACCAAAGAAAATATCACCAAAATGCTGGCAGATGCTAAATTTAGAAAGGCAAGCTTAATCGTGATCCAAAAGATCATAGAGAAAACTGAAATGAATAAAGTGGATAAGACCAAGATTAAAACCTTGATTAAAAATAATTTTCCCGTAGATAGACGGATACGCTTCCGTTCCAGTACTAATGCGGAAGATCTTCCAGGATTAAATGGGGCCGGGCTTTACGATTCCAATTCCGGATGCCTGGCAGACGAAGATAAACCTGACGACGCTCTTTCCAGATGTTTAACCAAGCTGGAGATCAAAAGAAAAGAAGCCTTGATAGCGGAATTGCAAAATCAAGATCCGATAAAAAATGAGGCGCTCATTCAAAAAATACAAAAATCCCTGACTGATAAAAAGACCATTAGTTCTGCCATCAGAGACGTTTTTGCCAGCCTTTGGAGTGAAAAGGCCTTTCTCTCAAGAGATTATTACAATATCGATCATAGTAAAATATTCATGGGTATTTTGGTGCACCCGGCGTTTATAGACGAGTCGGCCAATGGTGTAGTAATTGCTAAAATTCAAGACAACGGTCAACTGAATCTTAATATTGTTGCTCAGGTGGATGATATCAGTATCACCAATCCAGAGCTGCCGGGAAGTATTTCTGAACAGACGATCGCCACCTTTGAAAATGATCAGCTGGTGGAATACAATCGAAATTCAAACTCTAATAGATTGCCACCTGATAGATTAAATGTTTTATCTGAAGCTCAGCTCCTCGAACTTGGTAAACAAATTAGTTTTATCATTGAGGACATGACCAGTCTGAAGGGCGCCAAACTCATTGATTTTGAATTTATCATGAGTCATGAAGGTAAAATTCTACTTAAACAAGTAAGGCCTTTGGAATAATTTAATATCAGTTGGATATTGACGTATTATCCATCCCTTTATCTATATTTGTTTTTCAAGATTAGCGGTTAATCTATTTAAATTATTGGAAATCAAGGTAATAACTACACGCTGCATTGCTGGATGGTGTTTTTTTTGGTATGAATGACCGTGCTTAAACGATTATTGATGGAAGCGTCTATGATAGTAAAAAATATTTTGGTTTCATTGCTTTTATTTATTTGGTTTCAAAATTATGGTTTATCTGATGATCAGGTCAAGAGAATTTGGCCCCATCTTTTTTTAACCAAAGGTTCCGATTATCAAGAAATGAGCGACTTGATGAGTGAGCGAAAAAGTGGGTATATCAAAGGGATGATGGATATCCTGGTCAAGTCAATCTCTGGAAAAGTGTTAGATGCCGTTTTAACTTTTCATGATCTGCATAACAGCGATTTACAAGAGGCCCATAAACTTTTGGCCGGTTCATTGTCGGTAGATTTCTCATCTCATTTAATGCAACTTTTTAAAAAGCATAATATTCCCCTTACAAGAAGAAAATTTATTTTTACCCACGGCAAATTGCTGGATTTCGTTTCTAACAATGGAGTGAAGAATATCCCCACCAGTTATTTAAAAATGGATGTCGATTATGTTTTAATCGGAGAATACATCGTTGTTAATAAAAAGGATTTGAGGCTGGCCATTAATTTAATTGAATTAAAGACCGGGGTGACTGTTGGTGGTTTTAATGTGGATGCCTCACCTGCCAACCTGGCCGCTAAATTGGCACAAAACATCTTTGATTATTTTCAAAAAAATCAATCTCCTCCCTTTGAAAATCCGGCGAGTGGATTAACCTGGATTTTAGAACCAGTGGCAGAGGCCTTTAGGAAGAAAGTAACTAGAAACCAGGCCCAAAGCTATTGTGCCTCTCAAAAATATCGCTTGCCTTTTGCCGAAGAAATTATGCAACTTTCTGGGGGAGGCAACTATAGTCCTGGTGGTTTTGAATTAATTCATGAAAATAGTTCCTGTTATTTTGTGGCGGATAATAGGGATATGGATGCTGCTCCATATGCCAAAGGTGCGTATCATTATTTTACTGGTCTTGATGAACATCTGCTTAATAATGGAGAGATTCAAATAGACTCTGAGCTTCCTGAGAAGCAAAAATGCTATTTTGTATGTGTTAAAGGTGAAGTTGCCAGTAATATCGAAAGCATTAATAAACTTTACGAAATTCATCGGTCAAAGTGGATCAACGGCATCAGGGTTGATGATAATATAAGAAGTCTTGTCAAATACCTGCTTTTTAAATTAGATCCGTACATGATGCTTTATAATAGTAATGTAGACCAAAGGTGGAGTAAACGCTATCCGACTCCTGAAGACGGCATCAATGCGCTTAAAAAGGCAGGTTATTTATAATCGGGGTTTTTGTAACCCAGATCAAATAACCTAGAAAAATGATTGATCATTTTAAATTGATGTTCGCAGAGCGCTCTGGTAGGGCTTTTCACTTTTCAGATTAAAAACTTCCCATTGATACTGATCAACTAAATACTTGTCATTATTTCAATTTAAACTCCGATACCTCCGCATCAATGATTTCTGGGAGAAATAATGAAAGTGTTTAACTTCATACTTTTGGGTATCGGTTTATTGTTAATGACATCTTGTGATCGTATCAATCTTATTGTGGAAAATGGTACTGGTGGTGGCAGTTATGCTTCCAAGGCCAAGGTAGGCATCAAGGCCCATCTCCCCAGTCCGGGATATGAATTTTTAGAATGGGCAGGTGATACCCAATATATTGAGGATATTTCCAGTAAAGAAACTTATGTGCAGCTGCCAGAGCTTAATAAAGATGAAACTTTGGAAATCAAAGTACAGGCCACTTATGCAGTGGATCCCGATGCTAAAGAGTATAATTTAGAGGTGGAAAATGGAAGTGGGTCTGGCAGTTATCTGACCTATTCGGTGATCGTGATTGCCGCTAATGCACCGGAGCCTGGTTATCAATTTGATAAATGGTCAGGTAATATTGAGTATTTAAATAATCCTTATCAATCAAGCCAAAAAATTATTATGGACAAAGAGGATATTGCTTTAAAAGCAACTTATAAGGTAAAAGTGATTCCCACTATTCTTCCAACTGTGCATCCCACAGTGACTCCGACGGTTGATCCTGACGAAGTATCTGATCCAGTGGTAATTGGATCTTCTTTTGAGGATGGTTTTTTTGCTTTGGAAGAATTTAATGGAAAACTTTATGCTGGCGCATTTGGTTATGCCAAGAAAAATAAAGTTTTTGTTTATCCTCCTCATCAAGCGGCCAGTCCTGGTTTTACTACCGGTGAATCAATTTGTGCCATGATGGAATTTAATGGTTACTTGTATGCCAATACGGAAAATAACGGAGAAATTTGGCGCAGTAATGACGGTAAGAACTGGCAGAAAGTCTATACCGGTGGACAGCATGTGGGATGTGCTTTAGCGGTTCACGGGGAATATATATATGCCACCAGTGCACATTACGAAAATCCATCAGGATATATTTATCGAACTAAAAATGGAACCAGTTGGGAAAAAGTTTATGATAGCGATGGAGAAGTGGAATATATTAGGGAGATTGTTTCCTTTAATGGAAAGCTCTATGCCTTTTATGTTACCGAACAAGGTAACACTTATATGTTGTCTTCCGCCAGCGGCAATAAATCGTCCTGGCAATTAACCAAGACTCCCGCCCGGATGTTTCGCACCAGAGTCATTGGAAACTCCTTGTATATTGGAACATCGACCGATTATAGCCCGAATACGGGTTGTGGTATCTGGAAATTTGATGGAAGCAATTTTAGATTATTGCAAAGTATTTCAGGTTGTTCGCATGTCAGCAATATTTTGAAATATAAAAACGCAGTGGTGGCGATCACGACTAAAAAATGGAAGGGTACCGGAGGTGGTGCGACGGTGATGGTTTCATGTGGTGAAGATGACGACTGGGAAAAGATATACACATTCAAGGAAACCGAATCATGGGGACTAAAAGAATATAATAATAGTTTGTTTGTAGGTACTAAGCAAAATGGCGGAGGAGGAAAAATTTATAAATTCGACAGCGTTGGTTGTGGTGTCAATCCAGATCCCACTCCGACTCCCAAACCCACCCCGACGGCGACCGCCACTCCAGCACCCAATGAGAAATCCTGCAGCCAGGTTGAAGGCTTTGTCTGGAAACTGAACAAGGATGGAAATACCGCCGTGTTGATTACTAAAAAATATGTCAGTTGCAGTATAAAAGTAAACGGCAAATCACCCAATGTTGGTGGTGGAGTAATGGATGATGGCAGACCGTATTTTAGATTTAAAGGACATCCCAGTCAGTTTGGAGCCAGTGCTAAAGTTGAAATAATCTGTAGTGGAAAAACGGAAGTTACCGTGAATATTCCAAATACCGGCACCAGATGTTCGTACTACCCAGGTGGTTGGGGGGATTAATGATTTATTTTATTAAAGATGATGCTTTATTTATTAATTGGAGGAACAAATGAAGATTTTAAAACTATTATTAATGACAGTGATTCTGTCCATTTTAAGTGCATGTGACGGAATCCAGCTTACCGTGGAAAATGGCAGCGGCAGTGGAACTTATGCTTCCAATGCCAAAGTCAAAATTAGGGCCAATATACCTGTGCCAGGGTATGAATTTGAACAATGGGAAGGGGATACCCAGTATATCGAGGATATTTCCAGTAAAGAAACTTTAGTACAATTACCACAACTAAGTAAGGATGAAGTTTTGCAAATAAAGATCAAGGCCACTTATGCGGTTGATCCAAGTGCGAAGGAATATGATCTAGTGGTAGAAAATGGTAGTGGATCTGGAAGTTATCTTACTTATTCAGTGGTCATGGTGACTGCTAATAATCCGGCTGAAGGATACCAGTTTGATAAATGGGTGGGTAATGTTGAATATTTGAATAGTCCCTATTTGGCAACTCAAAAAGTCATTATGGATAAAGAGGATATTTCTTTAAAAGCGACCTATAAAGTGAAAGTGACCCCCACGGTAACTCCCACTCCCAAGCCAACGCCTACGCAAGGCTTTTCCGTAACTCCGATTGGTGAATCTTATGAGCATGGTTTTTTTATACTTCGAAAATTCAAAAATAAACTGATTGCCGGAGCTTTTGGTTATAGTAACAAGCAAAAGATTTTTACCTACAGTCCATGGGCACCAGCGAGTCCAGGATTTTCCACTAAAGAATCAGTTTGTGATTTAAGGGAATTTGATAATTATCTTTATGCCAATACCGAAAATCAAGGACAGGTTTGGAGAACCAAAGATGGAAATAATTGGGAGAAAGTTCTGGATGTGTCTCCTGATATTGGCTGCGGACTGGCAGTCTTTAATGGATATATTTATGCCACTGAAAATACCCTTGATAGTGCCCCAGTGGAGATTTATCGTTCTGCAAATGGCACCAATTGGGAAAAGGTCTATTCAAGCGGATCATCAAAAAGATATTTGAAGGAAATTGTGACCTTTCAAAATAAGCTCTACGGCTTTTATGTAAACCTGGAAGATGATTCAACTGGAATGCTGGTATCCAGCGATGGAAAAAGCTGGTCTAAGCAGAGCGCACCTATGAGATTTATCAGATCCTATGTGTTTAATAATAAATTGTGGCTGGCCGGAACCAAAAAATATTCTTCTTCCGGTGAATCCGCAATTTACACTTATGATGGAAGTTCGTTTAAAAAGGTCTATGCAGATTCTACCAAGTCACACATTTCTTATATTTCAAGCATCGGTACTACCTTGGTGGCAACTACCACGGTAGAATGGAAAGGCAAACAAGGTGGAGCAACGCTGATTCAGTCCTGTGACGGTGGTGTGACTTGGAAAACCATGCATCGATTTAATGAGACTGAGGCATGGGGAATCGAGGAATTCAATGGTGCCATCTATGTGGCAACCAAGCAAGATGGTGGTGGAGGAAAAGTTTATAAGGTGACCGGACTTTGTGGGACAACTGGTCCTGATCCAACACCTACTCCAACGCCGACGGGAACTCCAGGGCAATGGGTAAAAGAAGTTAGTCTTTCCTCTGCGGGTGATTTAAGTGGCGCGGTCTCGATGGACTTAGACTACGGCAGAGACTGGGTATTAGAAGCTGATTTAAATGGTTGTAATGCGGATTATCGAAAAAGATATTTGCAAGGAAACAATTCCGAGCATATTGATCTTTGGTATGAAGGTTCAAGCATAATGGGATTTAGGCTTTTTAACAAAAAAATCTTTTTTACCCAGGCAATTAAAGGCAGTATTCGCGGTCTAGGTGCGACAGTTGACCATTGGGCCCAAACTGCTCCTGGAAGTTTTCAATCTGGAAATCATAAACTGCGAATTGAATATTTACTATCCCAAAATAAAAGCAAGCTTTATTGGGATGGTCAATTGGTGGGAGAATGGACGATTGAAAAAAGAAACTCCGTTTCTAATCTAACCACACTTAAGTACGGCAGGATAAGCGGAGGAGCATTGAGATACAAATATTTAAATTAAAAAAATATAAGGTTTATCTACCCTGGTAGATAAATCCAATCCAAAGGCGGTAGGCAGACTCGGCAGCTTCTTTTTTTTCAACTGCCAAAGTCATACCGCCTTTTTTATTTAGAAAAAAATCGCAACCAACACCAACCCCGTATCCGCTATCATATCTGGTTTTTTCTTCAAATGTTCCAATACCAAAGGAGCCTTCCGCAAAGAGATAAGGTTGAATAAAACCTCGATTAATATTTCCAAACGGATAGACATGAGGACCAGCCGAAAATTCGCCTTGTTGCAGTCCTCCTCCGGTTAAAGCAGTAAAGGCACCCACCAATCTAAAAAGACGAGGTTTGGTGGAAATTGCAAAGCGTGCCATGGAGGCATTTCCAGTTCGAGTTTCCCCTTCGTCTGGATTATCTTGTCCAAGATTAAAATTAAATTGATAACTGGCCGTGTTCGTTGAGGATAAACCGACATAACTTGTAGATAACATTGAAATGAATACCAAAATATTGAAATATTTCATGATAAGTTAATTGTAATCCAAAAATGGCAAACCAATATGAAAAAAAGTAATGAAAGCTAAATAATATTGCCACGCATTATAGATGTGGTGTACATACTTGGAGGAACAATTTATGTTAACAAGGAAAATACAATGAAAACCAAACTAAGTATCCTAGGCCTCTTACTGCTTTCACTTAATCTGTTTGCATTCGAGACACTGCTTAAAACTGGCACCCATGGCAGTATCTTTGTAAAATTGAACTCATCACAAGCTGACTATCGGATTGATTATACCAAATGGGTTCCGGAAAACGAAAAGGATGATAATCCTGTTATTGTCTATAATCACGGTTTACAAAGTCATCGTGGCTGGGAAAATGAAACTTTTGAGAAGTTGCGTGATAAAGGATTCGTGGTTTATGCATTTGACCGTATTGGTTCTGGAACGAGTGATAAAGAGTTAAGCGCTGATATGACAACCAGACTTAAAGGACATATTAATAAATGGGAAAGCTTTGTGGAAACTCTTGATCAGTTTCTGGAAAATGTAAAGCAGGAGTATCCTAAATCACCGATTCATTTATGGGCCAATAGTTATGGGGCAAAAATTGTTACTGCCTATTTATTACAAAATAAGGATGAAAGAATAACTTCAACAGTTTTTACTACTCCTGGATTATATCGAAATGTGGTGAGTATGCCGGTAACGTTAGAAATGATGCGTGACTTTAAAAATGCAGACCCTGAAAGGTATTTTAAATCTATGATCACTGATAAGTTCAGCAATGGCGGCGTTTGGTTTACTGATGACGAAAAATATTTAAAACTTATTGATGATGATAAAAAATCGCTGAGAATCATGACCAAGCAGTTTTTGGTGCAGACTCAATTGATGGATGATTTTATTAAAGAAAAAAGTGCAGATGTTAAAAACTCATTAAATAGTCAAGAAAGACTGTATGTCATGGTCAGAGGTGACGAGATGATGGATAACGGTAAAGTTTTGGCCCATATAGCGCAAAATCCAGATGGAGCTCAGTCCAAGTTTTTTAATGGTGGTAAAAAACACAAACATTTTTTGGCGTTTACCGAAGACGCTGACAAAGTATTTGATTATATCGTAAATTTTCTATCTCCTAAGACTAATTGATTGGATCAATGATTCAGTTTATTATCATACTTTTGTTGTCTCTAAGTGCCTTGGCGGTGGAAGTTACTTTTCAAGCGCCGCCATATAATTTACCTGATCGTAATTTCCAAAATCAAAAAGAGAGTATGGTCTTAAGTGAAATGCCACCACTTAGAAAGCAAGGCAATGCCGGACATTGTTTTGCATTTTCGACAGCTTCGGCCATTGACCATTTTTTGTGTAGTAAGAAAATTTCATATTTTGATTTTGCTGATTTGTGTGTAAAAAAACTTCCCATCGTATCATCTTTGCATTTAACCTCACTATCTGCAGGTAATAGTGACCAGGCTATCGTTGAAGGAGGATTTTCAAATGGGATACTTCTGACAATAGGACAGGCTGATCCCTATCTGATTTTAGAAACGTGCGCACCTTATGAAAATTATTTGGAATACTTGGCCCGTTATTCAGATAAAAAGCAAGGAAATGAATCATTATTTCAAACGGTCAAAAGAATATATAATGGGCAGCTTGAACGGCGTTATTCATGTGGTGAAGAGTTCGCGCGTACCCTTTCCCATTTTACCTCAAATCTGGATTTCGATCAGATTATTGCTTTTTCCAAAGATGCAACGTTTGAACAGATGCTATATGCGACTATCATTCCCAAGAAATGTCATGGCTCCGATAAAAGAGTAGATGTTTTTAAAGAGCTTGGTTTTGATATAAAACAAAGTAGTCAGTTTTTCCAAAACTTCAAAATTGATTATGAATATTTTTATAAAACTGTAAAGGAGCAAATCGCCGGTGATACTCCGTTAATTATCAATTTTTTTGTTGGAGCAAGTACCTCAAATAAAGATCAGGTTCATAGTGCATTGATTACCGGGATAAAAAAAGTTTGTAACGATAAACAGCAATGCCAAACCCTGTTTAAAATTCAAAATAGCTATGGGGACTGGTGGCAGTCACAATATAGTGATGGATGGGTGCTTGCGGATCCGCTCATAGAACGAAGTGTTTATATTAATCTTCCTTTGCTTTGGATTAAAAAGAGGTACTAAAAATGAGAGATATAGCGAGATACATCATTATGGTGGTCTTATTTTTTTCTTGTTACGCGTTTGGGTGGGCCGATTGCTACACCAATGCCTTAAGTGCGGTCAAAGAAGAAATTATTAACTTTGATGAGATTGAATTTATGGCCGTGATTAATATAAAGTTTGATTGTCAGGAAGCTTTTTTGATTGCGGATTTGAAAAAACCTTATGTGGGTACCAACTCGAAGGTGAACAACATAAGGGATGTGGCCAATTATTTGAATTTTGATCTGGGGGATAATTCTTGGATTGATATATTAATGCCTTATTGTCGGAATGAAGCTTCATATTGGGGCCCATTTTGTATGGGAACCGATGTGCATGCGGCTTTTAGTGTTTTACAAGATCGAGAGTTGTTGAAAATCATGCCTGCAGCGATCCGTTTACTTGGTAGAAAAATTGCTAATTTAAAGATGACAGAAAAATATGATATTATTGAGGAGTTGAGGGGATTGTTTTCAGTTCCCAGTAAGGCCTTCTTATTGGGGTCGTTTTTAGGTCTTGATGATAATGGGGTGCAAGTTTCCAGATTGCTTGCCAACCTTTTGTATAAAAATGATTACCAAACTTATGCTAAAATATTGGCGGCCACTGTCCAACTTCAAAAAGTGGTGACCAAAAGTGTGGGGGTTTTTAATAATGAATTTGGCACGATTTTATTTTCAACCAGAACCGGCAAGGCCACCCTGGCTTCACTTGCAGAGGTAAATCATCTTAAAACTTACAAATTATATTCAAGTGTTTATTTAGGTTGTCAAATGGCCTTGAATCATGAAGGTTTTTGGGCCACGAAGAATGTTGCCTGGCTGTCTGGCATGTCCTATGAACTTATCAAGGCCACTCGCAAAACTTGGCAGGAAGTATATGACAAAGGTAAAACAGTCAGCCAATTGATGCAGCAAGGGGCCGTGTTTGGATATCGTCATTGTCAGCTTTAGTCAAAGATGAAAATTTCTAATTCTGAGTGGGCGCAATAATATTGGTTTCAATGGTGCCAAGATAGGTTCCTTGAGAGACGATGTGATCACCAGGACGTAAGAACACTTTTTTCTTGATCAGTTTTTTTATATATTTTTCTCTTATATAATCGGTGATGGTTTGGTGATAAAAAGGGCCAAGAATCCCCGTAATGATATATCGGGCGGCATATCCCAGTTTGGTGGTGGTTGATGGTGGCCTAAAGATGACTCCTTCGGGGGTTCCGGTTAACAAGGTCATGCCTTTTTCAATAAAACCAGAGGGGATGATGGCGATATTTTCGTCGCCCCAATACCAAGTGTGTTCAGCACCTCTTTGAAACGTCATGTTTATCAAATCTCTTAGTGATAAAATCATTTTAGAAGCATTTTGATTTTGTTTCACTTCCCCGTTGAGGGTGAGGGTTAAGTCAATTGTTTGAATGAAAGTATCTACATGGTAGGGGACAATCAGAAATGAACCGGCCTGATAGTAGCCGGGTTTACTTTTAGCATCAGTTAATCCACCGGCCAGTTCCGGATGGTTTGCATCAAATTTTCGCACAATATGACTGCGATCAGACCAGTCGTTACAGACAAATAATCCAACGATGGCCTGGTCATAATCAGACATGTCGTATAGATCCCGATCAAAGGTGGCACAGACTTCCACTTCATAATCGAGCAGCTCAGTTTTTATTACCGGGATCGTTGAATGCGTGGGAAAGATGTCGCCAATTTTGGGAAAAATAAATACATTTTTGGGATCCAAGCTGGTTTCGCTGGCGTGTTCAGGATAATTACCAGCGGCACCAATGTGTTTGGTGTGGATAAAAGTAGCAGGCAGGAGATCAGATATATTAAACGTTTCAATGAGACTGGGATTTTTAATCAGGTTGATGAAGTAGGAAAAATCCTTGCTTCCTTTAAAAACATCCAGTGAGTAATCGGAATAGTAGTTCAACTGCTTACTTAGATTAATGGCGGAAATAGTGGCCGGAAAGACTGCGGTGACCAGCAGGGTATGGGTTTGCTGGTTTTGTTTGATTTGGGCAAGTGTGAGGGCCTGGTTAGTGGGTGCGATCATGTTGGCATAGAGATCAAAAGTAATAATGAAAAACAATAGGGGATAAAAATTTTTCATGAAAATCCTTGTGTGAGAGAATAATTGGTTACTCGGGCCAAAATCATGGAGACAATTGTACGATTTCAGGAAAACAAGAGCATTGATAAAAATCACAAATCTGCTTTTAATTTGAGTATTTTTAAAAAATTTACCTACATCAAGATAAATAACGACATGTGTCAACTTTTGTGATAAGGTATGGCTGTTTTAGATTATAAATGAGTACAGAAAAGGAGAAATATTATGAAAATCAATAAGTTATGTGCATTAACGCTTTCTATGGGAATCTTGGTATCTTGTAGTAAACTGGACGAAAGCACCCGAATTTCTAAAGATATGCGGGACCGTTCGGAAAGAATGGAGATCAGTACCAATCAATTAAAACAAGATTCCAAGGCCCAGGCCATGCTGGAAGATATGCGTGCCTCTTTAAATCATATTAGGGACACTGAAACCCTTCCTGCCATGTCAGCAGAGGCCAGTATCTTTTTTAGCTACATGCCTTTTCAAAAAATAAAGTTGAATGCTTCTGATAGAGAAAAATATATCAAAAATAGTGTGACCTTATTTTTCTTATCGCCTTACAACGAGTATCTGCCAGAAAATAACAGCGTGAATCCGGCCTGTGATGCGAAACTTGAGCCAGTCTGTGATGTTGAAAAAAGACATCGCTTAACCGCCTTTGCGCTGGCATCCGATATTTTGGCCGATGAACAAAAGGATTTTGAGGGAAGTAATGCGCAGTCCTTTATTGCTATCCTGATAGACGCTGTTAAGCTTGGAAAAAAGATCAATGACGGTTTAATTGACCCGGCCACTTTATCTGAACATAAAATTGGGGTTTTAAATTTTGAAACTGATATTATCAATTTTTTACAATATGTGCATAACGTGAAGTCGATTGCAGCAATTAAACAAATAGTAGATTTGGATAAGCTCAAAAAAGAAAATATTGCTTATTCGTCGCCTGACCTTACCAGTGCCGAGGAGCAAAAAATAATTCAGATGAAAAAGGTTCAAGCAATTTTAGCGTCAGTTATCATGCCCAAAACTGCTCCCATGTACAAGGCCTTGAAGGATATAGATACTTCAATGAAGATCATGGTCGCCCTATCAGAAGTTAAACAAGAGATTGTTTATTCTGAACAGGTCAAGGATGCCTATCAATTGCTGGAGGTATTACAAAAAGTTGTTGCTGCTGATAAAAAAATGGCAGAAATGAGTGTCCCGGAGAAAAACTTCAAAACATTGTTCAATGCTCTGGAAAGATTTAGTAAAATGATCAAATAGTGCATGCATTTTTTAGGAGTATTATATGATACCTTTTGTACTGGAAAGATTAAAATATGCCTGGATAAAAAAATATAAGGAACCAGGACCGATCGTTTTGGAATATTCCGGTCTTGGTAAATGCCGATTTATTCTTTTACAAACCCTTAAGTGGTTGGCGATTTTCTTTGATCTGTTTTATAAAACCACCAAAACCTTTATTTTAATCAATCTGGAGCTTTTTCGTACGAATAGTGTTAAGGAATTGGTTCAGAAGCTTAAGCTATTTCTGCCGACTTTTATCCTAAAATCAGTCAACGATATTCAAGGAAAACTTTTTTGGAACAATTATCGTTTTGCCTGTCTGACTTCTCGAGGAAGCCAGATTATGTTACTTAAGAAAATTCTTGATCGCAATGCTGACACTGAATTTGGAAAAAAATATGGCTTCAAGGATATAAGGACACTGGAAGATTTTCAAACCAGATTACCGGTTTTTGAATATGAGGATTTACGCCCTTATATGGAGAGGCACTGCAGGGGGGAAGCGAATGTGCTTATTAAAGAGAAACCTTTCTTGTACGCCACAACGAGTGGAACCACTGGCAAGCCTAAATATTTACCGATTACCAAAACCACTGCTAAAAATGGCCATACGGCCGTTAGTAGAATCTGGCTTTATAATTATTCCATGAAGGCCAAAAATATGTTTGATGGAAAAATCTTGGCCATTGTCAGTCCTGCGGTGGAAGGGTATGTGGAAGATGGAACCCCGTTTGGTTCAACCTCAGGTCATATGTATAAAAGCATTCCCCAAATCATTAGAAGAAAGTATGTCATTCCCAGTTTTGTCATGGGAGTGGAGGATTACACCGCCAAATATTATGCCGTATTACTTCTGGGACTGCGGGAAAAAAATATTACGTATTTAGCCAGCGCTAATCCCAGTACGATTTATTTGTTATGCCAGAAAATGAATGAATGGAAAGAATCCTTGATAGCGGATATAGAAAATGGAACGGTCAATGAATCCATTAAATATACCAAAGATGAGAAAGCCGAATTACTGAAATTCCATGAAGCCGATCCCGATCGGGCGTTGGAACTTAAGGAGTTGTTTAACACCCATAAGATTCTTCGTCCCTCGGAAATCTGGCCTAATCTGAAAACGATTGGTTGCTGGACGGGTGGAAATGCCGGGAATTTCATCAAATCAATGAAATCATATTTCACGGATGATACCCAAATCAGGGATATTGGTTATCTGGCATCAGAATTGAGAGGGTCCATTCCCATTTATCCTGGGGATACTTCAGGGATTTTGACTATTCAAGAAAATTTCTTTGAATTTGCCGAAGTGGATGCGTGGAATAATGGGATTAAAGACCAGTTTAAGATGGTCCATCAATTGGAAGTGGGTAAAAGTTATTATTTATTTATGACCAACAATAGCGGACTGTATCGATATAATATGAACGACATTATAAAAGTCACTGGATATTTTTTAACCACTCCCATGATCGTTTTCTTACAAAAAGGAAAAGGGGTTTGTAATATAACTGGTGAAAAATTATACGAAAGCCAGATTATGGAGGCCATTGAAAAAACCAAGGAAGAAATGAATCTCCCGTTGGTTTTTTATTTTCTATACGCCAACGTGGAACAAAAATGTTATGAAATGATTGCCGAGTTCAGTACAGAAATTGGTACGGCAAATGAAGAAAAGATGCTTTTATCAATTGAAACGAAGCTAAAAAAGATTAATATAGAATATAAGGCCAAAAGGGACTCGCTTCGACTGGGAGCGATTGTTTTAAGAAAAATCAGAAGCGGAAGTTTCAATAATTACAAGGCCAAAAAAGTTAAAGAAGGACAAAGAGAAGGCCAATTTAAAATGGTCATTTTATCGGGCGATACCAAGGTTAGGGATGAACTGCTTAGCGTATGAGGGAATAAAATAGATGAAAGTAAAAAAGATTGTGGTTTGGCATGAAGAGTTTCCGATGAAAGTGACTTTTAAGCATGCTCTGGCCGAAAGAAGTACTTCTTCTTCCATTATTATTAAAATAGAATTGGAGGATGGGGAGATTGGTTATGGAGAGTGCCTGCCCAGACCTTATGTTACGGGAGAAACCATTGAATCCTCGCTTGATGCCATCAAAACCATAATCACTCCTATGGTACTTAAAAAAGATTTTTCAGATGGAGTGGCGTTAAAAAAATTCATCCTGAGTCTTCACGATGATATTAAGATTGGGAAGAATCTAACCGCCATCTGTGCGATCGAGCTGGCCTTGATTGATGCGCTCTCCAAAAGTCAGAAAAAAAATGTTTACGAATTCTTGGGCCTTGTTCCTCAAAAGAGTTCAGTGGAATATAGTCTTATTTTGTCAGCGGATAATGAAGAAAAGATTAAAAAATATGTTAAGATTGCAAAACTGATTTGGATTAAAAATTTAAAATTGAAAGTGACTAGCTCCTTTGCAGAAAATGAGAAGGCGCTTAAGATCATCAGAAAATATTACCCGAAAGCAAACGTGAGAGTTGATGCCAATTGTATCTGGTCCGTGGAAGAGGCCATCACCCAGCTTTCGATGATGCAAAAATATGATATAGTTTCCTGTGAACAGCCTATCAAAAAAGAGGATTTTACCGGATTATCCACCTTGGTGCAAAGATTTCCCAATATTTTAATTTGTGTGGATGAATCATTGTGTTCATATCAGGATGCCAAAACATTGATCGATAATAAAAGCACCACTCTTTTGAATATCAGAATCTCAAAAAATGGTGGAATGTTTAATGCTCTGAGAATTTATGAGTATGCTAAACAAAATGGGATTGCTTGTCAGATGGGTGCCCAGGTTGGGGAGACCGCCATTTTGTCATTTTATGGGAGGGTTTTTGCTTCTATCACCGGGGATCTGATGTTTCATGAAGGATCTTTTGGTAGTAATCTTCTGTTGGAAGATGTGGTGAAGAAAAAGTATGCTTTTGGTTTTATGGGAAAAGCCTCCTCGAAGGCCCGAGGTTATGGCAATCATTTAAAAATTATTCCCGCTATCATTGAGAAATACAAAATGGCCAGCACGGAAATAAAATAAAATTTAATACAGTCGATTAGCTATTTTAAGTAGAGATGGATTGACCGCATTTTCAGTGGTGATTTCGTCAAATAAAATGACGCCTTCGAGCCCTCCTTGGATAGAAGGCATGAGCTTGGATTGATTATTGGAGAGGCTGGTGGCAACGATCAATGCCATTCGCTGGGCCAGCGTAATATCCAAATTGTTGGGTTGAGCCCCTCGGATATCCCGGGAAAAGGATTCACAGACAATTTTGGGCCGAATGGGGATGTTGGTTTCGGTTAATTTTTGATAAAAATATTTGGCAGCATTCCCTTTTATATTTTGTTTTTTTCTCTCCTCCACCTGGAAACCTTCGGCTACCACAATGACGGCGGATTCTTTTTCATTTAAGGCGTGTACGACTTTGGCAAAATCCACCTCTATACCAGGTAAGGCCGCCAAGTGGGCCCGGGCACCAATACATGAATGTAGGGCATGGAAACCTCCATGTGCCCCCATCATCTCAATAATATAAACGCGCTTGTGGGTTCTGGCATCGGCCATGTAACAGCGGATTTTTTCGGCCCCCATTTCAACCCCGGTGTGTTCCCCGATGGTTTCTGTGCCTGACACATCAGAATCAATGGTGACTGGTATGAAAAATAAATTGATATGATCAGGAAGCAACTTGGCCAGATTGTAAATTCCCATGAACGTGCCGTTTCCACCAATGGCCACGATAGCCTTGATCTTGCGTCTAACAATCTCCTCTGCCGCTTTTTTTTGAATATCTAGTTTGCTAAATTCTGGGAAACGTTCAGATCTAAATTGTGCCCCTCTGGCATCACTTAGCAGGGAAACATTAAACACATTTCTAATATGTTCATTTTTTTTATGTTCAGTGGAATTATATATGAGACGAACATAATCATTATCACTTGCTGATACCACGGACTTATAACCCTCTTTGGTACAGAAAACTGTGCGGCCACTTTGTTCCAGATAATTGGTTAGATAGGCAGTGACCGGATTATATCCAGGAGCACATCCTCCATCTTGAATAAGTAACACATCCATGTTTTGAAACATTTCATGAAATTCGATCTCAGCCTGTTTAAGTTTTTTACAAAGACGCTTGCCAACATCAATTTTTGCGAGCAGTTCATCCTGGGAAAAAGGTTTTTTAATAAAATCATGGGCCCCTTTGTTCAAGGCCTTTACCTTGGCCTCATTTTGTTCACCACTTTTGGAACTCATGCCAATGATATACATGGAGTTTAGAAAATGATTGGGGTTTTCTCTCACTCTTTTTGGAAAATTAAGATTTTGTTTATCAGGCAGATTTACATCTACGAGGACGATATCGGCCTTGAATTTATTAAGGATAAAAAAACCTTCTTCAGCGGTTGTGCCATTTTTAATTTCAAATTCGTTGTTATCAAGAATATCTCTAATATAGGTGAAGGTATCAAGAGAAGTGTCTAGTACTAACACATTGATTTTCATGCAAAACTCCATGGTAAAAGAAATATGATCATATTGATTATAGGTTAAATTTGGGTGCAAGTAAAAAACCCAACTAACGCAATAGGATGTATCGACTCACGCCATGCGTAATAGTTGCCTGACTTCTTGTTTGTTTTTAGGTTGTATAATATACCACCTCCAAGTGAAAACACATTAAAGAGTGAGTAGCTATAATATTAACAGCGTGCAATTTAATGATTGCACGCTTATTTGGAGGAAAAATGAAAATAACATTATTAGTAACAAGCTTGTATTTGGCCTTAACTTCGTTGGCGTTAGCAGACCTTAATGAAACTGGTGGAAGTTCTCAATCGATACCTGTAGTAACGCATGAAACGTCTCAGGATGAAGACTCGTTAAAAAGAACTGGTTATGATATCAATGGTGAGTTACGATCTTGTTATGCCATGGATACTGAACAACTTTGCACTGTGCAATATACCAAAGGGGAAGAGTTCGCCTTGAAGTGCGCCAAGAGTGGAGGGATTCCCTTCCAGTGTGATTGTCACGATTATATTTGCCTTTCCGAGGTCGAATAATTGGTTACAATATCAGGGCTTAAAAACCACTGTAGTCCCTCCGCTTACAAAAAGTGTGGCCAAGTTTCTAAGTGATAAACATAAAAAAGGGGCCTGTTTAATACAGGCCCTTTATTTTTTTACATTTGACTCGACATCAAAACTCTATGTTTTAAAAATTAATATCGTCTTCGTTCACATCCACCGTAGCAATCTCGGTTTATATAACCGGGTTGGCAAGGTCGGTTGCGATTAAAATCCCATTCATTGCAGGAATAGTTATTGTGGTCATTGTAATCGTTATAATAATCGTTGTGGTCATTATAATCATTGTAATCGTCATCATAATCATTGTGTGGATTATAACATCTTTGTGAACCCTGGCAGGTTATGTGTTGGGCCTGTCCGTTAGAACCTCGTCGGTCGTCACACAAGGTTTCAAACATGGCACCAGGTGAGCAAACACCACGATGAGTATCTAGTCCAATGTCCCGGCAAAGACCGCCATTAACCCAGCGACCACCCGGGCAGTCCATCGCAAAAGTTGCAGCTCCATAGAGTGAAACTACAAACAATGAAAAAATAAAGAAAGATTTGAGCGTTTGTGATTTAAATTTTGACATATTCCCCCCTCGGTATATGTTTTGTTAAACAACTGTGATCTATCAGTAAGCAAGAATGATACCAATTATGAAAAGACCCTCAAATGGATAAATAAGTCGATAAAACCAACACTTAATGAATTGCTATGGAAAATGAGCGTAATTTTAAAAGTGAGCGCAAAACACACCTTGCGTCGCTTCATGCACCACTGACTTTATTGGGCCACATGATCATACAAAATGGAAATCAGGTCTCGAACCAGACTGATAAACTGTTGGTTATCCAGTTTGATTCCCAGCGGAACTTGAAAATCAAAGTCAGTGAATTCAGCAGATGTTTCATCGGAGTCGTTCCAGTATTTTAAAAATTCCCGGTCATGAATCAAGGCCGCATCGGAATGAGCAAGATCTAATTGTTCTTCCCTAAAGGCCCCATACATGGTGGTTTGATCTTTGTTGGCAGATCCGGTAATGAGATATTTTCCATCCATTGAAATGGTTTTGTAATGAAATTCCTGCCTGATGAGGTCATCATTAATAATAGTCTTGAACTTGGTTGGAATACCTGCTTTTTTCAAGACATCTGAATAGAGAATATTGGGAAATCCCACAATGGGGGATTCAGGCAAGGGATCAAGGATAATCCGAACGTCTAAGTCAGGATTGTTATTTTTGGCATTAATGAGTGCCAAAACAATATTGCGGTCAAAAAGATATTGGTCCTTGATAAAAATACTTTTTTGGGCAAATTGAATTCCTTGTAAAACTTGATCAATGGCACTGGTCCTGGTGGAATCAAAATTGTTTAAACCAATCCGCACCAGGGAAGTTCCCTGATAGGTTCGATTAATGGCCTGTTTATTGGTGGCGGTACCATCACCACTTCGATTTAATAAATCAAAAGGTGCCAGAATTTGGGCGATCAGTTCAGCTTCATTGGAATGGGGGAGGTTTAATTTTTGAGCGATGTTTTTCAAGTCCTGGTCACTGATTTCCTCTTTAAGCGCATAAAACATGTCGAAATAGTAATCATCTTGAATGATGCTGGCAGCAGGGCCTGTTACTTTGGTCATATCGTCGTAGCAAACTGCCCCAGAGGCATCAACTAAGTTTTTTGATCCCACCCATGCCATCGGATGATCCGTTTTAGCATCAATGACGATCACCTTGGAGTGATCTGACTTCGCATTTGCATACAGGGAAAGATGCTGTTGCAAACCGCTTTTGGCCACAAATTCTTCGCTTATAATATTACCAACGTATTTGGGAAGTCCTGACTTATGCTTGTTGATATGAGCAGGTGCAATGATCAGGCGCTGGGGAAATTTTTGAGAATAGGCATAGAGGTAATTATAAACCGGTAACATTTGTTTATCGTGCCCATAATGGTTAAGTAAATCCCGCAAAATAAAAACCTTTAACTGGCTGGATGGATCTTCCAGTCTGGTTACCAAATATTTGGCAAATGTTACCCCCATGGTGCCACCTAAAAAAAAGATATCCACAAAGATAGTATCTGTAGCCGCGTCCAGGGATTTTTTGATCTCGGCAAATATTCCGTTTTTTTGTCCCCATACCGGATCGTTTTCCATAGAAAAAAAACCTTCATCGTGGGTCAACACCTTCAAAGGATCTTGACTAAAAAATGATTCAATGGACCCAGCTTCGTTGACCGGGTAAAGGTCTGGTAAAAGCTCATGTTTTTTGCCAAGCGTATTGATGAGGGTGGATGAATAATCATTTTTATCAAAATATTGAACCAGGTTACCAGGAATCCAACCGGTATCCGAAATGGCGTGTCCCGGATGGTTTATGAACTCATGTTTCAAGTTTAGCGCAAAATATGGTTTGTTGCCGTTTTTGGTAGAAATTTCTGGGAGCTCTCTTAAACAAGTAACGGTTTGTTGAAATGGTGAAAAAGTTAATTGGTCATTTTTAATAATCTTATCCCAATCTGCCTTAAGGACCGGGCCAAAACAATTTTTTATTTTTAAAGGATCATAGGAAGAGCGGAAAACTTTTAAATAATTTTGGGCCTTTAAATTAAAATTCACCTTACCATTATTTTTAAATTCTTCCTCATATCTTGGATCATTTTGGAGTTCCAGCAGGGCCTGCTTGGTTTCAAGAATTTGTTTTTGGATAAAGTCAAAATAGTTTAAACGCATCTGTTTATCATCTTGTCTTAAAAAATAACAAAGTGGTCCCAGCACTTGTTCGGTTTCAAAAAAAGCACGCAGTTTGAATTGACATTCAACAATATATGAATTGTTCACTGGATGATTGAGCCAATTGCCCAGTCTTTCTTTAACTTGCCAGTCAATTAAGAAAGGTCGGATTTTTTGGGTGATCAAGGTAAGCTCGTTACGTAGTTGCAGCCTTTCGTTTATATCGATACTGTCAACGGCGGATATGGCAAGGCTAAAAAACCAGCATAGGCCAAGAAGTGTTTTAACATTGAATAGATTCATTACTGTATCTCCTGTCCCAGAAGCGCTAGAAAACTTTTTAAAAGAACATCCTGTGACATCAATCCATCTAAAATGACAGGGGCATGGTCGGTTTGGGCCTTTTGCAATTCTTCTTCCAGCATTTTGTTTATTTCGTTTGAAAATTCTTGATTGACACTTTCTATGCGAAAGCCTTTAACCACAAATTGTGCGCCAAGTACACTTAAGGTCGGGGTGACCAGGGTATCTAGCTGGCTGACTTTTAAAGTCTCCAGATTCAGTTTCATCAGAGGAAATAAAAATTTGGTATTGACATCTTTGAATGGTCCTAGCTTTTTCACCTTGCCTTCCAGATAAGGGAAAATTTCCTTATTTTTTTGTTGGTTTAAAATATAAATTCCCTTTTCAATGGCCTGCAGCTCACCAAATTGGACGGAAAGGGTCGGAGCCTGGGCCACATCCGTTAAATTTACATCAAGGGATAATTCGGCCACAATTCCGTTGGTCAGTTGATCAGGAACCACCAGGGTTTGAAAATCTACTTTTTCATTGCTTTGTTTGAAGGGTGACTGGGAAGGTTTGATACATAAAAGAATTTTTATAAAAGCATGTGAGTCAGTGCCTTTCATAATTTGGATTTTGGTATTCATTCCCAGCAAAAAGGCAGCTGCCTTGACCTGGGGAAAAAGTATTGCCTGGAGTTTTTTGGTTTCTTCCAATACGTAAGTATCAAAGGGAGGGGTGTTCAGTGACATGCCTAGCATATTGGTCAGGGAATCGGAAAAAATGGTGATTTTGTCTTCGCCTATGGAGGGTGGAGTGCTGGTCCAAGGAATTAAGCGTACTTCAAAATTTACCGGCCGATCAAAATTTGATTTAGAAAGCTCTTGGATTAAGGATTGTCGTAAAATTGAAACGGTGGTTAATAATTTAGGGAAGAGATTATTTTCGCTTGTACTATGTCCTTTGAAAACAGCGGTCAGAGGAATGATGGACTTCATGACCGAGCTGACCATCACGTTTCGTACCTGTTCGTAGGCTTGTTCATTCTGATCCGGAATCAATAAATCCTGATTGGGGTTAAAGGGTAGGTTAAAGTCTCGCAGGAAAATAAGACGGTATAGCGAGTGTCCCGAATAATCCTGAGCGGATAGATTAAAACTGATTAAAAGACATGTTAATTTCCAGAAAATAATCTTGAGGATCACATTTTTCATATTCATTTCCCAACGTCATTACCGTTTTTTCTCTTAAAAAATGAGAAGGTATCTCACGGGAGAAACAGAAACAATATGCTTTGTTATTTTTACATTTTTTGATATTTGTCGATCTGAAAATTCTAGATTGTCTGAACATTTGTTAATTAAAAATTCAAAATGCCCAAAAAATGGAGGATTAGTTTAAAAAAAGATATCCTTGGCCTCTTTTGGTTAGGATGTGTTTGGGGTTTTTAGGGTCTGGCTCGAAATATTTGCGGAACCGGACAATAAAATTATCAATGGTTCTGCTTTCAATGTCTCTTGAATGACCCCAAATTTCCTCCATTAAACTGGTTCGAGAAATGATTTTCCCTTCATTTTTAAATAAAACCAGCAGTAGTTGGACTTCTTGGCTGGTTAAATCGCGTTCCCCTTGCTCGGTGGATGCCTTAAGATTGACAAAATCAATGGTATTTTTTCCAAAGGAATAAGACTTCATCTGGGATGCGGTATGATTTGTTTTATGTTCATATAACTGCTGCCTTTGCAACGCTCTTTTAATTCTCATCAATAATTCATTGATGGAAAAAGGCTTGGTGATGTAATCATCAGCTCCCAGGCTCAGTCCATTGACCAGGTCATCCTCCTTGGTCTTGGCGGATACTATTAAAATCGGGTACTGCAGATTGATTTTTCGGATTTGTTTTAAAACCTCTATCCCATCAATGTCAGGAAGCATCAGATCCAGAATCATTAAATCATGTTGTGAATAACAGGCCAGTCCCTCTGTGCCAAGTTCCTTGATCGTGACGATAAAACCTTCGTTTTCCAGAATAAGTTTTAAACTGTTCGAGATATTTTTTTCATCTTCTATGATTAAAATTTTGTTCACCATAATAACTACACTTGATCGTTGATAAATTCTTTGAGCTTTATATTCATATAAAATGTTGTACCAAGGCCCAGACCTTGGCTGGTGGCCCATATGGTACCTTTATGCCATTTTAAAATGTTGCTGACGATATAAAGACCAAGCCCTGAGCCCCTTTTTCTCTCGTTACCCCGGTAAAAGATTTTGAAAATTTTTTTTAATTGTTTTTTTTCAAGACCAATACCATTGTCAGTGAATTCTATCCAAATTCTGCCTTTATGCTTTTTTAAAACAATGTTTATTTCTGGTGGTTTTTCACAGTAGCTTATGGCATTAACCAGCAAATTATTAAAAACGCACTGAAAATGTTGGCGATCTATGAAATAGAACAGGTTACCCTCCAGCCAGGAAAGATAGGAAATCTTAATTTGTGGGTTTTCCAGCTGACTTTTGCTGACAAAATCGCCTACGAACTTATCCAAATTAGTCACTTGAAAATTTAAAATGTTTTTTTTATGTTCAATTTTTTTTAATTCGATTAACTGGTTTATGGAGACTTGTAATTTTTTACATTCTAAAAAAGCGGCGACCAGTAATTTTTTAATGTGCTCTGGGCTCATTTTTTCCTTGGAGAGCACAATCTCTAGATTCATATCTATACAAGTCAGAGGGGTCATTAATTCATGCGTAAATGCTGAGATGTGATCAGAGCCTTGTTTATATAATTGTCTGGCCTTTAACCATTCTATAAATATCAAGGTGGAGGCAATCAAAATAAAAAATAGGATTAAAATCCCGCTAATCATTTGAGCATAGCCGGAATGGGATATCTCCAGCCCCGAATAGGCTTTTTTGGCAAGCTCAAGGGCGTTTTCGTATTTATTTTTGAGAACAATGTACCATACGATCCAAAGCGTGATGGAGGTATAGGTCAATAATTGTAAAAGGACAAATATGGTAACCGGATAAACACTTCTTCTCATATCACATGTTGCATACCATTTGGTTGCAAAGAAGTATATCTGGATTTGTGATTAATTCTTGCATTAAATCTTGGACCGAAATGATTTGAGTGATTTCATCCGCCCGTCCGCCAACGGTGTAGAGTTCCAATTCATTGGTTTCAATGCTTGAAGAGGCCAATAAACCGTTACAGATGCAAAAGCAGTCGGTATTGTTCTGGGCCGCACAGACTCCATTGACCAGGATATACCCCTTATTACATAGAGGAATACGGTCCTTATGGAGCGCTTGTTGGTAAAAAGGGGATGTTTTGATCACCCGAAATAAAAGCTTGCAGGGAGAACCGGGAATATCCGCCAGATCTATGTCGTTTTTGGTACATTTTACTAAATGATTTTTATAATTTTGACTTGCACCGGATTCAAAAGTTGCTAAAAAACGGGTTCCCATTTGAACCGCGGCACAACCCATATTCAAATATTTTTTGATGTCATGATAGTTATGAATTCCGCCGGCGGCAATTAAGGGAATATCATACTGATGGGTGAGTTCCAGTACTTCGCTAACCAGATTTTCCAGCTTGTTATGATCAGCATAAGCATCCTCTTTTTTAGTCCAACCAATATGCCCACCCGCTAGGGGGCCTTCCACCACCACCGCATCAGGCAGTCGGTGATATTTTTCCCATTTTTTGATAATAATCTGAAGGGCCCGGGCCGATGAGACAATCGGTACTAGGGCAACTTCTTGGGCGCGAGGGTGGGTACTTACGATGCCCGGTAACTTGGTTGGTAATCCGGCCCCACTGATAATAACATCAACCCCGCCATCCATGGACCCAAGTACAGAATCATCGTATTGATTAACGGTTGCCACCATAATGTTCATTCCGATGGGACGCCCTTCACTGATTTTTTTGGCATCACTTACTTCTCTAGCACAGGCCTTTCTCGTGCTATATTCCCCCTTCAAGCGAAAGCTCACCACACTGTCCAAGGCAGCACTTGAAATAACCCCCAATCCTCCATATTTGCTCACGGTTCCTGCCAAGAGATGATTTGAAAAACCAATCCCCATTCCCCCTTGAATGATGGGAAATTGGATGCTTTGATTTCTAAATTTAAAGGAGGGTAACGTCATATATACCTCAATAGGTGTTAGTACTTCGCTTTGTAATCGTTGGATTTTTCGTATTGATTCTGAACCTGTTAGAGGTCAGGTGTATAGGGCATAAGCAAATAGTTTGTCGGAAAATCGAGGTTTTACATTTCTTTTACAAAACAAAAAGGCCCAAGTTTTCTTGGGCCCTATTTAAGATCTGAATTTTGTTTCTATTATCGGGGAGTAAATTGACAGAACCACTCCAGTCCTTCGGTCCATTCTGGAAAATCGGGAGTTTCATCATCTACAAGTATTCTGCTTCTATAGTGCACGTCTTGTTTTGCATCCAAGCGATCCATGATCACCGTAAAGGTGGTATGACCTTTTAGCATTTTACCTCTGGCATCTTGTTGGATTTTACCAGTGTAGCTAATGGTATTATATCCTGGGCCTCTTGTTTCAGTAACTTCTGTTACTTGAACATTTGCCCAGTTGTCAAAGGAGACGTTGATGTCGTTGGCGAATTGGATGTCAGCTGGATTTCCGGTATGATAACTATCAGTAATTTTAACATTTAATTTAATTTGGTGATTCATCGTAAAGGCTGTTATTTGGGGCGTGTTTAGTAATCTTCCGTTACCGTTGTCCATTGTACAAGATATCCCCTGTGCTTTTGCTAAAGGCACATTAATTTCACTCCAAGGATTTTCTTTGGCAAAGATTTGAGACGAACTGAGCGCCATCAATATCATAGTTCCTAATAAGATTTTTTTCATAATCACTCCTATTTTAGTAAGTTCTCGTAATTTGCTGCGTTGCGCATGGAGCATTTTTACCATAAATTTTAATGATTTTTTGATAATTTTTGCACTTTTGAAATTTTTACAATGGGTTTGAATAATTTCTAACTATTTTCGGACGTTGCCCACTTTAAGAGGATGGTGGGTAATCCTCAGAAATTACTGGAGGAGGGGAAGGTTTTGGATAGTTACCATGGTAATAAAACTCATTTTCCACTTTAATCGCAGAATAAGTGTTATTGGAAATCCCATTTTGAGTTGGGCAAGTCCATACGATTCCAAAATCTGACTGGGTGATTTTATTGTTTCTGAGGTTGGTAGCAGGAAAACAGACGCTGTCGACGAGATAGATTCCTGTTAGCCCACTTTGAGAAATGGTGTTGCTGATCATTTCTCGAACACTATCTTCGGTCAAAATACCTACTCCAAACCGGTTGTCTGGAAAGGGAAGGTTGGAAAGAAGCGAAGAGCGAGTGACGGAAATATCTCCCTTATACGCCCGGATCGCCCCACCCATATTTGATTCATAAAGGCCCTGGCTAATAAATGATTTTGAATTCACCGATGTAATTGCATAATTTGCATTATATGATCCCTGGGATTGTTTGACGAAAATCTGAGCAGAGTTTTCAATAAACAGACCAGTTTCAGTATTGAAGGAAAATTCAGCATTTGAGATAGTGATGTGGGATGAGTTAGTAACTACCAGACCGGTGCCTTTTATGTCCATGTTCTGGTTGGGGGGGCAAATCAAAATATTGCTTATTTCTCCTGCTGGAATGGCAGTTTTTCTTCCGGGTTTCAGGTTTTTTAAAACCTGTGCGCTCACCACGTAGAGGCCGGGAGCGGTGGTCGTCCCATCATTGCTTTGTGGCGTGGGGGAGCCAGTTTTACAGTCTGAGTGTTTTCTTGGATGGTTGGCAACAAACTTGGTGTTGGTGATCCTGACCCCGTATGAATTTTTTAATATCAAACCTGCGCCACGATTGAGTTGAAAATTGGAGTTCACGATGGAACTGCCATCTGCAATATCTTCCAGGAGCATTCCACCAGAACCTTTTGAAAAAGGAAACAGACAGCGATCAACAAACAAGCTACTGTGGGAAATCATGGCATTAAATGCGGCCTCAGTAGATGGACCGAAATATGATTCATTTAAAAAAATTCGTGAATTTAAAATGGCCTCAAAATTCGTTCCATTATTCGTTAAGACTGATTTTGATATGGAAACCAGGCTGCCTCTGGAGAGAACTCCAAAAAGGGTGTTTCCCGTAATGGTGGAGTTTTCAATCAAGGTCCGTTTGGATTCATAACCGGGTTGTTGGTTGACTACAATCCCGGCGTTTGCTCCGGTTATGACGACGCTGGAAAAAGTGACCGGAACCCGGCTCAACACAAGTGCACCATAGATGCCACCTTGGATGGTCAGATTGGATATATGGATTTGACCGCTGGTTTGATAGATATGAAAAGGAGCATCTTCAAGCGTCGGGTAGGATACCGTAACCGACTGGTTGGTTCCTCGAATTTTAATGGCCTTGGTGGTATTGATTTTTATGTTTTCAGAAATATTTTTAGTGATTTCAATAACACCACCACTTTTAATTCTGATTAATGCTGCATTCACGGTGGGCATATCATCGGGCACTTTTATATGGTTTTCGTTAATCTCATGAAGCGGGTTTAGAGGGCCAATATCACCATCATTAATCGGAGTGCTGACACTTTTTGAGTATAAATGGTTTGAAAATATTAAAGAAAAAATAAATAAAAAGATTGATTTCATGGATGCTATCTCCTTTCGGGATAATTTTTCCTTATGGCAAGTGCCAACCTTTGAAGTCGGCACTTGATATGTATTTGGGGTTACGGAGTGGTTAAGAAAAACTGGCTAAAGGGCCTGGTGGAGTTGGTCAGGATAATGTTTCTCATCTGATCATACATATTTTCATTGGTTGCTTCAGGTAAAAAACCTCCGTGGGTTGGATCATCCCAAGTCTTTGGTCGCCCGTAAGCATAGTTCCAAAGCCATTCTTTTTTATCCCGGCCAGGAATGGAAACCTTCTGACCAACTCCTTGAAGCGGATAGGTTTCATTAATGTTCTCTTCGAAAGTTTCAGGGAAGAATTTTTGTAAAGTTTCATGATACATGAAAGCCTTTCTGATATTTAGAGTGATTGGTTGTCCTGTGGCATCACTAATAATAGTGAAGTCTTTACCTTTGCGGCTTTCCGCATAGAGTGTATAGCGTTGACGAAGTTCGTGCAGCTTTTGTTTAAGATCAATTAAAAGTTGATTTGGGTCTAATAAATAATCGTTGCCAGTGGCGGTGAAATAATTACCGGATAAAATTTGGTTTTTGTTCTCATCATGAAATCGCTTACAGTTATTTTCCATGTATTCATTGGAATTGTTTGCAATCGCATAAGGGTAAGCAATGCTACAGCCATATCCTTCCAAATCATTATGCGCAGCAAACATAAAATGGTTGAAAGATTGGGCCAATATTTGATTAGTTTCTTTTTCGGAGTATCTTGCCTTAAGAAAATTAGGATACTCTTCTAAGGTGCTATATATTTCTTTTCGAGTAAGAATATTGGGTAAAGACTGGATCGTGACAATTTGTCTCATTTTGGATTCAAGGGAGTTGATGGCACTTTTAATTAGAATGGTTCTCATAATATTGGGAACGTCATCAAAATTATAACAACTGGCGTATTTAACTCCACCAACAATCCTGGACAATCCTGAAATGATATAATTGAGATAAGGTTTAATAAAATATTTTTCATTTTCATAGGGATCCAGAAAGCGAATACCATTTTTTTCATCTTTTCCAATCCATAAAGCCTTGTCAATTTTAAATTGGATGGCTTCGGGGTCGTTGATACTACTTTTGAGTTTAATAAGTTTATTTAAAACTTCTTTTTCAAAAACTGGAGATATCTCCATTAAAGCGTCTTGCAGTTCACTTACCGTGTTAAACATTTTTTTATTGGGATCTTGGGGGGCTTCGGTCAGGTAATGAAAGAGGGTTTTAATGTGAGGGCCATAGACGTAGCGATTGTGATAAAAACGCCTTAAATAATAAAGGATAGAAAGGTGAGTGATATCGGTTTTTTCCACAAGTCCTCTAAGTCTCCAAATAATACCTTCAAGATAGGGTAGAGGTTTGACTATGTGATAAAACATCTGGACTGCCGGGAAATTAGGATAGGATTTTCCCTGATCCATGATGAATGAATAAGTTGATAAGAGTGACTTTCTTGAATCGATAGTGACTACTTTTTTAGTGATGTCGTTGATTACTCTTTGTTGGGTTTCATTAATCTGAGCAATGGAACGATCGGATGAAATCTTTTTATAGGGAGCATAATTGGCCTTATGATAAAGATGAACCGTGAGTGCTCCTGCTATAAAAACGAAAATGGATACGATAATTTTGTAATCTTTCACACAAACCCCTTTTTTATACTTGATATGAAAATAATTCCTTCTTCTAAATTATTTTATAGGATTAAGAAAATTAGTTAAACTAGGAAAAAAGGGTTCGGTAGTGAATGAATAAGGTGATGCATAATTATATAATGAAAGTATTAGTTCTTTGTCCGGGTATAATAGTATTATTTATCTGTGTTAATCTCCTAAGAAATATTGCGCCTTTTGAGATCCAAAAACTGCTTCCCAAGGATCATCCTGTCAGGTTAACCTATGAGGATTACGCTAAAAAATATAACGATGAAAATCAGATATTTTTACTACTGAGTAAAGATCGCCCTATGAAGGGTGCAGAAATTGAACAAGTGGCCGATAGTCTTGGTCGGGTAATTAGATACACCAAACCACCAACGGATGTTCTGTCGATTGGTAATGCCAAATATGTAAAATTTGCAGACGGCGGTTTTTATCTGGAAAAATTTATCAAGGATTCCCAGATTTCCCTTGAAGCTAGAGAAAAGTTAAAGACCCAGGTGTGGGATAAGACCCTGGTGAATGCTGATTTTTCCACTTTAATTTTTACTTTTCAACTGGATAGTCGTTTAAAGGAAAAGGAGCGCGTGCCTTACGTTAAAACGATAATGGATAAGGTAAAAAAGTGGAATGAGAAAAACGGTGATTATGAATTGCATTTTATAGGTACGGAGGTGGCAAACTATCATTTCACTCAAGAAATGATTAAAAATCAAACGATCATTACCCCTATCTTATTATTAATGTTGGGACTTTTTTTCTACTATTTATTTCAGTCATTTATAACCGTACTTTTTACTTATTATATTATGTTTTTGGGGTACGCCGCCACCATCGTCGTCATTATTTTAAATGAAGGTGGCATTGGCCCCTATAGTTCCTTTGCCTTGTTTTTTGTTTTAATTGTATCCACTTCTGATTTGATGCATTTTTTCAACACTTTTAATTACAAGAGAGGTGATCTTCGTAGCACCGTAAGGGCCTTGTTCAAACCATGTTTTCTCACAAGCCTTACCACCTGCATTGGATTTGCATCCCTGGTTTTTAATGAAAACGTACCAGTTCGTTATTTTGGTCTTTATTGCTCTTTTGGAACGGCGGTTTGTTTTCTTCTGACTTTTTATTTTTTACCTTATCTGATGAAGATTTTTCCAGTTAGCAGTAAAAATCTGGTTACCATGAAGATTTTAAATACGGAAACCGTTTGGTTATTTATAAAACAAAGAGCAAAATATATTATTGTATTTTTTGCGGTAACCGCTGCGATTTTTGGTTATTTTTCTAAAAATATTGAAATTAATGATAATCTCTATAAAAAATTTCTTCCTGCCCATCCACTGTCTCTTGCGGTAGATGCTTTTTCAAATTATTTTAATTTTGTCGGTTCGGTGGATATTCTGGTAAGACCTAAAAATAAAAATGAAAAAATTTTAGACTTAGTAGAAACGATACGGGAGTTGGAAGCAGATCTTAAAAAAATTCCGACTACCTCCCATCTTAAATCTTACCCCCAAATGATAAAATTAGTGGAAGCAGAAATAAAAGCAGGCGATAAAAAAGTTGATGTTAAAAAGATCAAAGTTCTTTCACAAAGTTTTCATGATTTACTGCATGACTATGGGGCCCTGGGAGAGGTTTATAATGAGCTTCATCAGGAGATGAGGATTATGCTTTTTTTAAACACTCTTCATTCTGAAAAATTAGAGGAAACCCTGATGCAAATAAGAAAGCTCGCCTTAGATAAAAAATATTCTGAAATCCTGGAAATAGAGCCTAACGGTTTTGCAGTCATTCGAAGTTATATCAATAATAACGTTATCAGGGATTTTATAAAATCATTTGGTTGCACCTTGCTTTTAATTATGCTTGTTTTTTGGGTGATGCTTAAATCTTTCAAATGGGCACTCGTGGCCATGCTGCCCAACGTTTTTCCAATTCTCACGATCTCAGGTCTTATGGGAATGTTTAGAATTCCTTTGGAAAGTAACTTGGTTATTTTGGTTTGTATCACCATAGGCATTGCGGTAGATGATACTATTCATTTTTTAACCAATATCATCAGAGAATTAAAGCTTCAGCGTAATCTAAAGGAGGCGGTGATCTTTTCTCTGGATGAGATGGCAAAGGCCTTAATTGGAACCACCGCAGTGCTTATTTTTTCTTTTCCATGCTTTTTTTTAGCTGATTTGAAATTATTTGTTCAAGTTGGAATTTTTATTGCCATTTCTTTATTGGTTGCCTTGATTGCAGATCTAATCTTGTTGCCGGCCTTGATTCTTATATTTTTGAATAAGGAGAAAAATTCATGAGTATATATCTTTTAAAGACTAAATTTCAAAATTTGCTCAGACCTTTGGTCAGATTAATTTATTTATCCAAGATCACCCCGAATATGTTAACGGTGTTTACTTGCTTATTATCTGTAGTGGTGGCCGTCATGGTTTATCTTCTGGGTGGTAAATTCTATATTATGATTCCAGTTTTTATGTTTATAAGAATGGCCTTAAATGCCATGGATGGGATGCTTGCCAAAGAATATAATATGATTACCCCGCTGGGAGCAATATTAAATGAAATGACCGATGTCATTTCAGATGGTGTTTTGTACTTATCTTTTATGTTTTTTTCAAATATAAACCCTACCATTTTAGTAATAGTGGTGTTGGTTGCACTGCTGACTGAATACGCCGGGCTGTGTGCACTTTGTGTTGGAAGTAAAAGAAGGTTTGACGGACCGATGGGGAAAAGTGACAGGGCCTTTGCATTTGGATTATTGGGGCTACTTATATTCCTTGGCAACACCGCCTATCTAAATCATATTTTATTATTAATCCTTGGTTTGAGTTTGATAACAGTATTGGTTCGGCTTAAACGTGCGCTTAATCGGTAGCATGTCCGATTGATATGACACCTACTCCAAGCATAATCAAGGCAACTCCTATGTATTGCCAGTGAGATATAGATTCTTTTTCGATGTAATATGCGATAAGGCCGCCCCAGATATAGGTGGTGGCATAGACCGGGTAGATAACAAACAAGCGGCCACCATTTCTAAAAGCTGCAATAAATAACACCAATACCAAAGTAAAAGAGATAAGCCCCATCCAGATCGCCCAATTTTTAAACAAACTAATTTCAAAAATATTTTTTGCGCCGACCTTGTAAAAATATTGGGCACCAGCTCCTAAGACAGCGGCGATGAGAGAAAAAATAATGGGTACAGTTTGCTTTTCCATCCTAGATTGCCTTAAGCATTCCCATGGTATAGGGTTCAATATCAATTTCCACGTATGCAAAATTAGAAAATCCACATTCTTGAAGCCAGATTTTGAGCATGTCTGTCGGGTAAACCCGTCCTTCTACTGTGCGTATGGATAATCCCATTTCGTATAAAGATTTTGGTAATTTTCCCTTCTCATGTGTTCCAAATACATCAAATATCTGGAGCTCTCCACCAGTGACGAGGGATTTTTTTATTTTTTTAAAAAGGGCCTTATTGCCTTCGGGCGTTTCAATATGTGTAACATTGCCTAACATGGCGATATCGAAGCCAGCTTTTGGGCAATCAATCTGATGATAATTGCCTTCGATATATTGTACATGGTTTGAGATTTTAAAATGATGAGCACTGTGTTTGGCCACTTCCAAAACTTTGGGCCAGTCCACCAAGGTGGCCTTGGCCTTGGGATTCACTAGCAGGTGCGCAAAGCTCCAAACCCCAGAACCCGCCCCCAGATCGATAATATTAAGATCACCAAGTGGGTGGTTGCGGTAATAATGGTTGGCCGCAAAGTGAGCTGATGGCATCATCATCCATTCCAGAGATTTGACTTGTTTTTGATATTCATGTTCACTGTCAGAGGCCTGGTCCATACGTTTGAATGGAATTCCTTGCTTGAGTAAAATAGGTAGATGTTTCCAATAATCTGAACTCAAATTTTGATAGTCTCCACTTAAAAGTTTCATAACCGGGGATAGCTGATAGAGTTCATGCTTTTTTTCTAATATATTGATGGCCACCAGGCAATTTAAAAATAGCTCCGTAGCGTGGTGATGGAGATTTAGTTCGATCGAGAGATCCTGGCTTGTTAATTGTCCTTTTTTAAAAAAAGGAATGAGGATTCCCATTTCATTTGCCGTATGGAAAATATAAGCGCCTCCATTCATGGTCATTAGAGAAAAATAATTTTTAAGTTGTTCAAGATATTGTTGGTCCACCGTTATCCTTCCTTTATTTTTTTATGTGTGCCTTATTTATGGTAAAAATCCCCCAATCATCAATCCACATTTTTTCCTTAATTGCTCCATACGATTGAAATAGTTGATCAAGTTCCAGTTGAGTTCTTCGGCGCATAACCCATCTATGATTGTCCCGATTATTTAAAGTCTGAGATATCAGTTCCAGTTGGGGGTGCCAGGGTTGACCAGTATAAATAATATAGCTGTTATTTTCGATGACGCTGGTAATGCCAGATAGTGCTTTTTCCACTAGATTATTGTCGCTAAAAAGTTCAAACAGGCCGGATACAATCACTATATTAGGGCGAAAATCTTGTTTTTGGTAGCTACCAGGTTCAAAGGCGTCAGCTAGAAGGAATTGTGCATTATTAATACCCAACCCCTGGGCAATTTCCTTGCTTGAATTGATATTTTTAATATCATGATCGCGAATTAAAACTTGCAGGTCAGTCTGCTGATGTTCTTTGGCGATTTCCAGAAGATAGCGACCAGGGCCTGCAGCAATATCCATAACTTTTATGGGCCTGTTTTGTTTACTGAGATCATTGATGGCCGAATTAATGGCAACTTTGATATTAATTTTTCTCTGCCTGATTCCTTTCCAGCCAATAGAGTTGAGATAGCAAGCGTCGATAAACTTACCAAGCAGGGTAAATCCCCTTGGTTTATTTTCATAAACGTAATCAAGAGATAATCCTGAATCAAAACCCGCATGGATTCCGATGCGAATCCCGTTACTGAGAAGGCCCAGAGTATGCATCAAAAAGCGTAAAATCAGATAATAAAGATCCATATAGATTGGACGTTGTTTATTCAGGAGAGTTTGATATTCGTTAAAGGTAAATCCACTTTTATGCGCTTGTTTAAGGCTGCGATAAGGACGTTCAATTGCAAAACATTCTTTAATAAATTCACAGGATCTTTTAAAAGGAATATGGCGATCTTTTTCATATAAAACGCCGTGATAAAAACCTTCTAGGATTAGGTGTTCTTTTTTAACCGAACTTAAATGATCAAAGAAATATTTTTGAGGCTCGTTATACACTACGTAATCACTACCAGCGGAAAAAATTAAAGTCGGGGTTTCGATGGCTCCCGCATCTTTGACAACTCGAGATGAGAAATCGAAAAGCCCCACGAGTATATTGACGGCGATTTGCGGAGTTATTAATTTATCTTGGTCATATAACTTTGATTGCTCTTTATCATGAGTTAAGAATTTTGATTTTACGTAGCTAGTAATGAAGGCGGGATGCTTGATGGCATTTAGAATTCTAAGTCCCAAAAGAGCAAGGGGAATGTAGAGTTTTATTTTGAACGCCGGAGCCGCCAGAATCATGCCTCTTATGGGAGGAGCAAAGTCATGCACCCAGGTGCTGGCGATGACTGCGCCCACACTATTGGCAACAATAAACATATTTTGAATGGGAATGTCATATTTTTTAGATATAAAACTTACAAAATTATCCAGATCCTTAATGAGATAACTAAAATGAGGAGCATAACCTCTTGGGCCTTCGTTTCTCCCATGGCCTCTGCTATCATGGCCAAAGGCCCAGCAATCATCGGCCTGCATGCCGTCTATAAGATCGTGCAAGCGTCCCGTGTGTTCGTGCCCTCTATGAATAACTATTAGTGCTTTTTTACTCGAGGTATCGGTGAGGGGTTCCCATGCCCGGTAAAAAAGCTTAGTATTATCAAAACTGGCAAAGGTGGATTCATGGACTTTTCTTGACATGTTTACTCCGTAATTTAGGATGGATTATATTTCTTCTTCGACAAATTGGTGTTAAGATTTAAGGTAAAATTAGGATGAAACTCTATGAAAATTTTTCCATTACTTAATCAAGAAGTAGCTACCACTCTTTTTTTGATTGTTTGTGTATTGATTGTGATCACTTTGGTTTTTGGGGCCATTTTTCAACTAAAACCTAGTAAAACGATCAAATCGCTTTTGGAAAAAACTTACTCATGGTGGATTATAATAGTTTTTTTTGTGTTGATGACCTGTATTTCTAAAGAATTTTTTTATATCTCTTTTGGACTTTTATCATTTGTTGCCTACCGGGAACTGATTAGTAAGATGGATATCCCTCTTAAAAAAAGAAGAACCTTACTATGGACATATTGTGCTATTCCTATTCAATTTTATTTTGCGTATACAGAAAATTTTCTGCTTTTTTTAACTTTTATTCCCGTAGGAATGCTGTTTTTTATACCATTTAGATCCATATTGGGGGGGGATTCCAAGGACAGTATTAGATCATTTTCAGTTTTACATTGGGGTTTGATGCTTACCGTATTTGGATTTAGTCATATCACCTATTTTTATTCACTCCCAGAAATTCCTGATCATGCTGCTGGCAATCTCGGGACCTTACTTTTTTTGGTGTTTTTAACGGAGGTGAATGATGTTTTTCAATTTATTTGTGGAAAACTTCTTGGTCGGAGAAAAATTGCACCGGACATCAGTCCCAATAAAACTACTGAAGGTTTTCTGGGGGGACTTGTGTTGACTTGTTTTACGGGTTATTTTATGCAAAATCTGGCTGCACTTAACTTCTGGCAAACCTTGATAGCAGCGCTGGTTATTTCGATTTCTGGATTTATAGGGGATTTAAATATGTCATCCATTAAGAGAGATTTGGGAATTAAGGATATGGGTAGTCTTATTCCCGGTCATGGTGGAATTTTGGATCGACTTGATTCGCTACTTTTTAGTTGCGTCACTTTCTTCTATCTTTATTATTATTGGATATACGTTTAAATATGAAAAAGATATTTTTTTTTATTCTCTATCGTTTGTTGCTTAGACCATTTCTAAAAATTTTTGTAGGGGTGAATTTTGAAATTAATGATGCTTTTAGCAAGCAAGGGCAATATATAATAGTTGCCAATCATAATAGCCATATTGATGCAGTCGCAATTTTGGCCTGTTTACCATTTTCCATGCTGGATAAAGTGCATCCAGTGGCCGCCATAGATTATTTTGGTAAAAATAAAATATCCTCTTTTCTTTCTGAATTTTTTGTCAATGCCTTGCTCGTTGAGCGAAAATGCAAGGACGAAGTTGAAGAAAAAAATTCTAAGGCCATTGATAAAATGATTGCCTATCTCGATCGGGGAGAATCACTACTGATTTTTCCTGAAGGCACCAGGGGAGAGGCCGGCAGGCATGCAAAATTCAAAAAAGGGATTGCGGTGCTGCTTAAATCAAGGCCTCAAATACCTTTTGTACCAATTTACTTGAAGGATACGGGAAATGCCTTACCCAAGGGAGATGGCATGCTGGTTCCTTACGATTCCTATGTTTTTGTCGGATCACCCATCTGGATCAATCCTCAAAGTTCAATTGAGGAAATTTTAACGTTTGTGGAAACATCAATTTTTTGTTTGCAAAGTGGAAGTCGGCAAATCTAAAGATGCGTATTGAATATTGGATAAAGTTTTATATGCATACGTTTGCTTTTCATCTTTAAAACTTTTTAAGGATGTAATTGCGATGGTCAAAAGTATTGCCAGTAATAATTCTTTCATAGTAATTCCTGTTGTTGTAAAAAAAGTGCAAAAAATATGCCTGGATTTTGATGTTAAATCTTAAGGAAAACACTTGAAAATTGAGCAAGTGAATTGTTTGGTATGTCTAGAGTTCGTACATATGATTAATTCCAAGCGATAATCCGATTATCAGGAGTCGCTTGCTTATTAAGCTAACATATTGAAATTAGGTAGTGCCCGTGATTAGAGTCAGAACATGTTGACAGGGTAGTTAAATTTGAAAGCTTACGGTACACCAAAGATGGTGACAAAAAAATTGACTGGAATCCTTATCGATCAGTGCAGTTATGAAACATTTTTAAGACAGCAGGACGTTAAAAATATACGTCTGTAAGGATTTAAAGGTCATTGTTAATTGGGTGGGATATTTTAATCAGTCCATTTTGCACATGGTTTTAACCCATCGCTTAAAAAGACCTTTGGACCAAGTTGCGCTTAGAAAGTGGTCATCGATTTTAACTTTTGTTCCTGGATTACAATCAATTCCTATAAATCCATCAGAACCAGCATCGGCGCACCTATTGGTTTGGGCCGAACAATAAAATGCTTTTTTATTAACAGCTGCTTTTTCACAACTCACACTATCCTCTATAACTTCGCAGGTCTTTGATTCAAGTTCATTTAAGGTTTTTTCTTCACATAATTCAACCGAAGGAGCAGTACATCTAAATTCCACATTAAATGGACTTGCAAAAGTTGAAAAGTTTATCAAGCTAAGTAGGGCAATAGGTAATATAAAGATTAATTTTTTCATAAAATCTCTCCGGTTCAAATTGCGAGATCCCAAATTGCTAAAGGGGACTGTAACACATTGCAATAAAATACTCAACCAATTTATTTACCTTTACCTATAATTACATGGTCTCTTTTTTTTTTAGATAAATCGGCATGTATGTTGTTTTAAGTTTGTAAATTAATTCCACTTACCAGTATGATTATTCAATCAAAGTCAGGAAAAATTTATTAGTTTGATAAAATAGCTTTATGGGACCCCCACTTCCATAGTATATTTTCCATCTTCCCAAGGAGATCTATTCTTGAAATTTTATATTTTTTTTCTTATCAGCATACTGGGCCTTATTAATATCACTCTTTTTGCCAGGGAAAGTGTTATCACAACTACTAAGGACATCATCGCCATCGGGGATGTGCACGGTGATCTGGATAATCTTCTTCAACTACTTAAGCGAATTAATATTATTGATGATAACCGTCACTGGATCGCCCCAAACACGATCTTGGTGCAGCTAGGAGATCAAATTGATCGAGGTAACCAGGATAAGGCCGTTATTGATTTTTTTAAGGCCATAAAACAAGAAGCCCCTTCTATGGGAGGTGCAGTCTATGAGGTTTTGGGTAATCACGAAGCTTATAACATCCTATTGAATTTTAAATATGTTGCTATCAACGATGATTTTTTAAGTTATTATCACCCTCCGCTTAGTCTTCCTACCAAGTGTCAGGAATACTACCAGACTAACACCATTCCCTGGTTTGATACCCCTTATTTCCGTGATCAGTCCCTAGATGGTGACCCAGTTCCTTTGGCAATAAGAGGACGGGCAGCTACCTTTTGTCCAGGAGGAGAATATGCCAAAATCATGTCAGAAAAATATGTAACTCTTATCGTAAATAAAACTCTTTTTGTGCATGCTGAAGTTACACCTAAATATTCCAAGATGAAAAGATCAGGGTTGCATGCTATTAACGAAGAAGTTTCTGCCTGGGCAGCCGATTCAGAGTATCAAACTCAGCTTTATAAAGACATTCGAGCGGAATTATTAAGTGATCAGGAAGGTCCAGTTAAGAGCCGTTTCTTTAGTAAGGATTTTAGCGAGGAAAAATGTAGTGTATTAGCGGAAGTTTTAAATGATCTGGGGGTTGACCGGATGGTGGTAGGCCATACCATTCAACCGCTTGGGATTACCTCTGATTGTAACGGGAAAATTTTCCGAGTTGATACCGGTTACTCTAGCGGTTTTTTTCACTTTAAATGGGTACAGGCCCCTAAAGAGGCCATCAAGATTCATCACGATCAGGTGATCATATTAAAGGATGAACCATGGATTCAGCTTTTTAACAAATACCAAGAGGATATTTTAAATTCGACTATCGATTGCAAAATGGCGACTCCCATTGATACCAATCGACCCTATAGCATGTGTCCGAGGGAACTTGCTCATATCGCTTTCAATTACCTGGCAAAAATTGATGATGTTTATAAAGACACGGTGATAAGTCCCGACCGGCCATGGCAAATAAACTCCAGCTACCAATTCGAATCAGACCTTCCCCCGATACCATCAGTGGATTCCTGTTTTTTTAGATTAGTTGATAAAATTGTGGTTCTGGAAGGAAAAGTTAAGTGTAACTTGCCATGATCAAGGTTTTTCCGGTTAGATGGAAGTTCAGAAAAGTTAGCCTCAGCTATTCATATTATAATTCATTGCCTCCCTAAAAGTTAAGCCGTACCTATCATAATTTCATTTTCTCTAGAATCTTATAGGTAATTTTTTGAGCGGTTCGGCCCCAAGCGTTGTTCTTGCCCTTGATATTGGTTACAAAAACGTGGTCACGGCCATTGCTTTTGATATGACCAACGAACCAACCCCGGATCACATTTTTTCCGTCATAGTCAGAACCAGTTTTTCCACTTAAAATTCTAGTCGGCGTTTTCGACTGAACAATGATGTCTTTTACGATTTCTATATTAGTTTTCGAGAATGGCAGGTGACCGGTATAAAGTTTTTCGACGAACTCAAGCTGCTGATAGGCGGTAATTTTTAAGGGGCCATCAAGCCAAAATCTGTCGATCTGTTCCCCAATTATTTTATTTCCATAGTTAGCCTGGTTGATATAGGCCTGCATACGCTCTTTGCCTACCCGTTTTGCCACTTCCTGATAGTAGGGGACGACTGATCCTTTCATTGCAGACTCAAGGCTATGGTTTTTCTCCCAAGTTTTAAATGGTTGTTTTTCGCCATTCCAGTTTATGATGGTGTTTGCGTCTTTTAAAACACCTGTTTCCAAGCCGATCAGGGAATTTAAAATTTTATAAGTAGAGAGGGGCGTCCATTCCTGCTGGCATTGCTTCTCATTGAAAACTTGAACCTGTTTTGATTTGAGATCTTTGATTAAAAAACAGCCAGAGTATTGCGCAAACTCTGTTATAATATCATTTGGTAGAGGAGGCATTGCCCCTGCCGTTGAAACAATACTGAGCACAATTAAGATATATCTCATGATAATTTCCTTTTAGCCCATATCTCTAAACGGAGTATGTTGGAATTTTTCAAATAACCGTAACACTTTTTTTAAGCGACTGATAGTTGATTCTTATACGTTATTGGACTTCAATAGCCAGCGGTATCATCATCATTAATATATTTAGGAAGAAAACGGCCAGATGAGATAAAAGCCTTGTTAAATGCTTGGCAAAAAGATCCCAAAAGAAAGCATGTCGCCATAGAAGCACTTAAGTATTTATGAGTATTTTTGCAAATTCGGATAGAGAAAAATAATGATGTCTTTATAGGTTCCAGTTTTTCTTCCACGATTTTGGAGTGTCGAATCCACCTATCGTGGCATAAAAACACCATTGGCCGTGGTGAATTGATTCATGTTGAATAATCATCGTGCAATATTCACTGAAGCCGAGAGTAATATTCATCGGTTGTAGGGTAACTTTGAACTTTGAAATATCTTCCAAACGTAAAGAGGCAAGAAGTTGTTTAAGATTTTTATTATTTTCTAATAAGGCCTCGGTTAAGGCCAATCGAGAAGAGTTACCTGTGTAACAAGAAAAGTGCTCTTCTTGAATATTATATTCTTTCGAAAGAAATGATCGAATATATGTTCTTTGAACTCTTACTAAATGGCGGATTTGGCGTGAGAAATCTCCATATTGGGGATGTGGTGAAAAATCCCAACGCACATCGGGGACAACATTAATAAAATCCATTGTCATTGAATGTACAAAGTCCCAAGATCGCTCAAATTCATCAATTAGATCTTTATTCATTGTAACCTCTTGTCGTCATGAAAAATGATGATAGTGAAGTATGTTAATAATATGATTTTGGCTGGTCTGTCATTAAAATTTTCCACGGAGTGGACTTGCAAAAAATAGTGAAATGTTAAATAGGGTATCCGCAGTTGTAGCAAGTAAAGGTCCGCATCGCTTGTAATTCATTGCCTCCCTAAAAGTCAGGCCGTACCTACTTCACTCCTTAATGCAAATTGAACATTTTACATGGGGCGTTGTTCTCTATGGAAGTTGATATGCCGATCATGTATTGTGCCTATAATTTATAAAATATAGATTTATTGAACATACGCAGAATTTTTACAATTAGTTAAATGGATAGGGGGAAACATGTTGAGGCATATGTTTGCAATTATTGTATTTTTTGTATTATCAAATTCTATGTTCGCAAATTGTAAATCATTCAAGACCATGGATTTAACTGGTGATCCATCCTCTGTTCGATTAACCGATCTGGATGGAGATAATTGTAATGATCTGATATTTATAATGGTTGAACCAAACGGTGAGTTGTTTATTAATATTCATTGGGGAGATATAAAAACTGCTCCATTCTATAAAATTAATATAGGAAAATATTTTCGACTTAATCACTGGGCAACAGTTCGTGATTCAAGTTCTAACGTTTTTCTAGTCAAGGATTTTAATAACGATAATAAAAAAGACGTTTTTACAGCTTTTGGAATATTAATTAATAAAGGGGATCGAAATTTTCAGTTCCAAGAACTACCCGTGGCAGAAAAATATGATGTACTGTTAAGTGTTGTAGAGGCACCTCTTATGTTTACAGGTTACAAAATAATACGATTACTCCCTTCAGGAAGATTAGATAAATGCTCCCTTACTGAGTGTACACAAGTTGCTCAATTACCTGAACCACTTTTTTCCGATAGTGGAGATCTTGAAGTCGGCGATTTTGACCATGATGGAGAATTAGATATTATTATAGGAGTTAAAGAATTTGGAGTGTGGGCCTTGTTTTCAAAGAATGGATACAACTTGTCTGAAGTAGAGATAGCGAAAGTTCATGGTAATGACTTCGAAATCATGGATATCGATAGAGACGGACATCCAGATTTGATTGCTCAAAGATCAGAATTTATTTCCGATTTCCCTTCAGAAACATCATTATTCTTGAGCACACCACAAGGGTTTAAATTAGGAAAGACATTTGGTAATTTTGATAATCATACGGATGCGGCAACAGTCGCTGATATTAATGGAGACAACTGTCTCGATTATATTCAAATTGGTGTGGATAATGGATCTGCTGTCAAATATGGGAAATGTGGTGATCCGGTGTCTGTTTTTAAAGATGGATGGGATCTAGTATCAACAACCCTGGGAACCGGTGTGCAGTGTCTCAATAACAATTTAAATTCATCACAGTGCGATCTATTTATTCGTACAATGTATATTGAATCAGGAGAACGAAAATACAGGCTTGTGGTTGAATTACCTTTCACAAATCTAAAATACTGATTAAATAATTACAATTTGATATTAAAAGTTAAGAATTCACGACCATATACTGAGTGGTCGTTCTATATCAGAAATGGGATCAGTTGCATGTGAAAAGGCCGGCGGCCATATAGAAGCAAGCATAATTTATGGTCTTTGATGACGACGTGCTGGCGAGACTCGAATTGTCACTGTTACTGCTCATCAGGCATTTTTTACTAAAGAAGCCTTGAAAAATATTGCTGATGTTACCTTGCAAAACGTAAATGAATTCTTCACAAGAAAAACGCTTACGAATGAAATTTGCTATCAATGTAAAGCTTCTGATTGTTATAAAACCAAGGAGACAATGTGCTTCTAATGGTAAGCTAAAAATAAAGCGTTATGACAAATATTATTTGTTTTTTTGTATTAATATTGCAAGTCTTGTCCAGAGTAAATTACAATTTGGAACTGCAACGACCCTTCCAGCTGGAATCTTAGAAAGAAGGCTATCATCATAGTTAAGTGTTAACAGATAAATTGAATAAATATTAAAAAATAAATATCATTTTTGTCTGTAAATACAGGAGGTTATTATTAATATTTGAATTATTTACTCGGTGCGTTGTTTGTGGTTAAAATCTCCTGTATATTCAGCTTTATTGATTATTTATGGGGGGAGTTTTAGATAATACGGAGATCGTTATGAAAAATTTAATTTGTATTTTGAGTCTTGCCCTCATTGGTAATTTTGCTCAAGCAGCACCAACTATTTTTCCAATGATAGACACTCGTGTGACCATTGAAAATAATACTTTCATAGCTCATGGGGCATTTAAAATATGGGGATTAAAAATATTGGGATCAAAGGTTGCCGCAGAAATTGACAATATAATAATTAATGGCCTAGTAGGTGATGAAGAATGTGGGATTGATGAATGTTCTGGGAAGCTTTCCGTAAATACCCAAGGTGAAGTTTTCTTAGATGCGGAATTGGATTCTGGGAATGATGGTAATATCGATGCCGAAGAAAAGATTTATATAGGAAAACTTTCAGCAAATGGACAGGTAGAATTTGAATATCCTGTAGCTTTTAACTACGTTCTTGATGGTCGTAGTGCCATGGAAGAAATTTTTATGGATTTGAAAGATAAAATATATATTTCATTGTCAATCGACCTAACCAACACCGCTCATGCTTTATAATCTCTCTTAGAAAAAAGAAGTTCTCTATTCTTTCAAATTTTTAAGCTTAGATGAAGTGGTCTCCCACGCTATGAAGACTTGACTATCTTGCTCTTTAATATAATGATTTGAAGCTTTGACCAATTCTTGAAAAATATTATTTATGGTTTTTTGTAATTGCGGGTACCGATTTTCTTTGAGTTCATCAATTTTGCCTAAGCTTTCCTGGGAAAGCAGACAGTTTCCATTGAACAAACAAAAGCTTAAAATTATTATAAAAAACAGCAAACCTCTCATGATTGGTTTTCGGAATATGCGGCACCATTACGGAGAGAAAAATAAAAGGAAGGCAAACTTGCCCCTTATCTATGTATGTATGTGCACTTTTACCTATAGAACGTGCAGTATCTGGATTCCACAACTCAAATTGTTTGACTCTCCTACTATTACTCTGATTTTTAAGTTTATCGAGATGAGACAATTTCATAGCTGAATTTTTCACGGGCCTTCTTTCGATTAAATTCCC
>MEQB01000040.1 GCA_001770015.1 Bdellovibrionales bacterium RIFOXYC1_FULL_37_79
TGGAATTTAACACCCGAACAAGCGCCGATATTAACCGAACACAATTGAATGGTCAACCATATTTTTTTATATTTTAAAAATATTTTTTTATTCATCATTTCCCCAGGCTAAAAGGCCATGAAATGCGGTTTTTAATCACTTGAATTTTTTTCAAAAGGCCAAAAACCTGTGATTTTTTATCCCAAAAAAGATCATGTAAAAATCCTAAAACCAGGTTTTTTACATTTTTAGCACAAAACCAGCCTGACCAGCCACTTCGATCAACTGATTTTTCGATTTTTCTAAAAAATCACCATCCAGGGTTTTGTCAGGGTTATTAAAAGTGGCCCGAAGGGTAACTGTTTTTTGTTCAGCACTGATGTTATAAACATCCACCACCCTTATCGAGACTAATTCCTTTATATTAATTTTTTTAAAACACGCTAAGATCTCACCAACAAAAATGTTTTTACCTGCTAAAAGAGTCCAGTCAAAAGTCGAACTGGGAAATTTTTCAATTGGTTTATACTTTATGTTTCCCCGGTCTGATTTATCTTCAAAGGAAGATAAATCAATGATTGCCATTGATAAGTTTCCCTTCATTTTATAATTTCGTAAAACCAGCGGGTGAACGGATGTAATGACCCCATTCATTTTACCCATGATACGGACATTCAAAAACTCGAAGGGATGACAACCAAGCCAGGTTTCATTTAATAACAATTCACTTTTAAACTGTCCCTTTTGCTCCATCACAAATGGCACTTTGATATCACTCATTAACTTCTCTACGGTGTTGGCCAAATCAAGAAAAACATTGTCTGTTTTATGATAAAAAACCACACCTAAATGATTACTTTCTTTTGAAAAGTTTTTGCTATCTTTAAGGTAGCTTCTCCCTATCTCAAAAAATTTAAATGCTTCGAAATTTTTTTGATTTTTAGCTGCGGCATCCAGCAGTGACGGAATCAAAGAAGGCCTCATCAACGCACAATCTTCAGACATGGCATTGATAACGGTAATTGCGGGAGTAGTCCAACTGGCCTTGTCCAGAAAACTTTTGCCAACCATGGGATAGGTCATAACTTCAAAGGAGTTTCCCTTATACACCATAAAATCCTTAATCTTTCTATCAAGCCTCATGGCGCTGGATAGATTAACGGGTTTGATTTCCAAATGAGGAGATGATTCTGCGATATTATCGTAACCAATTATCCTGCCGATTTCTTCGATAATATCTGCTTCATATTCAATATCTTTGGTGGACCTGAAACTTGGAACTTCCACTTCCAAGTTATCCCCGTCAAGGCCATGAACTTTAAAACTCAAGCTCTCAAAAATTTGTATTATTTTTTCTTTTTTGATTTCAGTTCCAAGCACCATATTAATTTTAGCAACAGTGGTTTTAATTTTAAGTGGTTTTTTTTCTTTCCAATTCTCTCCAGCATATTCAAGTTTGCCAATCACTTTTGCCATCGGACAAATTTGCAAAATAAGCTCAAGCGTTCTAAACATGGTCCGTTCCAGCAAGGCGCTATCAAGAGATTTTTCATATCTTTGAGATGAATCGGTACGCAGACCCAATCTCGATGAGGTTTTTCTAATCGGGGCACTTTTCCAGTTAGCAACCTCCACAAATATTTTGCTCGTTTTATTCGTCACTCCACTTTTTTGACCTCCCATAATACCTGCAAGAACCAATGGCCCGGTGGAATCACAAATAACCGTATCCGTCTTAATCAAGTTTCTTTTTTCTTCATCCAACGTTATAAATTCCGTCTCTTTTCCCAGCTGTTTAATAATGAGTTGGTCTTTAATCATCTCCCTGTCAAAAATATGCAGTGGCATACCCAGTTCAAGCATAACGTAGTTGGAGATATCGACAACATTATTAATCGGCCGAAGACCACATGCAGTTAACCTGGATTTCATCCAGTCCGGACTATCCCCGATAACGACGCCGTCCAAAGACAATCCATAATATCCAAGACCGGCACATTCCCCCTCTATGCGTGGAACTATAGGTGATTTAGCGCTGGTAAAATTTTTTCTAAGCTTGTCTTCCCATTTATGATCAAATGGATTTTTAAGGGCCAAATTGTAAACAGCACTAAACTCCCGGGCCATGCCGAAGTGTCCCCACAAATCGGGCCTATGGGTAATCGACTTGTTATCAATATCCAGTAAAACATCGGGTGATAAATTTAAATACTCGCTCATGGATTTGCCAAGCGGTGCTTCGTTTGCAAGTTCCATTAATCCGCTGGAACTTTCACTTAGCCCCAGTTCCTTTTCTGAACACAGCATGCCTTCTGACATGATCCCTCTAATTTGTTTTGGAACCAGGGTAAATCCGTCAGGGAAAGTCGTACCCAGTGGCGCATAAGGAATTTTTAATCCAACTTTGACGTTGGAGGCGCCACACACCACCGTTTTATTTTCTTTTCCGGTAGTGAAGGTTACCAAATTAAGCTTATCCGCTTCGGGGTGTTTTTTGATCTCTTTAATTTGCGCAATAATTATCTGTTTAAGATGCGGACCAGTCTCTTTAACTTCTTCCACTTCAGCCGTAGCAAGCGTAAATCTTTTTTTAATTTCTTCTTTGGAAAGTTTCGGAAGTTCAACAAATTCTTTGATCCAGCCTATAGAAATCAACATATATACCTTCTTTAGTAGCTTTTAAATTGGTTAATAAAACGTAAATCCGCGCCATGAATATTTCTGATATCATCAATTCCAAAACGCATCATCACCAAGCGATCAAGGCCCATCCCAAAGGCAAAACCATTCCATATCTCAGGATCAATTTTACCGGCCTTTAAAACGTTCGGATGAATCATGCCACAAGGAAGTAGCTCAAGCCATCCAGATTGTTTGCACACACTACAGCCCTTGCCTCCACAGATCAGGCATTTAACATCCAGCTCGAAACCAGGTTCCACAAAAGGAAAAAAGCCAGGACGCAGTCTGACTTCCACATCCTTTTTAAATATTTCTCGAAGGGCCACTTTCATAAAATAAATCAAATTAGCGACTGAAATATTTTTATCTACCAACATCCCTTCCACTTGGTGAAAGACTGCTTCGTGGGAGGCATCGATTTTTTCCGCCCGAAACACTTTTCCCGGAACAATAAATCTAAAAGGAGGTTTGCGCTTTAGCATCCCTCTGACTTGAACGCAACTGGTATGCGTTCGCAGTAACCGTTTCTTCTCCTCGGTCGAGTCCTTATCATGAAACCAAAATGTATCTTGCATATCTCTGGCGGGATGGCTTGGAGGAATATTGAGCGCATCAAAATTATAAAACTCCTCTTCAATATGTGGGCCATCCAAAACTTCAAATCCCATGGATACAAAAATATCCTCAATTTCTCTTTTAATCGCACTTAATGGGTGAAACCCCGCATGCATGGTATCAGTTTGTTTAACATAGTCCCTATAGGTAATGTCTATCTGACTAGTTTTTAATGTTTCATTGATCTCACTACTTTCGATTTCACTTAACTTATGGGTAATCAGGTCTTGAATTTGATCCTTGACGATATTGACTTTGGAACCTATTTCTTTTTTCTCTTCCAAAGAAGCATTTTTAAGGCCTGACATAATATCCGCAATCGGACCTTTTTTCCCAAGATACTTGGATTTTATATCTAAAACTTTTTCTTTTTGGGTTACTCCGGATAAATCTTTTTTCAGTTCATCAAGCAATTGATCTAATTTGTGTGACATCTTCAATATCCTTACTTCAAAATTATAAAACTCATAAAATATAACATGGCAACTATCCAACTTGAAGTAAGAATTCATGAAAGACAAAAAAAAAAGGCCAAATTTGCAGTCGATCCACTGCAAATTTGGCCTGTATGAAAACATCACACGAAGTGAATAAGTTGTTCCTAAAAAGGAATGTTTCTGTTTCCTACAAGTGCCAGGCCCTTAATACTTCCTCCTTGCGAAAAAGGCTACTGAGACCAACACACTTCCATGGATTCAAAAGAATGTACGAAAATTTTAAAAACCAAAACTAGAAGCCTGGGAGCTTTCCCACATAACCTCCTCCAAAAAACCACCTTTTCCAAAAGAATACTCGCCATATTCCTTTGACCCGCTTGGTTACCCGACTGACGTCGGCAAAAAGTGGCCTTTTACCGTCTAGGCAGCTTACCAACCCATATCCGATCACTTAGGGCGAAGCTTTGTTCCTGGCCCTTTCGGCACCAGTCACCTTTATCTACGGGCTTTAATCAATAGTACTGCGAATTCATTTTCAAATGAATTAATAAGAAAATTTTTTTTAAAAAACTAAGGAATTGATTGATTTCATAGGAATAAAAATTTGAAACATCAATGAGATTCCAACGATCACAAGATAACTATTGGTTTTTGGTAAGCTGCCACTTTTTTCCCAGTAAAATCAGTGAACTTTAATATGACTTGCAACAAATCATTTCAAATACCGGCTGAAGTGAATTCGGCAGTATTGATTCTATTATAAAATGAAATCAATTCATCGCAACTGACGGTAGCCGTCCCTCTTTTGCCAACCACCACGCCGGAAGCGCAATTACCCATCCATACCGCTTCTTCAAAGGTCCCTTTGGCCAAAAGTGCTGCGGTAATGGTACTAATGGAGGTATCACCAGCTCCTGACACATCAAAAACTTCTCTGGCAACGGTGGGAATAGTCTTAAGTCGTCCATCTCCACCTCTATCCATGAGGGCCATTCCTCCTGCACCCAGGGTAATGACCAACATCTGCAAATCCAGTTTTTCCATTAGCGTATTGGCCACCTCCAAAAGATCAAAACTTCTGCCCCCCAACGATCTACTCATGGCAATTGCCTCGTCCTGGTTGGGCTTTAACAACATGGCCCCATGATAATATTCAGGGGGCGTCATCCGACCGGGGTCCACCGTACAAATAACTTGCTTTTGGTTTGCCATTTGAATAATAGTTTGAGTCAAATTTTTTGAAAAGACACCTTTACTATAATCCTCTAAAATAATCGCACCATGGGCATCCATCATCTTCTCAACATTTTGTAAAATACTTTTCTCAGAATGATTGTCCAGCATTTCCCTGGTTTCGTAATCGACTCTGCATATTTGTTGCACATTCGTGGTAATACGTTCCTTACAAGTGGTCATTCTCAGTTTGGACTCGATTATGCCATCCAAGGTTATATTGCTTTTTCTTAAAATACTTTTAAATAATTCTCCGTTAATATCTTTGCCAATAAGCCCACACAAAGTCGATTTTAAATTAAGGGTATTTAAATTATGCGAAATATTAGCGGCCATTCCCAGTTTGACCGTTTCTTCCTTGGCCTCCAAAACTGGTACCGGAGCCTCTGGAGAAATTCTTTTGACTGATCCCAACGTATATTTATCAATCCCAACATCCCCCACCACCAAAATCGGTTTACTTGTTTTAAAATTGTCCAATATATAAAAAAATCTTTCTTTAGAGATTAGATTCATGAACACCCCTATCATCAATAACTTTATTAATTATAAATAATTCTTTTACATGAACCAAAACATCATCCACCTCAATTTTGGCCATGCATTTATAATAAAAACATTCTTCCCTAGCACAAAAAAATTGTTCACCACACACCACATCTGGAATCAACACCCGGCATTTCTCATGGCTTCTGCTAAAAGGGCCCCAGCGCATGGCCGATTGGACTTTGATGGGGGAATAGATAGCAATCTGTGGTATATCCAAGCAATTTGCCAAATGAGTGGTGCCCGTACTAGGTCCTATAAAGAGAGTGGCATTCTTCAAAACTTTTAAATATTCCTTAAGCCCGAGAACTCCACCATCATAAAAAAATATCTTCTTATTCAAATGTGTAAATTTATCATCCTGCAAATACCCTTTTATCTTGTTGATAAAGGGCAAATCCGCTTTGGTAAAGGAAACCACAAAAGTAAATCGACCAGGCCACATCTCTTCCATCTCAGACATCAGACTGGTGAAATTAAACATCGGCCAATTGAGCGTATGCCCCACCATGCCCGGATGGATAATGATAATTTTCTCCCTCCACTCGATTCCTTGTGCCAGTACTCTTTGTTTCAATCGCTCTTTGGCATCCACAACGTCCTGACTTGGAATATTCAACAAGGGACGTAATTTTTCCCGGTCTTTAAATTGATATTTAATTTTGAATTTTTCCAAAAGCAAAAGATTATAATCACTTTCATGCATTTCCACCAAGGATCGTTTTTGTCTTATCGCATGATTGAGAAACACAAAACTTTGCCATTTTGACCGCAGCCCTCCCCTGAATTTAATTCCCTTCAACCAGGCAAAGAAACTGGGAAAATGACTTCCCGCCATGAAAAAATAGGCATCTATTTCATGTGAGAATATTTGCTTAAACGAATGAACCATGCGTGCAGGCCAATAAGCATGTCGATCCATCACCCAAATCTTGTCAACCCAGTTATAATACTCAAAAATATCCTTCGATTTATGGGATACCCAAAAAATGATTTCAGCGTCTGGATGATGTTCTTTAATCAGTTGGGCAACCGGCAGGGTTAAAAGGGTATCACCAATGGCATCAGTTCGATTTATTACAATTCTCATATACTCAGATTCTGGGATTGGGCTTTTTTTACGATAATCCTTTTAACCGTCTCAATCACCTCCAGGAAATTCAAATCACTGGTATCCAGCAACTCAGCATCGTGGGCCTTGATAAGCGGAGATTCCTCTCGATTGATATCCCGTTGATCCCTTAATTCAATATCCTCAAGTATCTTTTCAAAAGGGATATCCTGTTTATGCATATCCTTGAGTTGATTAAACCTACGCAATGCCCGTACCTTCGCACTGGCGGTCAAAAATATTTTACAAAAAGCGTGAGGAAAAACCACCGTCCCGATATCCCGTCCTTCCATCACACATATTTTTTTTAAAACCAGCTCCCTTTGGATTTTCGTCAAATAATCCCTGACTTCTTTTATTTGAGAAACCAGAGACGCCAATTCGGAAACCTTATGCTCTCTAATCTTTTGGGTTAAATCCACTCCGTCCACTCTTACTTGTACTGACTCGCTTTCACCATAACCGAATTTTAAATCCCTTAACGCATGGAAGAGTTCTTGATTCGGCGTCAAGATCATGTGCTTATGATCCAGATAATATCCCAAGGCCCGATACATGGCCCCGGTATCCACATATAAAAAACCCAGTTCCTTGGCGATCGCCTTGGCAATGCTTGATTTACCACTTCCAGATGGCCCATCAATCGCAACTACTTTATCAACATTCATCATCACTTTAAATCCTCTTAAAAAACTCAAACCATCCTATCTTAGCAATTTGGTTGACAATAGATCAAAGAAAAAACTCTCAATTGGCCACTAATTATTCAGATTTTTATCCATGGTAACTAAAACTGGTCGGGAAGCATTTTCCACGGTTTTGATATATTCCCTGGTTAAACGGCGATAAGCCTTTTTTACTTTTTTAAAATATTGATTGGTTGAAATGACTTCATTTTGTTCATCTATGAGCTGTTTAACTCTCGCCGGCCCATGATTGTAGGCCATAGTGGCCAGAATATAATCGTTATCGAAATAATCCAACAAATACCGCAAATAAAAAATACCCATTTCGATATTGGTGCCTGGACTCCACATTAAATCATAAATACTCCCCTCTTCCAGATCCAAATTCAGCTTTTGAGCAATGAATTTTCCCGTACCAGGCATTATTTGCATCAGCCCCCGCGCATCCATGGGGCTTCTGGCATTATTTTCAAAATGGCTCTCCACCCACATGATGGATATTATCCAAAATGGATCAACCTGGTACTCGGTTGCCAGATGCATAGTTTTTCTAACATATAGTTTAAGTTTTTGTTGATAAATTTTGGGAACTGATTGCAAGATGAGTGTCTCAAATTCTTCACCCGATATTTCTGACGAACGATACAAACTGACTTGTCCAAAGGGGCGAAAAACCTCCTGAAAAAGATAGTTTGGCTTGGGAGCCAGATCTGAAAAAAACCAGTTTTCCATGAAATGCCCCAATTTATAGACCATCCAGTTTTTCAGTCCCTTCACGTCCTGCAACGAAATAGCAAAAACATCAGTGTGCCATTGTCCCTGACTATAACCGGCGGTCTTATGTTTTTTTTCCTTGATCGAAAGAGACAAGGAAAACAAACTAAATGCCATCATTGATACCATCAAAACGTTGGCCTGACGGGCCCCCAGCTGGAGCAAAAAGCTTCTAAAACCTGCGACATATTTTTTCATCCATGGTTATTTCTCTCGAAAACCACTGGATGTAAACCCCCCAACCACGATTTGATCGAATTTTAGGAAAAAAGACCTTTCGCACAATTATCAAAATTATTAAAATAATGATAACTTCTGCTTGATCCTTCTGGCAGTTAAGGTAAAATTTTCTAGTAATTATAATAGTTAACCTGCAAATGTTTCCATGTGCGATGACCACAACTCAAAGCAATAACCAGGAAAAAAATAATGAATGATAAAAAACTTTTCAATCGTCTCGAAAACGAAAACTCCCTTTACCTCAAGCAGCATTGTACCAATCCCATTGACTGGTGGCCATATGGACCACTTGCCATTTCCAAAGCTCAAGACGAAAACAAACCGATTTTTTTATCCATCGGCTACAGTGCCTGTCACTTCTGTCACGTCATGGCCAGAGAATCATTTACCAATCAAAATATTGCCAATCTGCTTAACGAAAAATTTATATGCATCAAAGTGGATCGGGAAGAATATCCAGACCTGGATAATTTTTATCAATTGTCAGCTCACATCTATATGAAAAGAAATGGATGGCCCCTTTCGGTGTTTTTGTTGCCCAATCTAAAACCCTTTTTTGCCGGAACCTATTTCCCTTTTGAATCAAGTCATGAACAGGCCAGTTTTTTACAAGTGATAACCGAATTATCTGACATTTATCAAAATAATCGTGTCTTAGTCGAAGAAAATGCCAACAAAGTCTATGACGCTCTCTGTGAAGGCATCATCCCAAAAGAAAAGGTTGAATTTGAAGGACATTTTCCCCACCCCCTAGCTGTTATCAGCGCGGTTAAAACCTTTGAAGACAAGGAAAATGGAGGATATGGAACCAATCCGAAATTTCCCAATTTTCCCTATCACGAATGGATCATCGAACAAATCCTTGAAGGAATAGTCGATAAGGATAAAGGATCGCATGCCATTTTTAGTATTGAAAAAATTCTCACCAGTCCCCTCTACGATCAGATCCGCGGGGGCATCCATCGATATACCACCGATAAGGAATGGATGAAGCCCCATTTTGAAAAAATGCTCTACGATCAAGCCGGACTTTTAAAATTACTAGCTAAAGCTGGACTCCTCTATCCATCACCCCTCATCTATGATGGCCTTATTCAGACCCTCGACTATTTAAGCAAGGAAATGAATAATGATGACCAATATTTATTCAGTAGTCAAAGTGCCGAGTCTGAAGGAATTGAAGGTCTTTATTATTTATTTACCGAAGAAGAATTTGAAAAGTCCATCTCTGACGAATATCAAAAAGACATAGCTGATTATAAGAATTGGTTTAATATCAAAAAAGAAGGTAATTACCGGTATGGTCTCAATACCCTTTCTTTCAATCTTCAATTTAAAGACCAGATCCTTTCCTCCCAAGGATGGAGTGTCGTTCGTAATTTAAAGAAGATGTTGTTCCAAGAAAGATCTGTCCGCATTCCGCCCCTGACTGACACCAAAGGCATTGCTAGCTGGAATTTTGCCCTCATGACGGCACTGATTGATGTGGTTCAATACTGCCCAATCGACAGTATCAAAGAAAATGCCCGTAATATGCTGGAGCTTTTTACTAAAAAACTGGAAGCGGCTTTTATTAACGAAAATAATTTTCCCTTGATTGATCACACCACCACGAAAAAAAATAATTATCCTCTTAGCGAAGATTATATTTTTTACGCCGAGTTTTTGCTACGACTTTATGAACAAAATGGAGACCTCACCAATAAAGTTAAATTTTTTCAAGTCCTCGATTTTATCAGACAGGAATTTATCCGTGATGACTCCCTTTACACCAGGCCTATCAGGCAAAATGAGGCCGAGCACTATCCCAACCAAAAAGTCCAGGCCTATGATAATGCTTTTCGCTCCTGCGCCATTATTTTGATTCAACTAAATATCAAGGCCATGCTGCTTTCCAAGAACCAGGATTATCTCTCCCCAAACACCATGGTGGAACGACTGATCAATGAATCGTTGCAAAACCCCCTTAACGCCGGAGAGGCCATGCGTGTTTTAACCTACCCTCTAGCGGCATACAAAATGGTCACCGTACCACAAAGCTGGCTGGCAGATCCACGTTTTAAAAAATTCACCAATTATTTTATGCCCAGATTCACATTTGATTATCATCAGGAGGATAATCAAACCTGGCAGATATGCTCATCGCAGTCCTGTGAGTTGAAAGGAACCGGCTTTGATGAATTTGAAAAATCGCTCAAGCCTCAACCCATAACTGAAACTAATTAATATTTTTGGGTAAATCTCTCCCGATCCTTTTATTATTTTTATTGCGTTTTTTATTGCGGTTACCAGCTCCAGCCAGCTGATCTGATTTCACATGGGAACTTCTTATTAACACCGAGTCCACTATTTCGATTACTTTTGCATGAAGCTCTCGTTCATTGACTAAATATTTTCCCGGCGCTTGACCGATAGGCGCCGGAAGCGTTTGCTCGGTCATTGTTTTTTCCAACAAATTTTTCGGGGATTTCATCCCGACCACTTTTCTTAACCATCCGGCAAATAAAACGGTCAGGGATACTCCCAAAAAAGCAAGCAAGGACATTCCTCTTAAGTACTCGATTAATTCATGCAACCAGATAGAATTTTCTTTTTTAATTTGCACCATATCTTGCATGAGTGTTATATAAATTTTTACTTTCTTACTATTTTTCAGATAGGTATTACTAAAAGCAAATAAATTATTCAATTCGTTAGCGGCTTCCCGGAGATAATAAAGTTTTTCCAGGACTTTTTCCTTGGCATCAGTGGTAACCTTGGCTTCCAAAATAGTATTTTCAATTTTTTGTAAAACCGCTTTCCACGGGCCCAAGGTCACCACTTTGGTCTTGAATAATTTACCTTCCAGTTCCTCCCAAAGCGCCACATACTCTAATAAATAAGCATGATTCATCGACATATTTTTACTCTCAAAATAGTGTTTTAAATCCGTGATATTCTCTTTAAAAACTTCCACCTTGGCATTGGAGGAATATTCCAAATTACTTTGATTTAGGTCCTCTTGTAACCCAGTTAACATGTTTTGATATTCCTTGAGATACGTTTGATCCGCTAAATCAAACTCAGCAAGCATCGCTTGTCCTTTTAAAAGCCAGTTCCTCTTGGCGACGATCTGTTGTCTAAAATTGTTGGAAAAATCTGTCTCCTTATATTCCTCAAAAAGCTTCAATGCCGTTTGCAGTTTTTCCAGTTTTTGATAATTGGACCAGAGTAAATCAGTGGGGGACGTCTGGAGCGGGCCATATTGAATAAGCAAGCGATCACATAAAAAAATTCCACTTAATAATAATACGCCTACGATAAGCACCGAAATATCTAAGGCAAACCGTACATTTTTTTTCATCACCACACCCCATGATTCACATTCAACTAAAATTTTACTATGGAAGACCGGCGACCAAAACTAATTATCAGGATGGCCATATTTTACCCTCCTGTAAAATACCTTACCAATTTATTTTTCCAAATAATTTAGCAATAGTTAACTCATGGGTGCCAATGATTTTTGCCATTTAAATATGAGGGGTGAGCTAATAAATTAAAACCTTTGTAAATTCCCTTATCCAAATAATCGGTTATTGGTTATACTGGTATCTGGATAAAATATATGAAATCAACTAGATTATATAGTTTGAAAGTGATTCTTTATTTCAGCTTGCTCACTGGTAGTTTGCATAGACCGTTATTAAGCGCCACCATCTGCTCCTATGAGGACGATGCCTATCTGAAGGAGCAGCAGACTCAATGTACTGAAGCCAGCAAAGAGTGGGTTTGTGAACTCAACCGGTGTATGACCAAGGAAAATGCGGTCGATACCAGACAACAATTAGAGCAATGTGCCAGCTTGGAAGATAGTGTCCAGATCAAAGCATGTGTCGATAACCTCGCCAATCAAAAATCCGGGAAGCCTGATATTGATTATTCCAGTGCCAAGGAAGGACTAACCCAGACCGCTTACGGAATGTCCCTGGGGTTGGTGACCATTGGTTTTTTAAGCAAAGACAGCAAGGCCCGTTGTATGTCAAAAACGATTCTGACCGGTGCAGGCCTTGGGTTTATAGCTATGGAGCTATACCAATATTTTTTACTAAAGGACAAACTGGAAAAATATCGCAAGGAATACCGGGAAAAAGAAATAGCCGACGCCACTTATAATGCCCAGGTTGATGCTTTTATTTATTTAAAAAGGGAACAGGAACTGATCCGTGATATTGCGAAAAAGAAATACTATATCCATTTGACGTTAACTGCAGCTTTTGCCACGGCCAGTGCAGTAGCCTTGTATGAAATGCTGGCTCCCGGGGCCACCAAATGCCAAGCAACCGCCCCTAAACCAATCGCCTCGTTTGAAAATAACCAGATCGAACTGACCCTCCTTTTTTTACATGATACTTTTTTTCCAAGTGCCATGGGTAAGGACAAACTGACTTATGGTGACAAGGAATTCAAGGATTATCTTCCACTACTACTTGGAGCAGGGGCCACCACCTTGGTGGGACTGACCACTTCGCTTGGTAAATATTTTACCAGTTCGGCGGGAATTGCGACGGTCTCCACCCTGGCGGCTTTCCTTTCCTATCAGCTGGCAAACGAACATAAAAAAGTGGAGTCCCAGGCCAAAGATAATATCAAAAAAATTGATGAAGCCTTGAAAGAATTTACCGCCGATGCCCAGCAATTTTGTCCTGATGGGCGGGAGGATTTAAGTAACCCCCTCTGTTACTGTTTCAACAGCGATGGCAGCGCCAACCATGATCATTCGGCAAGCAACACTTGTCAGAAATTATGGCACAGTACCTTTGTCACCGCCACCGCCAGCGATTACGCCAATGCCTCCCTATTGGGGGAACAGGGATGTGTTTCCAAAGACGAGCAATTCGATCCTGATTGCAACTGTAAGCAAATGATCAATACCAAAACCGGTGATGATGCTTGCCTCAAGGCCGTTCCCAAGTCTTTTGATCTTGGAAACCTTGCCTCCGCCGTGAACTTAAAGTCTACTGAAAAAGAGCTCAATGACTTACTTAAAGGAAATTTAACAGCCGCCAACCTAAACGATGCTGACCTTTCTCAAAAGGCCACCCGCCTTCAAGATGCCAAAGAAGCGCTGCTACGCCAATTTAATAAGGACAAAAAAACCCCCTTCGTTTTACCTGATGACGAACAAAATAAATTACTACTCAAGCAATTTGCTCCGGATTCGCTCTTAAAGGATGCCGGTAATGGAGTCCTTAGCAAACCGTTGAGCGAGATGTTTCCTATCAATCAAAATGCCGGTGATAAAAAATTGCAAGAGGCGGTTAATAATTTGATTCCCAAAATCGGCTACAAATCTACCGATGCCAAAAAAACAGCTGTGGCCAAAAATGACGAATTGGATTTTAATGTAAGTTCATCCAGAACTTCTCGCCAAGCGGGCGAATTGCAATTTGCTCAAGATAAAGATAAATTCAAATTCAGCAAACAAGATATTCATGACAACAAAGATCAATCCCTCTGGGATATTTTATCCAATCGATACAACCGATCCGGACTTATGAGATTATTTGCGGATGAATAAAAAAATGCTTGCAGAACTGACCGGCATGACCCAGGATCATCTTATTTTTCATAAAGATCTTAACTGTCATATTCATAAAAAAATCTTCCAACCTTTAAGTGACCTTGCGACTCACCTTGAAAAAAATCAATTCAAACTTCATATCGTCAGCTCTTTTAGGTCATATGAACATCAAAAACGGATATGGGAAGAAAAAGTGAGTGGCAAAAGAATCCTGCTCGATGAATTCGAACTTCCCGTTGATGTCAAAAAAATCGGCCCGACGAATTTACTCTTTTCCATTCTCAATTGGTCCATGATACCCGGATTTAGCAGACATCACTTGGGCAGTGATCTCGATGTATGTGATACCCGAAAGCTGGCACCGGACTATCAAATAAAACTCACCAACGAGGAATGTGCCGCAGAAGGCCCGTTTCATAAGTTCCATGCTTTTCTTGATGAGCTCATCGAAAACGATGAGTGCTATGGTTTCTTTCGGCCTTATACCGGCCTATCCCGAGGGGTAAAACCAGAGAGGTGGCATCTTAGTCATCAGGAGGTTTCCAATTCTTATCTAAGTCAGCTAAGTTTGGAGGTCTTTACCAATTTTATCGACCACTCGGATCTTTCTTTAAAAAAAGAGATCCTCGATCATGCGGAAATTATTTTTAACCAATTTATCAAACCATAATATGGCTCACTCTGACCCGATGGCCTTAAGCCAATCCTCGGTTGGCCTGATCAGTTTCCTCTCCCGTAAATCCATAAGCCCCATGGTGAAATCCATATTGGAGACCACTTTTTCATCGGCGTTATAGATAATCTGGGACATACCCATCACCAGTTTATTCTTAAGTCCGGTATATTGAGACGTAATGACCACTTCTTCCCGATTGGTTAATTCTTTTTTGAACACCAGATGCAAATCCAACAAGACCGGGCCTTGCTGATGTGCTAAAACCCGGGCAAGGCCAAAGCCCCGCTTGGTAATAAAGTCCCACCTGGCCTCTTCATACAAATGCAAATAGGTGGCATTATTAACGTGTCCAAAACTATCCAGATGTTTTTCCAGAATGGTAAGCGGATACCTAAAAATCAAAGCCATAACCAAACCTTATCTCCCCAGTGCCCACATTGGTGGTCACTTTTTTTTAAGGTTAACCCTGAAAGAAGATCTTCGTCAAAAAAAATACATAATAATTTCAAAAGATTATCCCCTAATTTATTTTCCAAGCGTTTTACTCAAGTTTATATCCAGTCGAGACGATAAGCAGAAGTATAATGGTTTTTAGAAACACCGGTGAGAAACCTATGAAAAAAACAATGATTAGTTTAATTCTTCTTTGTACTTATTTCACTCTTACAACCATCAGAGTATATGGAAAAGTAATCGATGAGGAAAATGTGAGTGGTCTGTATAATGAGGCCATACTGGTCAACCGGGATATGCCAGCTCTAATTGATCAAACCTACCTTGATAAACTTCATACCGTCAGGGATTTCGGCGCAAATTTTGATATAAAACCATATAAACACCCCCTTAAAAAGGGTCAACATGAAAAGGAGTCTTTGGCCAGAGCATCCTATGCAGGCACCCCTGGATTCATGACCTGTCAACAAGCCAACTCTAAAAATTGGAAACAGGTGGCGAGCAAACAACAATCCAATGAAATACTGGAATCCTCCTTTCTCGCAGGCTATCGGGATTTTACCCAAATCCAAGAGGATGAAATCAATAAGCATGTTGATGATATAAATGAAAAAGGCAAGGATTGGAATAATCAGCGCAGCGAGCTTCTAAGCGCCATCCAATTCTGCAAGGACAAAGAATCACAGTCCTGCCACGAGGTCAAAAAAAAGATAACAGATCTTGTGGCATCATCGGAATATCTCACCTCCAAAATGCACGAGTTACTTACCCTTCTAGGAGAGTATTTCAACGAAAACGAGCGACAACTGGCCCAGCTACAAACCTGTGCGGGGTTGGCGGCCATGACCCACTACGTGGATTACGATCAGGATGATGTCGGCGGAGGCAAATCCACCAAAAGTTTTGATGGCAAAATTCTTTGTTACTCCGACGGCGTTGAAACCCAGGACTATAAAGCCTGTTCGCGAGCGGTAACCGCCTATAATGCAGCGGCTATCGGACAAAAAGGGCTGGAAGTTGTTCAGGGAGTTATTGTTCAGGATAATTTGATGGACAAGCAAATGGATCTGATGAGCAAAACGGCCACCTCCGCAGCGGACATCACGAAAAATACTTTTGAGGCCCAGAAGGCCAGCATCGAGGAACAAGAAAAGGTATCCCAGCAAAGAGTGGTCTTTCATGGGGCCAAGCTGGCGGCCATGATCGCTATTCACCAAACCTATCCCACCACGGACGAAATGATCAAATCCTGCTCGGAATCGGGTATCCGGGGTAATATCGGGGTCAAATTACGAAACACAGTTAGGGATAGTATCAATCAATACATCACCAATATCGAAAAGACGGTGGAAAACGACGTGAACTGGAAACACAACAAAGAGAAAATGATCGCCCAAGATAAAAAAATGGAAAAAACCTATGCCGACACGACTCCTCGGGATATATGCAAATATGTCATTGATTCCGGCGAATTTAGTCTGCTTAAAAACCAGAACGTCAAGGATACGCTTAAAGAAATCATGCTGACCGCTGGCATCGATATGGCATCGGAAGGATTGACGGCCAGTATTTTAAACAAACAAGTGGATCGCCTGGATGATGCCATCGCCAGCATTGATGGCTTTACACCGGAGGATTTACCAGGACTGCAACCTGAGGCAGTGCTACGCAGATATTGCGAGCAATATCCCAATGATCCCAAATGTGCAGGATTCACCTCTCCGTACCAAGGTACCAATTGGGATGGCGGAGGCTTTGGTTTTGATGGAGGCTCTGGACTAGCAACCGAGATAGGTGCTCCGGGTAGGGCCGATGACCAAGCAGGTTTGGCATCCACGGGAGCCGCTGCTAATGCAGGTGAAGGCGCCGTATTCATAGCAGATGAACCCATTGATAAAGGTTCCGGTTTTATAGACACCCCTCCCTCACCAGGAAACCTTAAGGATCTAGGCGGTGGTGGTGGTGCAGTCGGTGGTTCAGTGGAAGGAGGAGGCGGAGGACTATCACCAGGCGGTGGTAATAACAATCAAGCTGCTCCAAGAGAATTTGTCAGTAAAGTGGAGATACCCCAATACGCAGGTGGTAGCGCAGATTTTAGTTATTTAGGGGGCAAAGGGGTGGACAGCAAAACCAAACCCACCGATGATAAAAATCCCTTGGCCGATTTTTTTAAACAAAAAGAAGGTGCTAAAAATAATCAAGATTTAAATTTTGGTGCAAGAAGTATTGCTTCCCAGGACGGTAGTTCGCTTTGGAAACTCATTTCCGATCGATATTCAAAAGCTGCCGAAAAAAAGCAACTGCTTGACCCAGAAACCATTGAAAACTCCATGGACACCGATTTTTGATGGCAAAATGCCCCTTGCATGCCCAAGAAGAAGCCAAAGCCATTGCATGACTTATCTAATCACCTGTAATTATTAAATAATTTCTGAATAATCATGGCATCATCTTTGAAGATAATTAAGTCAGGTTGAAGGCCGGTCTTAACTCATGGAGGGGCATTCATGAAAACCCACAATATTAATTTACTTAAAAGATTTATCAATATCGTTATCCTGGTTTGTATCATGTTTTTAGTCGCATCATAGATTCAATTTATAAAAACTAAGATCTTGCTTGTTGGCATTCAACCATCTAAGATGATTGGTAAGGGTTCACTTTTATCCAACGGATTATGAAAACAACCAAGACCAACCTACTTTTTGCAGAATTTATCAACGCCGCTGGTTACCAAGAACGCATTTTACAAGCGATCGTGCATTACAGCTCACTTTCCAGCGATGTCAACGTACTTAATCTGTGTGTAAAAATGCATGATGATTTATTCATCCTGCTAACCGACAATATTTTGTGCAAAGGTTTCTATTTGGCCGAAGAGAGCCAAAACCCCTCCCCCAGAGAAACCTTGAGTCACTTTCAATCCTCCATGAAAGTGATTGAATACCTGCTTAAAATGAACCTGCATACTGACTATCTGACCAAGACTGTAACCAAGATCATTAATTTAATTTATCAACATGCCCAGTTGTTGCATGAGGAAATTATCAAAAAAACCAATCTCACGATCGACTATCCGAGGGTTAACCTGACCCAGATGCAAGACCAATCTCAAAACATGGCCGTACCATTGTTTTATTTAGATGACCAGAGATTCGAATTGGATGAATCTCAAACACCGGTTTTTTCCCTGGATTTTAGAAGAATCGATCGTTGTAATGAACTCATCAAAGACGGTCACCAGAAAATATTCGAAAAAAAATACCCCGAGGCCCTGGACCGTTTTCTCAAAGCGGCCAGCTATAACGCCACCGCAGAAGTGCTCACCTTGATTGGCTGGAGTTATTCCTTAACAGGAAATATACCAAAGGCCCGGGAATACTGTCTTAAGGCCATAAAAAAAGATCCAGACTTTGGCCCGCCCTACAACGATATGGGAAACTACTTGCTCATTGAAAACCGTCTGGATGAATCCCTCAAATGGTTTGACCTGGCCAAAAAATGCCGAAATTATCAGCACCGGGAATATCCGTTTATCAACGCCGGCAAGGCCTATATTAACAAAAAAGAATTTGCCAAGGCCCTCATGGAGTTTGAAAAGGCACTGACGTTTACCCCCTACAATAAGGAATTAACCGAGACCATCAACCGCCTTAAATCATCTTTAAAAAATACCTATATCAAAGAAACTTTTTTAGAAGATGCACCTCTACAATAAAAACATCGGAATGGATTATGCTTTTAACCAGAGATAAATTAGATCTTTTTTTAAATCAGTATTTGGATGTAAAAAAATTTGACGACTATTGCTTGAATGGACTGCAAGTGGAGGGACGACAACCCATCAAAAAAATATGCTTTAGTGTTTCAGCATCTAGGGAAAATATAGAAAAAGCCGTATCGATGAAGGCCTGTGCCATGATTGTTCATCACGGAATTTTTTGGAAAAATAATCCAGTAGATTCCATCAAGGGTCCACTAAAAAACCGGCTTGTCCCGCTTATTAAAAATGATATCAATTTATTCAGTTACCACTTACCTCTTGATGGGCACAAAAAAATTGGTAATGCTGCAGTCATTGCTGCCCAACTTGGCCTTTTAAAAGTGCAACCATTTTGTTTATACAAAGGAGCTTTTATTGGCGTCAAAGGATGTTTTAAAAGTAAAACCTCCCCTGCGGTTTTGGAAAAAAAACTGGAGCACTTGCTTAAGCATAAAATAGTAGTATCAACCCCATCTGCAACTTTAGGTTTACGCACCATGGGCATCATCACCGGAGGTGGTGGATCATTTTATAAATACGCCAGTAAAGATCAGCTGGATTCTTATTTGACCGGAGAAATCAGCGAAAATGACTGGTTTGATGCCAAAGAATCAGGGCTGTGCCTCTTTGCCGGTGGACACAATGCCACCGAAGAGTTTGGTATCCTTGCCTTAATGAAACTTATCGAAAAAAAATTTAAAATAGACTGTGAATTTATAAAATCTTATAATCCCATCTAAACCTCCAGGATAATATTATGAAAATTTGTTTTTTAATCACTGTATTTTGTATGCTTTTACTTACCACGTTGGCATCAGGGCTTAAGACTGAAGATTTAAAAAACACGGTCATTGACACCAGTACCAAGAGTTCGGAAAATATAAATCCCGAAGAACAAAAAAAAATCCAAGAGGCCCTCACCAACTATCAAAAAAAAATAGAAGAAAATAATAAAGTTCTAGAAGAAATCGACAAAAACGATAAATAGGAGTGTCCATTATGATCAAAACATTATTTCTTATCACCATGCTTTTGCCCGCCACTATTTTTGGACAAGGTTTTGAAAATTTCAAAATAGGAGAAGGTGCGAAATACTATATAAAAACGCAAAATAACGCTGATGTGGAAGTATCCATCTATTTTGCGGATGTAAAAAAAGAAAGTATCTCGGTGGAATTTTTTATGGATGCACAAAACACGCTTGTTCCAGTAAAACTCTACCAACAATTCCTGCTTTCAAAAAAAACTGATGGAAGTCTTACGATCAAAGAAGGCTATATTCAAGGGCCTGATCAAAAACATCCCCAAAAAATGAGTAGCGACTCATTTAGTAATCATAATGGGATTGAATTAAATGATTTTCTTTTTAGTGATGAAAAAACACTAAACACCGCTTTAGTTGAGGTCGCTACCTTGAAAACCCAAGCCGGAACTCTTTCTGCCAATCACTATCGTAAATCACATAACAACCAGACGGTGGACTTTTGGATTGCAAAAGAAGCAAAACCACTCGGACTGGTCAAATTAGTATCAACTGGCTCCAAAAATTCCAACCAAAACTATGAGCTTGAACTGATTTCACTATTAAAAAATGTCAAAGCGGCCATCAATCCTAAAGAGGCCAAAAAAATGGATGCAAAAGGAAAGGCCTTAATCAATACGCCGCTTAAATGGTGGTAAGATATAAAAATTTTTCCACGATAATAATATCGTGTCCATAGCTAGTTATCTTGCTTGCAAAAGTCTTTGAGCTCTCTCTAAGGCCAAATCTATATCACTCCCATATGGCCTAGATAAAATGGCGATGAGTTCTTCAGCAGCATAAATTCGTTTTCGATTCTCTAATTCCCGGAACCTGATAATTTTTTTTCTCTTTAAGGCATTAATTGCATCTACGCTGGCAGTTTTAGAAATGCCAAGTTCCTTTTCAAGAAAGGACGAGCAAATTATAGGATTAGTTAGCATTAACTTTAAAGCACGTCTAGGAGCAGAATTATCCCTAAATTTTGATATTTCCTGCCATTTCCTTTCCAGTTCAATTATAGCTTTCCTAGTTTCTCTATTTTCCTGATCAGTTTCTATGATGGCATTACAAATAAATTCTATCATGGGAATATAGTTTAATTTCTTCTGGGCACTTTCCAGAGATTTTCTATAATCATCTTTATATTTTTCGACATAACCAGATAGATAAAGCGGCATATATCCTGAGCATACCATTTGGAGTGGCCAGAGCATCCTGCCAGTGCGCCCATTTCCATCTGTAAAGGGATGAACTGCTTCAAAATGAACGTGACCAATCGCCATTCTGATTGGTAAGCTTGGGCCTCCTACTGAAGCATCGCCAAGCTGTGCCAGTTTTTCATCGCCAAGCCAATCTAGTACCTCTCTTAAACATCTTTTAACTTGTGAAGGTGGAGCTGGATTATAAATGGAATTTTCTCTTCTAAGTCCTCCTCCAATAATCACAATCGAACCTGATTTTCCCTCTGTCCTTAAACTGCCTGGAATCCCCGTAGCAAACGGATCGTTTTCAACAATTTTTTTATGAATTTTACATATAAAATCCTCATTAAAAATTTTTTCTTTTTTCTGCTTTGCCACTTCTATCATCTCTTCAAGTATGTTGGCATAACATCTAACTGCCTGATGCTGATTTTTTCCTTCGTTTTTATCACAGATTTCACCTGGAGTCAGAGCATGATCTATAGTTGACCACGTTCCTTCCAATCTGGAAGAGCAAACCACTTCTTGTCTGACAAATAAATAGTGAATCAATTTATCTAATGGAGTCGCTTTATCTATAGAAGGTAGTCCCCCAATTACCTTGAGTGCAACGGATAATAACTTGGCAGGCAACTGACCATCTATTTTTTCAGGAGGAGCCGGAGGAACTACAAAATAAATGTTTTCAAACCCAACAGATTTTATTTTGGTAGCGCCATAACCTCTCTCTTTTGTAAAAGGTGTCCTAAGTTGAATGTGTAATTCTTTAAGATTCATATGACACCTAAAATAACCTGGTTTTGTTTCTAATTAAAACCAGGTTATCACAATAACCCGGTTTTTAGCAACCAATAAAACAGGTTAACAACTTGTACCAATTGAGCCTTCTTATGATTGAAATTTTAATCCTAAGAGTGAAGTCGGAAGTTGTAAAAAAAAATCGGCCCTTATTAAAAAAGCACCAGAAATTTAATCAGAATAAATAACGGGCATTTTAGCGTTTTAAACAATTATCTTTTCATCAACAAAAACTCTCCTTTGTTTTCACATCAACAAAGTTTCTGGAGACAAAAAGCAGTTGAATCCATCTATAAAAATCACCAAGAAGAAATCCATTATTATTTCATAAAAACAAAGCTAAAATCATGTGATCCGCTTTGGGGGTCAACTAGCGACCATGAATCGTTTATCCTAATGGCCACTTTTTGATGACTGATCAGGCTATCATCATATCTCCAACCGCCATCACAATACCACCGATTATTATAGGAGGCATAAACCGCAGGACAATTCTGTTCGTTAAATAACACATTTTGAAATTTACCCGTAAATCTATTATCATTGGCAGCATACTCTAAAAAGATGGACTGATTATAAGTGCTTCTCTGTCCACCTTCACTCACTAAATATGCTTCAACAACGTCTGATGAAGTAATAGCCCCCCCCGCCTGCACATTGATCCAAATATTAGTAGCGTACATCCGCATATTAAGAGTCTGTCCACTAACATCCTCATTTCTATTAATCATATAATCCAAAGAAAATTTTATGCTTCCAGTGTCAGAATTCGACATAAAAGACTGGTGACTCCAATCATCTGCTAAAACCGTAGAAATACTGATAAGCAGTACACATAAACAACTAATACCAAACCGTTTTATTTTCATAATCCCCTCCCAGAGGCTGCATCAAAAAAAAATGATCTCTGACTTATAGTAGAAATTAAAATCAAAAGCAACGTACTATGAAAAACATTCAACTCGGAGTAAGGACTGAAAATTCTTCTATGTACGGCCTGACTTTTAGGGATACCTTGCTTTAAAAAAATTAAAGCCGTTCAAATAATTGAACAAAATCTTCGCATGATAAATTGAACCATACTCCATCTTTTAGTAATTATTTACAAATTAATCTTCCATTATCGTCTGTTGCTATAATTTTTTTTCCTCCAGATTGAAAAATAAATCCAAACGACATTTCATTTGGAGTACCAGATATCTCAGTATATGTTTTCCCGTCTATATTAAGGATTAACATTTTCCCATCATATGGCACAAAATAACCTATTGCATCTTGAACTGAATGAAGGTCGGTGACCTCTTCTTGAATATTTGCAAACGCTTTAGCCGCTATGATTATTTGTTGTCTTAAAATTAGTGGTAATTCCTCTGCTGTATTTTTACTTAGATCTTTTAGATTAAGCTCAAACATAACCTCTGGTGTGAATTGCTCCAATGTACATGCTTGATCACCAGAGTAAGCTGTATTTAAAAAAAATATACTTATCAAAATTAAAAATGATTTCATATGCCCTCTCTCATTTATTTCAGACAGGCTCGATTAGTTGAGCCTATCTTTGTATATAGTTATTAACCCAAGCCAAGAATTAAGCATTATCTCCAAGAGATTGTTGCGTAACGATAGTACAAGATTGAGCATCGAGCAAAAGAGCAAAGTAATTTTGATAGTAACCATTTGATTCAGTTAAAAAGAAAACTTCTACGTTTGATTTAGTATTATTATAAAATTCGCCAAAATAGGCTTGACCTTCTTCACCAGGTTCTAAGATCCGGCTTTTCTCGGTGAGCAAGCTGATATTTTTGTTCTGTGAGCTATTGATATCAATGATTGCTCGTGTAACCGTTTGTAAGCACCCAGCATAAGCTCCAGTAGAAAGAAGAGTCACAAAAATAATAGTTGTAAGTTTTTTCATACATTCTCCCCAAAATTGTTAACCGCATTTTTTATAGTAGATACCATCATATTGTAAGTTATTTGTATTTGCGGTTCACGGTTCTAATCTGCCACTACTTGCGTCTAACATGATCGTTCGTAGATAAGAACCGTGTACTTTTAACGAATCAAAATTTTTTCATTGAACAAAAACCACGAATAATGGAATTATTATCACGCATTCTACGCATATCAACTTCTATTTTATCTCCAACGACTTCGCTATTTGTTCTAGCGACAACACCTGAAAGCACATCTTTAATTTCTAAGAAGACTCCAGTTTTATTGGGGTCACCGAATATCTCTTCACTAATGAGGATTTCAAAATTGTCAATTTCACCGGTAGCAGATGTGGCGAGTTTATCGCTTAAAATTTCCATTTTTACTTCCACGGGATTTTCCCATTTCCTTGTTTCAAAATTAAATTTTTGAAGCTCTACCTTGCAGACTGCACTTGGCAGATTCACTACTGCGAATGACATTTGGGAAACCAATAAAATTATTGCTGCTAATAATAAGTTCTTCATAATTTTTTTCTCCTTTGTTGCTATCAACTTTTTTTTGAATAGTTTCTTTTAAATCGTTTTTGAATTAAAAACAATGAGAGGGGACGTATATGTGCGCCAAAGCTGACCCCATATGAAATTATTTCATGCTCTTCTTATAATTGATTATTATATGAGCAATGTCTTGCAGACGAAGTGGCTCATATCGAGATTCGGCACAATAATAAATATGTGGTGTAAAAAACCTACCATCCCTATCCTTGCCTACTATCGCATTGTCATAAATATAAGCAGCAAGACCATCCCTAGTCCAAATATTTTCTCTGATAATGGATCGGTCAAAAAAACTGTAGAAATGTAAAAACTCATACATTTCGCTGGAAGCGATACCGCATTCACTAAAAACTGTTAGATCATTAATTTCTCGTAAACTGTAATTATGGTCAAAAGCATAGGCTCTTTTCACGGATTGAAGTACCAGCCTATGATCAATTTCTAAAATTTTATTGGCCCTAATTTTTTTACCTGTTAATAAGAAATTGGCGCGTTCCATTTCTTCATAAACATCATATTTATAAAGACGAGCATTAATTAATTTCACGGGCCCTTTGACTATCTAAGTCTCCTTGCAGTTCAGTAATCCTATAGATCATTTCATGGGTTATGGTAGCGACTTTATTAATACAATCCAGCTATGGTGAGTTCGGTGAAAGACCCATCCAAGTGGAGTGCGTATGGGTCTTTTAGATTTCAGGAGAAAGGATTTGAATCCTACAAGTCCAGCTTTGTGTCTTGAACTATTCAATTACGGTTAATTTTAAATTAGATCTTCCCATTAGCTTATCTTGAAATATATAAGTGCTCGGGTCTATGGTTACTCCAGAGTGACTCCAAAGTATTTCACATTTTATGACCTTATTGGTTGTATTCACAGGATTGCAATTACCTGCAAGAGCCAGCATTAACTTTTCACCTTTAAATTGTTCAAGATAAGTACCATTTACTCTTTGATCTAACTTTTCAAAAAAGGCATAAAGTTCTAATCGATTATTGTAATTGCTATCGATATAACCAAAAGATTTTTTATAATAGGGCTCACTAATCTTAAAAGTTGCACCATTTTCATTATTATTATCCTTTAATAGTTCAAAGTTTAAATCAAGAGAGACGATGTCGCCATCTATCAGGCCCATAGTTCCAGAAATGGAATACTCTTGCGAGAAAAAGTTACTTGAAACTGTTGCGGGCATATTACTGTTGGATGGATCATTACTACTATTATCAAGCTCAACTTTATAAGTAATCATCCGCTCTTGAGGTTTTTCAAACGTATTAGCAATTTTATCATAAATACAATCGATATCATGATCTGGTTTTCTATAATTTTCTTTTGTTGAACTTCCTACTTCATATTGCCACCATGGCATCGTATGAATATTCTTGTGTTTATAAAGAAGTTGTTGTTTTTTATTTTTCCATATTATTCTCGTATTCTCATCACCATTTGCATAAGGATCGTTATAAGAGAATTTTTCCAATAAGATGATGTCACCATTTGATTTTGTAGTCATTGTAGTAACAGTTGCTGTTCTAGCTCCTCCTCCGCCAATTTGAAAAGGTTGGTAATTTTCTTGAGTACCAATATTTATATTAGAAAATTGCTTATTTATATTTTTTCTATCTATACTCCATAACACCAACGAAGCTTGCCGTTCTTCGTCCTTGTAGATCCCTAAATTCGTTGGACAGTAATTTGTAAAATGTTCACCTTTAAGGTTTTTTACTAATTTATATTCACCAACCATTGTCCAAGTATTGGCAAATAGAAAATTTGAAAATAATAATGCCATGATAGTGATAGGTGTTTTCATGTATATTCTCCCTTTGATTATAGATTTCGTGCTTCAGTATAGGAGAAGAAATAAATTTTGAGAATCCAAATTAACACATTGTGTAAATACTACTCGCATCTCTATTATTTACAGAGTCATCCCAAGGGTTAACATACTGAAAATAGATATAGCGAACCAAGGATAGGTTGTTATCTACAGTGCTGAGATAAACAGGACCACCTGAAGCTCTACTCTATCTGTATGGATTTCTTCGAGGTAAAATGAATTATTTTTAATTCTCGGCCTAAAAACTAAAGTTGAAAAAAAACATGACCGATACTAGCGAACCTCCCAAAAGTTTGGTACTGCCCCTAGCATCAGCCACCTATCAAGATTATTTCATTGAACAAAAACCACGAATAATGGAATTATTATCACGCATTCTACGCATATCAACTTCTATTTTATCTCCAACGACTTCGCTATTTGTTCTAGCGAGAACACCTGAAAGCACATCTTTAATTTCTAATAAGACTCCAGTTTTATTGGGGTCACCGAATATCTCTTCACTAATGAGGATTTCAAAATTGTCAATTTCACCGGTAGCAGATGTGGCGAGTTTATCGCTTAAAATTTCCATTTTTACTTCCACCGGATTTTCCCATTTTCTTGTTTCAAAATTAAATTTTTGAAGTTCTACCTTACAGACTGCACTTGGCAGATCCACTACCGCAAATGCCATTTGAGAAACCAATAAAATTGTTGCTGCTAATAATAAGTTCTTCATAATTTTTTGCTCCTTTGTTGCTATCAATTGTTTTTGAATAGTTTCTTTTAATGTGTGTGCCAAACCTGCTCTATATGAAATTATTTCATGATCTTCTTATATTCAATTATCATACGGGCAATGTCTTTCAAACGAAGTGGCGAATATCGAGATTCGACACAATAATAAATATGTGGTGTAAAAAACCCACCGTCCCTGTCCATATCTTCAATCACATTATCATAAATAAAAGCAGCCAGACCATCCCTAGTCCAAATATTTTCTCTGATAATGGATCGGTCAAAAAAACTGTAGAAATGTAAAAACTCATACAGTTCACTTGAGGCAATACCACCTCTTTCACCACAATCACCAAAAACTGTCAGATCATTAATTACGCTTAAATTATAACCATGATCAAAAGCATAGGCTCTTTTAACGGATTGATGTACCAGCTCATGATCAATTTCGACTACCGCAAAAGACATTTGAGAAAGCAAAAAAATCGTTGTTGCTAATAATAAGTTCTTCATAATTTTTTTTCTCCTTTGTTGCTATCAATTTTTTTTGAATAGTTTCTTTTAAATCGTTTTTGAATTAAAAACAATGAGGGGGGACGTATATGTGCGCCAAAGCTGACCCCATATGAAATTATTTCATGCTCTTGTAACCGACTGCAAGAGCAAGTGAAGGAGTGATTTAGAATAATTTGAATATTCTGAACTGGCACTAATCAGAATTTATCGGAATGTTATGTTAAATGAGCACAAATTATTTGAAGATCAATCCTAAGATTTTTTTCAAATTACATAAAGGAAAGGCACGGTCCACCCGACTATTGAAATTATTTCATGCTCTTCTTATAATTGATTATCAGATGGGCAATGTCTTGCAAACGAAGTGGCTCATATCGAGATTCGGCACAATAATAAATATGTGGTGAAAAAAACCTACCATCCCTGTCCTTGTCTACTATCGCATTGTCATAAATATAAGCAGCAAGACCATCCCTAGTCCAAATATTTTCTCTGATAATGGATCGGTCAAAAAAACTGTAGAAGTGTAAAAACTCATACATTTCGCTGGAAGCGATACCGCATTCACTAAAAACTGTTAGATCATTAATTTCTCGTAAACTGTAATTATGATCAAAAGCATAGGCTCTTTTCACGGATTGAAGTACCAGCCTATGATCAATTTCTAAAATTTTATTGGCCTCAATCTTTTTTCCTGTTAATAAGAAATTGGCACGTGCCATTTCTTCGTAGACTTCATATTTATAAAGACGAGCATTAATTTCACGGGCCCTTTCACTATCTAAATCTCCTTGCAGTTCAGTGATCCTATAGATCATTTCATGGGTTATGGTAGCGACTTTATTTATACAATCCAATCTTCCGTAATTTAAATAATCCTCCACCCATCCTTGCTTTTGAATATTTACCTTATTGCCTTTCCTGCTGGCCAACTGAATTTTGGTATCCATAGAACCCGTAAGATCTTTAGGAAGATGACCTTCATCATTAATTTCTTCAACATTATCTACCAATGTCCAAATCATCTGGTTTATTTGTTCCTCTAACAGATCAAATAGTTCTGGAAGCACCAGAAAAATGTCAAATAATTTATTGGTCAAGGCATAACATTCTGAATCTTCGAGGGAAAGTGGCTTACATATATTTAATCGAATTTTTTTATAAATTTCCACAAAATGATCATATTCAAAGATATGCATATTCAACTTGCTTTGAACAGCGTACTCATTATATTTGTACTGATAAAGATCCAGTAAGGTTAATCTTTTATCGACAAAAAATAAAAGAAATCTTGTTGTGTTAGTAATGCCATCGGCTCCATTACCTATTCGGTCTACCCCTGCTGATAACAACGGACTAATTAATATTACGGTAATCAATAAAATATTTTTAATTAATCTCATTATCGCCTTCCTTTTGCATCATGGGAATCACTTGCATAGATATTTGAAAAATGTCGTTTTGTTCATCTTCACCCAAAAGCTCCGCCAGATTATCTTGAAACTCTCGAATCATGGCCTTTACTATTGGCAACTTTTGTTTGTTTCCTGTTATAACAATCGCCGAGTAGTCTCTTAAATTAATATCTACTTGAGATAATTTTTCTTTTGCCAAATCCAAACGATTTAAATGACCTTTTTGAATAGCAGAAGAAATTTTATCCTCGGACGTTTGAATATTTTTGGCGGTTCTAACCAGTCTTCCATTTTTATCTTCCTTTAAAAGATTAACCTGAAGCAAATTGGCCAACACTTCGGTCGCTCTTGCTAGGGAAATATCGAGTTTATCCGAAATGATCTCCGGGGTGATTCTTTGGTCATGCAATTTAACCAAATTTAAAACCACCAAGTATTCCCATTGCGAGATGGTATTGTAATGAATTTCTTCATTTAGAATCTTAGCATCCATGTGTGACAATACAGGTTGTTTCAGGCCAAGCTTATGATTGATGGCACTTCTTACAAAAAGCCCTTCCTCTAATGGCGATAAGTTAATCTGGCGAGCAATATCTTGTGCTCTCTTGGATGGCAGCTTTCTTTTTCCTTTTAAAATTGAACTTAAATTTGAGGAATCCATTTTTAGATACTTAGCAAATGCCCTTAGGGAGTAAGAACGATTTATTTTTTGCTTCTTGAACAGTTCTTCATTTAATTTTGATATGTAATAGGGGGATTGGATATTTTCATTCATCTTATCCCCTTTTTAACACAGAACAGCATAAATGACCACATTGCATGTCAAAATTATATAACAAAGATTAACTTGAGGGGGCAAGTCTTCCATTTACTAACGATTTAGATAAATTCTTTTATATTCACATATGGTAGGTTAATATATTTTAAACGCCAGACTAAATAAATTTCAATTAGTTGCATTTTTTAAATCCACTGAACTAGCTAACTTTCCATTGAATTTGTATTAAAACTATACAGTCTAAATATAATTTAAACATCCATTAAGCTAATAAGTATGTAACGTCTTGTTTTATCTTAGTGTTAATTGGCAAAAGATTTGCTCATTACTTAACATTAGTAAGATTTTGTTTAAAAACAACAAACTTGGAGGTCAAAATGTTTAATCTACTATTACGCTCATTAAAAAGTACCTGTCATTTATTCGTATTCACCGTAGCTTTTTGTCTCATTAGTGGACTCGTCTCCTCTTCCTACGCCCATGCGGGAATTGAGGACACACTTAAGGTGAATCCAAATGACTTAGTTAAAGCCATGCAGGATTTCCGGGCTGGCTTAAATTTCGCAGCTATGTATAAGAATCCCACTCAGGCCTTAAATCATGTGCAAGAGGTTGTTAAACATGCAGTTAAAGCTAACGTAATCCCTCCTGAAATCATTAATGCCGCCCTAGTCAACATGTTCAGTAAGTTAGGTGTGACGACCCTTCTGGTAACGACAGCCGCTGGCGTCCTTGTATTTACCGCAGATAATTCTCAAGCCTGTGAATTTGGAATAGAAGAGAGTTCTGTAGCAGATCCAGAGGTCAATGCGCTACTTGGAAATACCGATGATAAATAGTTCCAAAATCAAAGGACGACTCATGCAGATTCGGACAAATAACAAAGTTTTCCTAATCGCGCTGACAGTTTCACTACTTTTCTTTTTACTTGAAGCTCAAGCTGGAACTTTAAAATACTACGAAAAATTTAAGCCTGCCGAATGTACCAAATATCAACAAACTGACGAATATGTTCAATGGCAGTCTAAAATTCGGATTTTAAAAGAGCAAAGATTATTTCCATCACTGGGAAGTACTGGATTGGAACAAGAGCTTCAAAGGATCGCTAAAAGCAGAGGCATGTTGGAAGAATTTGAAAGTCAGAGTGAGCGAGACCGTGGCCTAAGAAGCGAGGGCAGAAAACTTGCCCAATTAGGACTAAATCTTACTATCAAATTAAAGACACATGCCTTGGAAATTTTAGAAACTGATCAAACCAATATGACAACTTTTTTGGATACTTTAAAAGCATGTGCTTTAGAGGAATGTGAGGGTGGGTGCCAAAAATCTGAAATTTGCACAAAAGATCTTCCTGCCAAGATGGCCAGTTTACAAGAACGCCTGAAATTAATGCGCCAATATTTAGCACTGATGTACATCACCAGAGGCGATCTAACCTCGAGCGATCTCGTAATGCGAAGACTAACCCATCCTAAAGCCGTCTCTTATTTGACCAAACAGGATGAAGATTCCGCCGAAGTAATGTTGGAGGCTTTCTCTCCAACTGAGCTTGAACAACTAACTCTCAAAATGAATCGAGGCAATACCAACGGCCCAGAAAAAACCTATTTATCAATCATAAGCCAATCGCCTTTTTTGGCCCATATCTCAAAACGAGAACTCACTCCTGATGAACTCATCAAAGCACTAAATATACAAAATAATAAGGTCTCTTTGGCCAAAAAAACAATAAATCATCATGCCGAGATGCTTTACCTCACTCCCTTGCTCGCACCACTTGTGAATTTAAATGAAGAAAATGGGCCACGAACCTGTGCTTACATCGATGGACTATTAGATAATTTTAACAAAAAAGATTTCGCTGAAAGAGTATTTTTTGCTTCAATTAACTTTTACTTACTGATGTCTGCTTGGGAGTTGGGAATGCTCAAGGCAATGGCCTTCACCGTTGGCTCTGGAGCGCTGATTGATCATATAGCGAAACAAAATTCCGAGGATTTTTTTACGGATTACTCATCTTTCTGTGCCTCAGCCAATTATGCCCCCCATGGGGAAAAAAATGAAATTTGCAACATGCAAATGATTAATACTTTACAAAAAAGAAAATTGAATCTACTTATTGAAAATTTAATGCTCCCATAATATACATCAATTTTTTCAAGTCCACTTAAGTATTTATATTAATCAAGTTATCCCTTTTTGACGCCTTCAGCTGTGAAAGATTTTTCAGTTAGCTCTTTTAAGTGAAATCAGCTATATTCCCTTTGAATTTTTAATCAGCAATTTGTTGTTTTGGAGTCTTTATGAGTTTTCGAATAACTGATCATCCCGTCATTGATTTTCCAGCGAACAAACCCAAAGTCACCTTCACTTTTAATGGTAAGGAAGTGGAAGGTTTGGAAGGAGAACCGATTATTGTTTCACTGCGGGCCAGTGGCATTATTAAATTAAAAGAAGGCTCCAAAAAGCACACTCCCTACGGCCCTTTTTGCATGCAAGGCCGCTGCTGTTCCTGCGCCATGACCGTGGATAAAAAGCCTAATGTCATGACTTGTGTCACTCCGCTAAAAGAAGGCATGAGTGTCAAATATATGGGTGATGATCTCGATAAAGAAATTTTTAAAAAACTTCCCACTAAAAGAATTGATATTTCCCCCGGCCAATTCTCCCAAAAGGCTCCCAAATGTGAACTGGCCATCATAGGTGCCGGGCCTGCAGGCATGGAAGCCGCCTTAATGGCCAAAGAAGCAGGAGTTAAAAGTGTTGTCCTGTTTGACGATAAGGATTATCTGGGAGGACAATTAAGACTGCAAACTCACACTTTTTTTGGAAATAAAGATTTAGGCGCCAGTATCCGTGGCTATGAAATCGCCAACCATCTCAGGCAAAAAATTGAAAAAACCGACATTGATATAAGACTTGGCAGTACCGTAGTTGGTCTTTATCCGCTGAACATGATTGGTTTTAGAGATGAGGATAAACTTAATTTTATCATGGCAAATAAAATAATCTGTGCCACAGGTGCTAGCGAACGCTTTCTCCCCTTTCCGGGCAATTGCCTTCCAGGCGTCATGGGTGCCGGAGGTGCTCAAACATTTATGAATATTCACGGAGTAAAACCCGGGAAAAAAGTTCTGGTAGTAGGCGGAGGTAATATTGGCGTCATTCTTGCCTATCAGCTGATTCAGGCAGGTATTGAAGTGGCCTGTGTGATTGAGGCTTCTTCCAAGATGGGAGCTTATGAAGTACATGTCAAAAAACTGCAGGCCTTGGGAGTTCCTCTGTACACCAATCACACCATTAAACAGGCACTCGGTAGTGACTGTGTCGAAGGTGCCACGATTGTCGAATTGGATAAAAACTGGAATCAAATGAGTAATACCGAGAAAACATTTGCTTGTGATACCATTTGTCTGGCCGTCGGACTTTCCCCCCTGAATGAATTATTATGGCAGGCCGGATGTGAATTCACTTTCTCCAACGAGCTGGGGGAAGTTCCCATTTTTGATAAATTCAGGCAGAGCAGTAACCGGGATATTTTTGTAGCAGGAGATTGTGCTGTTATTGGAGAAGCCTCCATCGCCAGGCTGGAAGGAAGAATTGCCGGTCTGAAAGCATCGCTTGATCTTTCCTACCCTCATCCGGATTTTAATGTGAAGTTAGATGAGGCCTTTCATCTTTTGGATAATATTCAAACTGGCAGTTTCGGTTACCGTCTGGGTCTTGGTAAAAACAAACTGACGGAATCCGCACCAAAAGAAAATTTCATACCCAAAAAATATTTGCAAAAACTTTCTCCCGAGGATTTTAAAGGCAAAGAAAAAAAGATTCTCATCCATTGTAACCAGGATATTCCGTGCAATCCATGTGAAGGCTCATGCCATCTGGGGGCCATTAAAATTGGTCATGAGATTAATCAGCAACCATCCGTTGACCATGACATATGTAAAGGCTGCGGTGTTTGTCTAACCGCTTGTCCAGGACGGGCCATCCGGCTGGTACAATATAACTACGACCATTTAAACTCCCTGCTCACCATCCCCTTTGAATTTCATCCCTACCCTGAAATCGATGCTCCCGTGGAAGTGCTTGATCAAGAGGGGCATTTTCTCTGTCTGGGAAAAATAAAAATAACCAAGACCCCCAAGGATAAAACCGGATGTGGTACCATTTCCATCATTGTGCCCAAAGCGCATGCCTTTGATGGAGTAACCCTTAATCTTTTAAATAACCGGCCCCAAAAAACCGACAATGAAATAACTTCCACCCCAAATCAGCATCCTTCCCTGGATTTGAATGCCTATGTTTGCCGCTGTGAAGAAGTAACTTATCAAGATGTACTGGATTTAATTAAAAGCGGGGTCACTAATATTAATGACATCAAAAGACAAAAACGGGTCGGCATGGGGCAATGCCGGGGACTCTCATGCACCAGTATTATTGAAAATATTTTAAAGCAAGAACTTAAACAGAGTAAGGAACATATTCTTAATATTAAAAAAAATAGAAGAACTATCTACCGCCCCCCCATTAAAAGAATCACTCTCGGCGAAGCCGCCAAATTAAAATTTTCCAAGGAAGAGATTAAACTTTTTGAAGGCATTGAAACCGTGCGGACCATTCCCCAGGAAATCATTAATACCTTTGTTCCCAAAAAAGTTGATGTTAGCGTGAACCAAAAATCCAAATATGTCATCATTGGTGGCGGGATCACCGGAATCTTTACCGCTTGGTGGCTTGCTAAGCTGGGGGCATCCGATATCACCGTGATTGAATCCAACTTCCTGTCATCAGGACAAACCGGGGCATGCCTCGGAGGCATTCGCACCGGTTTCAATACCAAGGGAAAAGTCAAAAGGGCCCAGAAGGGACTTGAAACCTATAAAAATGCCTTTGATTTGATCAAGGAAGACATTGGCTGGTATCAAGGTGGATATGCCTATCTTTCTTTTGATGAGGCCACCAATCAACTCTTTAAAGACAGTTTCTCCACTTGGGATCAGGCCCAAGTGGGTTACACCTATCTAACCGATAAAAATGCTTTTAATCCGATTGTTCCAGGCATTGACTCAGAAAGGGTTTCCAGCATTGTGCATTTCCCTGAATCGGGTGGGGCCAACCCTTTCAGGGCCACTTATATGTTTGCTAAGGATGCCGAGATTATGGGTGTTAAAATTCATACCAATCACGAAGTCATAGACATTCTTAAAAGCGATAACCAGGTAAAAGGGATAATTGTTTTTGATAAGGAAAAGCAAATTTATAAACAAATAGCTTGTGAACATGTCATCAATTGCGCCGGAACCAGTTCAGTTCGGGTTGCTAAAATGGCGGGCATTGATTTATCTGGACAAATCTTTATCGAAAGACATGGGGCCTTTATCACAGAAAAAATGCCGTTTTGGCTTGATCCCTTGGTGGTTTCTTACCATCCTGAACTATCTGGTTACTGGCAACAAAAAAGAATGGAAAAAGGAGTTGATGAGGGGGAAATTGTGGCCTGCTACAGCTCCCAAAACCCCATTATTGGCTTTAATACCCACTCCTATATTTACTTTCTGGCAAGAATGGCAAAGGCCATGCTTTTATGCCAGCCCTCCATGGCCGACGTGGGGATTATTCGTAATTTTGCCGAACACTATGTCGGGAGACATTCGGGGGTACCCATCATTGGAGACACCCCGGTTAAAGGTTTTTGGTTAAATATTGCTAAAAAAGGACACGGCTTCATGTGTGCGCCTGGAGATGGCTATGCTTTAGCAAAAACGATCATAGACAACCAAAGACACGAATGGATTAATGAGTGTACGATTGGGGAAAACCCCACTTTTACCGAAACCATGAAATAGTAACGGTAAGATATCTTAAATCGTTTCTTGATAGTTGAATCATTTTTTACTACAATTAGAGTTGATGAAAGTATTTTATTGGATAAGATACAATCTTGGTAAGGTTTTGCTTACCTTGATTATTGGTTGGGCCTTGATTACAGGTCTTAAGTTTTTTTTCCCTGCCAGCAGTTCCTATAAAACCGGTAAAAACCGGCCTTCATCCATTGATTTCCGTCCGATCAAGGAGGGAAAACTTAGTAATTATAATCGCCGACCAAGACAACATCTTGAAAAAATCAAACCCAAAAAGAAACCTTTCAAAACCATGACCTATACCGATTCCACGCGCAATGAAAACCAATTCACCATCAGTGATGAAACCCAAGGCATGCTGGTTGAAATGAGAAAGGAACTCAACGATTATGGCATACTCATGGAAGACCTGCTGATGGCGGTAGAAGCATATTACCAGAAAAATAAAAAATCCAAAAAAAGTCCTACCAAGAATCAAATAATGGATTTGCTCCCCGATCATATAAGGGAGCTGGTGCCTGAAAACAAGAGAAAATTTAAAATAGCTGAAGAGGACAAAAGTAAAAAAGACAAAAAAGACTCCAAAACCAATAATACTGCGGAAAACGGGCCAATCCCCTCTGAGATTATCACCACTGACGGACAAGAAATAAAAATAGACAAGGATGCCACCCTTGAGACAGAAACCCCGGAACCGGCAAGCAGAAAAAAAGCCAATAATGCTCTAAACGAAGAAGCCGATGAAAATCACGAAGCAGATACTTTAACCAATAATAAAAAGAATCCTGACGAGGAAGCCTCCTCCAGGGAACAACCGCCCAGTAGCACCCCTAGTGAAGCACCGGAAGAATACTAAAAAAGAAAGGCCCACTTAAAGTGAGCCTTTTTTAGGTTATATACTACAAATCAGTACTTGCTTAATAGCCTGGACGAATGTGAATGAGCCGTTTTAAATTATCAATACTCCAAGTATCGCAAGTTCCCACCGTTGCAAAATTTCCTACGATAAATCCAGCAGCGCCTGCTCTAAAACCTGTTTCTGAGGCAGTAAGCGTCGGTAACCCCGTACCTGCTAAGGTAGCAATCGCCGCAGCGTTACCTATTTTTTTACCAGCTGGAAATTGTGCATTCGCCGCCGCATAGTTTGGACAACTAGCTCCATTAGTCACTGCTATCGCTGCACCAGTGGCATCAGATCCGGAAGTATAACCAGTCATATAATATCGCTGAGCCGCTTCGTCGGTTGGATTATACCCCATACTGGTCAGACAGGTAGCATAGACATCGTAGTCCGATGCAAAAGCTTGCTCGGCTGTATAAATCGCAGACAAGTGCAGCTTGGCTTCCGACGTCTTTGACTTAGCCTGATACTTTTTAAAGTTTGGGATAGCAACTGCAGACAAAATACCGATAATAGCGACAACCACCATGAGTTCTACCAGGGTAAAACCCTCTCTTAATCTTAGAATCTTCATAAAACCTCCGTTTAAAAGTAATTAAAGTTAATTACTCGTTATTGTTGAAAGTAAATCCATTGAGAGGATAAAATTCCAACCGGGATCAAAGTCATCTTGATTTGCAAACCCACTTCCCAGGTCAAAAGCTGACATGAAAAAAATTCGTAAATCAAAATGCCGATTACAAATATAATACTCTCTATTTCATTCTAACTTAAAAAATAATGAAACCAAAATAATAAATAAAGTATTATTCATCTGTTAAACCCGCATCATCGAAAGATCCTGCACTCCCTATCAAAAACATAACTTTTTGATAGTACAATGACTGCCTCAATCTATTGGCACTTTGGTCTGGTCGGCGCTTGCAATGTTATTGATTTTTCGATTCCATCATAGAGTAAAAAAGGGGGCCTTCTGCAAAGACCCCCTTCTTTTTCGGCTTCCTGCCTCTTTGGTAAGATAAACATCCTGTTCATCCACACTTTCATTATAACCAATATTTCAATTTGAAACATTAAAAATTTTCATGGAAATTATTGCCGAAACATTTAATCAAGTTTTACTCTCCCGAGACGTATTCTTGCCCTCAATTGACTGCCATCAAACGATCAGGCTAATATATTGAAATAAGAGTCACTATGATAGTAAGGAAAAGCCCATGGCCAAGAGTCTGACCAAAACGATCGGAGCTATACTGAGAAAAGTATGGGTAAAAGAAAAATTTACCCATCAAACATTTACTTACTTTATCCCCGCCCCTCCCGAGAGAAAAACTGGATACCGGGAAAAGCAATTTGATAAAATAGTTTTTGAACTGCTCAATAACAAAGGTTATGAAATCATCTCCATCCATACGCAAAACTGCCACCAACAAAGCGGGATGTGGGTCATTTTAGAACTCCAAACGTTGAACTCCAATGCCCAAGCTGATTTAGACTTCCCGTCCGCACCAATCTCTAAAGAGCAAACCGCCAAACCAAAGGTGACAACCGAGATCGAGGGGTTTTATTATCTTGATTGAATGCTGGCCAAAAATATTTCGTTTCCCATTATTTTCAGCATGGTTGATGATGACCGCTTGCAGTCTCATTATCAGGATGGATAACCTGGATAATAATTTCCCTACCAGTCATCATGACCCTCAAAAATTAATTCTAGGCCAGGTAAAGTCCAACGACCTGGTGGCCACCACGGACAATGAAATCTATCGGCACTATCAACAGGTGACATCCAGACTGGTCAAACCTTTAACCTTGGTTGAAAAGTTTGTGCTTGTGTCCTTGATCCAAATGAATTTAAGACCGGATTTGGCCTCCCCCACCTCTTCGCTTCATATGGTAACCAACCTCTCCCGACAGAAGGAATATCATGCCTATCTAGGGGAAAATGACCTCTCCTGGCCTTATCTTGCCGGACTGGAAGAGTTGCTGATCAAACACCGATCCACTTATCGGTTATTACAATTTGCTTCCTGGCTGGATCTTTATTTCAAAGAAGCCAAGTCCGTGGGAAATGAACTGGCCTATTTTTTAAAGGAGCAAAAAGATAATCTGGAAAAACATGCTATTTTAAAAAATACTTTTTTAAAGGCCAAACAACCGCTAAGCATCGGCGAAACCCTGCCACATATACCATATGTTAAACTAATTAAGATTTTTCATTCTAAACACCGAAAAGTAAAACATCAAAATACCCTGCTGCCCTATCACCTGCCTTTTCAAAACCCCGCTTATCAGGGAGTTAATATTCAGTGCAACTATAACTTTGGCCTTTATGACCAAGCTAAATATTATATTCATAAACAGGCCGTACCCAATCTCTCCGTTGGCATAATGGACAAGTCTGGAAATTATCTCATGGGCACCTCCACCCAAAACTTAACCAACCTCCGTCCAGTTGAAGAGACTTTTTTGATGGCAGGCACCCCCCACCAGGATAATCTTTCCGTTTGTTTTATAAAAAATGAAACCAACCAAAGTCAATTCTCCATAATCTCCACTGACTCCAGGGACCCCGGCCAGCTTATTTACCATCTCATCCAATACGAAATTTTTAATTCAAAAAACTTATTGGAAACCAGCGAATATCTCAATTTCCCCAGGCACCTTTTTTTAATCGATCCGCTGAGAATGGTGTACGAATCAGAAAAAGGCTCCAACCAGCAACTTAATCGTTTTCTATCCATGAATTTTCCCATCTATCATGCCGACTCCATTGGTAATTTATGGTTGTTTGCTTCCTTTGAAAAACTCGGCCAGCACGGAATTGTAACCGACTCCCGCAAACAGTATTTTCTCAACAGTCCCGTTTCCACAACAAAATAAAAAATGGTCTTTTATGATTTTTAAGCATATAATTTTTTCTCAACATTTTAGAGGAAAACCAAAATGAAATACCTATCCTTGGATATGGAAGCCACTGGTCTTGGTGCTCATGACTTAATGATCGAATTTGCGATGATCCCCTTTTGCAGCGAATCCCTTTCCTTTGAAAATAAACTAAGCAGACACTTTTTCATCCAATGCCCAAGCTTTGAAATCTTGAAACCAACCCTTCCTAACTGGGTCATTGAACACAATCAAGAACTGATTAACAAGGCCCATACCAGCGGCATCAGTTTGGAAAAATTTAAAAATGAGCTGGAAATCTGGCTTTTATCTGAAGAAGTAAACACTTATTTTTCCACCAATGCCAAAGACAAAATCACGATCTTTGGAAAATCACTAAACGCCATTGATCTGCCTTTTCTTAACCGGGATCTGGGGTTTGAGTTTATGAGAAAATATTTTAACCATCAAACATTGGATTTATCCAGCGTCGTGATGGGACTGGTGGATATGAACAAACTTCCTAAAGCCTGTTTATCCGGCAGCGAATTGATGAAACATTTCAACTTTGGCGAGGTTGCCCACACCGCCTTGGAAGATGCGATAAACACCGCCAAGCTTTATTTCAAACTACTCTCTTTATGAAAAAACCTTAGGGAGTCTCCACATAACTTAAGGGATTCAAAGCTTTTGAGTTGTATCTGATTTCAAAATGCAAATGAGGTCCCGTTGATCTTCCAGTGGAACCCACTTGGGCAATGACCGATCCCTGATGAACCTTATCTCCCTTTTTGACATACAGTTTTTTTGCGTGAGCATAAACAGTAAAAAAACCATTCTTATGAGAAATAACGGCGATATTACCATAACCACCAAGTTCCGCACCTGCATAAACCACTAAACCCCCTTGCGAGGCAAGAATGTGACTGCCCTTTTTTGCTGGTATATCAATTCCATCATGGGGACTACCCCGACGTTTACCAAAGGGACTAGAAACTTTTTTACCCGCCGGAACCGGCCAGATAAATTCACCTTTTTTAATATGATAAGTTGGACTTTCGGCAAGCCCCCATTGATCATATCCTCCCATCAGACCGGTGGTGGTTGGAACAAACACCCATTCACCCTTTAAAAATTGCTTACCCGGATTGGCACTTTCAATGATCCATACCGGAACATCATAGGCATCTGATAATTTCAAAAGATCATTATCCTTGACCAATTTTACATACTGGCCACTTTTAATATGGGAACACCCACAAAGCATCATCACACATAATATTAAAGGCCATAATTTTTTCATATCAAATCAAAATACTCAAAAAAAAGTTTATAAAAATCTTGCAAATATTTTTGAGCGACATGCAAACTCATCGGGTAAAAAATATGAAAGTTTAAGATCTGAGACCGAAATCTGCTTATGCTTGATTGCCATACCATCGCTATCAGGTATTTTTTCCACTATACCCTTTTTACCCCCGATCCAATAATAGGCCCTTCCCCTGGTATCCTCTCTTTGTTCAATATCCTTGGGATATTCTATAAATCCAGGCACCGTATATTTAATCCCCTCCAATTCCTGGTAGGGCAAGTTAGGTACATTGATATTTAAAAGGGCATCTTTTTTTATTTCCAAGACTCCATCATTTTCAATAAATTTTCTTAAAAATACAGAAGCCGTGGAATAAAACACCTCGCTTTTAGTCTCATCTTGAAAAAACTCATTGTACTTGACCGCCAGGCTAATAGCGATGGAGGGTATTTTTAAAATCATCCCTTCCCGGGCGCCGGCCACCGTACCTGAATAATAGATATCTTGCGCCATATTCGCGCCCCGGTTTATACCGGAAATAACCAGGTCAATCCCCACCTCTTTAAACAAATGCTTAACTCCCATCACCACACAATCCGCCGGATATCCGCTACAACCATAAATATTTTTATCAATTTTTTTTACTCTGAGATAATCATGCAAGGTTATAGTGTGTCCCGAAGCTGACCGCTCCACCAGGGGTGCCACCACAAAAACGTTGGCAATTTTATCAAGCTCATGTTTTAGGTTAGTAATTCCTTCGGCATTAACCCCATCATCATTGGTTATCAAAATATTCATAACATTCCTTTCATATATTTTTTTAATAATTCATAATCAATATTTCGATAGGACAATTCGACCTTATTATTGAGAGGAAGGGATATTACGTTGAATTGCAAATAATGAAACAATGAAGGAAACACATCTTCATCCCAATCCATGGAGAGCATGACCTCCACTTTTCGGTGTGGTTCCAGTTTTTTCACCAGTTTTAAAAAACCTCCGGCAAACTCTCCAAATTTTCCGCTTTGCTGAAGATGATGTAAATAGGAATAGGATAAATTAATCGCCCTTAAATATTTACTGGATAAAAAATCCTCCAAGTGATGTCTTTCATCCAAATGAAAAAGATAAGGAGTTTCAAACGATTCATAAAAAAGAACATCCAGCCCATCGGAAAATTCTAAAAAAAGATTGTCCATTTGAGCAGTGGCACTATCGGTTTTAATCGCCGCTTCTTTCACATCATTTAAAATCTTTTTAATGACATATTCCTTCTCATTTTCAAAATGTAAATAATATCTATTCCAAGGGCGAAAACTGGTTTTAATGATATCCAGCAAAACATACTCTTGGACAAAATTGAAACTTTTAGGTCTTAAATCAAAGGAAAAATCATTAATTTTCAACTCTTCTAACATCGTTATGGTTTTTTGATTATAAGTCCCGTCTATCTTGATTCTTGAACTCATTATGGTAAGAAACTCCATCAATTTTTTAAAGTTGATCCATTATTGCACAATTTATTTATAAGCGGTAAAAAAAATATTTCCGGGAAAGAGGTCCCGATTGATTCGGGATGAAACTGATAAGTTAAAAGATTCTTACCAGATGCCCCCATAATCGCGCCGTGATAATATAAATAAGCGAAGTTTTTTACCTGGATATTTCCCTCCACCACCCAGGAATTATATAACTGGACTTGCACGATTTTCCCACGCATCTGGGGAGGATAGATACTCCAGGCCGGTAACCTTATCGATATGCTTTCACCATGCCTTGGTCTTTTAGCAAGGACCAGCTTATGTCCCAGATGGTGAAGAATAATCTGATGTCCCAAACAAATCCCCATATTAAAAAGCTGCTGATTATCAAGGCATTTTTTGACTACCGGATTAATAGCTTCATACTCCGACACCGTTCCAGGACCAGGCCCCCAAATAATGACCTGATTTTCCGTTTGGTCCGCAGTTAAAAAGACTTCCAGCTTATCCCACGGACAAACTTGAATATCACTACAGATATGATAAATCTCAAACAATCTTTTACATTCCGCCACTATGTTATAAGTAAAACTGTCATAAAAATCTACCACTAAGATCCGTTTATTATTTTTCGTCATCACCTGTTAAAAACCACCAAAGCTTTTTTTATTATAATTAAATATAAAATTAAAAGAGATTTTACTTTTTTCCAATCTGGATTTGGTATAGGCCACCTGAGTTTTCCAACAGTCATTATTAGGGGCATAAATCAGCTTATAAACTTGATTTTCTTCCAGCTTTTTTTCCATATCATACATCAATTCGTAGTTTAGGGTGATAACAGAAAGCGGAGTCAGACTCCCCCTGAATAAGACTTTTTTATGTACGGGATCACTGGAAGGATCATAATTAATCCCAATCGAAGCCTCGCCCAGCGCAAACGCCTGGGTCAAGGTGGTGACCAGATAATGTTTATGATCCGTATAAAAATAATAATCAGCAAGGCTCACCGTCGTTTTATAAATCGTAATGCCGGTATCCACCAAAAGACGGGTTAATCGCTTGTAAAGCTCCGGGTCCTGGGTGTTCAAATTATATCCTTGCGAAACATTAAAATACCCCAGGGTACTATAATGAAAATTTTGTCTTAGATATTTTCCGTCCTCATAAGGGTTAAAAAAATCTGGATTTTTTTTTAAAAAAGAATTTTCCCATCGCAACTCTATCGCATTACCCTTGGGGATTGAGGTCCGGGAGGCGACATCCTTGAGTTCATGTTCCCGCTCTCTTCTGACATCCCATGAATCAAAAACACCATTATCCTCTTCAATTTGCTCCTTGAATCTTTCATTACCTGAAACTTTGGAATCAAATATCTGATAATGTTTCAAGCGATAAATCTGGGAATGCCGATAGCTGTTATTTACAAAATCAACACGATCTTTGGTCAATTCACTATTAAAAGGCGGTAAATTTCCCACGACATCACTATTGGCATTTTGACTTTTAAGCGTTTGTTGGTCTTTGGAAATAGGAATGCTTTCCGTCGGTATGCTGCTTTTGTAGGCCAATCCCCATATTTTTTCCAACTCAAAGGAAATTTCATTTTCCATTTGATAGGCACTTTTGGAAAAAGTTTTTTCATTTTCATAGGGAAAACGATACTCCTGATAATCCAGGCCGTATCTGGTTTTAAATTCCACCGGGCCTATATCAAAATATTTCCAATTAATGTAGGGCCTGAAATTATACCGGTTGGCATTCCTAATGTAGGCATCTTCCTGTCTTTTATCCTGCCGAAACACCGTTAAATCAGATGAACCACCGGCCACAATACTTTTAAAGAAAAACATATCCGATTTAATCAAGCGTAAAGGAGTAAGATTCATGGTTAACTTGGGAAGAATCTGGACGTAGGATTCATCAAAGCCCTGCGGCTGTGGAACCAACAGATTTCTTCTCCTATAGGCCTCCACCTCCAAATCTATAAAATCAAGTCTAAAATTAAAGTTTGATTGTCCCCCCAGATCCAAATCGGTCACCCGCGAGTCCGTGTACGTTCGATAATCTCGGATTATATCCAGTTCTTTTGAATCATTAAAATAAAAGTGGTGATTAAACCAATGTCCGAAGGTCACATGATGTTCATAATCAGAAAAATGCCTGAAGAATTTATCGCCCGATTGTTTATCATCTTTTTTCTTGATTTGATAAATTTCATCATGGGAAGTCAGTGATCCCAGTTCAAACCATTTCCGGTCCCCCAGGACATGACGGTATTCAAATTCCCCTCCCAATCCCCGTTTGCCCCATACCGAAGGAGTAAGCGTCATATCGTTTTGATCGCTTATCGCAAAAAACCACGGCTGTTGATAAGTAAATCCATCCTCCACATTAAAACTGAACTGGGGAAAAAGCAGTCCGGTTTCCCGATCTTTTTTAATCGGCAAAACCAGGTAAGGCACATACATGGTGACCACCCCTTTGACCCGGAAAAAAGCATGCCAGACCCGGACATATTCCCCCACGGTGACTTGGACTTTTTTTCCGTAAACACTCCAACTCTCTGGACAGTCCTTGCAGGTGGTGTATTCCGCTTCCTCTGCATAAAATTCATTTTTTTTGATGCGGGAGATTTTTTTTCCAAAGACGATGAAACTGCTGGTAATGACTTTAGCATTTTTCAAGGAAAGATAACGGGATTTGATATTATAATAAAGCTCTGAACCATACATGGTGATCTCAGGCGCAATAAAACGCACATTACCTTTGATTTCAATATCACCAGTCAAAAGGGAAATTGTCGCTTTCTCACCATAAAGGGAATTTCTCTTATGAGTAATAATAACATTACCGATGGCCTCAAAATATTTTTCCTTGACCTTGCGATAATATTTATCAGAGATAATATTAACTTCATCTCCGATGGATAGATTTAAAGACTCTCTTGCCGACACACAGGGACTAAAAAAAACCGTAAAAAAAACTACGCCAATTATAAGAATCTTGAATTCAAGGGGAAATTGTCTTAAGAACCGTTTTTTGCACTTCCCCCACGAAATAATATGAACCGACCACCATAACCGATTTGTGTTTGAAAAAAGCTTCAGTAATTTTTGTTTCCCAGGTGTTTCCAATATATGTGACCTCAACCACACCTATAAGTTTACCAGAAATATCCCTAAAGGAAACATGATTATTATCCTCTCCCGTCACAGTTTGAATGGTCCAGGCCTTGGGATGATTGAAACAACATAGTATCAAATTTCCAAGCACAGAAGAATTTTGCTTGAGTATTTTAAGCATATGATAAATATCTTGCTCCGATCTTTTAGAAAAAGAAACCAGGGTGTAATCAATGGCGGAATACAGGGATTTGGTCCGTGATACCTGCAGTTGTTCAATAAATTTTCTAATGCCGTCAATATTATGTGCACCATTAAAAATAAATTTTCCCAAAGTGGTCGTGAATTCCTCCATCCGTGCCTTGAAATTCATCTCTTTCAAATAGGCCAATTCATCATGGTGCACGCATGCCACTTGAAATTTTTGAAATAAAAAATTTGCAAGCTGGGTTGCCATTTGACGGTTTTTATATCGGTAGGAATGATCCTTTTTCAACTGATCCAAAGCATAGAGATCCATCCAAGGAATATCATTTTCCACAATATATTGGCGGGTTATTTCCCGCAAATAACCAAGCTCCAAACCGGTTATTAATAATCTTTGCGGCCTGGTGATTCCCAGTTTTTCCATCAGAATCTTTTTATAACCCTTTCCCAATATATTCTCATGGTCCCTGGAGATCGAAGTGATACACATTAAATTAGCATCCAGCAAATTAGTGGCATCCAGTCTTCCCCCTAGGCCCACTTCTAAAATAACCACCTTCACCTGGCTTTTCAAAACCTCATATAAAAACACATAAAATAAAAACTCGTAGTAGGAGGCTTCTTGCAAAACTGGTTGAGTGTCGTATAAATAATCAAAACTCTCCAACAGTTTGATAGGGTTTATCTCCTGTCCATCAAAGCGAAAACGTTCGTTGGCTGCCAGGATATGAGGGGAAGTCCACAAGGCAGTGCTTATTTTTCGGCAAGATAAAAGATACTCCAAACTCAAGGCCGTTTCGCCTTTGCCGTTAGTGCCCGCAATCGTCACCACTTCCAATTTTCGGCTATTAAATTCGGCCAAGATACTGGCAAAAATTTTTTGCGTCCGACTAAAATCACCTTTGAAATTCTCCCGATCAAAATGGGTGGATAACCAGGTGTCAATTTTTTGAAGATCTGACATATTGTTATTTTTAACTGACATAAAAAGATTTTAAAATTTATCCATGTCTTTCAAGCAGTGGGCCATCTTGAAATAAAACTGGATTTTCCAACTCATTATTTCCTCTCACACAATTTCTTCCGGCACTCTTGGCCCTATACATTGCCTCATCGGCGGCACGTACCAACCCTTTGGCCGTAACCGTATTACTTCCCGGCCTGGTAATGGAAAACCCCACACTCACCGTCCTTTTGGTTTCATCCTTGCCCATTTTGAAATGATAATTTTCAACCTCGGCCCTGATTCTTTCACAAAAGATTTTGATCCCTTCCAGATTAGTCTGCGTCACCACTACCAGAAATTCATCACCACCAAAGCGGGCCCCCAGATCAATATTTCGCATATTGCGTTTTAAAATTTTTCCCACTTCACTTAAAACATGACTCCCGAATAAATGGTTATGATCATCGTTGACGTCCTTGAAATGATCCATATCCAACATGATGACACCAATGGAGTGACTAAACCTCTCCCCTCTGGCGAGTTCTCCTTCAATCTTTTGATACACCGACCTCATATTATAAAGTCCGGTCAGATCATCAATCTCAATTAACTTTTCCGTATCCCTTAATTTTTTTTCAGTATTTTTAAGCAGGGTGGTTTCACTTCCAATAATAACCCCCTCTTCAAAGTTATTGTATTTTTTCCCAACCACTTTGAAATATCGATTCTCGCCCTCAATGACACTCAAAATTTCTTGAGAAAGACAGGCATCATGAATTTTAAAAAGTTCTTTGGCAAACTCATAAAATTTACTATCCTTGCTTTGAAATCCAATTTTTTTGCCCTTATATTCAGGACATTTCTGCCCCAGAGAACGATTGACTCCCTGATATTCCAGTTTATCCGTGATCCAGGAAATCGTACAAGGCGCCAACTCGGCGACAATTTGTAATTTTTCAATTTTCTCCTTGAGCAACGCCAAATCGTAGCTCATTTCCAGAAAGCCTTTATCCACTTTCTCCAAAAAACCACCCAGCAATACCCTGGTATTTTCGTCCAGCATTTCTAAATTATTGGATTCTTCCAATAATTTAATCAAATCCTTGCTCTTAATATTCTTTCCCATAACCATATACTTTGTTCTTTGGTTTAGTTAATTATAAAAAAGAAATTGATAATTAGAAAGGAAAAACACCCAAATCAGACCTAAAGAAGAAATCTTAACTCAGTTAACTCCCTGATTTGATCTCTAAAGGAGGCGGCATCCTCAAATCTTAGTTCTCTCGCCGCTTCTTTCATCATTTCTTTGAGCTTAACAATTTGACCATCAATATCCGCAGAATTTTTTATATTATAGGACCGGGACTTATCAACCTTTTTATTTTTTGATGATTTTTCCCCTCTAATCGTGTCGAGAATACCACCTGAAATACCTTTAATTATGCTCTTGGGAATAATCTGGTTTTCATCATTGTAACGTTTTTGCACTTGCCTTCTTCTTAAGGTTTCATTAATGGCAAGTTCCATGCTTTTAGTTTTTTGGTAAGCGTAAAGAATACATCTTCCGTCAACATTTCTGGCCGCCCTGCCTATCGTTTGAATCAGGGCGCGGTGTGATCTTAAAAAACCCTCTTTATCAGCATCCAAGATGGCAACCAGACTCACTTCAGGAATATCAAGCCCTTCCCGTAAAAGGTTAATACCAATTAAAATATCGTATTTATTCATCCGCAAATCTGTGATAATTTCAATTCTTTCAATCGTATCAATATCAGAATGAAGATATTTCACCTTCATGCCAGCGCTTGAATAGAAATGGGTCAGCTCCTCTGCTAACTTTTTAGTCAAGGTGGTTACCAGAATTTTACCACCTGCTTTGATATTTTTTTTGGCCTCGAAAAGCAGATCATCGACCTGATTAGAGGCATCCCTGACCTCCACCAAGGGATCCAGTAGTCCGGTAGGCCTTATGATTTGTTCAATAAATTCGCCACCGGATTTGGCCAACTCAAACTCTCCCGGAGTGGCCGATACATATAATACATTATCAAGTCTTTGTTCAAACTCCAAAAAATTAAGCGGCCGATTATCCAGGGCACTTTTTAGTCTAAAACCATGATTCACCAGCGTTTCTTTTCTGGAGCGATCCCCCATGTACATACCTCTTACCTGGGGCAAAGTCATATGCGACTCATCCACAATTAAAAGATAATCTTGCCCAAAAAAATCCATCAAGGTGGGAGGTGGCTGCCCCTCCTTGTAACCGGTCAGATGCCTGGAGTAATTTTCAATTCCAGAACAAACCCCGATCTCCTCAAGCATTTCCAAATCATAGAGGGTTCTTTGTTCCAAACGCTGTTTTTCTACCAGTTTGTTTTCTTTTTCCAGCTCTTTTAATCTGACTTGCAGTTCAAGTCTAATATTGATAATGGCGTCTCTTAATCTTTTTTCGCCAACCACGTAATGACTTTTGGGATAGATGGTAATCTTGGTTAGATTTTGAGTGACCAATCCTCGCAAAGGATCGACCAAAGAAATTTTTTCAATCTCATCTCCAAAAAATTCCAGGCGCACCACTCGACTATCTTCGTAAGGGGGAAAAACCTCCACCACATCACCACGCACCCGAAAGGTTCCTCTTTTAAAATCATAATCATTTCTTTCATATAAAATGCTTACCAGATTTTTTAACAATTCATCCCGGTCAATTTTACTACCCACAAACAGCGTCGTTTTTTGCGCATTATATTCCTCTGGAGAACCAATGCCATAAATACAACTGACACTTGATACGACAATCACATCATCTCTTTCCAATAAGCTGCGGGTGGCACTATGTCTGAGTTTATCAATCTCATCATTGATGGATGAATCTTTTTCTATATAGGTATCAGTTCCTGGCACATAAGCTTCCGGCTGGTAATAATCATAATAAGACACAAAATATTCAACCGCATTATCCGGAAAATAGCCTTTGAATTCCCCGTAAAGCTGGGCCGCCAGAGTTTTATTGTGGGCCAAGATCAAAGTCTTCTTTCCCATTTGGGCGATCACATTGGCCATGGTAAACGTCTTTCCGGAACCTGTGACCCCCAGGAGGGTCTGATATTTTTTATCTGCTAAAAAGCCTTTGAGTAGTTCATTAATCGCTCCGGGCTGATCTCCGCAGGGAGAATAGTTGGATTTCAGTTTGAATACACTTGGATTAAATTTGCCCATCTAGTTTATTTATAAGACCAGGTAATGGTTCCATCAGGAGAATCCTTTAAAACGATTCCCGAGGCATCCAGCTCTTTTCTGATCTCATCTGCCCGTCCCCAGTTTTTAGAAGCTCTCGCCTCTTTTCTTTCGACAATAAGTTTTTCAATGATTTCGTTGGATAATTTATTATCTTGTTTTGAAATATTTTTCTTGGCCCGCTCAACCGTTTTTAATACTTCCAAAGGATTATCATAAATCATTCCCACCGCATCCTTGGTCAGCATGATCATCACATCAACGGCCTTGATCAAATCGAAAGTCAGCTTTTTCTTGGTAATAAAATCCAGCTGTTCATCCAGATAATCCCGATTAACCATTCTGATCATGGAAAAAAAGTGGGCAATGGCACCAGGGACATTAAAATCATTACTCAAGTCCTTCTTCATTTTATTAACCAAATCATCTATTTTTAAAGCCAGCTCATCACTGCCCATGGAATCAACATTTTTTGATTTAGCGGCATTATAATAAATGATAAATTTATGAATCCGCTCCACATCCGAGATGGCCCTTTCAATCGCTTGCTCCGACCACACCATCACCGTCCGATAGTGAGCGGAAAGCAACAACTGCCTAAGCACCACTCCCCCAAATTTATCAGTAAACTGTCTTATGGTGACCACGTTCCCCAGGGATTTGCTCATTTTAGTATCACCAAAATTCAAAAACTCATGGTGACACCAATAATTACAATACGCCTTTCCATTGCCAGCTTCCGATTGGGCAATTTCATTTTCATGATGAGGAAACATCAAATCCACCCCACCATGATGAATATCAAAGGTCTCCCCCAGATATTTTTTACTCATGGCCGAACACTCAATATGCCACCCTGGACGCCCTTTTCCCCAAGGAGACTGCCAGAAAATCTCTCCCTCTTTGGCCGGTTTCCAAAGGACAAAATCGGATGGATGTTTTTTCTTATCATCCACTTCCACCCTATTTCCATGTTCCAATTGCTCCAACTTCTTTTTGGATAGCTTCCCGTAAGCTCTAAATGCAGGTACATGAAAAAAAACTTCGCCATCTACGACGTAACCAAAACCATTTCTTATAATATCTTCAATCAGTTTAATTATTTCTGGAATTGTTTCAGAAACCAGCGGAGTATGAGTGGCAGGCAGCATCCCCAGTTCATTCATGTCTATATTACATTCATCTATAAATCTTTTCGCATAAACAAGCGCATCCTCATTTTTTTCTTTGGCCTTATTGATAATCTTATCATCCACGTCGGTAAAATTTCGAACAAAGGTCACTTGATATCCAAGTGATTTAAAAATTCTATGAATCAGATCCCCCACAATCAACGCCCTAGCGTTTCCCACATGAATAAAATCATAGACGGTAGGCCCACAGGAATAAAATTTAACCTCTCCAGCTTTTACTGGTACAAAAGGTAATTTTGAACGGGTTAAATTATTAAAGATTAGCACTTTTTCGGTCATACCTTTTACCCCACTCTTGCTCTTAAAACATTAATTGGTGTAAGTGAGACTAATTCCTTTACATCCGCACCATGGGCACTTCCGGTTAAAACCCCTCTTAGTCCCATGAATAAAGGTTTGCCTTTGATTTTTAAATTTTGTTTTAAATCTTCCATCCATTTGGCCACTTCATCGATGGTTACAAATTCTTTTCCTCTGGCAATCATCAGACTTAATTCCTTTTTCATAAAATCTTTAATCTGGGGAGTACTCTCCCAGGAATTTATTTCATCCATTTCAGGTGTTTGATCAATCGCTGGATCAAAAATCCTATCCAGCATGGGCACCATCTCCCCTATTAATTCAACTTTGTCTTTAAAAATCCTGACCACCAACATTTTATGGACGTCATCGTATTCAAAGAACTTGTGATTTTTAGGTAGCACATTGGAAAGTTCACGCACCAGACGTTCCTCACTAAAATTTCGCAAATGCTGTCCGTTGGTCCACTTGAATTTTTCATTATCAAACATGGCAGGGGATTTTACAAATCGATCCAAGCTAAAAACCCGCACAGCTTCCTGCAAATCAAAGATCGTTTTCTCTTCCGGATGACTCCAGCCCAAAAGACACATATAGTTGAGGATCGACTCCGGCAAATAAGACAGTTCTTGATACGAAGCCAGTGAAGTGGCGCCATGCCGCTTGGAAAGTTTTTGTCGATCACTACCAATGATAAGTGACACATGCGCAAAAACTGGTGGTTTCACGCCTAAAGCTTCATAAATCATCAACTGTCTGAGCGTATTGCCCACATGGTCCTCCCCTCTGATCACATGACTTATTTTCATCATCCAATCATCCACCACACAGGCATAATTATAAACCGGAAGACCAGAAGATCGTAAAAGGACAAAATCCCCCACCATATTTTCGGGAAAGATTACCTCCCCTTTTACTTTATCCACAAATGCATAAGATTTTGGTGGAACCAGAAAACGCACTGCCGCTTGCTCTCCCTTGGCAATTCTTTTCAAGGCATCCTCCTTGGAGATATGCCGGCAGGTTCCATCATAGTGCGGATCGATCTTTTGGGCCGCTGCGAGTTCTTTTTTCCTGGTAATCTCCTCATCGGTGCAAAAACAGTAGTAAGCCTTCCTTTGATCAATCAAATCATTGGTTACTTTTTTATAGATAGAAAGCCTCTCTGATTGTCTATAAGGCCCATAGTCTCCAGGTTTATCCGGACCTTCATCGTGCTCAATGCCCAGCCATTTAAGCCCATTTACTTGCAAATCCTCATACTCCCGCTTGCTTCTTTGGGCGTCGGTATCTTCAATTCGCAGCACAAAGGTTCCGCCTACCGATTTAGCATATAAATAGTTATAAAGTGCCGTACGCACTCCTCCAATATGAAAATTACCGGTGGGGCTGGGGGCATAGCGAACTCTGACTGACATAAATGGATCCTTTTTTATTACAGATTTCTGTCAAGCAAGAGAAGTTTAGCTCATGGATAATTAATTGAAAAGGTTTTGTACAAAACCTTTGTCATAAGCGACAGTCAGGCGGGGTCTATTGAAAACACGAATCGATCATTTCTTTAACGTCTTTTTTTTCAGCTTGCTTGGAAAGCGAAATTTCTTGGGCCAACAAATCTTTGCAGGTTTCCAACATTTTCTTTTCACCAAACGACAAATTCTTTTTCGTCTTTAAAAGAAAAAGTGATCTTAAAACATCGGCAATTTCCAGCAGTGAACCAGTCTTAATCTTAAGCATATATTCACGATATCTTCGATTCCAAGTGGTATTATCGATTTTCACGTCATGATTTTTTAACAGGGAATAAACTTCTGACACTTCATCCGTATTTACCAAGGGACGTATCCCGGCTTCCGAATCAGTGGGAACCATGATAGTCATTCCGTTTGAAATCAACTTCAAAACATAGAACGCTTTTTTTCCTGAATCTAACTCTCTTTCTTCAATATTGCATACTTGAGCGACACCATGGCCCGGGCAAACAGCATAATCTCCAATATTAAACATGCAATGCTCCTAAAAAGATAAATAATCATACTCCTTATACCGCTAGGCGAAATCAAAAGCAATTGAACTGTAAAATATACAACAAATTAAATACAATTGGTTTACGCGGCGTGGTGAAATAAATTAGAAGCGAGTAAAGACCTCGTTCTCGTCAAAAAAATAAGCGACTTCTCTCTTGGCAGAAACTTGAGAATCTGAACCGTGCACTGCGTTTTGTTCAAGCGAACGAGCATACATTTTTCTAAGCGTACCAGGTTGGGCCTCCGCCGGATTGGTGCTCCCCATAATATCGCGGTTTCTTTTTATGGCCTCTTCACCTTCTAAAACCAAGAGCAGGACCGGTCCCGACGTCATGAAATTAACCAGTGAACCAAAAAAAGGTTTGCCCTTATGTTCAATATAAAATCCTTCCGCCTTTTCTTTGGAAAGATGTGTAAATTTGGCCGCAGCAATTCGCAATCCTTCCGATTCATACCGTAAAATAATATTTCCAATATTGTTATCAACCACTGCATTGGGTTTTATAATACATAGTGTTTTTTCTACCATCATTGAAATCCCCCCCGGTTTATATTAATTCCTGATCAAAGATCAATTTCTTAACTTTTTGAGTAATCTTATCAGGAGACCGTACAATGTTAACAGCACATTCTTCAAAAACTTCTAATTTTTTTTCAGCCGAATGGATGAGTGAATTGATTTCCATACCAGAGTGTCCCACTTGCCTATCTCTTGGCATCATACTTCCTGCAACATAGGCCACCACAGGCTTGGAAACATTTTTTCTTATATAGTGGGCCACATCGATTTCGTAATTGCCTCCAATTTCACCCAGGATTAAAATCAACTTGGTGGCATGATCTTTTTCAAACAACTTGATCACATCAATAAAATCACTCCCTATCACGTTATCTCCCCCCAACCCTACGCAGGTGGATTGTCCGATTTCCTGTTTCGTTAACTCCGACACCATTTCGTAAAGCAAACTTCCCGACCGCGATACCACTCCTACATTGCCAGGCATGAAAATAAAACCCGGCATAACCCCCACTTTGCATTCCCCGGGGGTGATGACGCCCACACTGCTTGGACCAATGAGCTGCGATTTCGAGTTGCGTAGTATGGATTTAAGCTTAAGCATATCGTGTAGTGGCACACCCGTAGTAGTACATACAATAAGTGAAATTTCAGCCTCAATGCATTCCAAGATACCATCTAACACCAATTGAGGTGGTAAAAACATCATCGCCACGCTGGCCCCAGTGTTTTTTTGGGCCAGTGAAATGGTATTAAAAATCCGCACACCATCTTTCGAGGTGCCTCCCAATCCGGGAACCACTGCTCCTACCACATTTGTGCCATATTCAAGACAGCTGGTCGTATGAAATTGGGCCAAAGGACTATTTAACCCGATGGTAATCATGCGTGTATTTCTATCCAACAAAATTCCCAAATTTACCCCTCACTCTTTTGCTTAACTTTTTCTAAAATATAGGTGACACTTTCAGACAGATCATCCAGCAAGGTGATTTGAGGATTACCGGCAAGCAGTTTATGCGCCGGCACCTTGTTAATCCCATCAATCCGGCCAACAATTGGTATTTCAATCTTATTGGCATCCAAGATTTCCCGCAGGCCTTCGGCGATCTCATCACTTTTAACCATTCCATTAAAAAAATTAATAAAAATTAACTTTATATGCTTGTCTTTTAACATGATCGAGAGAGCTTTTTTAACCCGGTCCTTACCGGCGGTTCCCCCCACATCAACAAAGGCGGCAATGTCCCCCCCTTTATGTCTTATTAAATCCACCAAGGCCAGACCGATGCCGGTCCCGTTCACCAGACAGCCGATATCACCTTCAAACATGACATAAGATATATCATTGCGATAAGCCTCCAGTTCCAGATCTTGCAATTCATCCTTATCAGTTGCCAGTTTCAGCATGTCCAGATGCCGAAACACCGAGTTTTGATCCATGATCATATGGGCACCTGATATTATTATTTCATTGTCTTCACTGAGATAAACCGGTCCCATGTTTAAAAATTTTAGATCAAATTTTAAAAAAAGTTCATAAAATGTCTTGAAATTTTTTATGGACTTTTTAATCGCTTCGTTATCCATATCCAGAAAAAAACAAATTTTCCGGGCAATAAATTGAGAAAACCCCGCCGCAAAATCCACTGCCACTACAAAATGATCATCGCTTTCCTTATTGATAAAATCTTTAGGTAGCAATCTTCTTTTGGAAACCAAAAACACCGTTTTGGCCTTGGATCCGTCAAAAAAAAGTGACAGGTAAAACACCCTCTTATAGGGTATCGCCTCCTCCAAAATTATTTCAGTTACGGGTATCTTTTTCTCACTATGAAGTGCGGTCAATTTCTCCTCAACGATCTCCTTGACTTTATCAATCGCAGCATCCTTACTACTGGCAAGAGTCACATCACCAAACCGCTCTTTTCCCCTCTCATAGGAATGCGGACGTAAAAAAAATTGTTCTCCTTCTAGCGCATTAATAAATTCCCGGGCGTGGTCAAAATTTTTTAAAATATGATAATCCAGAACCTTAATTCCATTTTCCTTCAACAATTGCTTGGTATCACTTTCTAAAAAACGCATTTAATTCCTTTTACACCAGGACCGTTGACCAAATTACTCCGCCTTGCCTGTTTGCTTCTCCAGATAAACGATATGCTGCTTCACAAGGACCCGATGACGGTTCAACTTCTCTTGCAAATCTTTAATCAGCATCGTCTTGGTACTATCAGTTAGAGTATTAAATTTTTGGGTTTTGACCACTATATCGGCGACAATTCCACCCATCTCTTTCCCGGTGGTCAAAAACTCATTATACATTTGCTTTCTTTGCTGACTTATATCTGAAATATCATCATGAATTTTCTTATTTTCGGTCATGATACCCTGGAACACCGGACTTATGTTATTAGCATAGGCCCGATTAAAATCATCTAAAAACGTCTTGGATTTTTTTGATGAAGTGATCACTTTATTAAAAATATTGGAGATCTGATCCATCAGTCCAAGTAGCGTGCTATAAGACTCCAAAAGCTCCAAAAGTGGACGCTGCTTATGATTCTCCCTTTGAGTCACGTAATCTTCCAGTAGTTTACCAAACTTGGAAGGTGACCATCCCTGCAATAATACCGTTTTCTTAATTTTAAAGCTGCGCTCATAATCCATAAAATAGGTTTCAAAATATTTTATATTTTTAAAAAACTGCTTTAAAGTGGGCATTAACCCGAGTTCATGAACATAGATTTCGGCTTCGTAATAACCTGGAATAAATTTTTTACCTTTGACCACTTCCAATTGATCAAAGCGGGCAAGATGATTATGCACGACAGCCTGGCTGAAAAAAACCACTTCTTCCTCTCCTAATATTTTATCCTTAATTGATTGCAAGGTCAGGTGGATCAAATAATCTCCATCCTTATTCACCGTCATCCAGAGCGATTTTTGTTCATCCTGCAAGGCCAGATTGACCTGAAAACCTTTTTTCAGCGTAATGGTTTCTTTCAATCTCATATGATCATCAACCGTCAATCCCTGCAGCTCCTTAAGCTTTTGTTCCGCTGGCACCAGTAGAAAAGTCATCCCCACTAAAACCATAATGGCCAAAGCAGCAATAATCTGTTTACCGTAGGAAAACTGCTCCGGTTCCAATAAAACATTTTCAGGTGCCGGCTCAATAGAGGCTTCATCCTGATCGACCTCTGATACCAAAGAAGCAGGCATCACCAGGCTTTGGGCACTGGAAGGATCCACCGTCTCCTCAGATACTGGAAGTAATCTTTCGGGTTCCGGTGAGTGTTGAACTATATCCACCGGTACAAACTCGACATGTTCCTCTTCTTCATTAAAAATGAAATTCTCGCTAGTTTCACTGAGCGCAGGGATAACCTCACTTTCCTCAGCTACTGGTAACTCCTCATCCAACCCGGCTTCTTCCACATCCGCTTCATCCAAATCCACCACTCGTTCATCCAAATCATAAATCGGAATTAGATCATCGCTGACGGCCTGGTTTTCACTACTATCGATAATGCTATAAAGTTCCCTGACCTGGGATAGGGGTTCCCATCCACCAAGTCCCTCTTTCCACACCAAAGATTGATGGCCAATGACATCATCATAGAACATGCGAAACATCTCTTCAGATGAAAAGGGCCCGGTATGATGATCCTGATTAAATACAAACCAAACTTTTTCCATAATCCTTCAATTTATCAATTTTCAATCACTTTGTTATTATATTATCCTTTTGTTCAACTACCGTCAAAATTTTGAATTGCGTGGAGGTAAAAAAATGGAAAAAAAACTGGCACTAATCACCGGAGCCACTTCCGGAATTGGACAAGCGACCGCCAAACTCTTTGCCAGCCGGCATATCAATCTCATTCTTTGTGGCAGGCGCAAAGAGCGTTTGGAGATGTTAGAAAAAGAACTCGGACAATCGGTGGACGTGGACATTTTGGCTTTTGATATTTCCCAGCCACATGAAGTTAAAAGCGCATTTTTATCCATCAAAGAACAGGTTCCCCATATAGATATTCTCATTAATAATGCTGGCAACGCCCACGGGCTTGGTCCCATCGATAAAGGCGATATGAACGACTTTGAAAAGATGATCGATACCAACCTAAAAGGTCTTTTGTATGTATCCCAGGAAATCATCCCTTCCATGGTGAAAAAAAAATCAGGGCATATCATCAATCTAGGGTCCATTGCCGGCAAGGAAGTCTATCCGAAGGGCAATGTCTATTGCGCCACTAAATCTGCGGTGGATGCCTTGAGCAAGGCCATGCGAATTGATCTGGCAGAACATCAGATCAAAGTCAGCAATATCAATCCCGGACTGGTGGAAACTGAATTTTCCCTGGTCAGATTCAAAGGCAATCAGGAATTGGCAAAAAAAACCTACCAGGGTTTCACTCCGCTTACTCCCTTTGACATAGCTGACTTAATTTATTTTATAATTTCTAGACCCGTGCATGTCAACCTGGCCGATTGCCTGATTCTTCCCTTGGCCCAGCCTTGTGCCACCACGGTCATTCGAGAAAGTACCCGAGAAGGATAGTCCGGTTATTTCCCCTAAAAAAAAACTATCATGATTTTTAAACTTTGCTACACTATAATCTGCGTACGCTCACATAATAGACATAATTTGTAGTCGTTTCAAAAAGGATTTTAGTATGAAAATTGATAAGAAAATTGTACTTGGTTTTGTCGCCATCACCGGTATGATCGTTGCGGTAACCACCACCTCTTTTTTTTCCTTTAACAATTTTGTAAAATTATTCAATCAAACCCAGGAAAAAATTCAGCTGGCGAAATTCACCACCGAAAAAGAAATTGATCACCTGATGTGGGCCGACAATATCTCCAAAGGCCTGATCGAGGAAAAGGCCATCAACATAACCTTTGATCCCACCGCCTGTGGAATTGGTAAATGGATCTATCAAAGCTTACAGGATAAAAACTTCTCACCCGAAGTGATGAAACATATTCACGAACTGGAACCGGTCCATAAATTACTTCACGAATCAGGTAAAGAATTACTCGGTCAATTTTCTGAGTCCAATATTATTCCCGCTACCAACCGCACGGGGGCCATCAACTACTACGCCCAACACACCGCTTTACATCTGCTTAAAGTGCGAGAAAAAGTCGGCAATATCAAAGAGGCCCTCAACCATGAAGTAACCGGACTAAACCAAAGTGTGGCCAATACCACCAAATTTGTTTTTACCCTGTTGATCGTAGTAAGTATCGTGGCCATTCTTGCTTCAATCTTTTTTGCAGTCACCAGTGCCAGAGGACTTTTTAAATTCGCCCAAAATCTTTTACAGTCCAGTGACAAGGTGGTGCATACTTCGCAAGATATTGCCAGTCGAAATCAAGAATTGGCCTCTCGAACCGAAGAACAGGCTTCCTCGCTGGAAGAAACCGCCTCCACGCTGGAGGAGGTCACGGCCACCGTCAAGCAAACCACCGATAACACCAGTAAGGCTTCTAAATTGACTAAAGAAGTTCTAGATAATGCCAAAGAGGGTTCGGACACCTCTAAACACGTGCAAACCGCCATGAATGAAATCACCACCAGCAGCCAAAAAATTGCCCAGATCGTTGACATGGTCGATGAAATCGCTTTTCAAACCAATATTTTGGCCATCAATGCGGCCATCGAAGCGGCCAAGGCTGGAGACCTGGGAAAAGGTTTTGCGGTGGTTGCCATAGAAGTCAGGGATCTGGCCCAGAGATCCTCGGATGCCGCCAAAGACATTAAAGGTCTGATTGATACCAGCATTGGCAAAGTGGAAAATGGTTCCATGCTGGTAAAATCCAACGGCGAAAAACTGGAAGAAATCACCGAAGGCATCCAAAAAGTCAACGACATCATGTTGGAAATTTCGGCTGCCACCAATCAACAATATAGTGCCATTCAACAAATCAACATCGCCGTAACCCAAATTGATACAGTCACTCAGGATAACTCCAGGATGGTGGAGGAAGTGGCCCATTTCAGTGAAAACATGAACGGTGTGGCCCAAGAAATGGATCAAGCAATTAAAAATAATTTATCCGTATAATAAAAAGCAAAACACTCTGCCACCGGACCCTAATCCTTAGGCAGAGTGTACGTATATAAATCCAAGTAAGAAGACTATTTTGAGGCTATTTCTCTTCCCTTTTTCCAATCAGGATCAAAACAACTTAACAAATTCTCCAAATCCTTCAACTCTGCGTCGGTCATTTGGCTAATTAATGTGAGGTAGTCATCGGGGTAATTTTTAAGCTTTTCCGGAGTGAGTTGTAAATACTTATAAACTTCTACCATCAAGAGAGCTCTATTTTCATCGTATATGAGAGGTTCAAACTGCTTCTTAACGTCTAAAGGCGCTCCACCCATCTGTGAACAATCCCCACAATTTCTAGCATCCTCTGTTATAAATACTGTTTTACCTTTGCCAGAACTCTTGAAGTATTTATCATCATATAACCTTTCGAGAAAGTTATGAATACTGGTGCTGCCTTCTCTACCATATTTTCTACCCTTACTACTCTCCTTAAACGCTTCCGTTTTCGCCACTACATCCTTAAGGCTACCGCCACTCGCAAGGGCCTTCGCAAAAACTTCCGTAACCTTGTTCCCATCTGCATCGGATATAAGCGGTGAATTGTACTCACACACGTTGGCAAAATTTGATACAATCATAGTGGCATCTAGATCAGTAGAAATCTTCACTGCTGCATTCTGATTATTTTTTCTAAACTCTTGAATTAATTTTGCAAAATCCTCCGGCCCGTATTCCTTACGAAGTTTGAACCGTCCCATGTCCTTACTTCCTGCCTGGAGGTCTTCAATCTTTTTTGCCATCAACTGTCTTCTGGCTTCTGGATGCATTTTAAACAATTCACGAAGTTCAGTTAATGCGTCTAGATTATTGGGAAGTGCTTGAAAAAGTGCGGTAAGTCCCATCTTGCTTATAATTTCACGGGCCTTATCTTCACTGGCGATCTTATCGGGACTCCTCAGCAGTGCGCGCAGTTTTTCATTTTCATTTGCTTGACCTAGGATGGATTCCAATTGTTGATTGCGTTCTATCTGAGGAAGCACATAGTCCCTGTTGTAATTCGATTTATCCATATTCTCCATCGCAAAAATACTCTTATTTGGTTTTGGTGACTCATCGAGGCCACTACGTCCAAAATATCCTTCTTCCTTGCCTGCTGTCACATAAACATGAAGACTGCCAGTTTTATCCTTGCTAATATTGACACCAGCTTGGGCAACTGATTGTTCAACCTGCTTAAAAGTACCTTTTCTGAGATTGACCGGTGGGATGACGATCCCTTGTTTTTTAAGATAGTCCACTAAACTTCCCAATTGGCCATGATTCTCATTTTTGATCAATACTCCATCAAATGATGTCCCGACCCATGCCACCCCGATACCGCGCTTCGGTTGGGTCACCACCGTCTCAGGACCTGCTGAGACATGCACGACGATATCCTCTAGAGGAACACCTCCCTCGGCAAGGGACTTAATCATGATGGCCACCCGATCAACGGCGGCTTTATTTTGATGAGCATCATCCTGGGCCCCTTTCATCCCTCCCAGCCAGATGACGTATTGATCCCTGGCCACTGACACATTCGAGCTAAGCATAAAAACTAAACATAAAAAAAAGAGGTTGACGTTTTTCATTGGTTTGTCCTTGTGTTGTATATTTTAAAAAAAATCCATCGCCATTATTTTCTTTAGCTTCTTTAATTTTATTTTGCTCCTAATTTACAAACAACAGATGTCTCTTCTTTTTTACTGTTTTAGAATAATAATAGTCGCTTGAATGAGCACCCCTGTTTCACAACTAACATCCCCAAAGCCTACAATTGTAGTCACACCCCAAGTAACTATTTGATTTTCAGAGCTAACTAAACACAAATATTTTACTAAAAATTTTGATTAATTAACAAAAATTAATACTACTTTTGAGCTTTATTCATAAATCGAGCTGTCAATTAAAGATCATCACATTAAAAGATGCAGAAGGGGTCGCATGGAAATTACTTAGTAGTAAAATATAAATCAAAAGACCCAAGTTTCAGACCTGGCTAGCATGATAAAAAATATTGAAGAGAATTTGGACATAGATTATTTTTTCAATTTTTGCTATTGAAAATTGCGGATTGTGAAATAGAGAACTGGTACCAGCCAGTGGACGATAGGCCTCGGGGACATCAGACATAATAGATTAACTGTAAATGATCATTGTACCTTTTGAGCCTCTTGACAGCACTCCATAAATGTCGTACAATTATGGATATGTATCCACGCAGTCTTAAGCCATTGAAATCAGCTTCTTTTTTGTTGTTCGGAGCAAGAGGAACTGGGAAATCTACACTCGTCAAATCTCTTTATGAAGGACAATCGAATCTTTTTATAGATTTGTTGATAGAGGAAAATGAGTTTCGGTTTTTAAATAATCCAGATGATTTGTATAAAATGGTTGATAAAAAAAGCAATCAATATGATTGGGCTATCATTGATGAGGTTCAAAAAATTCCCAAACTCCTTGATGTAGCCCATAGAATTATTGCAAATCCTAAAATAAAGACAAAATTAATATTAACAGGGTCAAGTGCTAGAAAATTAAAAAAAGGTGCTGCTAATTTACTGGCCGGAAGGGCCTTTGCAAATAATTTATTTCCGCTCACTTTTTTGGAGCTTGGGGATGATTTTTTACTGGATGATTATCTTAAATGGGGAGGATTACCCGGGATATATGGTTTTAAGGAAAGCGAAGAAAAAAAAGAATACTTAAGAAGCTATTGCTCAACTTATATGAAAGAAGAAGTTTGGAGCGAACAATTAATTAAGAACCTCGCACCTTTTCGAAGATTTTTAGAAATTGCATCTCAAATGAACGGAGAAATCATTAACTTTGCGAAAGTCTCCAGAGAGGTAGGATGTGATAATAAGACAGTCCAAAACTATTTTTCAATATTAGAAGATACGCTGCTTGGCTTTCAACTTGATGCCTACCATACGTCTGCTCGTAAAAGATTAATTGAAAAGCCTAAATTTTATCTTTTTGATTGTGGTGTAAAAAGAGGATTGGATAAAACTCTTAATGTTGAGTTGCAGTCTGAAACTTATGCTTATGGACGGGCGTTTGAACATTTTATCATCACTCAAATGTTTGCTCTTTCACATTATAAACGACTGGATTATTCTTTTTTTTATCTAAAAACTAAAGATGGAGCAGAAATAGATTTGGTGATTGAAAGACCGGGAAAGAAAATTGCCATCATCGAAATAAAATCTGCCAAGCGTGTAGACACGGCAGATGTAAAAAACTTAAAAATTTTTGCTAAAGAT
>MEQB01000041.1:0-274 GCA_001770015.1 Bdellovibrionales bacterium RIFOXYC1_FULL_37_79
TGCCTCATCGGCAAAGACGGGAAGAAGAGTCAGATTATATAACCTGATTGCCAAGGCAAAAAAGACGATTCCGATTCCACCTAAAATCACCCATTTCCACTCCTTTAAGAACTTTTTCACCATTGCTAAATTTTAACACAGATTGAACTATTACTTGAAAATTATCATTAGAAGAAAGAAAATAAAGAGGAAAACAAAAAGCCAAAGAGAGGTTGAAAGAACAATGTTAATAGCATCTTTTTTCCTACCTTCAAAAAATAATTTATAGGGTTTG
>MEQB01000041.1:317-8100 GCA_001770015.1 Bdellovibrionales bacterium RIFOXYC1_FULL_37_79
TTTTCCTACCTTCAAAAAATAATTTATAGGGTTTGTAAAAAACAAGTAAACCGCAGACCAAAACCGAAACACTTAAAAGAAGAAGCATCATCACAGGGGCAAAGTATTGATTAACCTTCGGAAAAAGATGGTTTCCTTGCCAGAAAAGAAGTCCTACTAATGAACAATAGATAGTTACCCCCAATGCTTGCAATAACCCTGTTTTTTTTATACTCATACTTTTACTATACTCTGTATTTTCCCAGTAAAGCATTAAGTCTTACCTTTAATAAATCCCTTAAACCTTCCCATGAATCTTTAATGGGATTAATTCTTTCTGTTTCTTTGTGATGCCACTCCACAGGAACTTCAGCAACTTTATATCCCAACTTCCTGGCAACGTATAAAACTTCCAAATCAAACCCAGCCGAAACCGATGCTCCTCCCTTTCGGGTTTTCTCATTAACAACCCGCATTCTATTAAAAATATTTTTTGCCGCATCTTTTTTAAAAGCTTTAAATCCACACTGAGTATCTTTATAGGGAAGCCTTAAAACAACGTTTCTCAAAACAACAAAACCGTAAGCCATGGCTTTTCTAATAAGTGGAGCTCCTTTTCTACCCGATCTGGAACCTATTGCTATATTAAAACCCTTATTAAACTTGGGGAGTAGTTTCTCTATTTGGTTTATCGGAGTCGCCTGATCCATATCGGCGAAAAGAATAATATCTCCCGATGCACTTAGCATTCCTGCAATGACCGAACCCCCTTTTCCGCGGTGTGGTTCTGCTAAAACTTTTATACCACTATGCGTCTTTGCAAAACTTTGGGAAAGTAATAATGTTTTATCGGTTGAGGCATCATCAACAATAATCACCTCCCAATTATATTTTTGTTTATTCAAGTAATTCCAAACGTCTTCCAACGAACCGTTTTTAATTGTCTTTTCTTCATTGTAAGCCGGAATTACGATAGATAATGTTTGCATATTACTCGGTATAACCACCCATCGGATCGACCAAATTTGAATTTGCTCCCTGACAACTATCTTCTACTTGACTTTCAGTATACTTTTTGTAATCTGGCAAAATCAAACCTAAGGCCCCGAAACTTTTATCTATTCTATCAACCAAACTGTGCGGAAAGACAATTGTATAGACGGGACTTCCCGATATCGGCTGATTAACATGCATGTCATTAAGCCAATAAAAATACCTATACCCTAAATTATTTCCCGGGGATGTAATATATGAAATTGAAACACAAGGGTAGTTATGATTTTGAGAATCCGTCTTAATAAAATCGACAATTGCTTTTCTATTCAAATAACCGCTTCTGTTGATGGGTCTTACAACAAACTCTTTTAAATTAACTCCCACAATGATAGTAAGAACCGCATAGCCTAAATATTTTTGTAATAAAAGATGATCTAGAAAAATCGAAATTATAGCTATCCAAACAATATTCATCCCGTTTAAGTAGTATTCGGATATATTAATTGAGTTAATCGTAAAAAATATAATATATAAGACCAACCACATAATCATAATTATGCCAAGGCTCCTTTTGATCAAGTTCTTTTTAAGAAGATATATAAAAACTAGTATCAAAACAAAAAAAGTTACCGTATAACCCAATTGGCTATTTTGACCCCAAACCATTGCTGAAGTGTTTTTTCTGACCAGCTGATAGACTCTGTTCATCTTGGCAAACCCCTTACTGGTTCCAGAAACATAATCTTTGCCGGAAGTTAGTGAGGCTACTATTGCTTTGGTTTGTCTAAAAGAATGCCTTAATTCAAAAACAATGAAAGGAGAAAAGGCAATCAAAAAAACAACAACTCCCAAAACGACATGCTTTAAATTGATCTTCTTTTTTGAAAAAATTTGGGCAAACAAAATTAAAGGAGTTAAAATTACCAAGGCCATATTAAAATTCCAGGCAGTTCCCAAAAGGGTTCCCAACAGGATATAGGCTTTACTTTTCCCATTCAAAATGAGCCAAAGGCCATAAAAAAACCAAACGGTCCAAAGATAAACCGGCATGGTAGGAACAATTTCTCTATCTGTAAAAATAAAATATACTCCGATTGAATAGATAAAAGCGGAGATTAGACCAACTCTTTTTCCGAATATCTTTGAAAAACAAAAGTAAAAAGAAAATATCGAAAACAAACCTAAAATTGTTACCAAAATAATAGTTCCTGAAGAATCCATTTTGGTTAATAAATAAAAGGGTATTTGTAAATAATAAAAAAGCGGACCAATAAATACTCCCTGAGAAGAAGTTTCCTGACCGATTAATCTTAAATGACCATTTACTAAAATATCTTTTATAATCCAACCCGCCAAATCCTGGTCATGGCCGTACATATAAAGCTCAAGCGGTTTATAAACTCTAAGAAATAGCCCAATTAATAAAATTGTTATTAGCAACCAATATTTTTTCATAACGTAATCGTTTCAAGCTTCGCTTATCATATCCTTAACCTCCTTTCGACGGTAATTGCTCCAAATTTTTTCTGTTCGAACATCTTTCCAATTCCCTTTTGTCTCGCCATCCAGGAATCTAATCTTTCCTGATGATCCGGATCATGTTCATATAAAAGATATAATAATTCTACGTTTTCATTATTGGGTTCTTTGTTATATTTTGTAGTTCCCAGCCATTTAAAAAGATAGTCATAGGCATAAGGAATAACCGGTGGAACATAAACATCTACGTTAAAGTTTTTGTTTCCTGCGTTTTCATAAATCCAACCAATAGCCTGTTTTTGATTAACAAAACCAATACTATTTAGTCCTTCCGACTTATCCCAGAATTTAAAATGCAATACATTATAATTATTGGTTAAGAATATATACACAAAATAAACTACAAAAATAATTCCCAATTTAAATTTCCACATATATCCCAATACAATCGAAAAAAGAAGAAGAAAAGGCAAGTAGTAGCCTGTTAAATAATAATCATAGATATTGCCAAAATTCCCCTGAAAAAATATCAAACCAAAAGTAACCGACAATAGAAGAAGAACGAGCACTTTAACTCCGTCTTTTTTAATAAGATCCCTAAGATGATAAACGAAAAAAAGCAAAACTCCGCTTAAAAGAAATTTTTCAACAGCGTATCTGGCATTAAAAATTTTATTGGTAAAAACGTTATAATATAATCCGATTTTAACGGCAATGAAATTCCAAGTTGGAAGCTTGAAACTTTCATCAGTTATTAAAAACTTTTTTATATTGCTAATCAATATTCCGTGATTTTTAATATCAAATGCAACCAGCGGAAAAATTGCTAATAAAACAAATATTCCCGACCAAATAATTATTTTTCTATTTAGTAATTGTTTTCTTTTCCAAATAAAAAGAGTAAGAAGGGGTAGGAAGTAAAAAACCTCTCCTGCAGAACCAAAATGAAAAAGAGAAACTGTGGCAATAAAAACAGCCGAAACCCAAGCCCATTTTTTCCCTTCGACAATTAATACCAGCATCCAAACAAAAAGTACACTTAAAAGAAGCATTGGCGTCGGATTTGAAAGCCAACGGGAAGCAAGAACTATATTAAACGAAAATGAAGACAAGATGGTTGCAATTAAACCTGTTGTTCTATCCTGAATTTTCGTTCCAAGATAATACATAACTGCCGATGCAATTATCGATGTTACCGATAAAAACACTGATGGCCAAATTGGATTACCTTTTCCAAAAAGATAAAAAGGGGCAATAAGATAGTAATAAAAAGGTCCTCTAAATATTCCGGCAATTCCCGTGGTGGGACCAATAAAAGGAATGTTTCCAAAATGCCAGAGGTCCCAAATAACCAAAGCATCTCTACCTTGATCAAAATAGAAACCAAGAAGATTATTTAGGTTATAGACTCTAAGAAAAAGACCGAAACCAAGAATTACCAACAAAAGAAGATAAATAATCTTATGTCCTAATACCTCTTTAGTTAGTTTTTTTAGCATACTTTCTGGCAACTTCCAAAACTTTGTCTACTGCCTTTTCAAAAGGCAAACCCACAATTCTTGCCCCAGCGGCTTCTTTATGTCCTCCTCCTCCTAATTCCTGGGCAATTTGTGAAATATCAAAACTTCCCCTTGATCTAAAACTACAGGTGACAAAATCTTTCTTCTCTTCAACTATTATGATTCCAAAATTGGTTCTATCAACTATTGACGCAAAATTACTGGCACTTGCAGACTTTGCTTCTACTGGTCTTCCGTATTTTTCATATTCTTCTAAAGAGATTGCTACCCAAACAAAATTGTAATCTTTTTCCAATTGCATTAAGTCTAAAATTCTCCCCCAAAACTTCATTTCATTAAAAGGAATTGACCCGTAAGTTTTTGCCACAATCATATTTTTATCGGCTCCCAAATTCATTAGTCTGCTACCTATTTCAAGAGTTCTTGAAGTAACATTTGTGTATCTGAAAACCCCTGTATCTCCGATTATTCCGGAAAGAATACACATGGCAATATCTTTGTTAATTTCTAAATTCCAATCTTCAAAAACATTAAATATTAGTTCTGACGCCGAGCTTAATCCTTTTGAGATTATAGAATTTTCAAAACCTATTTCATTTGTTTCATGGTGATCAATATTAATAACATCTATTTTGGGAGGATTAAAATCCAAAATCCCCGATATTTGCCACCAATTAGCAGCATCGGGAATAACCCACAAATCATATTTGGAAAAATCAAATTCAGAATAATTGACCTGTTTAATCTTTTCAAAATTGGGAAGATAACTTAAAGATTCAGGGAGTTTACTTGGACAAATTAATTCTATTTCAAAATCTCTAATTTTTTTTAAAGCAAGATAAATTGCCAAGGCACTACCTATTCCATCAGGATCAGGTTTATAGTGACAGTTAATAAGTACCCTTTTTGTTTTATTGATGAGTTCTAATATCTTTAAGGATTCTTGATAATTCATAATTATTTAGTGTGACCCAGCTTGTAAATATTTGTCCCCCAAACCTCCCACTGATCGATAATTTTAGTCCAACCGAAGTTGGTAATCCAGGCCGACGGGTCATGGGTCGGATCGCATTTTTCTTTAGGCATTTCACAAACAACAAACAATTGATTCGTAACCGTATAGGCAACCGCACTTGGGTCAGTATCAACCACCTTAGCATCCCAAAGAGAAAGAAAATATTGATAGACATCGCGGTTGCTGTTTTTAGAAATTGTAGCAATGTTAAATCTCTCTCCACCAGCTTTTTCTTCAATAAATCTAGAAATCATAATACTTCGGGGTAATTGCATATTAGGAGCTTTTCTAATTGGTGTATTCCATAAGTTAACCGCCACTAAGACACTTAAATAAACATACAAACAAATAGGGAAAAAAATTTGCTGTTTTTTGATTTGAGATAATTCATAAATTAAAGCTCCAATTAATAAAAAGATTGCAGGAAAAACGAATCCAAAATAATGATCATATATTTGGCCCTTATAAACGCTTAATCCTAAAATTCCAAAACCTAACCAACTTACCAAAAGTAAATTTTTCTTTTTAATAACTGACCAAATCATATATGATGCTAATCCAATCGAAGTTGTTACTCCAAGAGGATTAATTTTGGCTGTTACCAAGCTGGTTATCGACATTTTATATATTGGCCAAATTTTTGAAACAAAAAACCAGGGTTTGAAAGTAACTGCGTCTTTCTTTACAGAAAAAAATTGGCCCATGGCGGCAAAATTTCGCCAACCGTGACGGGCATCAAAAATAACCAAGGGTGACATCAGTAAGATAAAAATGATTGAGGTAATTAAAAATTTCTTCTTAAATTCCCGATTTTTATTTTTGGTAAGATACCAAAAAAGTCCCAGTGTAGGTAAAAGTAACAACCCTAAATAATGTGATTGCAAAACAAAAGCGAAAGAAATCCCTAAAATAATTAACCATTGAAAATTATTCTCTTTATAAACTTTCCAAATTGAATAAATACACAAAAGAGCAAAAAATGGCATCACATTTGGGTTCCATGAAGAACGAGAGTAAACAATTATAGTCGGAGAAATTGCATAAAGTGTCGCTGCAAGTAAAGCTGCTTTAGGCAAAAACCATTCTCGCCCCACCCACCAAACTAAAGCAATTGTTGCTACTCCCAATAAAGCAACCATTACAGCAGGCCCTACTGGTGAAAAATTAGAAACAAGAAGGGGTATAGCCATCATGTAGTAATAAAACGGCCCTAAATACATATTTCCTATTGAAGTTCCTGGACCTATCAGCATAATGTCAAAATATTTAAGAAAACGGCTAACTACAATTGCATCCCTTCCTTCATCCCCCAAAAATGTCATATAATCTCCAATTTTATAAAGCCGTAAAAAAGCTCCAGTCGCAAGAATTGTGACAAGAATTATAAATTCAATTTTATTATTTTTTACCCAATTTTTAAGTTTTTCCATAGCTTTATTAAATCAACAAAACTTTGAATGATTACATTTAATTTTCTTCCGGTTCCTACCCTTCCTGCAGGAAAGTGTGTTACCGGAATTTCAACTATCTTAAAACCGGCTTTTTTAGCTTTAATTAAAAATTCACTGCTGATAAACGCTCCTCTTTCTGATTCCAACTTCGGGATTTTCTCAATCACTTTTTTTGAAACCATTTTAAAACCGCAGTCGATATCTCTTGTTTTTAAACCAAAGAGGGTAAAAACGAATAGCTCCCAAATTCTGCTTGTAATGATTTTCAAATAAGAAACTTTCCTTTTTTTATAGTAGCCGGCAACAATGTCTGCACCTGTTTCTTTTTGTTTTTCAATAAATGTCATAATTTCGGTAAAATCAAACTGCCCATCAGAATCCATAAAAGCAATCCACGGATATTTGGCTGAATAAAAACCGCTTCTTAAGGACGCTCCGTAGCCGCGATTAAATTCATGATTAATTATTTTTATACGAGGATCGCGATTTACCAAATCTTCAACGATCTTTTTGGTTTTGTCTTTTGATCCATCATTAACAACTGTTAACTCCCATTCATCGGCAATTTTTAACAAAGTATCCCGAACCTGCAAAACGGTTCTTTCAATATCCTTTTCTTCATTAAATGCAGGTAAAAAAACTGAAAGTGAATAAGCTTTTGGCATACAGGCAAAGTCTAGCATATAATGAGTATGATGAAAAAGATTCAAAGACTTCTTTTGCTCGTAGCTATATCCCTAATTCCCACATTTTTTGTCTGGCTCCCTTTTTTTGCCAGATTAAAAAGCCTTTGGGGGATTCCCTTGCCTCAAGTCGGAATGGCCACAATTGTTTCCAACTATGACGGACCAATCTACTTGGTTATTGCCAAAAGTTTGTATAACCCCGATATAATCGGGGCAAGCTTTCAGTTCCCACTTCCACTAGAGTATTATGCAGCCCACTTTCCTCTGTTCCCTTTCCTTATTAGACTCTTTTCAATTTTCTTAGGTTTTCCTTATTCAATGCTTTTTATAACTGTTGCTGCATCATGTCTCGCAACATATTTCTTTTATAAGTTTATAAGGCAGTATCAGAATGAAGGAAATTCGTTATTCTTAGCGCTTGTCTTCTCATTATTCCCCGCCCGCTGGTTGATTGTTAAATCTGTTGGCTCTGCAGAGCCTTTATTTATGGCTGGACTGCTCGCATCGATCTACTATTTCCAAAACAAAAAATACCTGTTGGCTGGCATTTGGGGAGCTTTGGCACAACTTGCAAAACCACCCGGAATTCTTCTTTTTGTAGCCTATATCCTTGCCATCTTCGCACCTGTGATAAAAAACGCCATTACAACAAATAAA
>MEQB01000042.1 GCA_001770015.1 Bdellovibrionales bacterium RIFOXYC1_FULL_37_79
TCAAAAAATAAAAGATCATACTAACGCTCATCCTGATTGTTGGATTATCAGACCTACGCATCCTGCTTCGGCTCCTCTGGTGATGAATCTGATAATCATTAATATGCTTACTATGAAAGAAAATTATAAATAGCGTTTGTAAACTTTTTCTTACAACAAGACAGCAATCAAGTTTAACTTGATTTTCGCAAGGATAACTTGAAAGATGTAATGAACGATTTTAAATTGTTCATGAATTTTAAAATGTGTTGCATGGAATAAGAATTCTAGATATCCAGTAATCGGCTCTTTCCCAAAAAGAGGGGCAACACTTATCAAGCAGCTTCATTGGAAAGGAACTCCGTAACTTCTTTATCAAATTTTTTTATAAGATTAACATTTTTAGAACTTATAATAAGACAAAAATAATACCCAAGAAGAGAATCAATTTTAAATCGGTCAATTTGACAATGAAGAATCCGGCTAGTCACAGCAGGACCCACTCCAATAATTTCTGATAATTCTTTATTGGTATAATCATTTTCAAGTTTAAATTTAATTATCTGTTGACAAATATTAAATTTCATCTTTTGTGTAGGAGATGCATTGTTATTAATCAACTTAGTAGATTTAACTTTCCCCTTTTTTATTCTATCTAAAGCTTTAAAAATTCTTTTTTGATCAGGATAATTCATATCGGCTCCTTCTTAATTTGAAAAAAAGTAATAATTCCACTTTTTTTAGGATTACTTCTTTCAATACAAAAAACCATTTTATAATTTTGATTATCTTGAAAAAAATGTTTTTCAACTATAAAATAATCAAACAAATCATCAGAATCAGGAATTAATCCAACTCCATCCAATGATTCAAAAAAATTGCGACCTCATCCACTGAAAAATTTGAACGTTTCTTTTTTCCATATCCTTTGTTTCTAGTAAGGCCATAGTTAATATGTTTCAGATCAATTTCAAGCGTACTTATTATGTAAGCATTAATCCTAGTTTTGTTAATTCTTTTTATTTTAAGTTCAGCAGGTTTCATGCTCGTAACCTCACGACAAAAGTATTTTACAATTAGTTGACTATTAAGTCAATTTATTTGATTAAATTGTCAACAAAATTGCGATCTCTAATTGTCATTGGGTTTGCAAATTGGACGAAATCATTTCAACCGAACGCAACGTGTTTTCAAGGCATTAGACTAGCAGGGTCAATTATAATAACTAGTCAGTAACCCCTTAAGGAAATTCGACACGTTTGACTACTATAACTGACAATGATTTTATATATTTAATACTTGAACGTCTTTACAGCTAAGTTAAAAACTTTCTTTAATGATTATTTAATAGAAATAAAAGAATTATTAGAGTTATAATTTTTACGAGACTCAAAAATTACTGGAAATTAAATTTTGAATTATATGTCTAAATATTTATGTATTTTAGCTCTATTCATAAGAAATCTACTAACCCCATTTTTGTTTTCTATTCCTAAATACATCCATTCACCATTGCAGATGATAATAATTGGCCTAGCTTATTATTTTGAAAAGGATAAGACAGATGATTTCTTTATTAGCAGAAAGAATCTTAAGAGAAAAATTTTTATTGGGATCATATTAACTCCTCTTTTTTGTGGGACAGAATATATATTTGATTATTGGAGAGGTGAAGCATTCACAACTTTTTATTGGAAAAGCTTCTTCTTATTACCTGTTTTTGTTTTAACATCTGGATGGCGTGCTGGAATTTATGAAGAACTGCTATATCGATCTTTATTAATGGGGCTATTGTTACGAAAATTTAAAAATCCAATATTTCCAATTTTGATACAAGGAATTCTTTTTTATGTTGCTCATCCGAGATATTTACAGGCCGGCTCTTGGGGCGCTGGTTTAATGACTTTGGTAACTGGATTAACTTTTGGAATTATAACGTATAAGACAAAAAGTATTATTCCAACCATAATTATTCATTCAACAATAAACGTATATGGATTGATATCAATGCCATTTGCTGAAGCATTTATAAAAGCTATAAATGCGTGGGGATTAAAAATCTTATAGGATGCCCTATGATAAAACATTGTCAGTAAAATAAATATTAAGGAGAAACATGAGTTTACAAATTAAAAACGGTACAGAATGCATAGATTGGAATGAGCTTGATCAAGTTTTTCAAAGTGCACCGCTTGGCGGACGACCAGCCGAAAAATTTAAGAAAGCATGTGAATATTCCCCTGTAGTTGTATCAGTATGGAGCGATAATAGAATTGTAGGTTTTGGAAGAGCTTTTACTGATTTTATAGGATATGCGTCCATTTATGATGTTGTTGTCCACAAAGATTTCCAAGGTCGTGGGATTGGGAAAAAAATTATGAATTCAATTTTGGAACAACTCAAGTCTTGTAATTATGTTACCTTATTTGTGGCACCCGGGAAGTCTGAATTTTATTCTTCTTTTGGTTTTAAAAGTCTTAAATCGGGCATGATATTAGTTAATAATGATAACTTCAAAGAACATCTTATTACGAGGGGACATATTGAATAACATGAAGTGCCTGATAATAAATTTCATATATTCGATTTGACAGTGGACTAAAAACGAAAATTCCATTGGAGAAAATTTGGTTATCAATCTATTTGCATTAAAATTAATTGACGAAGATAAAAACACTGACATCAAGATAATCTACTCATCAAAAGAACCAGATATATATGAGTTTGAAATTGATGGTGAAGTCTTAGGTTTGGGTCCATATGGAGACCCTATTTGTAGAGCAATTTAAATTCTGGCATAAGTTTTTATTTTGCTTATTTCTTCCACTTAAATCTTTGTGACTCAATGAATATGGGACGACATCCGATATTTAAAAACATTGACCTTTTCTCTCGGTTACGATAGTTTTAGAATAAAAAATGTAGGTAAAATGAATTATAAAAAAGAAGTAGAAAGATTACTTCAAAGTTCTCCATTTCCTATTAATCTAAATATCACCCTAACTGGTAGAACCCCCTCTCTCGCTAGCTCCGAGTTTCTAACTAATAAAGAACAAGGTGACTGGGCGGAGCAAGTCGTACTTAAAGCAATAAACGATAATAATTTTGACTACGTTGCAGTTCAGTATGGGCGATCAGACACTCTGAGTGCTGGAGATGATGGTTTTAAAGAATTTTATGATGGGTACTTGATTGAACTCAATACCATTGGTAAGAAGCCAGACATTCTTATTTTTCGTAGAACATTTTTTGAATCAAAGAATTTCGATTTAATCTCCGATAATACAGTTTCAAAAGCTGTTGCTGCTTTAGAAGTTCGTTCAAGTAGCTTCCTTGCCAATAAATATGATTCATATATGAAAAATCGGGCGCAAGAAGCAATTACAAATTGTATTCGTTTGCGAGATGAAATAGTTAATAGTCCACTAGGTGAATTACTTAAATCAAAGAGTGAGAGCATCTTTGAGCTCCTGCATACTGCCAAGGAGAATTCATTCTGTGATTTAGATTTTAGGCTTACAACATGGTCTTCAAGCCAGGACTTAAAGTCTCTATCTCAGAAATTAAAAGAACTAAAAGAAAATATTAAAGTATTACACAAGAGGGACTACTTAAGTATAACTCCGAAGCTTGAAGACCTTGCTCTTGTTAATCGCTGGATTCAAAAATATGGAGTCAAGCATTATTACCTACAGGTGTTTTTTGATATGGCCTATGTAATACCATTCAAATCAATTCTTGAGATTACTTCAAATCCTGAGAACGAAGGAAAATTTTTTTCAGTAGAGTCTGATGTCAAAAACCAAGGAAAATCAACAATCAAAGTCAATGTACATTTTGGGAAAAAAATTTTAAGGCGAATTGATATGCCGACCCGTAATTCCACTATGAAGGAATTAAGCAGAGGTCGTTTGTTATTTTACGTAACATTCACTGGTGGCAAAGGTTATCTTGACAAAAACATCTTTATTAATGAGGTTGTAGGTGGAAAATAGTCTTTTTTCAGCTTATTCAAATGTAACTTCCCTGGAACATCGCAAGAAATTTGGGCAATTTTTTACTCCAAAAGCAATTGCTAAATTCATGATTGATTGGCTTTTAATTGATAGATCCGATAGCTGCCTTGATCCAGCTTTTGGACTTGGTGTTTTTGCCGAAGAGCTCGATGCAAGCAACTATAATTTTGCATCTTTCAAGACATACGAATTAGATAGCCATATTTTTGATTTTTCAAAAAACTATTTCGGAGAGAAAATCACAATTCATAATAAAGACTATTTGCTCAATTGGGACAACCCTAAATTCGACTCAATAATATGCAATCCCCCTTACATGAAGTTTCAGAATTTTCAGTCAAAAGAAGAAGTCATTGAAGTTTTCGAAGAAAACCTAGGGATAAGACTTTCTGGCTATACGAACACAGCATCTGCATTTTTACTGAAGTCTATCGAGGAGCTTAAAGACGGCGGCAAGCTAGCCTATATTATGCCATTTGAGTTCATGAATGCTGGCTATGGGCAAATTGTTAAAGAATTTTTACTCGAGCAGGGAACAATAAATGCGCTTATAAAGATTGACTGTGAAAAAGATACTTTCTCCGAAGTAGTTACGTCTGTTGGAATTATTTTTTTTACAAAGCAAAATAAGTCAACCCACGATATTCCATTCTATGTGATAACCAGTCTTTCTCAACTGACAAAACTAGATGACCTAACTCCTATTAGAAGTGTGTCAAGAAATGATATTAAGCCAAAAGACAAGTGGGCTAAACATTTTGAGCTTAATCAAATTACTATAAATTCAAAATGGCTATGTCAATTAAACTACTATGGAAGCTTTAGTAGAGGAATTGCTACCGGAGCAAATGAGTATTTTTCAGCGAACCAAACTAAAGCCAAAAAATTTAAGTTGCCAGAAGGCGCCCTTATCCCATGTATTACTAAGAGTAATCAACTAAAGACTAGTATTTTCAGCAGCGAAAAATTAGAAAAACTAATATTATCCGATGCTACGATCTATTTAGTAAATCTTGAAGAGAACTCAGATTGTCCTGCAATAAAATCCTATATCAAGTTAGGAGAGGAACGAGAGGTTCATAAACGCTACTTAACAAAAATGCGCTCTCCTTGGTACAAACTTGAAAAACGAAAGCCTGCTGAGCTTTTATTTGGGGTATTTTCAAGGGATGGCTACAAAGTTGTAAGAAATTTCACAAATTCGATTAACTTAACTTGTTACCACGGCTTCAATACTAACATGTTTGGAGCAAAGTATTTAGATTTGTTGTTTTTTTATTTCCTATCAGGTGCTGGCAAAAAAATCCTGACCATTAATATGAGGAAATATGGTGATGGACTAGATAAATTTGAACCAAACGATTTAAATAACTCGTTTGTTCCTTCGTCGGGATGGTTTGACTCACTAAAAGAAGTTGATATTGCTTATGAATACAGCCAGATTCGTAAAAATGGTAAAATTTCGGAAAAGCTAAATTGTGTATTCGATAGCTTGCTTCACTAAACCCCCCTCTTATGTTGTTTTTTTAGATATTGAAAAGTTCATGTTATATTAGATTGGCATTACAGCACACTTTTGGAGTGTGTTAAATCTGATCAATATAAATTATTTCTAAGAAAGCGAGTCGTTTCAGAATAGTGTCCCATCGGCAACCATGTGTGATTTGATCAAATTATCTTGATATTAAAAAAAGAAAATCTTTCCCTAAACTCAAGTTACAGAAATAAGCACCGCCTCCTTTCATTATGTAATTAAACGGACAGTAAATATCGAAAGATGGGTAAGCCGCTTATTTAATGTACAAAGCAATGTTGAAATTGTTGTCCTATTCTGCGAGGGGACACCATCGTTATGTAGAATTCTTAAAAATCATGGCCCTTGAATCGGAATTTTCTTTGGAAAAGAGCGATTGGCGATATCTCTAAGACAAAGAGAAATTGGAAGAGTATCGGCTTTTTTTGCTGACTTTACGCTATCACCTTCAAGTGCTGATTTTTCATCTAAGTTAGTCGCTTTTAATTGAAGTACAGTCATCATTTGAGAAGCATATGCTCCGATTGTTGTCTGTTTTCCCTGGATAATAATTGGAAAATTTCGCAGGGGCACTAATTCATCTTGGAGAATCTTAATTGCATCTAAATCATCACTTCCTTCAACGACTTTTGTTAGAAATATTAAAAAAATTTCCTGATCAGGTGTCCCTGCAAGTTTTTTTAATATATTCATCGTTTCGCCTGCTAAAATGTGAACATTTAAATTAGTAGGACTGATTAAATAAAAAGATTTGGGATCATTTTGAAATGCAATTTTTTGAGCTAGTCTTATTTTGTTTTTTAAATCTTCTTTTTTAGTTTTAATTCTTGATTTGTTAGCTGCTAAGTTTTTAAATTCCTCACCATTAGCAATTGTATCTTCACTTGGATAAATTGCTGGAGTTAAAAGTGCAGAGTTACGGGCACTAGTAATTTCAAACAGTCGTTTATGATTTTTTTCTAAAACAGCTAGTTCCCAGTCTGCTCTAATTGAAGTTTTGGCGTCAGAAATTTCCTTTATTCTCTTCAATGTTTCAACCAGCTTTGCCTCTGCTTCCCCTCGTTGCTCCTTTATAAACGCTTGGACTTTTTGATATATTTTATCAAACTCAAATTCTGTAGAGGATTCTAATGATATTAGAAGCTCATCTAAACTGAAACTCAATAATTCTGGTTTTGTGGTCCAGCCACTCGGCATGGTTATATCAGAATATTGAAACTCATTTATAAGTTTTAAAATTTTCTGATACGGTGTACATTGTGTGCAGAAGTTTTTAGCTTTATTGCCCATCCTCTCAAGGTGTTTTTTGGCTCTTTCAATTTGTGCCTCCATTTGCTTTGCATAACCAAATTCTTCTCTTCCAGCTGCGGTAATACTATTAAAGGTTACAAGGGGGTTTAATTTCATATCGGGGTTTAATGTCATATCAACGAAAGCGGTTTCCCAGCTTTTTGCGTGACACATATCACACGTTAGATTTACGGAAATTTTTTTCCCCGTTTCTTCGGCAAACTTATTTATTGAAACAATAAGTTTCTTGATGATGTCGGTGTGTGGAATTTTTTTATGATCCGGTATGCCGACAGAACCAATCCATCCATGAGACTTGAGGTCAATATAAATTTCAGGAGAATGGGCCTCTTTAATAATTCCAAGTTGTTTATTTAATTGATGTTGAAAATAATCCAGTCCATTGTCAGGTTTGATGGTGTCTTCGATTTTAATCCCCATCTCATTGTACCTACTAACGGCAGTTTCAGCATCTATGCGAAAATAGTTAGCATCGTGCATTTGCCAAACAATACCAACAGTCTCGCTAGCAAAAAGATCAAAAGTCGAAATAAAAAAAATGATTGAAAAATATAAGAAACATCTTTTTAAAGCGCATAGAATCATAAGTAATCTTTCGGATTTACTTGGAATTTAATTTACAGTAAGTTCACAATATTCACGAGGTATTCGGTGAAATAATTTTAAATTTTATTAATAGTGTACAGTTTTTGTCGCCTAATCTGATTAATCTCTATCAGAAATATTCCTGTTGATAGCAGGATCGCAGCTAAACTATATCGATTACTGCTTTCATTACTTTTCTCCTTTTTTCGCCTCTTGAAGCTTTTTAAGATCAATTGGAGGTCTTTACCAACGGACAGAATACCCCTTTGTTGTAACCATCGGTTCAATCACTTTAGCGGAAGGGGCACCAAACGGCAGGTGGTATATGATATGATTGGGTTGTTGATCGCATTTTTTTAATTGGTGTACAATTTGTAGATGCGTTTGATGCTAATTATGTGTACTTTATTCTTAATTATTTCGTGCGGTGAGAGGCCAGCATTTCATCTGGCTGACTTGAAACAATCTTTAACCCCTTCGTCAGAAATAATTCTTTTCAAAGACGCATTGGATATCGAAAGTTCTGAGTCTTCTCACAATGTCGTGCCACCTCATGGGAAAGTTGAGAAAGATCGAACGATGTGGTTTTTAGATGAAAGTTGTATTGAGGTAGGCAGATATAAGTTCTGTAGTGACAATGATCGAATGAACTCTAGGTTGAAAATGTCTGTGATCTCGGGAAACTCACGAATTCAGGCTAGACCTCTTGGGGGTTCATTCTATGATATTTGGTATAGATTTATGGGCGCTTCTCCAGCAAGTGTCCATGAGATTGTAAAGTTCGGGAATGAATCATTCGGGTTACTCCATACCCACGGTTTTTCGGTCTTTTACAATGGAAAATTCTGCGAACCAATCGAAGTTAATCCTAATGGTAAAATGTGGTTTGGCATGGATAATCGTGGCGCGCTTTTGATTTTCACATCTTCCCCACTGACCGATGTTGATAGGCCAGTCGATGGTTGGCGTGAATATGAAATTGCAAGGCTGTGCCAATAACACTTAGTTGCATCGTTTTCCAAAGAGAGAAAGACACGCGGAGCTGTTCATATTGAATGTTAATTTGTTTCACTACATTCGGGAAATTAGAATATTCATCATAAAGAATCTTTTTTCGATGGCGTATTTGAAGGTATTTAAAAACCTTTTTAGCGATATCTTCACCTGTAAGAAAGCTTGATATCTTTCACAAAAATTCCTTGATTGATTCAATCATATAAAGTGGTAAATTTTGAATCTCGATATCTGTCGTAAGCACGTCTTTTTTAAGATGGTTGGTTATAAAAGTTGATTTATATTTATTGATAAAGTTATTGTTAAAAACAATCGCTTGATTCCATTTTTTTTCGAGGGCAAAAACCATAAGTGATTTTAATTTACCACCTTTTTCGGCTTTTACTTCAATTGGAACAATCTTTTGATTTATTTGTATGGCAAAATCAATTTCGGCCTTGCTCGATCCTTTATCTCTAAGCCAATAACGTAGCTCTGGGGTCTGACGATTACCATAAAACTGTTGTAGATGTTGAGCTATGAATTGTTCGGCAATTACTCCTTTGCTTAGTAGTAATTCATCAAAATGTTCATCAATGAAATGATATTCAAATTTTTGAAGAGCGTTCATCAGTCCGATGTCTAAAAAATATAGCTTGTAAATTGAATTTGATAATGAGGCATCAATAGGTAGTCCTGAACACTCTGAATGTATTGCCGGAATGATAACCATGGCATCAATAAGAAGTTCAATTCCTCTTTTAATTTCTCTAGCACCACTTTCTGAATCAAAATTTTGATATTTTACCTTTTTACCGATTTGATAGGCGGCTTGTTTAAAAATCCTTTCGATGCGTTTGTAATCAATTCTTTTAGCGTATTTCGGAAAATCAGCCGCGTAAGTTTCAATAATGTCAGTTTGGACTTCTCTGACTTCTTTAAAAGATTTGCCTTCAATGAAAGTTAAAACGACTTTGGGCATTCCACCGATATAGAAATATTTTTTTAACAATTTGGTTAGATCATTATGCATGAATTCTTTTACTTTATTTTCCAAAATGGCCTGACTAAATTTTTCTTCGCCTATTGCAAGTAAGAATTCACAAAATGTCATTGGTGTCATATATAAAAAACGCACTCTTCCAACTGGAAAGCTAATTTCTTCTTTTTTAATCACTAACTCAAGGAGTGATCCGGCAGCAATAACCGCCAAGTCTTTATGATCCTCATAAAAAAAACGAAGCGTTTCTATTAAGGCAGGAACTTCTTGAATCTCATCAAAAAAAAGCAGGCTATTTTTAGTGGGGCGTCTTTTAAATTTTGATTCAATTTCATCAAGTAGGTCGTCAATGCTGATTTTGAATTTGGTTAACGAATAATATCGTTCTTTCTCTAAATTAATCTCAAAAAAGTCGATATTGTTATCCTTGGCCACTGTTCTAATGGTGGTAGTTTTTCCAACCTGTCTCGGGCCACGGAGAATCAGAGGAAGTCTATCCGTAGATTGATACCAAGATAAAAGGTCATTTTCGATAAATCTTTTCATATATGTGCCTTTATTAAGGCATTATAACATTCATTGATGTCAAAAACAACATGTTATTATTAACGTTTTAACGTAATAACAATATGTTGTGATTGTTTGTATGAAGAATTATTTAGTTCAATTTTATAATTTTTAGGCTGAAATTTTTGGAGCATATTGGAGGAAGTTAAAACAACGTCTTATTGCAGAAGGAAGTCAGGTCGTGACAAATTGTCACGACCTGAAATTAGAGGCCGCAGATGGGAAAATGTACAAAACAGATCATGCCAACTCTCAGGGTTGGATAGATAAACGATTATGTGGACTTGCGATCAGACAGAATTTAACTGATGAACTGAAATATCAAAAAAAGAAAAACCAGAAAATTTTGAAAAGAGTAAAAAAGTTGCTAAGCGTGGTGGTCGCGTTACAGGGAAGGCCTGTTAAGGATACTGAAAAAGAACTGGGTCGAAGTGTTATTAGCCGCCAAAATTATCTGCAAATTGAAGACAAGAGAAAAAAGAAGAAATAAAAATTTTTACAAGAGATATAAGTAAGATGCCTTCTGTGTATAATCTTGGCCTAGGCTAAGAAATATAAGAAAATACCAACTCTTTTGTATGTGCCATCAATATTACTTACTCCGCTCATTGCGGGGATGTATTTAATTCCAGCATTTTTAACGGAATTTTTAATAAATCCTCATAATTAATCACCAAAGTTTAATTGCATTAAATGAACGTGATTTAACTTTCTGTTTGGTTTTTATTCATGCGGCCTGTGATAGGTTCCACCATTATGTGCTTAGGGGGTAAATAAGTCAAAATGACTAACAACTTCAAACAATTTAAAACTGAGGAGAATTTATGAAAACATTCAAAGATTTATGCTCAACTACTATTTTCACGGCAGTTCTCGCCGCCACTTTGTCGCTACCAATGGCCAGCGCTAACATGGGAGGCGACATGACCTATGAGTCTTTTTTAGAAAGCTGTAAAAACCCTGCAGCTTATGGTGCTCAACGTCCACCTCAAAATATACGTCTATCATGCAAAAACGTTCAATCTACCTGGACCCCAATAGAGGCAGGTGAAACGGCACTCGGTGAAACCAGGAACCTATCAACCGAACTTTTTTCTGACAAGTATCACGTTGTATTACAAAGTTTTGATGTTGCTACTCCAGAATTTAATATTGCTTGCCCACGTTATCGTGAAGTAATAGAAACTTCGCAAATTGATAAATCTTTAACTTGCGAACAAGTTTTGGCCGAAACAAGAGGTTTAAAAGAAATTTGTCTTGACGCTATAAATGAAGCTATTTCAACAAATCGAGATTTAGTTGATGTAGTTGCAACCGGTAGAACCTTCAGTGGTTGTTCCGGCATAATTCAAAATTAAATTTTCATGTATTCAGAAAGTGGTGGGTAATATTCCCACCACTTTCTTTTTAATAACATTAATCTAGAGGCAAAAATGCAAAATTTGATGATAATCGCAATTTTATTTATTGCGTTTGCTTGTAAATCTAATAATGATCAAACAGTTGTTGAAAAAATTATCTATAAGGACAACGACAAAATCCACGAAAAGTATCAGCAAGTAACAAAGGAATTCGGGCCATTATCGGTTCAAGAAGGTGAATTTTCTTCAAAATCAAAAATTATCCCTTGGTCTTCATGGTGGTTTCCTTCTAAAGATAAATTTTTATTTGAAAATAGTGATTCAACAAAATTGGCACCCTTGCAAAAATACGATTTATATGTTGAAAGAACTTATGGGGAAGATCCCGGTGCTGCGTTTTATGAAGAAACGGAGATTTATGATCCCAGCGAAGTTAATTGGGCTGGTCTATGCCACGCATGGGCGGTTGCATCCGTACTGCACCCTGAACCCAAACATAACATAAGAAAAAAAAACATTACCTTCAGTATAGCGGATCAAAAGGCTTTGCTACTTAAAAGTTACGAAGAGGTCAGTGATTTGAAATACTACGGAGATAGATACGATGGTGGATTTGACGATGAATATGATGATGTTTTTCCGGAACAATTTCATCGTTTTGCACAGGTTTTTTTATTCGATCAAAAGCTTCCGTTTCTTATGGATTATGATCCCAGCTATCCTGTTTGGACAGTCCCTGTCTTTGAGATAAAATTTAAAATAAACAAAGTAGATCAAAACACAGCTCATGTAAAAACATGGGTTACCACGGCAAGTTCCTTTGTTGAAGATCCGAATTTTCTTGGAACAAAAAAGTCTGTGAAATATTATGAATATGAATTGTTTGGCACTTGGATAGGTCCAAATCTTTTAGTAGTAAATTCTAAATGGGTAAATGATGCTGTTTATGATCATCCAGATTTTTTGATTGCTTATCCAGATAAAGTCAAAAGAGCCTCGCGGAACAAGAAACTAGAAATAACTATGATTGACGAGTTAAATCAATAATTAAATTGGTTTAAAATACTTATATCAAAAATTTGATATGGCAGAAAATATCACTTAAATACTTAAAGTCGGTAATTATAAAATAAAAAAATGAGGACATACATTAGGTGGAGGACTTGACGCAACATTCATTCTTTCGTGTACCAGAAATTAAAAATGCTGAAGAACTCCAAAGGAGTAAGCACTTTTTTGAGTGCCTATTTTTTCATCTTTTAGATAGATCCCAAAATTTCTAGTGATGTTTAAATGGGTTTTGAGAGCGATGGATGAGTAGTAACGGTCAAGCTGCTTGATCATTTTGAGGCGGCATAATTCCAGAGAAAATGCCAATAAGTCGTTGTTAAAAATCAATAATAATTCAGGCCCTAGTCCAAACCGGTAATTTTTTTGATAATGGAAAATAACAGCTTGTTCAGATCGAATAAAGAAAGCAGTGACCAGGTTTTTCCATATGAAGCTGGCACCAAGGGAGAGATCAAAATAGGGTGAATAATCCTGTCTGTCTATAAAACGCTGATCTTTTATGCCGGTTTTAAACCGCCAACTCATCGGCCAGGAAAGAGCATTTACTGGTTTTAAGGCGTCAACCCCCACCAGACTAAATTCATCCAATCTAAGATTTGTCTTTTCCAGGTATCGTAGATTGATTCTGCCCATTTCAGTTTTGGAGAAAGGAATCCAGCCTGTTTGTCGATCCAGATATTCGTGCAGAGAAAATTTATATTCAAGTTCTCCACCATGAGACTTATTTTCTGATAAGTAGCCCAGTTTGAATCGTCTGGTCTTATGACCCTGGTGAGGGGCATTATTGAGCTCCTCTTGATGACTGATTTCAAGAGGCTTTTCATCAATTTTACTTCTGATAAGATTAATTTTATTTTTTTGCTTCATAGCGAGCGCATAGGCATCATCTTTTTCCCCAAGTAGAATTTTTGCATTTTTAAAATCATAATAATCGGCCACCATTTCGATAATGTTAGCTTTTACTTGAGAGTTTGTGATCTCGTTTAACAACGCCAAATTTTCATCTCTTGTTATGTTTAAAAAGATTTTTTTTTCCTCTTGGCTTAACAGTTTAAATCTTTTTTCAACTTTTACGCTGATGGAAGGCCGGTAGGTTACATTTTTAACGACATTATGGTTTTTATAAAGAGCATAGATAGTTTCGATGGGGGGAACAAACATACCAAGCGAGTTCATTAATTGCCAGTCGGGTCTGATGGCATTTATAAAGCCTAAAATATGATAAGAGCAATTTTCTCCCAGGTAATAATAATCAAAAGTTGCTTTTTCCATTTCCAATAAATGGGCCACAAATAATTCCAGGTCCCTGGTATTAAAAGAAATTTCATAGTTCCATAAATCCCTGCTTTCCATATCGTTATATTCACGAATCTTATAATAATAGGGCATGAGCTTGAACCTTCCATCGAATCCGCCCAAAATCCCCATGATTCCATAGATTATGGGATTGGAGGTAGTTACGGTTGCACTAAAATCAACTCCGTAATCAAGTAATTCATTGTTTTCATGGTTTGAGTCTAGGCTTCTTAGTTTAAAAAAAGTATGACCAAAAGCCGAAGCTGGTTTTTGTATGAAATAGCTGGAAAAGACCAGAGAAACAGCAGCTAGGTTAATTTTTTGTTTTAACTGATTATACTTTTCACAAGGCTGAAAATTCGGACTTGGTGATAGGCCCATCTCATAGAGGATAAGGGCCCTGGCCGGAAACTCACACAGGCGATTAATATTTTGTTTAAATTGCTTAATGGTTTCTTCCAATTCCAGTTGAGGATTTTTTTTTCCGTTTGGGTGTAAAAAAAATTCTGTCGAATCAACTTCGCTTTGGTAACCCCAAAAATGTTTATGGTATCGAAGTAGATTTAACCAGCGAATATCTTCATGACTATTTCCCAGTGACAGGAAAGAAAAGCATAAAAAAAAAGAGTGAGAAAAATTTTCATAGATTATTATAGGTGCCCGCAGGCACCTATACAAGAACTAAAGTTTTACCAGTTCGCTAATAGTATTGTGAATATCTAAGGAAGTGTTACCTTCGCTAAAAATTCTTCCATAATTTGCCTTTAGAGTGTTTTTATCGGCCAAGGTTGCATTAATTAACGTCAGGTAAGCATTTAAAGTCTGACCTTCGCCTTTTGAAATATCATTAGATAAAGCGACCAGGTTGTTATCGATAAAAGATATGGCCGTTACTTTTGCAGTTTGGGCATCTTCGCAACCAAGGGTTCCAGTTGACATGGCAAATGTTTGGTTTCCTGAAGATCCGTTAAAAGTGGCAGCTAAAATTTGAAATACGATACCCTTTTTGTCTTTAAAAAGGACAGCACCTAATCCACAACCGGCCGGCCCATGGGCTGCAAATACAGAACTGGTTACTAACATACTAAGAACAACGAGCACTAATTTGTTCATAAATTCCTCCATTTGAATTTAACAATTGAATAAAATTGCATTGTTTGATTTTAAGTCTAAACGAATTTTTGTCAACGGAGACAATTTGGGGATGTTTTAAGATTTGGTTAAGTTTAATGTTGATTATCCGGAGTATTTACGACAAGTATTAAAAAAATGAAAATGATTAAAAATCACTTCTATTTTAGTGTTAGCTATCTTAGCATATTGTAACAATTAAACGTATGTTTAAAACAAGGAGATTTTATGATCAAGCTAATTGCCTTTTTTTTGTTTTTCTCAAGTTTTTATGTAATTGCTGATGATTCATCTGATGGTTGCGGTTTGGGCTGGCAGGTGACAAAAAACAAAACTTTTTCTGCGACTACAACGCGAATGACTACTAATGCTTTTGTTCCACCGACATTTGGTATGACTAGTGGAACTATTGGATGTGAACAACATGGATTAGCAAAAAAAGAAGCAGAACAGCTTTATTATGCTAACGCCAATATTCAAAATTTAAGCGTTGAGCTTGCTCTTGGGCAGGGCGAATATGTTGATGGATTGGCCCAGGTCTTAGGATGTGATGTATCTGCTTTTTCTGCTAGCATGCAAGCAAATTATCCACATATCTCTACGGTTAATGGCCAATCTCTTTTAGATAGCGTAAAACACGTTGTTAAACAAAATTTAAACTGTAATTTGATATAGAATGTCGGGGCCTAAGTTAAATTAGGCCCTCAATTTATCATGCAATCAAAGTATATTATCACGATATTTCTCCTATTAAATTCTTTGCCTATCTGGGGATATAACGTTGAGGAAATTTCATTTAAACGCCTTGAACAGGTAGCATATTCACCGGCATGGCTTAAGCTTTTACACTACAGAAAAACATTATTGGGTAATTACAAATCTGATGCTGATGGTGATTTCTTTTTTTGGTCATCAAGTGGCAAAATAGATCCTTTGCAGGAATTGAAAGAGAATCTTGCTCAAATTGATCAACATAGAATTGTTGAACAAAAAAAATTACCATACCAGTGCCTATTCCCGGCTCGTTATCAATTTTTAAAAAAGGAATTTCAACTTGATTTAAAATCAGAAATTTGTCAGGAGTTGGAGTGGTGGCTTGATCGGCTTGCTCCCCAGCACATTAGTATGATTTATTCTAGTGCTTATCCCAATAATCCAGCTTCGATTTTTGGGCATACCTTTCTTAAATTTAATAGGAATAATGATGGGCGACAGTTTCAAGATTTTACAGTTGATTTTTCTGCGGTAACTAATGTGTCAAGTGGTGTAATTTTTGCTGTTAAAGGTTTGCTCGGTGGTTATTATGGACAATTTTCCACCAAACCATATTATGTGAAGGTAAATGAATATGTGTATGGTGAAAGTAGGGATTTATGGGAATATGAATTGAATTATTCACCAGAAGAGACAAAATTCATAGCTTTTCACTTATGGGAGTTAATTAAGAATACCGTTTTTGAATATTATTTTTTTGATGAAAATTGCTCATATCAATTATTAACCCTACTGGAAGTGGCCAGGCCTTCGGTCACTTTGAGTAAATTGCAATTTTTTTATACGCTTCCTCCGGAGACGATCAAGCGGTTATCCAGTAATAAAATTATATTTAAATCGTCGGTCAGGCCATCGCTGAGAAAACAATTTATTTGGAAAAAAAATAAACTTAATTCTGATCAATATAAAAAATACTCTTTGCTTGTCGGTAATCAACTTGATGTACAGGAAATTAATGATCCGAAAGTCTTGGAAGTGTTCATTGCTTTCACCCAGTATAAACAAGCGGAAAGCGAGGGTATAAAGGAAGATCAACATTTGAAAGAAATGCTCGTACATAGAGCTAAATTAGGCGGGAAAATTGATTTTGAAATTGAATCGTTGGAGAGTGAAACCAGAAATGAAGACCCTTTGAATTCTCATGGACCAAGCAGGGTGAGTATTTCTGTAGGACATCATACTCAAAACAAGGATTTTGTTTCGTCTGAATTTCGTCTAGGACTACATAGTTTTAATGATCAGCAGACGAGCTATCCTTCACACGCGCATATGGAGTATGGGAAACTTTCTGTCCGTCAGCTTATTCAAAAAAAGAAATTTTATTTTGATGAGTATACATTGGTAGATATAATGTCACTTTATCCTATTTTGCCATACGATTTTGATAAAAGTTGGGGAATTTCAGTCAAAGGTGAACGTCCTAATGATCTTGCTTCAACTTCTAGTATTTCCCACTCATTTCAAACCAATGTGGGAATGAGTTATAGCTTCAGTCCAAAAGTGATAACCTTGTTTTTGTTACCTGGGTTCAAAGGGGAAATTGGTAATTCAATTAATAAAACATTCAGGTATGGCCCAACTATTAAAGCTGGATGTCTTTTCAACTTGTCCAGGACAACAGGACTAAGTATTGAATTAAATAATTTACTTGATTTGAATCACAATTATCACCATCACTACATTCATAGTTTTAAGAATACTATTTTTTGGGGTATAAATTCAAAATCCCAGATTCGTCTTATTTATGATATTTACTCGCAAAGTCAATTGGAAAACAGATTTTATAGTGAGGGAAAACTAGCTTTTGATTTATATTTTTAATTAGGTTGGTAGTTAGCGAATATCAAGTTATTGGTTGGTGCTAGTTGTATTTTCTAATTCAAAATAAGTTTCTTTTAAAGACCAGCCGATTTTTTTTACGATGACTGGATCTTCCAGTTTAAATGGAATTTGGTATTGTTTTTCAAATTCTTTTTTCATGTCATCAAGAAATAATGCTTCTTGGTTGACAGTAGGATAGACCAAATGAAACCAGCATGCACCTCCGAAAAAAATTGCGGAGATATAACATAGATTTGCATTTTTATTTTCATACGACTTTCGATAGGTGATATTTTTAATCTTATCTTCAGATTTAAGTTTGCCGTTTAGCTCAAGTGTTACATGTGAGCAAGAGAATAGAAAAACTGATAAGAGAAAAACGGATAATATTTTTTTTCCCATATAGATGCCTTAGTTGATAGCAAATTGTAATTATAAAATTATAACAGGAATATCCATTAATGCCAATTTTAAACCAGATCATTTATAGCATTTTTTATCTTATACTCTGTTGATTGTTTTTTTATAGAACAATCAAAGTAGGTGAAGTTCCGTATTGGTTAACGAATGAAATCCGCTACAAAAGCGTTGATCGGACGATTCCGAATATCATCCGGTGTTCCGGTTTGGACGATTTCTCCCTTATCCATAACTGCAATTTGATCACTAATGGCAAAAGCTTCCGCTTGATCATGTGTTACATAGACACAGGTGATTCCTACCTGGGTTTGAATATGTCTGATATCAGCTCGCATTTTCTCTCTAAGCTTGGCATCTAGATTAGAAAGAGGTTCATCCAAAAGCAGAACCTTGGGTTTCATTACCAGGCCGCGAGCGAGTGCTACCCGTTGTTGTTGTCCACCACTTAAGGTATTGGGAAAACGTTTGTCCATTCCTGGTAATTCCACAATCTCTAAAATTTCAGTGACTCGTTCTTTAATTTCATTTTTGGGCATTTTTCTAATTTTGAGTGGATAAGCGATATTGTCGAAAATATTCATGTGTGGCCAGACGGCATAACTTTGGAAAACCATACCCGCACATCGGTACTCCGGGGCCACAAATTTTTTATTGATTGGATCAGAAACAATTTCCTCGCCAATTTGAATGGTGCCTTGGTCGTTGCGTTCTAGACCTGCAATCATTCTAAGGCAAGTCGTTTTGCCACATCCAGAAGGGCCAAGCAAGGAAAAAAGTTTTCCATTTGAAATTTCAAATGAAACGTTATTGACCACACGGTTGGTTCCGTAATATTTTTCGACTTTGGTAAAAGTGATTGCGCTCATAAGCCGTACTTTCCTTTGGAAATAAGTTTGACGGTATAGTTGATAATAGCAATAACTAAAACAATAAACAAGGCCAAGACAGCTGCACCGCCGCCGCTTATATCCGAATATTCTTGGAGTTGAAAAAGAAGTGTGCCGAGAGTTTCAAGTCCTGGTCCGGTAAGAAGTATCGTCATGGTCAGTTCACTAAACGTCGGCATAAAAACCAGAAAAAAAGAAGCAACCAATGATGGGGTTAAGATGGGAATCCAGATGGTTTTAATACTGGTCCACCAATCAGCTCCAGAGATGCGGGCAGCTTCATGCAAGCAATCATGAATCTGTTGCAGGCCATCGCCAGTTGTTCTCACTGCAAAGTTTAGATACTTGGCAATGTAGGCCAGCCCGATCAGGGTTAAGGTATTATATAGGGAAATAGGAATACCCATGATGTTGCTACTGAAGGTAATGATTAAGGCCAGTGCTATCACCGTACCCGGTGTTGCGTAGGGAAATGCAACAATAATTGAGATGAGGGATCTTCCCTTGATTTTGGTTTTTTGTTCCAAATATGAGAGGAATAATCCAAGAATTGTGGCAACGCTGGCAGCAACAAATCCTAGTTTCAAGGAATTCAAAAGGGCGCGGGGGGTTTCCTCCACTTCTGAAAAGATTCTGATAAAATTATCAATAGTAAAATTGCTGAGGGAAATGTCACCTTGAAGTTTACTAAAAGCGCTGATAGCGATCGCCAGAAGAGGAAGAAAGAGTAAAAAAAAGAGCATCATGCAGATGATAATAAATAATGGCCACTTGTAATTTCCCAGAGAAATGAGACTAGGCCTGGCGGTTTTTCCGCTGATAACTTGAAATTTTTTTTTAAGCAGTACTGCATTTATAACCAGTACAATTATCGCAATTCCAAGCAGGAGCAGACTTAAGGTGGCTCCTGAATAGATGCCATTCATGGTTCCCATTTTCTGAAGAGTGAAAATTTTAGTGGTTATCATGTAGATGCGGGCAGGATTTCCAATCAACGCAGGAATGCCAAAACTAGCTGCCGATGCCAGGATCACCAGAAGGATACCACTTAAAAATGAAGGAAATACCAAAGGTAGTGAGATATGGAAAAAAACTTTTAAAGGGCCTGCTCCGGATAAGCGTGCAGCTTCTTCCAAAGAGGAGTCCATGCGATCTAGTGCTGATAATAATGAAAGTAAGATATAGGTATAAAAAAAACCACTCATCGCCCAGATTAACCCAGTATATGAATAAATATTAAGCACAGAATATCCCAAAAGCTTGTTAATAATTCCAGTTTGAGGATTGGCCAGATAGATCCAGGCGATTGCGCCAATGAAAGGCGGAATCGCATACGGGAGACAAAATAGTGATCGTAAGATTTTTTTCCCGGGTAGGTCGGTTCTGGTCAAAGGCCAACTTAAAAGTAGTGCAATAATCGTGCTTAAAAAGGCTGTTCCCAAACTTATGATTAAGGTATTTAAGACGGCCGTCAGGGTTGAAGAATTGGTGAAAAGATCCATGAGAGATATATTTTCACTTCCAAAAATAATTTTTCCAATCAAGGTACCGAAAGGATACAAACATAAAACAAAAAGGAATAAAAGGGAGATTCCAAGAATTAATATTTGCATTATTCAAACATAATTTTGGTGAATTGCTCTTTTAGGTTATTTCGATCAAGCATGGTTTTTTTAAGAAATTCGCCGCTCCAGTTAAAGGAGGAATGTCTTAATTCTTCAAGGGGGGGAGCACCTTCTGGGGCCTGATATCCTGGCAGGGGTGAATACATATAGGATCGAATGGCCGCATCTTGACCTTTTTTAGTATACATCCAGTCAACAAAGCGTTCTTTTAATTCCGCTGAACCTTCTTTTTTGACGATGGCCATGATGTTGGCGTTAAAGATAACACCGTCGGAGGGATATACGGTAACCAGTCGCTTATCCTGTTTGACCAAACGGAGAATATTTTCCAGAAGAACTTGCCCGACTGCCCTTTCTCCATTTTGAATTCGGCGGATAACACCACTATTTCCCCCCTCGGAAATGGTGTTATTTTTTCGAAGTGCTTTAATATAATCCCATCCGTATTTTTCAACTAGAAATGCCATGGTGGTAAAACTGGTTCCTGATGCCAGAGGACTTCCAGTGGTATATTGGTTCATCCATTTGGGCTCGCTCATTTCGGAAAAAGATTTGGGGGAATCCCTGTTATCTTTAATTATCTCGTTGTTGTAGCAAAGCACCATGATAGGTAGGGCATAGGCAGTATAAAAACCTTGAGGATTTTTTAAATCGATTGGAACATTGATAGAGTTTGCAGATTGGTAAATATGAAGTTTTCCGCTGGCAGCTAAATCTTCGTACCAAAATCTGTCGGAGGAGATAAGGATATCAGCTTTTATGGAGCCAGACATGATTTCAGCATTAACCTTAGAAGCAATTTCTTCTGAACCCGCTTGATACCAATTAAATTTGACTCCGGGAAAATCTTTTTCTAATTCGCGAGTTAAATCAGCGACCGTGTCTTTGTACATGGATGTGTAGATCCAAAGTTCTTGTTCATTTTTTTTTGAGGCGACACAGCCGCCTAGTAATAAAAGTACTAGCCATAATTTCATCATTGTAACTCCTTGGACTACGGTATCAAATATACCAGTATGAGTATTTTATGTCGAATTGAGAACTACCAATCGGTTTTTGAGTATTTCACTAACGGTGTTATTTTCAATCATCGGGAGTTATCTAAACGTAATGTTTTGGATTTAATATTTTACAATAATATCAATGGATTATCATGACAACCAGTTAGTTTATCAGATAAAATTGAAAAAAATACAGCGATGCATTAATTATATATTACAGCCAACAACCCTATGGTACTATGCTAGAAATCATCAAAGCTTGGTTTTTATAAGTGTCTCAAAAAAAACTAAAGCTTTAAATAATGAGGAGTCCGGGTTTATGAAAAAATTATTTTTAATATGTATTTTTTCCATTGGTAGTTTGGTTACGGCTGCCTCGGATTCTTATCAGGCTAGAGATGGAAAATTTATTTTAGTGCAAATACAGGTAAATGGGCATGTTTTAACTGTGAATGACCCTGAGCTTGAGAATATGGAGATTAAAGTGAATGGAAGCTTATACTCTCCCAAAACATACATAGAGGAAAACGGTGAACGAATTGCGACCGGGGTAATAGAAAAAGGGATAAGCATCTACGAGTACGAGGTAACTTATAGTGGTAAGAGTATCACTAAGGTGTTTGAATTTAATACATTTATGCTAAAAAAGGACTATCCTGGAAACGATATTGAATTTCATAGTGAGTATCCCTATTCCCGCAATAATGTGATTAGAATAATTTTTGACTTTAATAAATAGATTAAACAGTCAAACTTCAAATAAATCTAATGAAGGGAGGCGCAGGTTCTTTCCTTTTAAATTATTGTATTCAAATTCATCAAGCTATGACAAAACAATGACGAATGAAAACATCCTCTGCTATAAAAATCACTTGCGCCACTTGTCGGGCACTTTGTTGCCGGCTGGAAGTGCGGCTCATTGATGATTCTGATGATCAGGTTCCGCAAAGATACACCCAAAAAATGGATAACCTCTACACAGTCATGAAACAAGGGAAGGATGGTTGGTGTGTGGCAGTGGATCGCTCGACCATGCTTTGTTCAATCTATGAAAAAAGACCCTATCTTTGTCGAGAATATCAGTGTGGGGCCGATGATTGTCTGGTGGAAAGAGGCAAGCTTAATTTGTAGTGATGCTTTTGGATTTTGATGGAGAATCCTTGAAAATTTTAATCTTGATTTTATCTTTTTTATTTTCAACCGGTGTATTGATGGCGGGGCCCAAAACGGTGACCCTGGCAACGCTTGAATGGCCGCCCTATATTGGAACATCCCTGCCGCATGATGGATATGTTGCAGAAATAGTAGTGGAAGCATTTAAACGGAGTGGTTATCAAACTGATATACAATTTTTTCCCTGGGCAAGGGCAGTTCATACGATAGAAGTGGGAAGTCGAGATGGACTTTTTCCGGAATACTTTAGCAAGGATCGGGCGAAACAATGTGTGTTTTCCAATCCTTTTCTGGGAGGTCCGGTTGGATTTTATAAAAGAAAGGACACTCGCATTTCATTTAATGGTAATCCGCAAAAGGAGCTTGAAAAGGTGTTAAAGGGGCTTAGGCAATATAAATTTGGAGTGGTGAGAGGATATATTAATATTGCAGATTTTGATGCTGCCACTTATCTAACCAAGATTGAAGCAGATAGCGATGAATCAAATCTAAAAAAATTACATGTAAAAAGAACTGATTTAATTTTTATTGATAAGTTTGTGGCCAGTTATATTATTAAAACCAAACATTTTGAAATGTTGGCCGATTTGGAATTCATGGAGCCACCGCTCGAACAAAAACTTTTGTATATTTGCTTTTCTAAACAGAGTGCTGGTTATCAAGAAAAGTTAAAAGCCTTTAATAGAGGGCTTAGGTCGATTAAGTCCGATGGTACAATTAAAAAAATAATTGCCAGGCATAAATCTGCCTGGATGAATTAAAATATAGAAACCAAGCCGAGGAGAACATGAAAATATTTAAAAACAATCCCAAAGAATTTCAACAGATAGAAAATATTCCGGATGGAATTGTGGCCTATCTTATCAATGATCCGGATGAAAAATTACCTTTGGCCTCCATTTATGCCAAAATGGAAAAAGGCACAGTTATTTCAAGTCCTCTGGTTAGTAGTTTTGAAATCATTATTGTCAAAACCGGGCAATTGGAAGTGACATCCTCTGAGGGAGTAAAAATTTTGGAAGCTGGAAGCATTGCTTATTTCCCATCAACGGGAAAAGATGATGATAAAGTAATCTATAAGGCGCTTAAAGATTCAGAGACCATAAGTTTTGAAGCAGAAATTTAGCTTTCTTTAATGGTAAAGCTATATAAAACCGGAACCAAAATTAAGGTGACAATTGTTGCGAGCGCTAGTCCCCAGCTCATGGCAAGTACCATGGGTACCAGGAAAGGTTCATACCCCCCCCATCCATAGGCGGTAGGTAATAGTCCCAACACAGTTGTAATCGTAGTAAGCAAAACTGGTCTAAGCCTGGTGGTGGCGCCCTTTAATAGTAACGTTGAATTCATGTTTTTATTCTCAATTTTTAATGCGTTAAAATGGGTAACCATGACCAGGGAGTCGTTGACCACCACCCCAACCATACCGAGTGTTCCAATTAATCCGATAAAACTCATTGGAAGACCGTGAATTAAAAATGCTAGAAGTACACCAACCAATCCAAAAGGGATAGCAATCATAATTAAAAGAGGTTGGAGGAATGAATCTAATAAAAGTATTAAGATGAAATAGATCATTAGTATTGCCATAACAAAGGCCATTAAAAAATTATCAAAACTTTCCATGGTTTCTTTTTCTTCTCCGCCAAAAACCATCGTGACTCCCGGGGTTTCAGAAATTTGTTGTTCAAATTTTTCTTTAATCATTTTATTGATGGTTTGGGATGTGATTATTTTTGCATCAACTTCAGCGGCAATATTGATGGATTTTTTCCCATTGTAATGTCTAATGGTCTGGTTGGTTCTGCTTTCTTCAAAATCTACAAAGGTTCCCACTTTGATAAGCTGATTTTGGTTATTTAAGATTTGCAGTTCTTTTAAATAATCAGGATTGCCTCTTTGGTTTTCCAAGAGATTGACTCGAAAATCTATTTCTTCACCATCTTTTCTTATGGTAGTAGCGACTTTTCCATCGTAGGCAACCCGAATAGTCTCCGCCAGTTTTAAAGCGGTTACGCCCACTTTGGCCATAAGATAATGGTCGAGTTTTAATCTAATTTCTTTTTTACCGAGCATGTCGCTGGAATCAATATCGTACACACCTTTTTGATTGGTTAAAAAAGTTATTATTTTTTCTTCAAAAATTTTACTTAACTTATTGTCGTCGGAGACCAGTCGAATATTGATAGGTTTGCCAACCGGAGGTCCGTCTTTAACTGCTCTTACCACAATTTTATCAAAACCCTTTATGGGTTTAAGCTTATTGGTCAAATCTTTGATGATAACTTCACTTCTGGTATTTCGCTGCCCTGCCGGTTTTAAGTAAATAGTTGATACGGCCCAGTTTTCATGCATAGCGGGACTACTGGCGGCTTCATCGGTGCGATGATCTCCCACAATCGTTTTAAAGCTGATCATTAATTCGTTTGGAATTTGTGAAATAATTTTTTCAATTTGACTGACTTTATTTGATGTTTCAATTAACGAATGTCCTTGAGGGGTTTCCATAATAACATAAAATAAATCAAAATCATTGGTCGGAAACAATTCGAACTTGCCAAAGATTCCAAAGACGATACTTGATAATAGGAATATGGCTAAAAATCCCGCGAGCGTAGCTTTTCTAAACTTTAGAAAAATTTTTAATATAACTTCATATCTGTTTTTTAGTTTATTGAGCAATTTCTCATTAGTGTTACTTCCGGTTTTTTTATGCATGCTTAAGTGGACGGGTAAGTAGGTTATAGATTCAAGGAGACTGGCCAGTAAAGTAAGGATTACAACTGTAGGGATAGCATAAATGAATTTTCCAATAATTCCTTTCATGAAATATATAGGGATAAAGCACAAAATAGTGGTTAAGACGGTTGCTAGAACTGGCAAAAAAACTTCCTTGGAACCAGTTAAAGTTGCGAGATATGTATCCATACCTTCTTCTTTGTGCCGATTGATGTTTTCTGCGATCACAATAGCATCATCTACAAGCATACCAAGCACCATAATGATGGTAATGAGAGTTATTTGATTAGTGGTGATGTCGAAGAGGGGGAACAACATGTAGGCAGCTAGAATTGATATGGGGATACCAAAAGCTACCCATAAAGCAGTATATAAATTTAAAAAGATGAATAAGGCTAAAAGGACTAGCACAAATCCCATTAGCGCATTGCTGGTTACAATATTTAAGAGACTTTTGGTGTAATGAGAGAAGTCCACTACTTTAACAATATCTATGCCTTGAGATTTATAAGTTTTTTGGTACTTTTCGATGACGGTATCTATTTTTTTACTTAAATCGATAATATCGGTTGTTCCTCGGCGTTTTATGAGGAGGTTGATACTGGGTTTTCCGTTAGTTCGAATTTTGATATATTCCTTCTCATATCCTTCTTCTACGGTGGCGATATCACTTACCTTGATATGCTTTCCGGAAAAATTACTTCTAACGATTACATCTGAAACGGATAAGGGGGGATCAAATTCAGAAAAAGTAACAATCTTTTTTTCATCTACAAAAGATTCCAGGGTACCTCCGGACAATTTTACGTTACGTGAGCCGATCGCATTGAGTATTTCACCAAAAGAAATATATTTCTCGGTCATTTTTTCGTTGTCACATAGAATTTTTATTTCTTTTTTTCGATAGCCAATTTTTTGAACTACACCAACATTTCCCAGCGCTTTGATATCAGATTCCATGTCCTTAGCAATTTTTCGAAGCATTCCTTCATCAGCATTTAAACCAATGATAGCTATTTCCAAAACAGGAAAGTCGGTGGATTTCATATCTTCGATCGTTGGACGGTGATCTACTTCCTTGGGTAAATTTGAAACGCGGTCAATCGCCGCTTTGATATCACTTTTAATTTGATCAGCATCGCTAGCATCGGGATCAAGCTGGATAAATATGGCAGACATACTTTCAATAGAAAACGAAGTTAACTCTTCAATACCATCTACTCTTTCTAGTTCATCTTCCAGAAGATCGGTGACATTAATCTCGACATCTTCAGGTGAGGCGCCTGGATAAAAAGTTTTGACACTAAGTATATTAAAATTAACGTTAGGAGAATCTTGTCGCGGTAAACTAACGATCGAATAAGCTCCAGCCAAAATAATTAATATCATGGATAGATGAGTTAACTTTTTATGTTTTAGAAAAAATTCTGTAATTTTCATATTATTCCTCGACCAGGATATAACTTAGCATACATGTGATGAGTAGAAAAATAGCAATATTTAGGCCAAGCCTACTTTAAATTTTCGATTTTTGATTTTTCCGTCGCGTAGTTTTTCAATTGCCATGGAAGTAAATTCCTTTTTTATGGCCACAAAACTTACAATGTTTAATATAGAAATTTCTCCAACATCTTTAGGATCCATTTGGGCAACGCCAACCAACGCACCTAAAATATCACCGGGGCGAAGTTTATCTTTTTTACCACCACTTATATACATAGTTTTCATAGGGGGAACCAGGGTAAATGTATCATCAAGCACCAATTCATCTAGGTATTCAATTTTGCATGATCTGCCAGTAAATTTTTCAATATTTTCTATAACAAATCGACCCTTATCCACAAATAAGCTGAATGCAAGTCCAGTTTTGCCAGCACGGCCGGTACGACCAATCCGGTGGACATACATTTCTGGATCGGTGGGTAAATCATAATTAATAACGGCTTCCAACTCTTGTATATCAAGCCCCCTGGCGGCAACATCTGTGGCCACTAAAACGGATAGACTTCGGTTTTTGAATTTAATCAAAATGCTGGTTCTTTCATTTTGATCCAGATCACCATTTATGGCGGCAGCACAGATCCCGTGCTTGTTTAAAAACTTGGCAACATTTTCAGTAAATTGTTTGGTTTTACAAAAAACGATAAGGCGTTCAGGTTTGAAAAAATTAATTATTTTTAATAAGGCAGCATCCTTTTCCTTGTGGGATTTCACTTCATAAAATACCTGCTCGATAATTTTGGACTTGTGTTCAGTATCGATTTTTACTTCTATGGCGTTGGTTTGAATGTTTTTACTGAGATCCAGGATTTTATCCGGAAACGTGGCAGAAAAAAGCATAGTCTGTCTTTTAGCCGGCAAAAGTGAAACAATTTCCAAAATATCACTTTGAAAACCCATGTCTAGCAAGCGGTCAGCCTCGTCTAGAATCAACGATTTAATGCTTTGTAATTTGATAAAATCTTTTTTTAGTAATTTTAAAATTCTCCCCGGAGTGCCGACAATTATGTGGGCCCCATATTGAAGGGATTTCTCCTGATGAAGTTCACCAGTACCACCACATAAAGTCAGGATTTTTACATCCTTTATTTTTCTTGCCAGTGTTCTAATTTCCTTGGCGACTTGTTCGGCAAGTTCCCGAGTCGGGCAAATAATCAGGGATTGGGTGATTAGACCAGTGGTATCTATTGAATTCAAGATACTCAAGCCAAAAACTGCCGTTTTGCCGCTTCCTGTTTTTGCTTGGGCAATAATATCGTCACCATCCAAAGCCAGCGGAAGGGCATTCGCTTGAATCGGAGTCATGATTTCAAACTTGAGTTCATCCAAGTTCCGTAAGAGTTCCTGCTTTAACTTCAGAACTTTAAATTTTTCATTCATGCTACTTTCAGTGTTTTTATTTCGAAAAACTTTCTTTTACGTTGTTACAGTCATTACTGTAACTTACTTGATCCAAATCGGCGAACTCATTATGTAATTTTCGTCAGCTTGCTTGGCGATTACATGGTAGTACTCACCCGCTTGAGTTTCGAGCGACAAGGTTACCCGGTCGCTGGTTGGATTTATGGTTTCAAGAAGATCCCCGTTTTTATACAAATTAATTTCTGTGAATATTTCCAGGTCGGCATCCCTTACAATGATTTCGACATTTTTAAATCCTGGATGTAATCTTGAGCCCATTTGTGCTCCATCCATTTTAAAACTGAGAGAAGCATTTTTATCCTCAGTCGCAAAGGTTCTTCTTTCCTGATATGCATTGATTATTTCTTTTCTGGTCAGACCAAGGGCCCATACCCCGACTCGATACTCATTTTTTATTCCCCATGATTGGTCGTGATTGTCTTGTCCACCAACGGCACCTATCATCCAGCCATTTAAGTTAGCGGTATTAAAGAAATTTTTATCACCATTATAACCGGTATTGAAATAATATTTCCAAAGTCCGCTATCGCCATTGAACATTTCCATACCGGCCATATATTTTATAGCAGGAGGGTAAATTCTGAATTGATTAAACTCCAATTTGTTTCCCCAGCTTGCAAACTTAACCCTACCCGGATGGTTATATCTGGCAAAGATATCTTTTTCTTGACGTCCCATCCATCTATATAAATTTCTGACCGTAGGCCAGGTAATGCAATTGATTAAACGTTTGGAATTGATGACATTAATGTGGCCAAAGATTGGCGAACTCCATTCAAAACCCCGGATCGCTACAAACTTGCCGGGTTCGTAAAATTTGTCAGCGATTTTTTTGCTCTTTTTCCATTCATTGTTCCAAGGCCAGATGGCAATCCGCATATCATGATCCGTGACTGCGAGGAAATCAAGTTTGGCCTGGTCTCTGGCCATGGTGTAAGCATCTTCAGGAAGGCCTTCTCCATCAGAATAACTGGTGTGTGCATGCATGTAACCATAATAAAGATTGTAGTTGCCGGTATGAGCAGCATAATCCAGTTGATATTTTTTAATAGTCTCTTCACTGTATTGTTTTTCTGCATTATCTAGATACTGGTCAACTGCCAAGTAGGGAATGAAACCGCTCTTTTGACAAGAGTCTAGAGTTTCTATCAAATGACTTTCCTTCCTTAAAATTGAGTCAGTCAGTTGATCAGTGTCATATTTTTTGGCAAGCAACGCCGAGATTAAATCCGATCTTTTAATGGTTATCAAATTAGACTGATCATTGGACTCATCTAACAGCGACAAGGCGTTGGTCAGCTCTTCGTCTGTGGGATTTTGCTCGAAAATATTCTGATAAGTGGCAATGATAAAATCTGTATTGGAATTATTGCATATCCGCTTGTCAGGATGATCAACAGTTTCAATAAATTTTTTGAAAATTTTGCGGATAGAGGTTGAGGCGTAGAGCGGTGCCTGTAACAGACAGATAGTAATTAAAAGGGTTTTAATAAACATAAAAAATCCTCCTGATTTAAGTTAACTATATATTAAATGATATTACGAAACTCGCAATTGATTTAAGTTTGTCTAATTTACCTGAGGGTTTGTGGTGAGCGTGTATCAGATGATTTTAGTCTGGAGATTTTTTAACACTCATATAAAATAACCGATCTTTTCATTTTAATAGTTGATGCAAAATCATAGACGTCGCTGAAACTTATGCTACAATTTATTTATGCTTGAAATTATTCTTTTTATTTTTAGATATATTCCTTTTTGGACAATTCCCATTATGATTATTGCTTTGGAATTTACTTATATTTACTGGCTTAAAAGTTATGCCCGGGTATCTTATTTTTTTGGTTCAATCTCCTTTATTTGTTTATTATTTATAATTTATTATTTTCTTGCTGGATCTCCTGACCGCTCGTCAAGTATTATTGCTAACCTATTGACATAAAAGAACTTTTTGCGATGCAGGAAAAAATATCCCCAGGTGTCTATAAATTGACACCAACTGGGTTTTTCGTTAGCATTTTAATAATAGGAATTGGACTTAAAAAGTCTGATATCTAAATTAAGTGGGGACAAATAAGTGAGTGATTTTGATTTTTTACATAATTCTTTTAATCAAAAATTTGAACTTAATAAAAACGGAAATGAATTATCTCCCTTGGAAGTAGTTTTAGTGGAAGATGATCAGATTCTGGGCAAGGCTATTAAAAAATTTCTTGAAAAAAAATTAGGAGTTAATGTCCATTATTTTTTAAATCCAAAGGACTGCTTAAAAGAAATCAATTTTAAAGTCATGGATGATCATAATTTTCAAAAAAGATTCTGCTTGATTACAGATATTACCTTTGATGAGGGTGGTATTGATGGGCTGATGTTAATTGATCTATTAAGAGAGAAAGATTGTATTTTTGAATCTATCGCCATGACTGGTTTTTCCAGCGTGGAAACCGCAGTCATGGCCAGTAAAAAAAATGTTTTTAAATATTTAACCAAGCCATTTGAACTGGATGTCCTTTGCAGTTTGGTAGTCAAGATTTTCACCTCTAGATTTAATGTAAACGAAGAGCAGTTCCCTTCGGTTACCAACGACCAAGATTCCCCTTTGAAAGGAAGCTCTTATATTTTTCTTGATAAGTTTAAGATTGAATCACCCAAAAAAGAGGATATGTTTTGTGGCATGATTGGAAGATCTTTAAAAATGAAGGAAATTTTCGGGAAAATTATAAAAGTAGCCTCCTCCAATTCAACGATATTGATTGCCGGTGATTCAGGAACAGGAAAGGAATTAGTGGCCAATGCCATTCATATGCATTCGGATCGGGCAAATTTTAATATGGTTTCTGTTAATTGCGGAGCCATTCCGAGCGAACTTCTGGAGAGCGAATTGTTTGGACACGTTAAGGGGGCTTTTACCGGAGCGATTTCAGATCGTAAAGGGCGCTTTGAACTGGCCAATAGGGGAACTATTTTTTTAGATGAGATAGGTGATATGCCTCTGCTTTTGCAGGTCAAAATTTTACGGGTATTGCAAACCAAGAGCTTTGAAGCTGTGGGGGGAAATAAGCAAATCAAAACCGACACCCGGATTATTACAGCTACCCATCGGAATCTGGAAAAATCAGTGGCAGAAGGGAATTTTAGAGAGGATTTATTTTATCGACTTAATGTCATTCCGATCAAAATTCCACCTTTGCGAGATCGTAAAGAGGATATTCCGCTGCTTATTTCTTATTTTTTATCCAAATTTGTAAGTGCGGATGGCAGAAATAGTATTGAGTTTAACGATCAGGCTTTGGAGCTTTTGCTTTCCTACTCCTGGCCTGGAAACGTTAGGGAGTTGGAAAATCTCATAGAAAGACTGGTTATCCTTAGAGGTGGAAGTGTTATTCGAGCGGAAGATTTACCTGCTAAAATTTTTGAAACAGCTCCTTTTTATAATCAAGTGCAAAGTACCATTAACTTGCCAGAAGAGGGGCTCGATCTTAGAAAAACCCTCTCTGACTTGGAGGATACTTTGATTATCCAGGCCTTAAGCCGGACGGGGGGTAATAAAAACCAGGCTTCCAAATTACTTCAACTCAATAGGACCACTCTTATTGAAAAAATGAAAAAGAAAAACCTGCTCTTTGTTTAATCACTGGGGGAAAATAATCAGGGCCATTTTGGGACTGGCGGTAAGTGTCTTTTTTGGTCAGATATTTGGTACTTCCGATAATCTATTGAAAATTAATTGAGAATTTTTGGATGTCAAAATGTTAAAGGGAAAATTCGTCCCATGAGAAAAATTTTCCTTTTAAAAAATTTGAAATAGTGTAAAATGGAATCATGTCGAAGGTCCAGGAAGGTCCGTTTGACGTCACTACTAGAAACAGGATGTTTCGTGAAGCAAATTAAAGGAATGAACAATTTTTTGACAATTTATTTTTTGGCGTTGTTCATTTTTGCCGATTGGTCTTTTGCACTTGATACTATCGCTACCATCGAAAATCATTCGACACATTTAAGACTAAATTTACATGTTCCTAGAGACCAAGTTGAGATTGAAAATCTGGCTGACGGGATTTATATAAAAACGCTCAATGTTGAACTTTACGAAAATATAAAAAAAACTATCGGTCAAATAACTTTTGATAATAAATATGTTTCCAATGTTGTTTATAATGATACTAAAGATCGCAAAGACAGTGTTTCATCCATTAAGTTCCAATTGGCCAACAAAGCTATAGAGCTTTTTAGCTTTTATCAGGATAAGGAAGCTAAATATATCCTTGATTTTTGGAAAAATATCGAGGAAGCAGATTTAAAACCGGCCTTGACAAAAAAAATTGAAACACCTCCCGCAAATATTCCTGTTATCAATGAAAAACCAATTGCTTCGGAAGTGGCTAAAATCACACCGTCTCCTGAAAAAAAACCGGTTGTAGGTAAGCTTGCTACCGAGGAACCATCAAAGCTTTCGCTGTTTAATTTTGAAAAAGATTATCGTGACTTCCGATATGGAGCTCCCTTTATCTGGGATTATTCGCCGTTGCTGCCCACTCTTCCTGAAAATATCAATGTTGAACTTAAAACGGCTGAATATTTTTACCCAATAAAAGACCGTGATTTTGAAAAAAGCCCTCTGGAAACCCACTTGCAATTAAATATCAATCTATACCGGCAAAGAAAGTGGGGACTTATGAATAAGTCTATTGAATTGTTCAATAAGAAATACCCTGCGGTGGCAAACCAGTATGTTGATTTACACGAATACATGAAAGCCAATGCGCTCCTGATGAGCAATATTCAAAGCAAGGATCCCAGCCTGGAAAAAATGGCAATTAATATGTATAAAACTGTCTCCGAGCGTACTGATATTTATCCGTTTAAAAAGGCCTTGTATCAGTTTTTAATTTCTTACCATACCCACAAGGATGAAGCGGTGATGGGGTTACAAGTGGCCAAAAAATATTACGTATTGACGCTGGAGAATTTTGACCGGGAAGATTCCATTGTAGCTGCTGAATCAATATTATATTTCCTGTCAAAATTGAACCAGATTGATACACTTAAGAGTTTTATTGAAGAAAAAACAACCTTGAAAATATTACCGGCCCAAATTATGCTGGCCTATAAATTATATACAACCCTAAAATTGGGTGATTATAAGGAAGTTATCAAGGTTTATGAAAAAGAGCAAAAGTCCTTGGTGAAACCGGTGCATCCCGTGATCATATATAATGTGGCAGAGTCTTACTTTCGAAATGCAGATTATGACAAGGCCATATCAATGTATGATGATTTTCTTTCGATATATTCCCATTATCATGTAAGCGGACATGCGCGGCTTAGAATAGCTGTTTGCTACGAAATGTTGGAAAAAAATATTAATGAAACGGCGGAACTTTATAAAAACGCCATTAATCGAGCCTCGGATATTGAAATTCTGTATGAAGCCAAAATAAGATATGTGGCACTTAGAAGTGTTCGAAAGAAAATTTTAGATGCCGACGATAAAGAAGTGCGGGTCTTTTTGGAAAAAAGCGAAAATGACCGATATGAGTATTCACATAATTTGAATAAGTTGTTATGGCTGGTGCGCCTCAGGACTTTCATAGTGGATGGCAAGTTTCAGGAAGCGCTTTCATATTTAAATGCAATTCCAATCACTTCCATGTCCCTAGGTGAGCTTAGGATGTTTGAAGGTGATGGTGCGGAAATAGTATATGGCATACTTTTTGAACTATATAGGGAGTCGGAATACTCCAAGATTGTAAAAGTCTGGGAGATTTATAAGGATAAATATATTTCCAAGGTAGCCATGGATCCATTTTTAAATTTCATAGTTGGCAGTTCATATATCAGGCTTGGTTTGTTTAAAGGTTTTGATCGACTTTATATGTCGTTTGAAAAAATAAAAAATTCTCCGGAAAAAACATTTCCGATATGGAATGATCGTATCCATACGATTGACTCGAAGTTGATGCTGCTGGAATTGAAAGTGATAAGTAATTTTGAGTTGCAAAACTATACCGAAGTAAAAAAATATTTGGTGGAATATGAGCGAGTTGCCCCGGAGACGGTCAAATTGAATTATTACAAGGGAATGATGTATTTTAAATTGAAGGATTACAAACTAGCGGCTAAAAATCTGGAAGAATATTTGTCAAACAAAGGTGAAAGCAACGTCTATGATGCCTCAGAAGTTGCCCAAATGCTTAGGGCTTACGCAGATTCATTGTATGAGCTTAATATGCTCGAAAAATTTCAAAAAGTTGCACAAGCTATACTGACTGATACCAATCATTATGCCTCCCGTAATATGTTTATGTTGGAACTAAGAGAAAGAATATCCTACTTGATGGTGGAGATGTTAAATGCTGACGGTAAAAAAGTAGATGAATTGAAGGATAGTATCGAGCAATTTAAGAAAAATTTTAAAGAGTCAGTTTATCTTTCGAGAATTAATTATCTTCATGCCATGAGCCTGATAAAAACAAACAAGGAGTCCGAGGCTAAAAAATTGTTAGAAGAGTTGATTAAGGATGAAAAGGTTTCGGATTATATAAAGGAGTTAGCAAAATCAGAATTATCATTAATAAAAATCAAAAGTAGAACTTTATAAATAATTTCTCCAGGATGGGGAAGAAATGGACAGGAGGTCTAATGAACAATATAAACGTCGAATTATTTGGGAATGATCCAAAAATTCAAAAAGCAATTTCAGTTGCCAGAAATGTTTCAGTTACCAAAGCATCAGTTTTGATAACCGGAGAAATTGGGGTCGGGAAAAAAAGCCTTGCTCGATTTATTCATAACAATTCTAATCGGGCAGATCAGGAGTTTCTAATTGTTGATTGTTCAGTGGACACTAAAGAGGTGGAAAACAAGATACTGGGCTATCGAGATGCTGAGTCTGGTAGATTTGTAAAAGGTATTCTGGAAGCTGCCAATAAAGGGACAGTGGTTTTTGCCAACATAGATTCGCTAGATGAGGATTTTCAAAAGCGTCTGCATAAAATATTCAATCAGTTGAATGATTATGATATTGATGTAAGAATTCTCGCTACCACCACAAAAAACTTGTCTAAATTAGTTGGTTCGGGAAGATTTTACAGGGGACTTTATACCTACGTTTCATCCAATCTGATCACCTTGACACCAATCAGGGAACGTCCGGAAGATTTACAAATGTATGTGAATTATTTTATTAAGGAATATTCTCTTAAATTTGCTAAAGAAGTGAATATTGGGGTGGATGCCTTAGATAGAATTAATACTCATTATTGGACACATAATCTTTATGAACTTAAAACGGTGTTAGAAAAATCGGTAGAAGGTGCACAAAGCAGTATCCTAAGCGATAAAGAACTGGCGATTGGGGAAAAGAAAGCGGTTAGTATAATATCGGAAGATGATAATGAGGGAATTTTACTCATGTCGCTTAAAGATGCTGAAAAACTGCTAATCAAAAAGGCGCTTATTCATACCAGCGAAAATAGAACCCAGGCTGCCAAGATTTTGGGCGTATCCATTAGGACGCTTCGAAACAAAATTAATGAATATAGGACAGCAGGCAGTTCATATTTTGTTAATTTGAGATAAGCAGGTTTTAAAGGAGGCGGCGTGGACATAAATGATAAAACGATAGATGCGCTCCGAGCATCACTTAACTTCAGGCAGATGAGGCAAAAAATTATTGCATCTAATGTTGCCAATGCAGAAACGCCCTCGTATAAGGCCAAAAAAGTGGATTTTGAACAGGCTTTGCAACGTGCTCTCAATTTGGACGAAAAGCAGACTTTGAATGTTGAGGATGGAAGGCATTATGATGTTGGGGGAGGGGGCTTTGATAATTTGACTCCTGAAATTTATGAAGCCTCCGACGGGGTAGTTAAAGAAAATGGCAATACTGTGGATAAAGAAGCGGAGATGGCGGAGATGCTGGATAACAACATTCTCTACAATGCCTCAGTCCAGTTGCTTAACAAAAAACTTGGGTTGCTTAAGTATGCTATTGCAGCAGATAAATAATCTGGAGGAATGAATGGATTTACTTACCAGTTTGAAAATCAGCTCTTCAGGGCTTGCGGCTAATCGGAAAAGAATGGCGGCAATTTCATCGAATATAGCTAACGCTCAAACCACTAAAACGGTAGAAGGTGGTCCTTATCGACCTAAGGAAGTTGTTTTTGGGGCGGAGCCAGCGAGAGAAAGTTTTGCGGATATCTTGGAAGGTGAAATAAATGAACACGCCCAGGAAGTACATGCAACCGAAGTGATTTCCAGTAATCGACCTCCAATTTTGAAATATGAACCCAATCATCCGGATGCCGATGAAAAGGGGTATGTGGCCTATCCTGATATTAATGTGATGAAAGAGATGGCCGAGATGATTGAAGCTTCTAGAAGTTATGAGGCAAATATATCTGCTTTAAATACCAGCAAAAATATGGCGCTTAAAGGTTTGGAGATAGGAAAATAATAAAGGATGGATTGTATGATCAAGGATGTAGCTTCTTTAAATAATGTTTTAAAAACTGCAAATACCAACGAGTGGATAAAAAGTGCAGAGATTGAGGGCGATAAGTCATTTGAGTTAGATCTGGGGCACATTTCAGAACCTAAAAATAGAAGTTTTAGTGAAATGTTATCTAATTCAATTTTGGAAGTTAATAACTTACAAAAGGAAGCAGACAAAGCAATTCAGAATTTAGTAACAGGAAGAACCAAAAATATTGATGAAACCATGTTGGCAGTGGAAAAAGCTGATATCGCCTTTCGAAGTATGACTCAAATTCGCTCAAAAGTGATTGAAGCATATAAGGAAATTATGAGAATGCAGTTATAGGATAATAATATAAACCACCCGACACAGGATGTGGAGGGTTAGATTCAGGAGGAATTACTTGCAAGACTTTATAGAACGGATTACAAGAAATTTCTTGGATTTTTTTTCCAGTCTTAGTGCAGTCAAAAAAATAGGATTTCTTTTTATTGCGGGTATTATTATTGCCACGATGGTTTCTATTATTTCGTGGGCATCCAAAACCCAGTATGAGGTTTTATATACCGACCTGAATAAGGAAGATACCACTCAGATTGCCGCACTTTTAAGTGAAAAAAATATTCCATATCAATTAGCCGATGATAATAAAACGATCAGAATACCCAAAGAGATGGTGGAAGCTTGGCGTTTGAAGCTGGCCATGACGGGAGTTTCATTTAGTGGAACAGTGGGGTATGAAGTTTTTGATAAGCAATCATTTGGTACCACTTCTTTTGTGCAAAAAGTAAATAAGCAAAGAGCTCTTGAAGGTGAGCTTATTAAAACCATTAAATATATAAAAGGTGTCAAGCGCGCTCGAGTGCATTTATCGATACCCGAAAATAGTCCATTTGTATCAGAGAAAAAGCCCCCGCAAGCTTCCGTCGTGCTTGATCTTGAAAATGGAGTGAATCTTACTCCTAACGAAATAAAAGGTATTGGTTCGCTGGTATCTTCATCGGTTGATGAAATGAGACCAGAAAATGTGGTGATATTAGATGATCGAGGGAAAAAATTATCTGAAAATATTGGTGATCCCTTGACCGCTCATACCGCCAATAGATTGGCGTTGGAAGGGAAATTAAACCGTAAGTATGAAACCCAGGTAGAGGAAATATTAAGTAAAGTGGTAGGGGATGGAAAAGTTATTGCCAAGGTCAGCGTGGAGATGGATTTTACTGAATCAACGGCAACTGAAACTAAATATGATGGCGAAAATAAAGCGGTTATTTCTGAAGTGGTCAATAGCGAAAATCTTAAAGGATCAAGGCCTTCACCGCAAGGAATTCCTGGGGCAAGAAGTAATCTTCCTTCTGAACAACCCCAACCTGGTATTCCGGAAACTAGAAATGATGTAGATAAAAATCTTACCACTCGTAATTATAGTATACCAACCACTGTCACCAAATCCAAAAACCCCACGGCGGGAGTTAAGAAAGTCAGTGTGGCAGTAATGGTGGATGGCAGAAGAGTCCCTGCCTTTAGTGAAAAAGGTGATCCGGTTTTAGATAGTAGTGGTATGCAAAAAACCAAATATGAGAAATGGGCTGAGGCTGATATTGCCAATTTTAAGGCCATCGTTGCTTCCAGCCTTGGGATTGATGAAAAACGTGGTGATAATATTGTTATAAAAAATATGGAGTTTGCACAAGAAGATCTCGCTGCTATTGAGTACATGATGAGGCAAAAAGAAAATCGTGCCTTGATCCTTAGTATTGTAAAATATTTGGCAGTGGGATTGACCATCTCACTCTTTTTCTTCCTGGTAGTAAGGCCGTTTATTCAGTGGATAACTGATAATACCGTTGAGTCTATTGAAGACTTTTTACCTAAAACACTTGAGGAACTTGAGAAAATTCAAACCAATCAAAAGTTACCAGGTTTAGAGGAAGCCCTTCCCCAAATTGAAGAAAAAATCAATCCTGAAAAAATTGAAGGGAATATGTTACGAGAAAAAATTATTTCTCTGGTGGAAAATGATCCAGCCAAAGCGGCACAGGTTATCAGAGAAATGATTCATTCAAATGAATCAAATAAAGAAATTGCCTAAAGGGGGATATTACCGTGGCAAATTTAGATGTGAATGAAAATATTGATCCGGATGTGGAGTATAGTCTACTTACTGGTCCTGAAAAAGCTGGAATTTTGCTGAGCTTACTGGGTTCCCAGACGACTCAGCTTATTTTTCAGCATCTCAAGGATAATGATGTAAAGAGAATGATCAATGCGATGTCCACTGTCAGAAAAGCTCCCATTTGGATGAGTAAAAAAATACTTGAGGAGTTTTATTCGCTTTTAAATGAGGACGCCAATTTGGTATTTTCCAATAACCGCGGTAAGGATTTCATTATTGATACGTTGGGTGAGGAACGTGCTAAGCAACTTTTGGGACAAATTATTGATGTTGATAACGGCAATCATCTGGAGTCGCTGGAGCTTGTCGATATGAGAACATTATCGAACTTCCTGATTAATGAACATCCTCAGACGATAGCTTTAATTACGGCACATTTGCCGGCTGATAAAAAAGTGGAAGTTTTACGAAGATTGCCGGAGGGGTTACAAGCAGAAGTCGTACTTCGAGTTGCCAATTTGGATTACGTTTCGCCTGAACTTATTGCTCAATTGGATGATGTTCTTAAAACCGAACTTTCAACGCTTGGTTCAATTGATACGCAACAACTTGGTGGTGTTGAGCCAATTGCGGAGATGCTCAATTTAATGGATAAGACAAACGAGAAAAATATCATGAATCGAGTTGAGGAAAAAGATCCTGAACTGGCCGATGAGATTAGAAAACTTATGTTTGTATTTGAAGATCTGGTGCATGTGGATGATCAAGGTATTCAGAATCTGCTTAAGGAAGTCGATAATTCCAAGCTGGTCATTGCACTCAAGACTGCACCAGATGATGTCAAAGCCAAGTTACTAAAAAATATGTCCAATCGGGCCGCCACCCTTCTCAAAGAGGATGTGGAGGCGCTGGGACCAACAAAATTATCGGATGTTGAAAAAGCTCAATCAGAAATTGTTCAAAAGTGCAAGGATCTTGAAGCAGAAGGCAAGGCCTTTATTGCTAGAGGTGGCGAGGGAGATACCCTTGTTTGATATTAATGATTTTTTTATCAGGGCATCAATATGAGTACACAATTAAATGATAAAAAAAATGCCAAGATTACTAGTTACAAATTCAAATCTTTCAATAAAGTAATCAAGGATAACGTTGAAGATCCAAATGATGTTAAAAAGTATGAGTTTTCCTCCTTGGAAAATGTTAAGCATTTTAAAAAAGAAAAAGAAAAAAACCTGGTTGATTTTATTTCCAAAACTTCCCAGGCTAAGGGTTTTAACATTTCCCCGATCGTCAGGGAACATAAGGGATTCAAAGAGCGGGATTTGCAAGAAAGAGAGGCCCGCATTGCCGAGGAAATTGAAAAAAGATTTAATCGTATAAAGCAACAAGGTTTTGAGCAGGGATACAACGAGGGCTTTGAAGAGGGGAAAGTGGAAGTTTATAATCAAACGAAGGTGGCAACCGAGGAAAAACTGGATGCTCTTACCAATATGATTTCCCAGACCCTTAAAACCCAAGAGGAACTTTTGGTAAATCAGAAAAAACAAATCTATTATATGATTAGAAATCTGACCAAGTGGATTATTTTGAGGGAACTCAAAGATGATGGTGCTTATATTGAAAGGCTGTTAGAGAGGCTTTTGATAGAAATGAATGCCAAGAAAAATCTTTTAATCAGGGTTAACAACCGGGATTTTGAAAGGATGCCGGATGTGCTTGCAGTAGTTCAAAAAAAACTGGGATCTATCGAGAATGTTCGAGTGGAGGTAGATTACGAAACCTCCAAAAATGGAATTAATCTGGAGTGTGATAACGGAATTATTAATGGAACCTTTGAGGAGCAGTTTAGGACGATGGATAGACTGTTTCATGCCGTTGGTATCAACGAGGAGTTTTTTAAAGTCAATTCGGTTCAAGATGAGGTGACTTTAACTGATTTAAAAAAAATAAATGAGTAAAAGAATAATGAGGTTGTGTGTATGGAAATGAATTTGAATCTAGAGCAGATTCATAAGAACTATGAGTTTTCCATACCCTATCAAAAAATTGGAAAAGTGTGTTCCAATAAGGGCTTTGTTTTTGAAGTCAGTCTTCCGCGCGCAGTTATTGGGAGTAATGTTGAGTTCATTACTGAAAATGGAGAAAGGTGTCTCGGAGAGGTGATTGCGATTCAGGGTAGTAAATGTCTGGCCATGCCTTATGCCGAACTTTCAGGCATAAATTCGGAGACCAGGGTTTTACTAAAGGAACTAACCACTACGGTTAAAATTTCTGATAATATGATTGGGAGAGTGGTTGATTATCAGGGTAATCCGATTGATTCCAAAGGACCGATTCAAGGACCTTTTGAAGCACGAAGTATATTTGGATCTTCTATGAATCCACTTGACCGTCCGGCAATTAAAAAATCGCTTGATACAGGAATTCATGCCATTAATGCGTTTAACACTCTCGGCAAGGGACAACGAATGGCCATTATGGCCGGATCTGGAGTGGGTAAATCAGTTTTGCTTGGTATGATCGCCAAAAATACAGATGCCGATATAAGTGTAATCGCACTAGTCGGTGAACGGGGAAGAGAGGTTTTAGAATTTATTGATAATGATCTCGGTCCTGATGGTCTTAAAAAATCTGTAGTCGTGGTGGCCACTTCAGATAGCTCTCCCCTTATAAAAATTAAAGCCTCATATTTGGCCATGACGATTGCCGAATATTTCCGGGATAAAAATAATGATATTCTGTTTATGATGGATTCGATTACTCGTTTTGCCATGGCCAATCGGGAAATAGGGCTGAGTGCAGGGGAGCCTCCCGGTCAGAAGGGCTATACTCCCTCAGTGTTTGCCAAACTGCCTAAACTTATGGAACGGGCAGGTACTAAAAAAAATGCCGGAACAATAACCGGTATATTTACCGTGCTGGTGGAAGGAGATGACTTGGATGAGCCCGTATCTGACGCCGTCCGAGCTATTTCTGATGGACACATTGTTTTATCCCGGGAACTCGCTTCAAGAAATCAATTTCCGGCAATAGATGTTTTGGGATCAATTTCCAGGGTAATGACCAAAGTGGTTACTCCAGAGCATCGAGTGGTTGCCTCGCATCTTAGGGATTTGATGGCAGAGTATCGAAAGATGGAAGATCTTATTAACGTAGGTGCATATGCGAAAGGATCAAATCCCAAAGTTGATAAGGCGCTGGTTATTTATAACGATTTGATATCTCTTTTGAAACAAGAGCAAAACTTGTGTGAAACCTATCCGATAGATGAACTTTATGACCGCATGGTGGAACTTGCGAAAAAGGCAGAGAAAGCACTTAATCCAGAGTTTTTAGATAATAAAAAAAATAAGGACCCATTAAATGAAGAAATTTGATTTCCGATTGCAAAGTCTTTTGCGACTTAGAAATTTTAAAGAAGAAAAACTCAAAGCGGAAATGGGTGAGATCGTCAGCAAAATGAATAATACCAGGGATGACATTATAAACCTCAATCAGGATATAGAGGATGCTTATACCGCTCAAAATAAATTTCTAAACGAAAAAATTGGAGGACAAATAATTCAGTTTTTTGGTTTTTATGTCCAAGGCAAAAGAGAGCATATTAAAGTTAAACAAAATGAGCTGGAAGTTCTAAAAAAGAAATACGAGGAAAAGAGCCATGAGCTGGCCAAGGCCATGGGCGATGTAAAGGTTATTGAGAGTATAAAAAAGAAACAATTTAATCAGTATCGAGTGGATTATAACAAAAAAGCACAAGAAGAGATTGAAGATCTATTAAGAATGAAAAATGAAAATGGGTGATCTATGAAAAAAAGTTTTTTATTAATATTTCTGTTGATGTTTACCGGTACTGCCTTTTCTAATCAGGCTCCAGAAACCAAGATCGAGGAAAAAAAATACACCGAGACAGAGTTCAACACTAAACTTTCTGATGCTCTTGGGAAAAAGCTTAAACACCTGGGCAAGGGGCAGATAGAGGAATTATCTAAAGAATTATTGGATAAGGAAAGAGAGTTAAAGGCCAAAGAAATATTGTTAGAAAAAAAAGAAGAGCAGTTAAAAATAAGTACTGAAGAGTTTAAAAAGAAATTGCAAGAGTTTCAAGAAAGACAAAGTCGTTTAATAGTTTGCCTGGATGACATAGAAAAACAAGAAAGTGAAAGAGTCGGGCATATGGTAGAAACAGTGTCTGGAATGAGGCCTCAAAATGCCGCCGATGTTTTATCAGTGCAAGACTCTGAAATTTCAGTAAAAATCTTGTCTCAACTCCCTTCCGATAAAGTGGCCAAGATTTTTAACCTGATGAATAAGGAAGTTTCTGCCCGGCTTCAAAAACAGTACCTAACTATGAAAAAATGATGATAACACATTTGGTTAAAAATTATTAACCGGAGATTGGTTTGATGATAGGCACAGGACCTAAAAATATTAATAAAGAAATTTTGATTCCAGGTAATCAGACGGTCGGCAGCAAGGGCGGGATTTCTCATTTATTAGGAAAGAACTCTGCTAAAAAAGATTTCCAATCTATTATTGAAGGGGAAATTGCGGGTAGTGAAGAAGTGCTTGGTGGTCATAGAAGTAGTGCTCTCAAAATCTTAAGTAATAAGGGTGCGCTTGGTAAAAAAGATAGTGCTTTGGGAAAACTTAACTTGGCACAACTGAAGATAGAGGGTGATGTTACTCGTGAAAATGGCGGTCAATTGGAAAAAATGATTGGTCACAAGAAAGTAACTCCTTTGAAACTTGGATTAAGCTCGGGTAATAATCAAAAGTATGAAAAAAAGATTGAAGAATTTCTGCAAAACAAAAATAATCCAGGTATGATCAAAAACCCGCATGTATCTGCCATGAGAAATCAAAATGCCAATCATGTTTTCAATAAAGTCAATCTGGATAAAATTGAAAATCAAAATCTGATAGTATCTAATAATGTCAGCGCTAATTTAAATAAATATCAAAAATTATCAACTAAAGATAAAAATAATATTGTGAAGCTTAATGTTGGTGAAAGTAAAATTGCAAAGAATGCGATTGAAGCTAACGATGGCAGCGTTAATACTGATAATCTTTTAGATTTTACTTTGAAACAAGATTTAAGTGATGGTTCAGGCGGGCAACATAGATTTTCGGAACACAAGTCGCTTATGCCGGAACTGCAATTGATGAAAAATGAGAAAGTTTTGAATATGGATCAACTCAATGTAAATGATCCTAAGGCATTAATTGATAAGATATCAAATTATATTGTAGAAAAATCTTTTGAAAATAAGGACTCGATTGATTTGACGGTTAAACATAACGAACTTGGTGAGTTTAGAATCAATGCCAGCAGATTGAAGCAAGGTGATAGAATTGATCTTGAGATTGTTACGACCAGTGATAAGGGGCATCGCTTTTTTACTGATAATGAATCTGCGATGGTGAAGTCATTATCAAACTCTGGCATTAAAATTGCTGATTTGAAAATTTCCACCGGTCATGAATCTCATATGAGCAGTCAAGATGGCAATTCATTCGCCAAAGAACATTCGCTCTTTAGTAAAACAGCCCAATATTCTTTTGACGAGAAACCGGAAGGATATGATGAAGATTCTCAAAGACGTAAAATGTTATGGGAGATGTTTAAAGAAAGGAAAGAGGCTTAATGGCAGAGATTGGAAAACCCCAAATTGCAAATAACAATTATTCTAATATAAAAATGCAAAATTCTGTTCTAAGTAAAGAAGAACAAATCAATAAAATTGCCGGAAATAAAACCAGTAGAAAATTTGTGGATCGACAAAGGCACACTCAGCTGGAGGGTGATGATTTCATGAAACTGCTCACTCATCAGCTTACGTTGCAAGATCCGACCGATCCAATGGACCAGAAAAAATTTGCAGCGGAACTTGCCCAATTCAGTCAGCTAGAGCAACTGCGTGGTATGAATCAAAAGATGGAACAGATTATGGGTAATAATCCCAGTCAGAATAAATATTTTGGAGCAAGTTTTCTGGGCAAACAGGCCATTACTGCGGGTACTTCGGTTAATTATAAAGGACAGGATATTGAGATTCCTTTTAGTCTGCCTAAAAATGCGAGCAAAGCAGTACTTAGAATTTATGATGAAAAAAATCAGATATCTAAACAGGTCGACTTTGAAAAATTAGCACAGGGTAGTCAGTTCTTTATGTGGGATGGAACTCAGTCAGATGGAACCAAAGTTAAGGAAGGAAAATATAGAGTGGAAGTGATTGCCTGGGATGAAACCTTGGCCAAATTTGAAGGTGAGACCAAGGTTTCAGGATTGGTAACCGGGGTTGGTTTTCAAAACGGAGATACTATTTTAGAAATTGAAGGGAATAAGAGGATCTTTTTGCACGATGTTGAAAGTTTTAAATTAGTAGAGGATAATAAAAATAACTTGAAAGCTGAAAATAATCCGGGCTTAAAGAGTGATGCGATAAAAGCCTATACAGATAATCAAGAGCTGGGGCAATAGGAAAAAAATGACAGGACCTAAAATTAATAACTTTTTTGTGCCGAATGTATCAAAACTGAAAGGGCAAAAAACTGTCGATTTAAGAGAGCAGCTTGGCAAAAATTCTACTCAGGGAGAATTTGAGGAACTCTTAAAGGTCCAGCTTGAAAATAAAAATGGATTAAAGGATGTTCAAGAAATCCAGCTTTCATCTCATGCAGCCAAGCGTTTGAAAGAAAGAAATTTAGAAATGGATGCAAATGAATTTTTTAAATTAAAAAAAGCCATAGGTACACTTCGGGATAAAGGAGGACATGACTCTTTAGTGATAACAGATAAAGCTGCTTATATTGTTGATGTTGATAATAATAAAGTGGTGACGGCATTGGAGAAAAAAGAGATGGCAGAAAATGTTTTTACGAAAATTGATTCGACGATTTTTATAGAATAATGACTTAGTCAGCATTAGGCTGGTCCTTTCCGGAAGCCTAATTTAAGCCTGTAGTTGTTTAAATTGCTGACTAACTAGGTGTCTAGGAGGGACAAAATGGGTATTCTTCAATCATTTCAAATTGGTGTTTCTGGTCTAGGTGCAACAGGTAATGGTCTTACCGTAATTGGTGATAATATCGCTAATGCAGGCACGATTGGATTTAAACGATCAAGGGCCGAATTTCAAGATGTTCTATCAACTTCCCTCAAAGGAGTGGATGGTGGAGATCAATTTGGCCATGGAGCTAAGCTTTCACATATCAAACCGACTTATACTCAAGGTAGTTTAACTAGAACTGAAAATTCAACTGATTTGGCACTTAATGGTAATGGCTTCTTTACAGTTCAAGCTCCCTTTGGAACTGGTTTCACTCGGGATGGATCCTTTAATTTTGATAAAGAAGGATTTTTGATTAATGGAGATGGATATAAGGTAATGGGATATACCGCTACAGAAGATGGAAAAATTGCTAATAAAATTGAACCCATTAAGCTCGGTAATACGACTGTTCCTGCCCAGGCCACTAAAGAAGTGGAAGTCTCTATGAATATTGATTCCCGAAGTAAAGTATTACCGTTTAATATTTTAAAACCTGATGATTCCTCCAGTTTTAATACAGGTATGACGGTTTATGATAACGTCGGAACCGCCAGATTGGTTACTCTCTATTTTAACAAAGCAAGCGACAATACATGGGAATATCATGCATGTGTGGATGGAAAAGATGCAGCCGGAGGAAAAGAAGGTCAAATGGTGGAGATGGCTTCTGGAAAGGTCATTTTCAATGATAAGGGAAATCTACTTCGTGAAGAGGAAGGAAAAAATGCTTTTAATTTTAATCAGGGTGCCGCTCCTGGACAAAAAATTAAATTTAATTTTGGAAAATCTATTACCGAAGGTGGAACTGGTATTGATGCTTCTACGCAGTTTGGTTCAGAGTCATCTGTCGCTAGACATTCCCAAGATGGTATGAGTGCTGCTACATTAGCTAGCTTGTCATTTAATGATGATGGTGTTTTGACCGCTGTTTATAATAACGGTTTTTCAAGAAATATGAGCCAGATCGCTGTTGCCAAATTTGAAAATAACGAAGCTCTCTTTAAGATGGGAAAAAATCTTCTTAAGGAAACCAGAAAATCTGGACAAGCGATTATGGGCAAACCTCATCAAGCAGGTCGAGGCGAGGTTGTGGCCAAATCTCTGGAACTTGCTAACGTTGACTTGGCTCAGGAATTTGTTGATTTGATAACCACTCAGAGAAATTTCCAGGCCAATGCTAAAACTCTAAGAACTGCTGATCAAATGTTAGAAGAGGTAATCAATATCAAACGTAATTAATAAATAATTAGAGATTTAGAAGGAAGTGGGCCCAGATAAAAGACTGGGCCCATTTTTATTTAACGAAGAATGTTGTATTGTTTTATTTTAATGTCTTTAGATATCAACTCAATGAGTTCTTGATTGAACTTATTCGAAATCGCATAGCTTTGTTCCTGTCTATCATACTTTTCTTTGTCTTCTACCTTGCCCACTTCCAATTTTTCCTTATTATTTGCGTTAACAATGACGAAATCTAAAACGTTATCAAAGGAATGGATCTCTGGAACCTTGCCATTAAAAATCTGATTGGCCTGAACAGGAGTAATTTCAAAATTGACGGATATGCCATCCAGTTTATTAACTTTTAAACCTTTTTGATATTCAGCAAGGTATTTTTCTTTTAAAACCTCCAACTTCTTGTAGTCTTTATTTTTAAAGGATTGAGTAACCTCATTTTTAATTTCCTCAATGAGTTTTTTAATTTCTTCTGTTTTTTGCCGGCTTAGGTATTCTTTGGCAAGTTCCTTCTGGTGTTTGTCCAAGGTCGCCACATATGCCGGTTTTTTGTCTTTTACATAAATGATGTGCCAGCCAAATTGAGTTTTGACAGGGGCGGAGATTTTTCCAATAGGTGTTGCGAAAGCAACATTTTCAAACTCGGGGGTCATTTGTCCTTTTTTAAACCAACCCAGGCTGCCGCCTTTGTCTTTTCCACTGGGATCCATGGTGTGTTTGTTCGCCATATCGCTAAAATTAGCGGTAGTTAATTGCTTGTGAAGAGCACTTATCTCCTGCTCGATATCCTTGTCGGTTTTTTTGTCAGTAGCTCTAAGCAAGATATGACTTGCGGAAATTTCATCCGGTTTATCTAAACTGGATTTTCTTTGTTCAAAAATGGATTTAATGAGTTCAACGTTTTTCTGGTCGGAAAAAAAGGTTGAGATTTCGCTGTCAGTGATGGGGATGTGTTTTTCCACGTTCTTTTTGTCTAGTTTAAAAACGTCAATATTGACTACATTAGATTTGAAATTTTTAATGGCATCCATATAGCCGTTAGTCAGGGGGAGGTTGCTGATAATTTGCTGATATTTTTTAAGTGCGATATCGGATTTTATATTTTTCTCAAATTCCATCGGACTGGTGCCTTGGTATCTTAAGAGTGATTTGTAAGTGTCAACATTAAATTCATGTCCGCTATTTTTCATCAATTCTTTGATGTATTCTTTAATTTCGGTATTACTGGGGTGTATTCCCAATTTGTCTGCCAGAATCAGGGAAAGTTTCTGGTTGATTAGTTGCTGGATAGTTTTCTCTTTAAGACCCATGGACTCAATTTGCTTGGCCGTAAGGGTGCTACCCCCAAACATTTTTGAATACATGGTTACATATTGCTCGAACATTCTCTCAAATTCTGCAATTTTGATTCGGTGTTTTCCAACCTGTGCAATTGTATCAGGAGCGCTCATCATCATGGTTTGAGAACTGCTGAAAAGAAATGAAATAACAACCAAGCCTATTACGATGGCGAGCAGTATGCTGGAGGTTCTTTTTTGAAAACTAGTAAGAAGAAAATTAGTTTTTGATTTGCTTTCTTGTTCATTCATATTCTCTTTCCCTTAAAATATAAAAATTTACATACAAGTTTAATACACTTAATAGCCTTTCGTCTAAATATATATGTATCAAAGATTATCTTGTTTTTATTTGGGTTAACTCTTCCAAATGAATTAAACTTTGTATTATAATTAAATTTTTAAATAAATCCTTTGAAGGGAGTTTTTTTTGAAAGATCAGCGACTGAAAATTGCTCTTCATATTTTGGTCATGGTGCTATCGCTGATAGTGATAGCCAGAAAGGATGCCGTGCATCACCAGACCTCTGTTTTTGAAAATCTGATGATTGATGCTTTTGCTCCAACTCAAAGAAGTATTTTTTATATTAAGGAAAAAACCTCTTCTTTTTTTCAACATTATATTACCAATGTGAACGCCAGCAAGGAAAACATCCTGCTAGGTGAGAAAATCAAGCATTTGGAAAACAGGTTATTTATTTATGATGAAATAGAAAGAGAAAATAATCGCATTAAGGATCTACTGCAGTTTGGAGAGGAAATCAAAAGCGATAAGGTTTTGGCCCAAATTGTGGCATGGGATGCTTCCTCGGATTTTAAAGTATTGAGGGTAAATAAGGGTTCTAAGGACGGTATTAAAATACTTTCCCCAGTGGTGACTGCCAATGGTTTGGTCGGATATGTCTTCAAGCTTACAGATCACTTTTCAGAAATAATTTCCATCTTGGATTCAAATAATCGGGTTGATGCCATTATCCAGCGTACTAGGTCCCATGGCATTGTGGAAGGTTTTGCAAAAGGGCGTTGTGTAATGAAATATGTGACCAGGACGGAACCGATTATTTTAAACGATTTGGTTATAACAAGTGGACTTGGAAATATTTTTCCCAAAGGGTTGAAAGTTGGGTCGGTCACTAAAATTGAGAAGGAGAGTTATGGTATAACTCAACATGTTGAAATTACCCCGAGTGTTGATTTTGATAGGCTGGAGGAGGTTATTATTTTGGTGTCTGATTTTATTCAGGTTACTACTGGTGAATGGCTCAAACTGGATGCGAGCTACGAAAACGAAGAGGAAAACTTTGAAAGTAAGATTGACAGTAAAAACGCAGTTCCCGGCGATCCAAAGAAGAAGGAAGAAAAAAGATGAAACTTAAATTCAGTCAAATCATTCCATCTTTTGTCATGACTATTTTGGTTTTGATTGTCCTTGAAATTTTAACCACGACTTTGCTGCCCATTTTAGGCATTGAACATTATCGATTGCCGTTTAATATACTTATTATTTTGTTCCTGGCTTTCAAGTTAGAGACACCTTTCATCGCCTGCTTGATACTGGTAGTTCAGTTGTTTTACTCTGTTTTTTCCGTCGAAGGGTGGGCCTATGGTACTTTTGCAGGAGTAATTGTCTGTATTATTATTTCTTATTTGCGTGACATGCTCCATTTTGATTCAAAACTTTTTACTATTTTTGTTACTCAGATATTTCAAGTGGTGTGGTTTATTATTGTGTCTTTGCTTATTTATTTAAGACTTGGCACCACTGAGTATATTTTATTAAAGTTGGCACGTTTTCTTCCGGAGAGCTTAGTAATTTCCTTGATGGCACCTTTCTTTTTTATGTTGCTTGACCAAATTTGGAAGGTCAAAGAGGGAGGGGTTTTGGGAGAAAATGATTAATGTTTGGCGAAGAAGATATTGTCAAATCCCATAAAAGCCGTGCTGATGTTATTACTAATATTATTTTAGTGTCATTTGCAATTATTCTGGCAAGGCTTTGGTATTTGCAAATATACATGGGGGAGGCTTACCGAAGATATTCTTTGGAAAACAGCCTTCGTAAAGAGACTGTGATGGCCCCCCGGGGAATGATTTTTAGTCGAAATAATGAATTAATGGTGCATAATGTTCCCCGGTTTGATGTTATTGTGGTTCCTCAATATTTAAAAACCCCTAAAGAAACCATTGAAATGCTTGCCCAACGAATTGAGATTCCTGCCGCCGAAATATTTCAAAAATTAAATCGGGCTAAGCGGGAACAGGCCAGCTATATCCCTGTGGTGATTAAGAAAAATCTTAGTCGTAAGGAGGTGGCGTTAATTGAAACTGAAAATTCTTATATGCCAGGGGTGAGTGTATCGACTTTTATTACCAGAGAATATACTGATGAATATATTGGCTCACACATGTTGGGTTATATTTCAAAACTGGATAAACAAGGGAAAAAAAAGGTCAAGGAGTACGATGAATTCCAGTATATTGGGGTAGCAGGTATTGAAAAGGTTTTTGATAAGCATCTTAAAGGGGATAATGGTTTTGAATTTGTGGAAGTTGATGCCCTCGGAAGAAAAAGAAGATATCTAAAAAGTGATTTGCTACTGGATGACATTCAAAATCGGCCAGCGGTTCCTGGTTTGAATATCAGGTTGACCATTGATCGTGATTTACAATTAGCTGCCTACGAAGCCTTGGAAGGAAAAGTTGGCAGCGTTGTGGCACTGGATGTAACTAACGGTGAAATTTTGGCGATCATCTCAAGACCTTCATACAATCCATCTATTTTCAGCCGACAGTTAACAAGTGATTACTGGAGTATTTTATCCAAGGATGAGAATGAACCGCTTTATGATCGGGCTATCCAGGATCATTATCCACCAGGTTCAACTTTTAAAACTATTACTGCGCTGGCAGCGTTAGAAGAAGGTATTGTGGATGAAAATACCGAAGTCCGTTGCAATGGTTTTTTCCAGCTTGGCAGAAAAATATTTCATTGCTGGAAAAAGCATGGACATGGGGCTGTGAACATTTATAAGGCCATTAGAGAATCCTGCGATGTTTATTTTTATAAGATTGGAACTAAAATTGATATTGATGTTTTGGCAAAATATGGCAAAATGCTAGGCTTTGGCAATAAAACAGGTATATCACTACCTCGGGAGACCCGAGGGCTTATTCCCACTAAAGATTGGAAGCTCAAGAAAAATGCAGTCCCTTGGCAGTTGGGAGAAACTTTATTGACAGCGATCGGACAATCCTATGTACTGGCTACTCCCTTACAATTAACCGTCGCCTATGCAGCGATTGCTAATAACGGCAGACTGGTCAAACCGGTTTTAATTAAAGAAATATTTTCAAATGCTGGAGATATTATTCAAAAAGGCAATATTGAAATTTCAAAAGAAAAAATATTTTCTGATAAAACCATTAAAATCGTCAAGGATGGGCTTTTTCAAGTTGCCAATAATCCTACGGGAACAGCATGGTGGTATAGGGGAAAAGGCATTAATATGAGTGGTAAAACTGGAACCTCACAAGTCGTGCGTTTCTCAAGTGATAAAATTTTTAATAAATGTGAAGACAATGAGTACAAGCTGAGACATCATGCAGTTTTTGCAGCTTACGCTCCTAGTGATAATCCGAAAATTGCCGTCGGAGTGGTGGTTGAGCATGGGTGCCATGGTTCTTCTTCCGCAGCCCCAGTTGCCACCGCCATAATTAGTAAATATTTGGATAAATATTACCCGGAATTACGAGAGAAGTATTTGAAAGAGGATAGCAAAATGCTCGCAGCACATTGGAGCAGAAAGAAAGCCCAAGCCGCCGAAGAAGCCAAAAAGCATGATGAAGAGTAATGAACGAGTTTAGCAATCTGAGGAGACTATGAATTATACAGCAATACTTGAGACCTTGAAAAAATATGATTTCAGTTTTTTTGGTGCGGTGATTGCCATTTTTTTTATAGGTGTTATCAATCTCTATTCTGCAACACAAGCCTCAGACCAATTGTCTCATTCAAATTTATTTAAAATTCAATTGTTTTATTTTTTTATTTCTTTAGCGATAGCGTTGACGGTAAGCTTCGTTCAAACTAAAAATTATTTTAGATATGGCTATTTTATCTATGGGGTCAATGTTTTTTTGCTTATTTTGGTTTTAACTCTTGGAAAAATTGGAATGGGAGCTCAACGTTGGCTGGTGCTGGGTCCAATTAGTTTTCAACCTTCCGAGTTTATGAAAATATCTATTGTGTTGGCTTTGGGAAGATGGTTTACCAAAAGTGACCCTCATTTAGTGCTTGGATTTAGAGAATTAATTATCCCAGCTATTATTACTTTTATTCCCATGGTGTTAATTGTTTTGCAACCGGATTTGGGCACCGGGGTTTTAATTGGGTTAATATTTTTTATGATTGCATTTTATCGAAGACTTCGTTGGAAAATCATTGTCATGCTTGGGATTATTTCTTTAATTGGCGGGAGTGTCATGTACCAATATGGGTTAAAGGAATATCAACGCAAAAGAATCATTACTTTTATCAACCCAGATTCAGATGCCAAAGGTTCCGGGTATAATGCTATACAATCAAAAATTGCCATCGGTTCGGGAGAATTTTTAGGTAAAGGTTATAAAAAATCAACCCAAGCGTCGTTACAATATTTGCCAGAAAATCATACGGATTTTATTTTTTCTATTTTTAATGAAGAGCATGGTTTTTTTGGTTCGCTGGTTTTAATATCCCTTTATATTGTGTTGTTTTACAGGTTCATATGGCTGGCCCAGTCAGTGACCAAAATTTATGATTCAATTCTGGCGATTGGTCTGATGTCTATTTTTTTCTGGCATACATTTATTAATATGGGAATGGTGATGGGACTCATGCCTATTGTAGGGGTTCCCCTTCCACTGCTTTCTTATGGTGGAACGAGTCTTTTAACTTTCATGATATGTTGTGGGGTGGCTACCTCCATTAGTAATTCGAGAAACTTTTTTTAAGTCGGCATTCATATTGCAAACACAATTGGTATAGTTCTAAAACTACTGGATTGTGGGTTTAATATGATTAAAAATCTGTTTAAAGTTTTTACGGCCGTATTTCTACTTAATTGTTTGATTTATTCCTTAGAAGTATCGGCTACGGATAATTCCAGCGTTATTAATCAACTAAGATCCGATTTGTGGTATAACGGTATTCAGATTTCCGATGTAAATGAAGAATATGATGCGCCTGATGTGGTCGAGTCGCAGGAGTTGGAGCAAGATCAAATATCCTATCCTGTTGAATTAACTATTCCGCTCTATGAAAAACTTGGCCCAGTATAAATAAATAATATTTTATTGATTCTTTTTAGTTTCATTATATAGTATGAATAACATACTAATAATGTAATAATCCTAAAATATGAAAAAAATTGCGTCCATTGGCAGCTATCTTAAAAAAATCCATAGGGGATATGGGAACAATATTCTTAGTCTATTAAGTCAAAGAGGTTTTACTGATTTAAGAATTAGCTTTTTGGAAGTTATGCTTTATGTTTGTGAACATAACGGGCCGACTATCCGGGACATTGGTATTGGATGTAACTTAAAAAAGCAAACAATGACCAGTCATTTAAATGAGCTCAAGAAAAGAGGATATTTGTTTACAGAAATCAATCCAAAGGATCGTCGTGAACAGCGTGTTCGTCTGACTGAGTATGGGGAAAAGTTTAAATTAAATTTGATTGAAAGTGTTAGCGAATTGGAAAAAACCTATATTGATATAATCGGGGAAGTCGAATTGGAAAGGGTTAATCTCATGCTGGCTAACTTTTATGAAAAATTGCACGAGTCCTCACTTATTTCATAGCAAGACAGGGGCTGGATAAGCTCTTGTTAGTATGATGGGTAAAATGAACCAAAAAATATATTGCCTGTGATAACGGATGTTAAAAGACAGGAAACTAAAAAAATGGCACCTTCATAAAGACCAAAACCGATTTCAGGGCCCAGCAGTTCTTTTCCATCTTCTGATAAGACATCAGATCTAAAATCATTTTCAATTTTAAAAATTTTAATCAGTCCCCATCTGAAAAGAGGAAAGATGATTATCGATAGAAGTATTTTTAACACCACTTGAATATTATACCAGACGTAATCTTTCATGTTGTTTTCCAAGGAGGAGGAAATGATTAATGTCCAACCCAGAATGAAACCTCCATAAGAAAATGCTGCTGAAATATTTTTTTGCACAATTAGTTTATTGAGTGATAGTTTTGAAACGATGGGGAAAGACCGAACACTAAATCCAAGAATCACCATTGATAGTAACCACATAAGTAAAAATAAAATAAAATTATTTTCCGAAGCCCTGATGACAGTTGATACAATCAGAGCAATGCTTAAGGTATTGGCAAAACTAATAATAGCATAGGAATAATTTTTTCGTTTAATGATTTCATCTATATATTCAAAATTATAAAAAACAATACTTTCAATAATGTAGATAGATAGCAGATAGATAATAAATATCAGGGTCGCCTGGATCAAAAAGGTGGTCAGTGCCAGCATAATTCCATTAGAAAGATAAAAATAAAAATTCGAATAAACAATTCCAATTCCAAGGATTCGTCCAAAAAGATGAATGGTGTCGGGAGAGTTTTTTGAGGGATAGAATTTTTTTAAGAGTTGTTGTTTGGATGACGGGTAAAGAAAAATGTGGGCAAATTTATATAAAACAAGTGTCAGGCATATGAAAGCGGTAAACACTATCCTTAGAATCATCTTATCAAAAATCTCATTCATAAATAAACTCCAGCTATATCTTGTTCACCGTATTGCCGTGTGGAACTTTGGGTCGATACTTCTTTTGCCACGGAATGCTTAAAAAGTTTTTCAAATGGTATTTTATTTTTTCGATATTTTGAATTTTTCTCTGGTTATGTTTATAAAACTCTTTGGAGATGGTGCCATTTAGTCCAAACTCTTCATTGGTACCATAAAAAGGTTTTTCGCTCGCAAGGTTGATTTTTAGTTGTGTCAAAAATTCTTTGGTGGGCCTAAAAGTCCCCCAGCCAAAAAGTTCAGGAAAGTGTTTGTATCCTCTATGAAAATCCCATATCTGATTACCTGAATTTTCATAAGTCCATTTCCCGTAGAATGAGTCATCCACATAGAGCATGCCTGGAGGGCTAGGGATAAAGGTTTCTTCATTTAAACGTTCTTTCCGGTTAAACAGGCTCATTCCTAGATTAAGAATATTATCTTGGTAGTAATTTTTGGAAATTCGCATGGTAATCGTTTCTGGTTGAGTAAAACCGTGGACTATTTTATATCGGTGAAAATAGGTTTTGATAATAAAGCCTGCTTTGAAGTAATCAATTAAAATCGCACTTACCGGGGCGTTTTTAATATACTTTGATAGATCATACTGATTTTTTATATAAGGGGTTATTTTTTCGGCAGGAGCAAAACTTTTCGACATTCCCAAGTAGACCAGGACCAGTAAGGCATAAATAGAAAATCGATTCATGTTTTTCATTGATAACAGTGTACCATATTATCAGGGTTGCTGAAGTTACTCAATAATGAGATTCTCCAGTTTGGGTTGGTGGCCGGTATTAATGAGTTCAATAATTTGATTTTTGTGCGACGCTTTCAGGAGGGATATATCCAAATGCAGGCGGTTAACAGCGTGTGATTTTTCAAATTTACTGAATAAGTCGGTTGCTTCATTGATGTGGGAGAAACTGCGTTGTTGGGTTTCATGAAGAGTGCGCACCACCTTGATTGTATATTTGCTGGGTGCTTCATTCAGGGCAATGTATTTTGAAATTCTTTTGGAAGACGAGCATCTGATATAATCAATATTATTATCATCTAGGTATTTTTGAATCACTTCTAATTTTAAAAGTTGTTCATCATTGAATGATTCAAAAATTTTGGGAGGAATTTTATTTTTTACTAGATTGTTGGCATATTCTGATTTTGATTTTCTCAGAGTCTTCATTAAATAATAATCATCATGCTCAAAATACTCCTCTATATCAGCGGGAAGACGATATTCATCAGGAGAGTTTAAAAAGTATTTAACCAGCAATTGCTCCAGACAGACAGCTTTGTAGTGAAAGTACACCATTAAAAACATGTGATATCTGCTCAAGAGAAAATCATCAAATGTGACGACTGCTCTTTCTGATAATCCCAGATAAGCTTCCGTCCCCACCAGACAGATTTCCAAATTATTTATAAGCCAGTCCAGATCAAAATTGCCATAACTTACTCCACAAAAATAACTATCACGAAGTAGATAATCCATTCGATCACAATCAAGTTCACTGGAAATTAATTGATGTAAAATCGGAAAATAATTGATTCCCTTATAGGTGAAATAACTGGGTTCAGCGGTCGTACCGGTAATCAGGTCAACAATAAATTTTCTCTCGATTCCAAATTTCTTTTCAACCAGATAAAAAGCGTCACTAAATGAACTGTCGGCGATGGCTTTTATGGTGTAGTCCTCATGCCTTGCCTGACGGTCATGTTTTTGATCATTGGTGGATAGGTATCGGATAGGGATCATTAATTCACTTAGAGCAGGCATGACTATCTCAGTGGTATGACTTAAAGGGGCATGACCTATATCGTGTAATAGACATGCCAATCGAAAAGTTTCTTTTAAGGTTTTTATTTTTTGTTCTTCCAGTTGACTGTTAAAGACACTATTGAATGCCATGGTTCCTATGTGCATGACTCCGATGGAGTGTGTGAACCTGGTATGGGTTGCTCCAGGGAAAGGATATTCACAAAATCCTAGTTGTTTGATATTTCTTAGCCGTTGAAAAAGATTGTGTTCAATTATTGGAATTTCTTCATCAAGAATATTGATTGAACCATGCACTGGATCTCTGATTTCCATCACACTTCTCCTTGATTAATAAGCATACGGGGCGTTTGGGTGATGTTTAAACGTGTACACTTTTACCTGACAAATTGGCCAATTTCCAATAAAAAAAGGCTCAAAATATCATGAGCCTTTTTATTTTTTAAAGTAATTTTTTTAGTCGATTAGTTTTCTTCGTCTTCTGAGCCTTCTGCATAGCGCTCATCTTCGTCTACAAACTCTTCTCGATCTTCGTCATCTTCTCCATCGAAGGCATCGTTGTAACCCCAACCGTAACCGTATTTGCCTTCCTCTTCTTCTTCCTCATCGTCCGTGCCAGCCGGGTCAGCTGCCACAAAACCCTCCTCACTTTCTTCCAGCTCATCCAAAGGAACTTCTTCGTTGTCGAGTATATCTGTTTCGCATTCAGAATCATCACAGCAACAGCAACCAGAGGTCTCTGCAGAGATCTTGGTATCTAATTTTTCAACAAAAGGATTCTTTTTTCCTTTAACTTTCTTGGCAGCTGCTTTCTTGGGTTGCGCTTTAACAGTCTTTTTCTTGGCTTCCACTTTTTTAGTAGCTTTCTTGGCCACTACTTTTTTAGTGGCTTTCTTGGCCACTACTTTTTTGGTAGCTTTCTTGGCCACTACTTTTTTGGTAGCTTTCTTGGCCACTACTTTTTTGGTAGCTTTCTTGGCCACTACTTTTTTGGTAGCTTTCTTGGCTACGACTTTTTTCTTAGGTGTGATTTTTTTAGTTGTTTTTTTCTTTGCCACGGGCCCCATCCTTTTTTAAAAATTTGATTTAAAATTTATACTAAAAAATTATATCTGTACTTTTATAAAGATTTCAATCACTTTTTGTCGGTAATTATAAGATAAACTTTATGCCTTATGAACAAAAACTTTTTTAGTGTGTAAGTTCTCCAAATTCAGACAAATCGTCAAGCATGATGGGATTTTTAAAATCGGGTGTGTTTTGGGGATATACATCCGGGATTACGTTACCAATATCGGAATGTTCCTGGTAAAAACCCAAACCTGAATAACTCGGTATGTTTCCTGATCCATTTTTAGTCAAAGCTGCCATGGCGATAAATTTAACGGAATAAAAATTCCTTCTGGAAAATACATTTTCGCTCCTGCCTCTGAGTTTGTTGGCGCTGGACACTTCACCATCGGGAGTAGCCCCTTGCCTAGATCCGGGCAAATAAGCGGTGTGAAAGGTGGTAGATTTAAGCCCTGAAGGTGGGACCACCGCATCACTAGGTCCCCTGTAATGATCTAGAAAATAATTGGAAAAGTTGGGATTATTATTGGCCATTTCACTCCAGTACCTCTCCAAAGAAAGGGCCAAAGGAACGATACCGCAAGTGGTACTGTTATTGGAGTTAAAAAATATTCTGAATTTACCGGCAATGGAGAGGGTTTGGCAGTCGGTGTCGGTAGCTGCATCCTTGTAAATGATATCTGCGGCAGGGGCCATGGAATCGTTTTTGGTGACCGATGAACGGATGTCATGGGATAGTTTTTGAAGTCCTGATATAAAAGTATTAATGGCATCGTGATTTTGATTTATGTATTCATTAAGAGACCCCAATAAATCATTAGCGTTTTGATGCAGCGCTTCTGGACCAAAAAAAGGTGCCAATAATGAGTGCTGATCGCATGGGGAAGCTATGGCAGGAACGGCATCCGCTTGGTCGCCATCGGTAGCACAGGTGGGAACCAGGTAATTAAGGGTTTCATATTTGGTCGGTCGTCTTACGTTGTAAATAGCCTCATTGACGGATTCAGCGGAGATAACAGTTTCTTGTCCCAGAGGAGGGATGTTAGCTGCAAACATTTTAAATTGGGATTTGTCATAGAGTCCTGCAAATTCGTTGATATTTTTTGCGTTCTCAATGCTGGTTGCGGGAGTAACTATTTGAATTGTATCAACTTTTGAACTCCCAGCGCTTGAATATTTGGTTTGGTTTAGGCCTATCTCAAGGTGGGAATCCAAGTATTCATACAAGAGGTTAGGGATGGCAAATGTAAGATTGTCTCCCGTATCAGGTATGCCCCCAATGACATCGTTATCACTGGCAACAAAAAACCTGCCTCCTCCGGGTTTGGTCAGAGGTATAATCGGGTCAGGCATGTTTCCTTGAGGTAAGCCCCCGGGCTGGACACCTGATATATATGGTAAGGATCGATACTGCCTAGAGCTTATCCTGGGTTTAACTTGGGTATTGGAATCAATGTGAAATAGCCGAGGGCCAATTTTTCCACCAAATGGTTTAGCCGCAGCATAGGCTGAAATCTCAATGCCGTTGTCATCTTGAAACGGATAAAAGAGCCCAATAAATTGGGTTTTTCCTTTAACAGCGTAGTAGGTGAGAACATCCGGGTTTTTAATAAAGCCAAATAGGTATCCGGGAACGGGGATGGCGGTATTTGCCCGGTCACAAGAGGCCTCAGCTTTAATATTTCCATGGTCCATCTCTGCTGTCCGGCTCGAGAAAGTACTAAAGTAAGTGACCAGATTGAGAGGGTAGGCTTGTAAATCAAGATATTGTTTAATGCGAGGACTAACTCCTGCAATACTTCCTGAAGCGGGTATTAGAAATGTTGATAGGGTATTATGATTGGGAGCAAAGGCATTGGGTGCAATTTCGTAGAGAGTAAATCTTTCTTGCATGTGGGGATTTAGGTTGCGATAGGCTGACCAATAGGCCTTGATGGGCCTTTCATTGATCGGGATGGTGGTGTATTGATCGTCCAAACTTCGCACATCCATACCACAATCGCCGCTGGTGCACATACCATCTGTAATAGCTGGCCGGTTTACAAACGTTTCCAGATTTCTCATACGTACGGCCAGCTCAAAAGCCTTTGGCCAGGCCCCTGGTCGATTGGAAGCAATGCCAGGTGCCCCTGGCACAATGACTCCTCCGACTCCGTAGGCCCACATGAGTGCAACCCCAAAATTTATCTGGGTCCGCTCTGAACAGTTTTTTGCCTTGGTTTTAACAATGCTGTTTAAAAAAACCTCTTGGTGTTCGCTGATGCCAGGGATGCTTATGGGTTTAAATCTAGGCAGACCGGGAACGAGGGCAGCTTCGCAAATGTTAAATTCAGATCCGGTTTTTCCAAAGTGAAAGCAAATGGAGGGAAGATTGTATTTGGAATATGCATTGGGGTCATAGGCAAATTGTTCGCTGTCTTTAAATATGGTGTCTGCTCGAAAACTCATCTTGTCACCAAGTGGTTGAAGTCCACTGATTCCATAAGCCCCAGTGAGTCTTGTTTTGGTCAGTGAGGCCTGTCCTAAAACGTAATACTTGAACATCCACTCCTTATAGACATTTCTCATTTCCCAATTAAGATAAGCGATGTTGGTTAATTGTTTTGCCTGAACGGATGCTCCGGCCCAGGCTGCTGCATCAACTGCGTTTTGCAGATTAATTTTTGCCTTCACAAACAGTCCTACATTGATAATAAAAGCGAGCAGAGTCATGAGAATAATGAGTGACATTCCCAGAAAAATAGATAGCTGCCCTTTGGAATGATTTATAAGGGCGTTTAATTTGGATAGCGTTTTTTTAAACATTTAATTAAATAACCGAGTGAATAAGTGTCTCAATGATACTGGAGTCAATTTGTTGCGTCAATTAATCGCCTGGATTTGATGTAATGCGCTAAAATTACTTTAAAAGTGTAGTCTATCCCAGAGTATATAACATGGCACTTATCTTGAAACTATAATTAATATCCATCGAAACCGAGCGATGGTAGCTGAACGTTTAAATGCATTCGGTACACCCTTCACAAAAAATCTTCATTAAGCTGGTTTAAAAAGCCACAATCTAGTTGCATGTCTAACCTCCGAGGTTTCTTATGAAACCTTGGAGGCGCTTTTTTATTGAGGAAAAACTTGTCCGATAGATTTTCATCTCATCGTGTGGGTATAATTAGTTTGTGGAGGGCATTTGAATCCGAAGGCATTGGTTAAAAGAACATTCAAGTATAAAAAAGCAGCGATGGAATTTATTTGTCCTCTTTGTGGAACTTACCGTGCTTTTACGTTGAGACCTCAAATAGCCATCAGGAATTATTTGCACATCTTTATGATTACAGTCATTTTGGTAATGTGCTTATATCCAGTGATGAAATTAAATGCAGTATGGCTGTTTTTTGTGGTTTGGGGGGTCTATGAATGCATTTTAAGAATGCTATTTAGAAAGCAAGTGGCCTGTCCTCACTGTGGTTTTGATGTTTCTTGGTACCGCAAAGATGTGAAGGTGGCCCGTAAGCAAGTGGAGGAATTTTGGAAAAATAAGACTCCAGCGGTTAAGCCCAAAATAGTGGAAGAGGTAAAGTCAGCAGAAATTTCAACTTTGTAAATAAATATCGTCTATAAAATATTTATTTTAAATGCCAAACGGGCAAATATTTTCAATTAATTATAAATATTAAATCTAAATTTCAAATGCAACTGCGATTTGGCATCAAGGTTTTAATAAAACACTTTAAAAACAGTATTAATCGTACTATTGTTCGATTAGAAAAGGAGAAATTTATGAGTATTAATAAAGTGATTATCTTAGGAAGATTAGGTAAAGACCCTGAACTTAAGTACACTCCTTCTGGTGCAGCTGTGTGTAATTTTTCAGTTGCTACTTCCGAAGTTTGGACAGATAAAGCTGGCCAAAAACAGGAAAAGACCGAATGGCATCGCATTGTGGTTTGGGGGAAATTGGGAGAGCTTTGTAATCAGTATTTAGCTAAAGGACGCCAGGTATTTGTGGAAGGTAAAATTCAAACCAGATCGTGGGACGATCAAAGCGGTCAGAAAAAGTATGTAACCGAAGTAAGTGCCACCAATGTGCAATTTTTGGGAGATGCTAAAATGGGAGCGGGCAAGACCACTACCACCGAAAAAACGGTTGATAATAATGAAGCAAGTAATGTATTTGAGCAGGATTTCAGTGTCTCCACAGATGCCAACTATACACATGATGATATTCCTTTTTAGAAAAGAATATCTGACTGAAAAGATCAGTACAAAGCATGAGTTCATCTCATGCTTTTTTTTATCCAATTTTTTAAGTTTTTGTCTAAATTAAAACCAAACCTACCGACAAGATAGACGAGGATTTATATGGTGTTAAATGTCGATTATAGATAAGCATTACTTTTTTTCAATCTCTTTTGAGTTTGTCACAGTTGGGGAACCAATACTCTATGATTTATACATCAATTCATCAGGGTTGGAAGGCAAGGAAAGGTTTGTACGAATTTTTCCGATGGGAGGGGCCCTTGAGAGGGACGATGTTCTGCGTTTTAGGAATAAATATCATCAGCTTTATGTGTTGGAAGAGCAGCGGGATTTGTATCTCAGAAGTCTTATTAAAAATAAAAATGTTCCCAATATAAAAAAAGCAGAGGTGATAAAGGACACGGCTATTCAATATTTGGACACTATTTTTTCTGATGATAGAATTTTAGATAATGAAATGCTCGAAGATGTCATTCATGGTTGTCGAGATTCAGTGGAAGTGATGGTAGAGGTGGTCCAGGATTATTCAATTAATGATATTCAGGAATTGATTGGTAATTTAAGTTTTCATGACTTTTATACATATGATCATTCCATTAATGTTTCAATGTATAACATATCCATTTTCAAAACTATGAAACCAAATGCTAAAAAGGAAGAGCTCGTTTTGGCAGGGATGAGTGGGCTTTTGCATGATCTGGGTAAAATGAGTATACCTACTCATATTATTAATAATCCGGGTAAGCTGACAGATGAGGAATTTGAGATTATCAAAAGTCATCCACAGGCCGGAAGGGATTTAGTTGAAAAACAGGTGAAAAATATTGTGGGTCTTGATTTGGAAGTAATCAAGCGAGTTATTTTTGAACATCATGAAAATTTTAATGGTTCAGGATATCCGGGAAATAAAAGCGGCAAGGACATCCATATTTTTGCCCGGATTACTGCGATTGCTGATTTCTACGATGCTATTACCACCAAACGCTCTTATCATAAAATCTTGTCAACTGATGAGGCCATATCGGTTATGTCCAAGTCAGTAGGTAAAAAAATTGATCCGGATATTTTTGATGTTCTGGCCAAAAACGCTAAAAAACTGGTTACCACTGGTGATCCTAAAATGGTTTTGCCGGACGATTTCGATCCATGCCAGCCTCATCGTGAGTTACCTTTTGAGGAATTTAAACCACATAAACAGGATCATGATCTGTTTGGTAAAAATGATGAGAAAACCTTCGGAAGCGTTAAAGTCAATTTAATAGGTCAAGGTTGTGATCATCATAAAAATGAAAATATTGATTATGAATCATCTTCAGATGATACCGTAACGGTAAACCCCGAAGAGTTAGCCGAAGAAGAAGATGATGATAGTGTTAAAAATAATCCGCTAAAGAAAGTTTCTTAAAATTGATCAAGGATTTGGCTTCCAACTGCTTTCCTTTAAATTCGACATTCAAATATAATTTTTTTATTGAAAATGAAATGGGCTATGGCTATGCTACCTCCAGGGATCAGAAAATATGAATGATTTTCTTTTCGAAAAATTCCAGATTAAGGTGGGATATGCCTATTATTTTAAAAGTTTTATCGTTGTTATTGATGTTTTCGGCATGTACTAATTATTTTCTTTTGCCTGATCGATTCCATTATAGTGATCCTAGAAACGAATCACATTTGGAGTATGAGGATATTTATTTTGCTTCCCTAGAAAATTTAAAATTACATGCCCAACTTATAAAAGATAAAAGCGCCCGTAAGGGGTTGATGGTTTTTTTTCATGGGAATGCTGAAAATTTATCAAGTCACTATTTAAATTTTTCATGGATACCTCCAGAGGGGTATGATTATTTGATTGTAGATTGGCGTGGCTATGGGCGCTCGTGGGGTGAGGCACAAGTTGAAGGGGCCATATCAGATTCCATCAAAGCGCTTGAGCTGGCATGGGAGTTAAAAGAAAAAAGAGGTTATAAAAAGTTTATAGTTTATGGCCAAAGTATGGGAGGAGCGATTGTTGCCAAGGCCCTTTCTGCATTTAAAATGACTGAAAAGATTAATTTACTGGTTTTGGATTCAACCTTTTATGATTACAAAAAAATTGCATTTGATGCCTTATCTGGCCATTTTATGACTTTTTTATTTTCGCCACTTTCCTATGTGCTGGTAACTAACGAATATTCTCCTGAAAATGAACTTAAACACCTCAGTATTCCGATATTAGTGGTACATGGTACTTCTGATCAAACGATCCCTTTTAAACATGGAAAAGATGTCTTTGGGCAACTTGGAACAGCTAAAAAATGGTTTTGGGAAATTGAGGGAGGAAATCATATCGATATTTTCATGAGGCATGATGGAAAGTATCGAAAACAGTTTTTAGAATTACTGGAAACTATTTAATACATGATGTACAAGCGGATCGTTTTATAGAGTGCCACGGAACCATGCATGAGCGAAATGATGAAGGTGGTATATCCCAAGGGTTTATGCCATCTAGGTTTTTTTCTAAAAAACTTCAATGAAATGGTTAACAGCATAAATAAAAAGGCAATAATACCTGAATAGAGTATAAAGTCAGACATATAAACCTCTACATTTTTTCCTTTAAAATTCCTACAATCATTTTGTCTCGCATACCATGAGACTTCTTGCTGTGAGATTCCCCTATCCCCTTGTCGGCGTAACCCTTGGTGCAGTCTTTGCCACAGCACTTAAACAAAATTTTATAAGAACCGGGGTGATCAGTAAGAAATTTGGTTACATCATAGATATATTTATCTATGAGTACAAAACAAGATTCTTTATTGTTGTGTTTGATAAATTCTTCAACGGTATAAACTTTTAATTTGGATTTATCAATTTCCCCGCCCAAAGCAAGGTTTTGAACAATTATAAAAAATAATACTAAAAACTTTTGGTAAATACGCATGCGACTTCCTTTTTGCTGACGGGTAAAAAGTTTAAAGTCCAATCCATTGAAGAAATGGTGGCCAGGCCAAATGATATGGCAGTAACTGCAGCAAATATTTTATGTGCATCAGCAAACGAATCCAGCTTTTTACCGTCTTTGTGTTGACTATGGGCACTGATTCCAGAAGCCACAGTTAGGAACATGGCTGGCGCATGAATCCAAATGAGTTTTTTATGGATTAATATATTTTCAGTTTGTTTTACATCCTTTGGCCTTGGAGCCAGATAAGCAAATGAGGCTGAAGTTAGGTATGAGATACCAGCTGTGATTCCTAGCCATTTATGTGTGTTACTTTTTTCATTGTCTGGTGCAGTTATAAGAGTGAGGCCCATCAGCCCAACCGTGGCCCAGGCGGAATAAAGGTGAGCATCAAGAAATCGGCGTCTGTCTTTTAATACGGCCAGTTCGTAAGCATCATCAGGGGAGGATTCAACGGCTAGCTGGGACAGAGGGTCTGCTTTTTTCTCTTTTTCAGTATTAGCTTTGGTGTCCGAGAGTGCTTGAGAAATATTGAGTAAAGAAAATAGTAAGAAACAAATAAGTATTTTCATTATGCTTCCAATGTGAAGTAAGGTTAGTAGATCCTACTATTTATCATTTTTGGAAAAATAAGTCTAATCTTGTTTATTTTAAATGTCTGAGTAAAAAGATTTTTTAGTGCAATCTAGCGCTGAAACTCAATTCCTCCCCAGATTATATTTTCTTCGCTATCAAGATTTTTTTCATATACCAGTAGGAAGTGAATGTCCTTCTTAAAAAGTCGCTTACTGGTTTTGACACCGGTACTAATTTTGGTTGTACTTCCCGGCAAAAAAGTTGGCACATCGCCAGATATTGGCATTTCCCCGCCTACAAAATATTCCCAACCCCCTTTGGCCAGAGTTTCTTTCATTGCAACCCTGGTTCCCAGTGTGCTTATATAAACAATCATATTGGTGGTTAGGGAGGTTTTAGAGGATAAATCTATCTGTGCCTTCCCTTCAATTTCCGTTTCACCTACAAATGTGTCTGGCATAGAGTTGCTTTTTCCGATGTGGTCTCGGGGAAAGGGGAAAATATTTTCTTTGATAGTGACACTGACCTTATCGTCATACTCAAAATTTGCACCAAGCGATAGGACTGTGAATGCATCTCCTTCTTTGTCAAAATGATAAGTTTCGCCATTTTTTCTAACCAATTTGCCAGTGCTCAAAAGAGTGTGGAGTTCGGCGCTGCCAATGGCGTGAATTGAAAAATTTCCTTTCTGATAACTGGGAGATTCGTAGGCGGTTTTTAAGCGAGCATATAAGGTTGATTCACTCAAATCGTATTCAATGGATTCGCTTTCGAAGGAATCTTTTAGAAGTGAGAAGGCGAGTCCTGTTTCCAAGCTTAAGTTTCCCCATTTTTTATTTTTCCACTGGAATGTTGAGTTGGTGGCGATTCCAGATATTTTTTGTCCATGGCCCGTTACTCCGGTGTAAACGGTGCCGATCGTTTGATTTCCAATCCCTATTTGAAGTTTACCGAGAGAATATTTATATGGATTAAAAACATATTCTGGTCTTCCGGTTACTTCATGTAGAATTTCTTTTAATTCGCTGGGGATATTGGCAACTGGTTTACCTGAAGCATCGAATACCCTATAGCCTAAGCCGATATCCGGGAGTGAAGTCTGTTGACGCAAGCTACCTGGTCCATTGCCTTGATCAAAAGTTACTTCATCATAATTTAATTTAATAATATCTGACTTGTTATTTGGATTCATGGCTATCATAGTGGCATGTCTTCCGTAGGCAGATAAAAAGGTTACTTCGTACGCTGAAACTCCTAGCTCTTCAAACATATGAGCTTGTGCCCAGGCAATGTCTCGGCAAACCCCACCCGGGGTGCCGGATTTAGTAGCGTAAAGTAGCTCTTCCACCGTTATAAAATTAGGGTTGGAATCAGCGTCTTCTGCTCTGCTGTAATTATAATTTTGAAGCATTATTCTTCCTATCTTGGACATAAGCTGGGTATAGTCGTCAAAGCTGAATTTTCCTGATTTGGAAAGATCTTGCAAAACACTTCTCCATGAAGGGGGATTATTGATCATTTGGTTGATAACAATACTTTCTTGCAGAGATTTTTCAGGGACAGTAACCTGATATTTGCTTTTTATGTATGAATCGAGTGTTGATGTTGCTAGAGAAAGGCTTAACTTTAGAAAAGATATTTTAGGATAGTCTTTGGTAAAATTATCAAAAATTTTCCGAGCAGTAATGATGTTTGATGTTCCAATTTTAATTTTTAGTAATTCGTTATCCCAATTATGATCAATTTGGGCCTGAGGAATTTGATTATCTCCTTCGTTTGCCACATTCAGTGCAGTGATTCTCTGGTTAAGTTTATCCATTTCGTTTTCAAAATTGGTTAATTCTTCAAACATTGATGGTGAATGATAATCTCGATTGTTGGATAATGGGTTGGTGTCTGCAAAACTATAACTACCTAATTGGGCCAAAATAATTACTCCAGTCAGATTTAATATTTTAGAGAGCATAATTATTTTCTCCTTAAAAACCGAGATGGCTGGGTTTTATAACAAAAACTAATAAGACTATTTTTAACACGATGCGCAATAAAAAGAAACGGGTTTATCAAAACCGTGTATTTATAATACTGCATCTAAGTTATTGAAATTTTAGGGGTTATGTAAAACACAACTAATTATTCTAAAATTTTAATGTTTTGTTTAAGTCGAAGAACGGTTTTACTGTTTTTGAACCAAGGTGCTAATTTCACAGTATGTTCTTTTGTTTGACACAATCATTGCTCCGAAATAGATTTTTCACAATTTAGACAATATAGTCACGGAGAAATCATGAAATTTATCTATATTATTATTATTGGTGCATTATCTCTTTCTTCTGCTTACGCCCAAAATGATCTAAGCTGCACAGGTGATATTAATACGGTTAACGTAAGACAGTGGCCAGAGGTCTTTGAGATCCATGTTAATGTACTTGATAGTAATATGGATGTACGTTTTTTAGATAGAAATGGTCTTCATGTCGCTCAGGGCTTTGTCGAGCCTGATATCATGAGCTTCCAATTAATTTTAATTTTTAAAAATCACGATCAGGAATATGGCATTATTGTTGATCTGATGACCTTGGAAGGAAAACTGCTCTGGGGGGGAGAGCCTTTTGCTTTGGTAAAATGTCGATATCTATAAGTATTATTTTTTATTCTTAAGAATATCCCGAATCTCCATAAGCAGGATTTCTTGATTAGAGGGAGCGGATGGCGCTTTGGGGGCTTCTGCAGCTTTTCTTTTCAGCGAATTAATTCCCTTAATTGCAATAAAAATGGCAAAAGCGATAATGGTAAAGTCAATAACGGTTTGAAGGAAAAGACCATACTTCAGTAAAATAGCAGGAGTGTCACCTTCTGCAGCTTTTAGAGTTATGGCAAGAGCTTTGAAATCAATGCCACCAATTAAAACTCCCAGGGGAGGCATGATTACATCGGCTACAAACGAGGAGACAATTTTGCTAAAGGCAGCTCCGATGATAATTCCAACTGCCATATCAATCACGTTGCCTTTAACTGCAAAATCCTTAAATTCTTTTAATATCTTCATGTGGTTTCCTTGGTATAGATTGATGATATTGTAAGACATGTTTAGAGGAATAAAAATAAAAATAAAAATAGAAATAGAAATATATATAAATCAAAGTACCGGGTTTTAAGAGGGATTAAGTGGTACAAAATGTACCTGCTATTTATCTCACCATAGTGTTTATCCCTTGAATAGTTATTTAGTAGGTAATAAGTTACATGCAGGCAAAGATAAATTCTCATGGGAGGTAGATATGAGAAAATTACTTTTTTTGTTTTTGTTTGGTTTGGTGCAATTTGCAGTTGCGGACGTTTTAGTCACTGTGCCTGAGTGTGCAACTACGGCAACTTTTTTGGGATCGCCGGAGAGTAATGCGGGCATTTTAGAAGTAAATGGCCAACTGTTTATGATGGATAAGATTGTAAATAGTAGTTATAATACGCTATTCAGGTCCAGAGATGAAGATTTCGAGTTAGGTAAACCAACTTACGAAGTATTGATTCCACTTGGTACAATGTCTGTTTTGCCCACTATTGTGATTAGCTACAGCGGAGTTCAATATAGGTGCGATATGGACTATGTCAATGAAGTCGAGTACGATGAAGCGGGCAATAACGCAAGTAATGTAGGAAGTATTGGACATGGATCCAGATAATTGGATTAATTTTTTAGAATAATTTATCTTTGCCTTTTTTTGAAGATACTATGATTGAAATATTTGCTTATGATGATTATCGAAAATTTCTGCAAGATTATTTTTCATTTAAAAAAAATAAGGATTCGAAATATTCATTAACTTATTATTCACGATTAATTGACTCATCTGATTCATATATAAAGCAAGTCCTTGCCAAAAGAAGACGTTTAAATTTAGAAAAGGCCAAAGTGCTCACTGAAAAACTGCATTTATCCACCCTTGAGTCATCTTTTTTTTTAACTTTGGTGATGAAACATAATGCCAAGACCAAGGGTTTGAGATTATTTTTTGATAATTTATTAATCAGCTTTCGTGAGCTTGGCAAGTTTGAATATAGTGATGATAAAACCAAGAGAAATGTGTTTGATAATTCACTACTGTGGGAGTTATATACCTATATGGGTAGCGATAGCTCCAATCAAGACGAAGTTTCGATTGCAAACGCCTTGACCAACCAGAAGGCGACGCCCGATAGAATTGAATCAGCAATCAATTTTTTAATCAAAATGAATGCTTTGGAAATTGAGAATGGAAAATATAAGACCAAAAACATTGTCCTTGAACACTCTCAAAACATCAGGGATATATATGTTGTTGCCCTTGAGAGGGCCATAGAGTATTTGCAAAGCTCCAAAGAGGAAGAAGCTGAATATTTTGATAGTTTTTGTATCGTTACCGACGATGATAAATTTCAACAAATAAAGAATTTATTGCAAGAGACCAAGAATAAAATGGCTACAATTTTAAAAAACCCAGGAAATAAAAATCGTATTTGTTATTATAATACAAATCTTTTTTATGTTTCAAAAAGAAGTGATGAGAAGTAGAACAGCACGTTGCGCCTGAGCCATGGTCTTTGTAATGTCATTCACTTATCAACTAATTAAATCCCCAGCTCTTTTTTTACTTTGATAAATTTAGTAATCGCAAATTCGAGGTCGGCTTTGGAATGCCCGGCAGAGATTTGGGTTCGAATCCTGGCTTTTTCTTTTGGAACCACTGGATAGAAAAAGCCAACGACATAAACACCCTCTTCAAGCATTCTGGCGGCCATGGTTTGGGCAAGCTTTGCATCCCCAAGCATGATTGGAGCGATCGGATGGGTGCCAGGCAGGATATTAAATCCAGCTTTGGTCATTTCTTCTCTGAAGAATTTGGTATTTTCGTGTACTTTTTTAATAAGACTTTTATTAGTGGATAAAAGATCAATGACTTTGATAGAAGCCGCTACGATGGATGGTGCTACCGTATTAGAAAATAAATAGGGTCTGGATCGCTGTCTAAGCAGATCCACTACCTCTTTTTTGGAAGAAATGTAGCCACCGCTTGCGCCACCTAGTGCCTTGCCTAAAGTTCCGGTGATGATATCTATTTTTCCCATGACGTTGCAATATTCATGAGTACCTCGACCGTTTTCACCCATGAAACCCACTGCATGAGAGTCATCTACCATCACCATGGCATCATATTTTTCCGCTAAATCGCATATACCTTTAAGATTAGCGATATAGCCATCCATTGAAAAAACTCCGTCAGTGGCTATTAGTCGAAATCTTGCCTGCTTGGATTCTTTTAATTTTTCTTCCAGGTCTTGCATATTATTATTTTTATATCGATATCGCTCAGCCTTACATAGGCGAATACCATCAATAATGGAAGCGTGATTGAGTTCATCACTGATAATGGCATCTTGTTCATTTAGCAGAGTTTCAAATAGTCCTCCATTCGCATCAAAGCAGGACGTGTAGAGGATGGTATCCTCCATGCCCAGAAACGTGGAGATTTTTTCTTCTAATTCCTTATGAATGTTTTGAGTGCCACAAATAAATCGAACTGAACTCATGCCGTAGCCGTAACGATCGTAACTATTTTTGGCGGCGTCAATTATTTCAGGATGACTGGAAAGACCCAAATAATTATTGGCACACATATTAATCACTTCTTTTCCGCCAGCGACTTTGATTTTAGCGGACTGCGGAGTGGTTATAATTCTTTCTTGTTTAAAAAGCCCTTGTTCTTTGATGGAAGTGATTTCTTTTTGTAAATGTTCTTTCATTTGGCCGTACATATTTTATACTCCTGAAAATTAAAAATTATTTGGTCCAGTCTAAAACGATTTTACCAGAATTGCCTTGCCTCATAAGTTGAAAGCCCTGCTCGAAATCGGTATAGTGAAAACGATGGGTGATGATAGGGGATAAATCAAGACCCGATTGGATCATTACCGTCATTTTATACCAGGTTTCAAACATTTCTCTTCCATAGATTCCCTTGATGGTTAAACTATTAAAAACAACTTTGTTCCAGTCAACCAGCGTTTCCGGTGCAAGTATTCCAAGTAGCGCAATCTTTCCTCCATGAACCATATGATCAACCATATTGTTAAAGGCACTTTGATTGCCGCTCATCTCAAGACCCACGTCAAAGCCCTCTGACATTTTCAGGTCTTTCATAACATCTTTTAAATTTTCATTTTTGATATTGATAACCCGATCAATTTTAAATTTTTTGGCAAGTTCCAAGCGATAAGGATTGACGTCGGTGATTGCAACGTACCTTGCTCCAGCGTGTTTGCAAACGGCTGCCGCCATAATTCCAATGGGGCCTGCCCCTGTGATAAGCACGTCTTCACCCAGAAGCGGGAATGATAGGGCACAGTGAACAGCGTTTCCGTAGGGATCAAAACAGGAGAGTAGGTCCTCACTAATTCGAGGGTCACATCGCCAAACATTACTAACAGGGATACAAACATACTCGGCAAAAGATCCAGAGCGGTTTACCCCTACACCTTGGGTATTTTTACACCAGTGCAGTTTTCCTGCGCGGCAATTCCTGCAATGCCCGCAAACAATATGTCCTTCTCCGCTCACTAGTTCACCGATCTGAAAACCTTTTACGTTTGATCCAACTTCGGCAACTGTTCCCACGTATTCATGACCGACAACCATGGGAGTGGGAATGGTTTTTTGGGCCCAGGCGTCCCAGTTATAAATATGTATATCTGTTCCACATATTGCGGTCTTTCTAATTTTGATTAAAACTTCATCGATGCCAGGGGTAGGTACTTCAACTTCATCCAGCCATAGACCTTCTTTTGCATACTTTTTCACCAATGCCTTCATTTTTGCCATGAGTATTCTCCCAAAAAAAATTGATAAACGTTTTTACCAGTAAAATTACTGAAATTCTAGAAATTGGTAGGAGAAATTAAGGGAAACTTATTTTGTTTTTTCTACGGGAGCTTCTGGTTTCTTTTCCTCAGTTGGCACACCCGGTACTTTGGCGGCATCTTGATTAAGAGGTCTGGAAATTGGGGCTTCGTCATCCATTATGGATGTGGTAGTGCTTTTACTTTGTAATTTAGCAAGTACAATAGATAATCCGAGGAACATCACGGCTAAAAAAGTAGTGATATGAGTCAGAATGTTACCCTTGGTTGCTCCTGAAAATACTTGGTCAGAACCAGCACCGGAAATAAAACCCGCCTCAGCACCTTTTCCAAATTGTAAAAGAACCATTAGTACTAAAAGTGCTGAACAGATAGCGTGAATAACCATAAGGGTAGTAATCATAATACATTCTCGTTTATTTAAAGATTAGTTGTCTGTGAATATATACAAATACTTATCAGTTTTGGCAATAAATGTTGAAAAAATATCTCAATTAACTCCAAATTTAAGTGCCTGTACCCCAGGAAGTGTGCCGTTTTCAATGAATTCAAGCGACGCACCGCCGCCGGTGGAAACATGGCTAATTTTATTTGAAACGCCAGATTTATTGATGGCACTGACCGAGTCACCACCTCCAACTAGGGTAAATGCCTTGAGTTTACTTATGGATTCAGCAATTGCAAAAGTACCTTTGCTGAAATTGTCTTTTTCAAAATATCCCATCGGTCCATTCCAAAGAACTGTTTTAGCTGATTTTAAGATATCGTTATAATGCCTAATGGTATTAGGCCCAATATCGAGACCCATTTGATCATCGGGAATATCCAATTTGTTTATATGAGTTGCGGCGCCATCAGGATTTTCAGCACATAAGTGATCGATGGGAAAAATCATTTTTTGTTTTAAAGGTGAGGCGAGGATTTGCTTGGCCAGTTTGACATCTTCATCGTCGCAAAGAGATTTTCCAACATTATGTCCGGAAGCTTTTAAAAAAGGATAGGCCATAGCACCACCAATTAAAAGCTTGTCAACGGATACCAACAGTTTTTCAATGATTTTAATTTTATCGCTAACTTTGGCCCCACCCATGATGCCAATAAAAGGTTGGGCTGGTTTATCAACGATTTTATTTAATGCTTCAACTTCCTTCTGCAGTAAAAATCCACCAAATGAATTATTAGGAAAATATTTTATGATTTGATAGGTGGAGGCGTGTTTTCGGTGAGCTGTTCCAAATGCATCATGAACAAAAACATCGCCGTATTCGGATAGGGTTTTGGCAAATTCGTCGTTACCATCGGTTTCTTCTTTGTGAAAACGCAAATTCTCAAGGAGAATAAGCTTTTGTTTGTTAAGTTTGATGATGGTTTTGATGCTGCGGTCAGTGCAGGATTCGGTCAAAAGGACTTCTTGACCTAAAACTTCGGCAAGATATTTGGCAACCGGGGCAAGAGAGTATTTCATTTTCACTTCGCCATCAGGTCTGCCCAAGTGACTCATCATGATTAATTTTTTTGGATTTTGTTCGAGAATGTATTTAATCGTTGGTAGTGCACTATCAATTCTGGTGGTATCGGTGATTTTTCCAGAACCATCTTTGGATAGGGGAACATTAAAATCAAAACGAGCAATGACATTTTTATTATTAAAATTGCCTTCGGTTACATATTTAAGTGCCATAGTAAAACTCCATTTTTTTATTTAATATATCTCAATAATATGCCATAACTTATTCTTCTTATGCAAACTAACTGGTAGAATAAATATCTTACCATAATGGTTGGGTATTTAAATTAGGAGCGTGACTTAGGTGGAGAAGAAAATATTTGTAAAGGATCTTGAAGTAAAAGAGAGTGTCAGTTCTGTCTTCATGGTTAAGTATATAGCCTTAATGGAGGCCAAAGATGGGAAAAATTATTTAAATGTTATTTTAACTGACAAAACTGGAGACATTGAGGCCAGAAAGTGGAGTGACGCAGAAGACACCCTGAATAATATCAAGAAAGGTGATTTTGTTGTAGTGGATGGAAAAGTTAATTATTACCAAAATAGGTTTCAAATTATTATTAAATCAATTGTCAAAATAGATTCCGAAGGCATGAATGAACTTGATTTTATTGCCAGTTCTAAAAAACCCCCTGATGAAATGTTTGATTCCTTGATCCAAATTGTCGAGGAGGTCAATGATGTTTATATCAAAGATTTGCTCAAGATGATGCTTTTCGATAACGAAATCCAAAAAAGAGTGAAGAAATGGTCGGCTGCCAAAACTGTTCATCACGCCTATCAGGGCGGATTGTTGGAGCATATTCTTTCTTGTGCAAGGCTGGCAAAGATAATGGCAGCTCATTATGGCGCCAATTCCAATTATGTGATTGCGGGTGCCATCTTACATGATATTGGAAAAATTTATGAACTTACTGATGGGCCTATGATTGAATATACCGAAGAAGGAAAGCTGGTTGGTCATATTGTAAAAGCGGCTGAGCTGATTGATCGCTTTACATACAAGATACAAAATTTTCCTTTTCAAGTTAAGTTACACCTAAAGCATATCGTGTTGTCTCATCATGGAGAAGTGGCGTATGGAGCCGTTCAATTGCCTATGACCAGTGAAGCCTTTTTGGTGCATTTTATTGATCTTATTGATTCCAAGATGAACTCAGTTATGCAAGCAAAACATAGTGATCAATTAACTGGCCACTGGTCTGGTTATATAAAACATCTGGATCGGATGATTTTTAAAGATGAGCTACCTTCATTTCTCAATCATATTGAAGTACTACCTGAGCAAGAAGACGTCGCTCAAAAAACAAAACTACACAAGGTGCCTAAACACAGCGACATCCCTTTAAAGCAAAATCTTGCCGAGCAACTAAAAGGATTCAGGCCCAAGGAATAATGGACCTGAATGTATTTTTTAAGGTTTAATTTTGGTCAAAGGTAATTTTACTATTTCTAAAGCAATCCATGTTGTTTTGCCACATTGAATTGGGGCCATCCATTAGTAGACTAAATTCTCCGATGTTATCAGTTACTGTTAACCAAAATGTGTTAGTGATATTTTCATAATAGTATGACTGATTATCATCACTAATTGCTTCGACAACGTGGTCATTAAAAACCAATTTGGAGCTCATGTCGTCATAATTGTGATTTACCACCAAGGCTTTAAAACCTGGTTCATCATTATCGATTACGATACCAATTTGGGTCCATTGATCACTGTCAGCATGTTGCTCACAAGTTACAACAGTTTCAAGGGTTTTTTTGTCAGCAAAGGAATTTGTTGAAAATGTAATAAATAAAGTTAGAAGTAAAATTAATTTCATATTATTCTCCAATGAAAATAGGACTTCAAGAATCTACGAGGGTTTAACACTTTTCCTAATCCCTGAAAAAGTCCGATGTTATTATTTGTAAAAATTACTGCAATAAAAGTCTATTATTTTATGTAAATAAAAAGTGATTAGTTCGTGATTTCGTCATATTTTCACATTAATCAACGCCAGTGTCGTCAATAATGTGCTTGATCTACTCAAGGTTAGGCAGCTAATTTCACCTTAAAGTTGAGTTTTGATTTGGTAAGTTGATCTTGAATTGCGAGTTGAACGGCCACAATTTCAGATAGACCACATTTTCTAGCAATCTTGAAAGCGAGTTCTGGACTGATTGTTTGCCGACCTTTCTCAATATCACAAAGAGTTCCCTTGGCCATATCAAGTTTTTTGGCCATTGTAACTTGGGTTAGTTCTTGTGATTTTCTTGCCACTCTTAAAAACATACCAAAATTTATTTTTCCGAGTTCTTTTTCTAAATGGGGAATTAATTTTTTAGTAGTCATGTTTGTTTACCTCTACAACGGAAATCAATGTAATTTCACCATTATTTCCGATTGTATGTATAGCTCGGTAGGATTTATTTAATCGAACCGAGCGTTGCCCTTTTTTTTTACATAGTTTGGAATTTTTAATAATTGTTTTTCCACTTTCTTTGTAAATTATTTAGGGCACAGATAACTTCTTTGAGTTTGATAAGTGAGCAGGCATGCTTTTAGCAATTTCAAAAATAAACAGGAGACTTTTTTTGCATTTTTGAATAGAGAATTTTTTATTTAATACCTGATGTTTTTACTTAAGTGGATTTTTTTTCTGGCCTCAATCTTGGCTTGTTTTAAGCTAGAATGGATACATGGAAGTCGGTTCAAATATCAGACAATTTTCCTCGCAGGATCAGTTTATCAAGCAAAAAAAGCTTCTTGAGAACGCTAAAACTGCTTCGCTCAAGGAAGGTGAGGCTAAAAGTGAAGCGACTAAAGATATGGTCAAAAAAGACCTGCCACCCGATAAGGCGGAGATTTCTCAAACTGCTAAAGACTTGGCTAAAGAGACTTCAAAATTTAATGGAGAGTCGGTTGGCAGCAAGGCATCAGCTCTAAAAGGTGCGGCGGATGTTTTGGGTAAACTTGTTCCAGGTAAAATTGATAAAGCCCATGAAATTGAAAAGCATGAAAAACTAAAGACTGATCTTCGGCCGATAAAAAAACCAGGTGTTTTTTTTATCGGTGGTTTTAATTGGCTAGGACTAAGTGGTGAAAATAAAAAATTAGAAGAAATGAGTCAGCACATTCCGGATTCCAAATATTTTGATTACCAGGACAAGGATATAATTATCAGTGAGATCAAGCGGCGTCCGAGTGGGCAGCCCATTATCTTGGTAGGCCGAGGATTTGGTGGGGATGTTGCCAAAGAAATTGGAAGTGATCTGGATTCCATGGAGCATGGCTTTAAAAAAATTGATCTTTTGGTGACTATTGATTCATCCAGTTTTGCTAAAGATATCATTCCTCAAAATGTGGTAAAGCATATTAACTTGATTGATGAATCAAGTCTTTTTAACGACGGGCCTAATATTGCTAGAGATTCCAATCGGACGATGGTAACTAATACTCTATTGAAAGATGATATTTTGGGATCAAGACAAGTGCAGTTTGATTTATTTCAAAATATCAATTCCGTTTTAGGTGATACAGCTCTTCAAAATCACCTGGCCAAAGAATCCATTACGGATATGGCCGTAAATGAGACGTTACGGGAACTTAGAAATTGAGCTAGATGTTAAATAACCGTCTCGAATTGTCATAAATAATCGGCAACAAAGAATCCTGCTTTTGCCCAAGTAATTCACACATGTATTGGGCAACATAAGGGAGATAGAAAGGCGCATTGGGTTTGCCACGGACTGGTATGGGGGAGAGATATGGGGCATCGGTTTCTAAAAGAATCTGATTTAAGGGGGTGATCATTAGAATATCACGAACATTTTGCGCTTGTTTGAAAGTTATAATTCCATTAAAGCCGAGGTAGAAGTTTTCGTTTAAGGCATAGTTGGCAAGATCCATGTTGGATGAATAGCAATGTATTTCAAGTCCATACTTTAAGTTTTTCGAAAAGTTTTGCAAAATGCGCTTGGTATCTTCTTCTGCTTCTCGAGTGTGAATAATGACCGGTAATTTTAAATCAATCGAAAGCTGTAATTGTTTTTCAAAAACACTGAGTTGAATATCTCGTGGAGAGTGGTCATAGTGATAATCAAGACCAATTTCTCCAATGGCGCAAACTTTGGAATTTTTAGAATTGGTCAATATGATATTTTCCGTGTTTTGATCATAAAACTTTGCTTCGTGCGGGTGAATGCCTTGGGTGCACCAGACATTATCAAAACGTTTTGCAATCGTGATAACCTGGTTTTGATTATCAGGCGAGACAGCGATGGTCAGGAGTTTTTCAACCCCAACCTCTCTTGAGGTTTGAACGGTGTCGGCTATAGATTCATCTTCAAGATAGTCCAGGTGGCAATGAGTTTCAATAATCGGAAACAGTGCTTTTTCGGGAAGTTTATCGTTTTTCATTATGCCTTCTTAGAATTTCATCTATGATGATGATAAGTTGTGGAATGGGTAATACACCTTCTATTTTGACACCATTTAAAATCATGGTAGGGGTAGCTTGGATATTAAAATCTTTTCCAATATTGATGAGCTTAACCACTTCTTCCTTGGTTTTTCGATCGTTCATGCAATCAACGATATTTTTATTTTTAGCGTATTGATCCAGCCAATCGGAAGAGATGGTGTCAATTTGATTAAAAATTTCATCATGCACTACATGGAATTGGGCGGGTAAGCAAGCGGCGAGATAGGATGATTTGCATGCTAGCGGATGGACAAGGCCTGACTGGTCATTGCAGTTACTATCTAGAGGGTAAAAGAAAAATTGAATATTTATTTGTTTTTCGTAGCGAGCGATTATCTGGTTGATGAGCTTGGCCAAATAAGAGCAAGCTGGGCATTGGAAGTCAGAAAAAATGCTTATTTGAATTGGTGCATCAGTGAATTTTGGGGTGGATGAATAAATTCGATAAGGAGATTCAAGTCGAGGAGCACCAAGGTTTGGGTATGTGTAAAAATCTTTGATAAAAATATCGCTGTGATTAAACATTGTATTTTTTTTATATTGATGGTGGAAAAAAGAGAGGGTTAGTGTGATAGCGGTGACAATAAGATAATAAAGAGCAGGCTTAATATTAACTTTTAGCTTGGCACCGTATTTAAAATATAGCCCATATGAAGCGGTTGAAAAAATATAATAAACAAAACACACTGGACATAAGTGTTTTAAATAGATGAGCGAAATTAAAAAAAGAATCATACACCCAAGAAAATTCAATAGTGAAAGTAAATGGTTTAATTCTTCTTTGGCTTTTGAATAATTTATTGTTGAGTAAAGGATAAACAAACCGTTTAAAAAACCAAATATGGAAATGGGAATCCCGAAGATAGCAGAAATAGGAGAGTAACTTACGGCGTTGCAACTTATAAACGTATTAATTTCACAAAAACTGTTATTTACCAGGGTAGTTGGAAATCGGATCGCAAAATAATGCCAGTAAAGATAGGCAGAACTGATGATCATTCCGAGTGACGATAAGGCCAAAAAAAGATTGGGGTTTTTAACACCTATTAGTTTTGATTCGTAGTGGGTCATGAAATCTCCTTGGCATTAATGATATCTGTTTTAGTAAGTGATCATACTCAACGTTTTATTATAATATTATAATTTCTTTTTGAAGTCTTATTTCTTCGATAACTGTGGAAATTTTGATTGCAGCAAGTACATATATTCGAGTGGATGAAGTTTATATCTGGATGGATGGAGGTAATTTGATTTTTAGCAGTGGTAATCAGGTCAAAAAATGTTTGGTGATTTTTTTGGATAGTAGTGCCGTGTTGGTTAAAGTTTTTTATAAAGTCCGTGGCAACTTCGTAGCAACAGGGGTAGATGCATGGTCCGATATAAAGTGTGTGAGGGATTATTTGACTAATTTGTTTTTGAAATAGAATGCCGTTTGCAAGACCTTTCCATCCAGCGTGTAAAAAAACAAATCCCTTTTTTCCAAGAATGAATATGGGAAGACAGTCAGCGGTTAGGATGCATAGTGGGTCGTTAATTTGTTCAAAATCGTAAACCAAAAAACCGTCGGCTTTTTTATCAACCTCACTTGGGGAAATAATGAGATTGCTATGAATTTGATAAAGTGTGATAATCGGCGGGGGTGGTTCCTTGGCAAGGGTGTGAAAAATGTAATCACCGATTATTTGTTGCATGCAAATACTTGTTTCCAGATGGAGGGAGGATCAACTTCGTAATAAATTTTTTCTTTGGAAATAGGATGAATAAATCCAAGTGCCCTGGCGTGAAGCAGTGGGTGAGGATAACTCGCTAAAATATTTTTCAGGTCGTTATTTAAATGGGCCAGTTGATTATGGGGGTTGCCATAGAGTGCATCCATCAGAACGGGAGTTTTGAGGAGAGTTGCTAGATGAACCCGGATCTGGTGAGTTCTTCCGGTTTCAAGTCTGACTTCCAGATGCATGATTTTGCCCAATTCTTTTTTTACCTTATAGTGGGTTATGGCATCTCTTCCACCAGCAACATTGGTGGCCATTTTAAGTCGATTCGTCCGATGGCGCCCAATCGTGGAGCGCAAAGTTCCTCCGGGTGGTATCGAAGCCTTTAATATTAACGCCTCGTAAATTCTGTCAATGTTGTGAGCAGAAAATAATGAGATTAGTCCCTCATGGCATTTCATGGATTTAGCAACAACCATAACTCCGCTGGTTCCTTTATCTAGCCGGTGAACTATGCCGGGGCGAATTTGATTTCCAATCTTTTGCAGATCAGGGCAGTGATGTAAAACAGCATTAACCAAGGTACCTGTATAATTACCTGGAGCTGGGTGGGTAACCAGTCCTGCTGGTTTATTGACAATAATTAAATGTTCATCTTCATATAAAATATCTAGAGGAATATTTTCTGGTTTGGCATCGGTGGGGATTGGTTCAGGGATATCAACTTCTATAACCGTATCAACACTGGGCATTTTTTTAAGTTCAAGTGATTGATTGAAATTACCCTCGACAATATAAATCATTCCGTTGTTAAACAGTTCCTTAATGACTGTCCTGCTATAGCCTGTAAGTTTGCTTACCAGATAATGATCAAATCTTTTAAAATTATCTCTGCTTTCTTGGTCTATTTTTAAAACAAGTGTTTCTTGGCCATTCATTTAATGAGTTAATTAGTATGGTTGATTGATTTCAAGTGTTCAAGATAGGAGGTGGCCACGAGGTCAGGGTTGAGTTTTAGGCATTTGGCATATTGATAGACAAATCCTCTAACATAGACCAAAGCAGGAAGGTTGGTCACATCTTCCTGCTCAATTTTTTGAATATAGGTTTTGGAGATTTTAGTCATCTCGGCCATTCGATTAATATCAACATTTTTATATTCTCTGATTTTTTTAAGAAATTCTCCGTTATAATGGGAGGTCTTTTCAATTTCCTGTTCGAAGTTTGGGTCAACGCTGTAATCTAAATTGAAGCGTTTATTGGCAATTATCTTACCGATATTTTTTCCGTCGGTGTTTCCTGCTAATTTAGTCTGGGTGCTATCGTTTTCCCTTTGCATGGCTTCTTGTTGAAATCGTTCTTGTCTGGTGGGAGGATTGACCAGACCTCTGGCGGTGTTATATCTTATCCTTTTTTCAGGGTCACTTAGGATGGAATAAGCCTCTTCAATGTTTTCGACAATTCGGGCACACTCTTCTGCACTCATTAGGGAATATAGGGCGATGGAGTCGGTAGTGTATGCATTTTTAACTTGAATATAGGCCCGATGAATTTCTTGTGGGTCTGCTAGCGGAGAGACTTCTAAGATTTCATAATAATTTTTATTATCTTCAGACATATTACCTCTAGGGGTTAAAAGGTTTAACTGATATTTAATAACCTATGAATAATTTTATCAAAACTGGTGACCAAATTGGAATTGGGAAATTCCATTAATAGTGGTCTTCTTCTTTTTACACTTTGCCATACAGTGGCGTCATAATTTAAATATCCGACATAGTCTAAGTTAATTCCAAAATATTTTTTGCAAATAAGTTTCATTGAAAATCCAATATCAATATCGGCCTGGGTTCTTGATTGATTAATAATAAGTTTGCATCTTAGATTATCAATTTCCGCTTTAACTTTTTGGCCAATTTGGGGCTGGATTTCAATGATTTTATCAATGAGATCGGCGGGCAGTGAGTTGGTAGTAATTTTTGCATTAATCGCCTGGTCAACAATATGGCCAATTTCCCAGAGTTCTTCAATCATTTTAAGTTTGCGGTGATAGACAGATTTTATAAATCGATAGGTATTTTCAATGGAGGTTGGCTCGGGGAGTGCAATCAAGATCCCTTGATCGGCGGCTATAAAAAAATCTAGGGTATTAAAGGTCGTTCCTGCCCCTAGGTCAAGAATAATATAATCACAATCGAGTTCTCTTAGTTTGCTAAGGAGTTTGCTTTTTTGAATTTGTCTTAGGTTAGCAATGCCTACATCGTCTTGAGCGCCGCTGATTATTCCAAGGTTGGGAATGGCAGTAGGGGTAAGCAGTTTATTCAGGTCATGAACTTTTTTGGAGAGGTAATCAGAGAGGGTTCGTTCTGGAATATTGACACCCAAGCAGGTATGAAGGTTGGCACCCCCAAGATCCAAATCCACCGCACAGACTCGATAGCCCATTAAAGCCAGACAGATTGAAAGGTTGGCGGTAACTAGACTTTTTCCAACACCGCCCTTGCCTCCACCTATGGCCCAAATTTTTTTATTATCTGAAAAAGCATTTATGCTTCCATCGGAATCATTATCAAAAAGTGACATACGTTATCTCGCCCATGCCTATTGTTGGTTTTGCACCTTACCATTATATGTATAAAAAACGATAATGTAATGATTGTTTTTAAGAATCTGAGATATTCTATAAGAGCCAGATGCGCCGGGTGTCATGACGTGTTTGGTATCACGAATGGTGGAAGTCATCTGCTGACTTGATCATCTTGGAAATAATTGAGAAAATGAATCGATGAAGGAATTAAAGCCCATAAACAAACTTTCTCCCTGTCTTGTTTCAAAAATTTGGGGAGGTGAAAAACTGGTTAAGTTTAAAAAAATGAAGCAGGCAATTTTTGATTCTCCGATAGGGGAATCCTGGGAAATCTCAGTCCATCCAGATGGTCCATGCTTCTTGGATAACGTCCCGTTAAACCATTACATTTCTTCTGAGTGTTTACCTTATCTGGTCAAGTTTATTGATACTGCCGATAACCTCTCTGTTCAAGTTCATCCCGATAATGAATATGCTATGATGAATGAACGGTCGGTTGGAAAAACTGAGTGTTGGATCATTCTTGATTGCGCTCCATCGTCGGGGATTTATCTCGGGATAAAACAGGGGGTTACCAGAAAACGTTTTGAAAACGCCATTATGAATAATGAGGATATAAGTCAGCTTTTAAATTTTTATGAGACTCATAGAGGTGATTTCTTTTTTGTTCCAGCAGGTACGGTTCATGCGATTGGGAAAGATGTTTTGCTTTGTGAGATTCAGCAAAATTCCGGGATCACATACCGGGTTTGGGATTGGAACAGGCTGGATGATAACGGTCGTCCTAGAGATCTGCATATAAATAAGGCCATGGAGGTTATTGCTTTTGATGAAGAGCTAAATTCCAATCGGCAATTTCAAATCAGGAAGGATATTTTCAAAGGTCATGGTCAAAAAATTGCCAAACATACAGATTTTGAAATTGATTACTATGCTATTTCTGATGACATTCAGATTAATGCTCTCGATAATAAGAGAATGAACAGTTGTATTTGCCTGGAAGGATCTTTTGAAATAATTCATGGGAGCGATCATGAATTTATCAATGAATGGGAAACAGCTCTATTAAATCCTCGACTCAAATATAGTATAAATTCTAAAGCAGGATGCAAAATCCTATGGATTGGTTGATTATGAAAAAAAATTTTTTTCCTATGTTGGCCCTAGTATTAATGGTTTCTTGCAAGGATTATTCAACTATCTTAGTGGAAAAAAATGGTGCAAATATAACCATTGTTAATGCTGAGATTGACTCGGCTCAAGTGATTAGATGGAAGGTGGGATCTTTATTTAAATACACGGTTAGCAAAGGGGTTTTGGTAAAATTAGAGTTACCCCAACTAAGGGCAGAAGATATTCAAACTTTGATGGACAATTATGAGATTGATTCGTGGATTGTGAGGGTTTCTAAGGATTTTTCTGGGAGAAGACATGTACTGGGGGAAATTTTTATGCCTTTGCAGTCATCTGCTTTGAGTCGTATGTCTTCTAATTCAGCGGCTTTTTTTGCGGTTTATTATTCAGCAGCAGCACCATCCCCTCGTTTTGAAAATTTTCAATGTCCGGCTTTTAATCATCGAAAGTTAATTGGTGACGTAGATATTGAAGATAACGGCATTGGTTGGCAAACCTTGGCGGTAGGGCATAATGAACAAGGCAGCCGGGAATCACAGCTACAACAGTTTAGTCTCGATCCCATAACTCTAAATGGAGGTTCGTCACTTTTTGGAACCTATATCGTCGAGTTGGCAACCTTTTCTCATCGCACGAGGACGCAAAAGTCTAGCTATATTGAGTATCCTCAAAAAGTGGTAGTTTCTGAGGAAAATGAAGTTACGGTTGGCGGATGTGAAAATAGCGATATTCCTGCCAAACAGCCGGATAAGTTGGATATGAAGAGCTTTAAATTCAAGAAATCTGCTTCGGATAATTAATTGAAGCGACAATGAATGGGATACATTATGTTGTGCCCTTCCATCGTTTTCATTTCAATGTAATCATCAACATCGCTGAAATTGTCTAAATTGGAAATGTGAATAAAATATTTTTTATCTTCGTGATTGAGCATTTGATTAATGCCACTGTTTACATACTGGGTGCGGGCGGGAATGGATGAAGCGATCGCTCGTAAAGGATCATTCTCCTTATCGATGAAAGTGACTGAGTTTTCCCGAAGTAAGAACGCTTTGTTCATTCTTTCTGATTCACATTTGATTATTTTAAATTCACTTGCCACAACATTGGTGGTGATGATGCTGAAAAAAAGGATCAAAATAGTCTTTTTCATAATTAGTCTCCTGGATACCTCAACTTATTTTTTGCAAGGGGGATGCCAGTAGTTGGGTTGTAAAAAGCTGAAATTACAAATAGTTGTATAATAAAAGAGAGAACGGAACTGTCTATTTCTTGTAATTGTATAGTTTCTGGACAGTTTCTATAAATAATATTTACTTGGATTGCTTATAAATTTTTCTGCGTGATGATATGTTCTAAAACATTATTCCATTTTTTAAATTTTTCGATACTTTCGTTGATGCTGCAGATGAGACTTATTTTATCGATAGGTTTGAAGATAATCTCCTTAGCACCGGCCTTAAAGCAAGCATAGGCATCAATAAGATTAATCCCACCAGTCATAACTATAATGTCAATGCCGAGTCGCAGATCCATGATTTGTCTGACCAACATGTCACCGTATAAATCCGGCATGTTAATGTCGGTGATGACCAGATGAAATTGTTTATTTTTTATGGCCTCAAGTGCTTCTTTTGGATCCTGGAAATACTCAATTTCAAGTTCATTTTCATCCTCAAGCATGACTTCAATGAGTTTTAAGATAGTTCGATTGTCATCAATTATAGCAGTCTTTAACGGAAACGGTATTTTCATCCTAAAAATCCTTTTATATGTTTTTTATATTATTGTAATGAGGGAGCGTGGTTGAAGCAAATGTTTATTTTAAAGCAAATAGTTTGGTTGCGTTGAGTGTTAATCGATGGTAGAAAGAGACGATTTTTGTAAAAATTAAGAGGGGTGAGTATGGTCAAACTTTTGATTACTTTTGTTGCTTTTTTGCTTGCGTTTAACCTGTTTTCGGCCCAGGTGATTTTAATTCCAAATATTGAGGCAAATTGCTCGAATGAAGACAGTGATTACAATCAACTTAATCGCGTAGCCAATGTGCTTAAAACCGATAACTTGGAACGAGGTGAAGTGATCGTTGAATTTTACACAGATCATGGACGTTGTGCTGATGGAAGCTATAAGACATTACTAATTCATGATAACGCCAGCCTTACCTTTTGGAAAGAGGGAGTCAATTTCCCTTGGACAAAGTATCCATTTGTTAGCAGTTTAGAGTTACTTGATGAAAACACTGCCAAGGTTACCCTGGTTTTTGATATCAAAAAATTGTTTAAAAAAAAGGCGATGAGGAAATTTGCCTATTGGTTCACACCTGCACCCAAGACTCACTATAAGTGGTATATAATTTTAGAGCAAAGAGCAGAAGGTGATGTCCGGGTTGTTATGAAACAAATTTAGTCCTATTTTTTTAAGATATTTTGTTGCAAAGGGCCTGATATTTATCAGGCTTTTTTTTAATAATCAGGGTTATTTTTACCATCTAATCATTAAAAAATTGAATTGCCATATCGTCAATGGTAGCCAGCAATTGAATTAGCATGCGAATCAAGGGGTAGGCGATGAAGGTAATGGTAATTGGAGTTTTGGTTTTACTGGTTTCTTGCGGGAGTAAAAATTCTGCACCTAAAACCAAAAAAATCATCGAAAGTTCTTATGGTGATCCCGTAATTGCCAATCTTTTTGATAAAGAATGCGATGACAGTCGTGCGTTGAGCAGATTGGGGAATATGGATGTTTTTTATACCCAAAGTGGCATGGAAAAATCGGAACGTTTTGACTTTCGTGACTACCAAGGCAATCCTCTCTCGGGGAAATTTGTAAAAAATGTTTATCATAGTCGCAAACATGTTGACCGGCTTAAGTATAATGAGACTTTGAAGGTGATATTACCGGTATCCAGCCGGGTCATACAAGAAGGCCTGCCGCTATATATTTGTAGGGACGATGATTCTTACCCTCGTGACAGTATTGAAGCTTCCGCGTTGAGTGCCCTTTTATCGCTTGAAAAATCGTATAAATTTTATATTGATTCGACGGATGATTCTTCGCTGCCTTCAATCAATCTCAATATGAATGAGAGATATATTAGGGAATTGATTTATAAGGAAACGGATAATGAAATTTATATGCTCAGTAGTGATTTGGTGGATAATGCCTCCTATTCATTTGCAGAACAGAGTATTTCATTTTATCCACAGAAAAGCACAAATCCGATCTTTGGTAATTTTCCTGCCTGGAGAATTCCATTTGTTACTTCCCACGAAATGGGACATCATGTTTTAAACCACTATGTGCCGGTGGATGATTTCTTTTCTGTCAAGGTGATGGATCAATACGCTAAACACTCACAAAAAATGGCGGGAAATTGTGAAGATTTTTCTTTCAATAAAATTTTTGTTGAAGAAATGGATCAGCAGACAGAAGGAATATTAAAAATATTCCTGGCCTATCATGAAGCTTTCGCAGATATGTTTGCGTATTTATCGCTAGGCTCCAGTTATAACATGCTTATGGGGATTGATTGTATGCAAAGCTCTCGAGATATTGATTCAAATATTTTTGCAGACTACACCGAAAAAAAGATGACCTCCTCGGTAGTTGAAAGCTATCTAAAACCGGTGTCGGCCAAGGATCTAATGAAAAAAAACAGTTGCACAACTCCCAATTTCCAAGATCCTCACGCCGTTGGGGCGGTGCTTGCCCATACGATGGGTGTGATGATGAAGCTTGGAAATATTATGACTGCAGCGGATAAGCTGGAGGTAATGGTTCATTGGGCAAAGCTGGTAAAAGTAAACTTCCCGGTGATGAGTACGATCCCCCCCAGGGAATATTTAAAAGAAACAATGAAAATGTTTTTTGATGTATTGAAGGACTATTCCACTCTAAATGAAGCTCATTGTGCTTATATAAGCCAGGCCTTCACCGGTTTAAATTATTTAACCACATATAGCGCCGTCCAAGGCGAGTGTAGGGTGGATTGAATGAAGACCCCTGTTAGGGGGATGGATTTTCTTCTCCTAATTGCGGATAGACCACTTTCATATAGGTATTGCTAATGATCTCCCATAAACTTGGTTGTGAGGTAGTTTGGACAGTCTCATTTTGTTCGTGCCTTGAAGCTTTAGTTTGTTCATAGGTCTTATAGAAAATGTCATGATCTTGGGTTTTAACCGGGGCAACTGGTGGTTTGCTGACGGTGTCTTTGAGAGAGGTTATTATTTTATTGGGGGTGATATTACCAAGTGCCACTACAGGGGTTTTGACCTGAGGTTTTGTCACTTGAATTTTTTGAGGGGAAAGTGCTGTAGTTTGCTTGAAAATCTTTGTGGTTTGATTATTGGTAAGGCCAGTATTGAAAGATTGCTTAAGGAAGGTGGTTTTATTTTGAATTGTATCTATTAGGGACAGTTCTAGGGTACTGAGGCTATTTTTGTTTTGATTTAAATTGTCGACAATGGCAAGTGTCATCTCTAAAATTTGATTGGATACCGGTTGAATGTTCTGATCATTATAATCATTACTTTTATTAAATATATTTTCACCAATTTGTTTGGTTGACGGTTCAACCTTGGATATTTCTGTATTTCTTTTTTTTCTTAATGTTTTTGCAATCTGACTTGAAAAATAAGAAGTAGTTGGCAAGCTGGATGAAGCGGATTTAAGGGATTGGCGGATCATTTCCATTTCAGGCATAAGTGAATATAGTGTTTTTTGGTATTGATTTTCCAAATCGTTTGAAAAACCTTTAAAAGAGTCATGATTGATGGCCGCTAAAATTTCAGCATCTTTTTCGCTGTTAGAAATCATGCGGGCGTAGGTTCGTTTAACCATGTCCTTATACGCAGATAGTGAAAACAAGGAAATAAAAGATAAATAGTTTCCTCGTTTTAACAGATCACTCATTTCGTAATCAGGATATGATTTGTTCTGACCAAGCATTATGTTTTTATGAGTTTGCTTCGTTAGATTAAAAAAGGACTGATAACGACTGCCATCGGTTATACCTAAAGCCAAATCAATGTTTTCCACCACAGGTTTGGCGGCAAAAACTGAATTTATACCAAGAAAGTTTTTTATCATATTTATTTTTAATCGATTGAGATATTGAAAAACTAGTTGCCAAGGGGAATTGGCGGATTTGTTGGCAGCGACTCTGGTATCGATTTTTACATTTCCAAAGGTTTGAGCATCACTAAGCTGGGTCTTAATTTTAATTACACTCGTCTCTAAAAAAGCCAGTTGGTTTTTTGCCGTGGTCTGGTATGAGTCAACTTCACGTTGCAGGGACTGGGCCTTTTGCAAAATGGAATTTGCGTCAGCCGGGCAGTTGGAAACAGATATCAAAACCGGTGTTAAAGTGGCGGCGGGGGTAGGTGAAATGGCGCCGATGCAAGTTTGAGTTCTGATTTCTATTAAATCAATTAATTTTTTCCATGCCCTGGCATGCTGCATTTTTAAGCTGGCAACCGCTTTAAGCATATCGGCAGCTTTTAACAGTGCGGTAAAAATTCTGATTTTTTTTTCGCGAATATTTTTTTCTTGATTGGTGAATAAATGATTCCATATATTCATTTCCAAGAGGATCTCTCTGGATTCTGATAACCGGGCAGCCAGTATGGAGGTTTGCATGCCAAGCAGTAGATTTCTAATCAAATGACTTTCTTGTTGGTTATCCGGGTTGGCGAGGTCGTTAAATTTTGCACACTCGTCAAAATCTTTTAGGTTGGATACATAATCGCTGCGGAATTTAACTTCTTCTGCGAGATAGAGGGCTTCAGCTGCAATCGAGAGAGAAAAAGAAGGGGCGATAGAAGGTTGGTTGCGCTCAGCTAATAGATGTATGGTTTGACCAGATACTAATGCCAGTAGATGAAAGTTTTTTACAATCTCCAAAATGTCATCCTCAGACATCTGGTACAGGTCGATTGATTGAGTGCCGGAAAATGTAGGCGCATCGTTTTGTAAAAGGAGATTGAAATTATCTGCCAAATTGATGGTTTTTAATGTATTTATTTTTACGGTGTTGGAAAAAGTTTCGGTGATTTTGGCCTTGTTTTTTTCTAGTAGCTCCCTGTCATCTATTTCTGACTGAACGGATATAAGTAAATTTTCTAGTGGCAGCTTGATGATCTCAATTTGCTTAATAAAATCATCTGCATTTTGTCTTTCATTCAAATTAAGTTTCATCAGCTCGTCAATTGTCATGTTTATAGAAGGATCGGCAATATCCTGATTCGACCCGTATCCCAATATTTTGATAAAATTATCTACCTGAGGAGTGGCCAGGGTTTCCAAAGAATTTTTTAACAGAGTATAATTTTCTTCCCAACTCATTACCTTTTCTTCAATTTTATTTAGAGAAAGAATTGATTCTGAGAAATTCTGTGTTTCCAGACTTGCCAGGTAGTTTTTCCTTATAGAGATTTGTTCGGTGCTTGATTGGGTCCTTGCATAAAGGCGTTCTAAGAGACTTTTAAAGGTACAACTCTGGGCGTTTCGGGGAGTGTTTAAAGTAGAGATGCTCAGACTAGGTACCAAAGTGGGGAGGTCTTTTCCTTCCTGGTAGTTATACTGCTTGAGGCATTGGTCTTTTATTTTCTTTACTTCTAGCTGGCAACCATTTTCAATACTGCCATCAATTTCCCATTTTAAAGCGGAAACATTTCTTCTTTTTATGCATTCGTCATAGAGATATTTTGCTTCAAGTAAACAGCCATTGCTGGGTAAATCAGCCGCAAAGATCGACGCATAAAAAACCGATAACAGTATCGTAAATTTTTTTTTCATACATCCCTTAATTGCAATACTTTAACAAGAGCAAGAAAATTTATATATTAGTTTTTTGCATGGATTTACGCCAACGTCTGACTGCTGGCTTGATAATATGTCCGATCAGTTGCTCATATTTAACTCCCATCTTTTCGGCCATGATGGTGAGATCGCTAAAACCGGGGGAGAGTCCTGGTAGCGGGTTGATTTCAATAAAATAAGGTTCACCTTCGTTGGAAACCCGAAGGTCAATCCTGGCGATATCCCGGCAACCGGCAACTTTAAAAGCTTTTTTTACAAACGCAGTGATTTTTTTGTTTAAATTCCTATCAATGTTGGCAGGACAACACATTTTGAATACTTCATTGTCTAACTGGTTTTCCAGTTGTTTGGCCTCGAAGGTGTATACGGGATATTTGGATCTTCCCTTTTTAAATTCAATTTCTAGGATACCCAGCACTTTGGGGTTTGAATCGCCGACCACCCCAACTGTAAGTTCTCTTCCTTCAATGTATTCTTCACAAAGCAGAGGGGACTTGAATTTTTCTGCTAGTTCATGAATTTTAGCGGTTAATTGTTCGTCGGTATCCACCACCGAGCTATCGTAGATACCCTTTGAGGTACCTTCCATATTAGGTTTAACTATCACTGGAAAATGAAGGTTGTGATTGATTTTTCCTATTGGTAAATCAATAATTTTGGATCTAGGAACTTGAACATCTTCGGAGGCCATCAATCTATTGGTAATGGACTTGTTTAGTGTCAATGCCAGGCAAGAGGCATCGCTTCCAGTATGCTCTATATTGAGCAGGTCACAAATGGCTGGAACCTGAGCTTCTCTGGCCTGTTTGTTGATGCCTTCTGCGATATTGAAAACAATGTCAATTTCCTTTTCAATTAAATTTTGGGAGAGGTTTCGATCCGCTTCTACTAAAAGGGTTTCATATCCGTTTGCTTCGATGGCGTTTTTAATGGCAGTGACCGTTTGTTCCGAGTCAAATTCTGCCTCATTTTCGTAGTCATAGTCAGAGTGTGTTTTTCTTTTGAGGTTAAAAACAAGTGCAACCCTTGGATCACGTTTTACAATTTTTCGGGCAGAAGTAAGTCTGCTGGTTTTGAGTTTTAATCTTTTGATAGCTGCACTGACTATTGATTGAATCGTGGCAGTGTAGTCCATGTTTAAAAGTTGGGTTGCCTCGAAAATACCGGATCGGGGTTGCAGGCTGGGAAGGGCATTAAATTCTATAAAGAAAACATCCCCTGTGGGGGTGATTCGAAAGTCTGCACGGCCGAAGTCATTAATAGCAAGGACTTGAATAATTTTTCTCATGTAGATGTTGATTTTTTTCTTGCTGCCTTCATCAATATTGGCGGGGCAGATAACGCCTACTTGTTCATCAAAAACATTTTTTAGGTCATAATCATAAATCCATTCACCGTTATATTTAGGCCCGGAATATTCCACTGCTTCTAAAATTCCATTATTTCCAATGCCATGAATGTAAGGAACGACCACGTCTTTTCCCTCGATATATCTTTCAACTAAAATACCTTCGGGATACTCTTTAAGACATTCTTCCGCATAGGATAGCAATTCTTCAACGTTTTCACATTTGGATCTGGAGGAAATACCTTTACTGGAACCTTCAAAATTAGGTTTTACAAAAACCGGAAATTGGAGGTCTTTAACAATAATCTTAAGCTCTTTTTTATCGGAGATGAAATAGCTATCCGGGGTCGGGATACCCTTTGAGGCAACTAACTGTTTGGTTAAAAATTTATCAAGGGTTAAAAAACATGCATAAGGTCCACTTCCGACATAAGGAATTTTTAACTGATCAAAGTTAATAGGTGCCAGACACTCTCGGCCAATTCCATAAAAACCCTCAGCGGTGTTGAAAACTAAATCAGGTGCAACTTTCTTAAGTTCACCAACCCAAGAACCATCTTTGGTCATTTCGATTTGGAAAACTTCATTTTGTCCGTTATTGGAAAGACCAGCGGTAATTGAATCTATAACTTCAGGAGTGTCGAATTCAGCTTCTTCGGTTTTTTTATCTCTTTGTTTATTAAAGATAAATGCGATTTTCATTTAAACCTCGTAGAATTGGGATTTTTGATCGATAATTTTTATTTGAAGTCAAATCCTGTTCAAAAGCATCCGGTGTTACGTTTATCTTTTTTTAGGCTGGTTGCAAAGAAAAAAAAAGAAAAAAAATAGGATGAATAGTTGGACAAATTTTTTTTTTGTGCTTTTATTAATGTAATATTTAATATAAATACGTTCACTTGTGGGGCGACTAAAAAATGTCATTTAAAAATAAAGAACGTGTAGATCATTTCTTGGCATGATGGTGTGTTTTTTATAGTATATATCTGATGGAGAGGGGAGACGGAGTATGATTGAATTTGATGAAGATCTGGATTTTTCATTTGATTGGGATGATGAGTACGAAGTCTCTGATTCTTCCAAGGCCCGCTTACAAAAAGATGGTAAGAAAAAAAGGCCCAACAAAAAGAAAGTCTCAGATATTGCAGCCCCCCCCAAAATGAGCCAGATATCTGGAAAAGTTATTCCCACTGAACCTGGCAATCTCAGTGCCGGGATTTCACTGAAAACTGACTCTAAAGTTTATGAAATTGAGATGGATGATGTTGGAAAAAAACTCACCAAGGAAATCTATCATGAGGTTTTAGTTTGTGGATATGAGAAAAAGGAAGGGAACCGGTTAATTTTAGCTGTTAAAAACTATATATAAAATAGGCTCCTTCTGGAGCCTTTTTCTTAATTAATTATCACTATCGTATTCAATATTTTCGGAAGGATCGTAAGTTTCGTCTATCGAGATGGTTTCTGGACTTGAGGAGGTATCGTAAGAGGGAGTTGGGGTAGGTGACGGGTCATCCGTAGTGGTTTCTTCCATGGCCAATACACCTAAACTTAAAAAGACGAGTAACACTGCCAATAATTTTTTCATGTCTATCTCCTAAAATATGTAAAATCGAAAGTTATATTGAAAAGCAAAAAACCCGAAACAGCTAATGATAATACACCTAATGGGAGAAATGCCAGTGTATAAAAATTATTTTTTGGTTAAATTACCTGGCAATTGGCTCCGTGCATTATCTTAAAGTGTAGGTTGATTGTAAGAAGCAACGGTCAGCACTTTGAGCAAAGCTTCGTAAAGAGCCTGATTGATTGGTTTTACTTGAGTAAGTGCTGAACACTCCTTGAGTAAAATCTTGCTGGAAAATTCTCCGATTACGGGAGCACCGCTTAAATCCAGGTGATCTAAATTTAATGAAGTGAATTTTTTGATCTCTTTACAAACGCTTAGAATTTTCTTACCTGTTTTGCCCCTTATTGCGGCTGCCCCAAAAGAGCGACAGATGCATGGTCTCAGATCATAGCGAGAACACCGTCCTTTTTTACCATCGGTTGAAAGCTTTATATAAAAAATGCAATGATTGGTGTCATCAAAATCTTCAAGGGTTGTTATAATCTGGTCAGCCAAATGATGGTCATATAAATACAAGGCTGCAGGAATCATCTCTAGGATAGATGCACTGACCTGGTTGCTTAGACAACATTCTCCACAATCAGGTAGGCAAGTTAAGCCAGTTTTTTGCTGAAAGGATTGAAAGGAGTCTGGGGACTCCCGATATACTTCCAGAATTTCATTGGCCAGTACTCTTAGTTTATGCATAAATTCGTCACTGCTTGATCAACATAGGGGTGTTATTCTATTAAAAAAAACTAGAATGACAATTAAATTAACTGGATCAATCTTCATTTTGCACCTCGATTGAGGCCATTTACTGTAACGAACCTTTAAAAAAGATTAATCCGGTTGGCTTAATAGCTAGATTAACTCCGATAGGTTTTGCTACATTAGGCTGTATATGCTTAAGAAAATATATATTGAAATTACCAATCACTGTAACCTGCAATGTTCTTTTTGTCCTCAAAGCAAACAAAATAAAAAAATGATGAGTGTTGCTGACTTTCATCATATTTTAAAGGAAGTGATGCCTTTAACTGGTGAGGTTTGTCTGCATGTTACCGGTGAGCCTTTGGTTCATCCAAACTTTTTAGAAATGCTTGGCCTTTGTGAAAAAATGCAGATAAAGGTGCAATTAACGACTAACGGCTTGCTGCTTGAATCTGTGGAAAACGCACTGTTGAAGTCACCAGCTATTAGGCAAATTAATTTTTCCCTGCAGGCCTTGATGGATAATTTTCCAGATAGAAAGATTGCTAATCATCTTTTGCCATTTTTGGATTTTATAAAAAGAGGGTGTGCTTTAAGGCCAGAGATGTATTTTAATTTAAGGCTTTGGAATCAAGGATATCATGTTTTTGAAAACGCAGAAGTTTTCGATATAGTAGAAAAATATTTCCAGATTATCATTAAGCGCACAGTGGATGTTGGTGGGATCAAATCCAAACGTATTTGGAACCGCTTGTATCTTCATTTTGATTCACGCTTTGATTGGCCTTCGCTGGATAATCAATATTTGGGTGAAGTGGGCACATGCAAGGGGTTGGTGGATCATATTGGCGTTCTTTCTAACGGGGAAGTGATTCCTTGTTGTCTGGATAAGGATGGGGTTATTTCGCTTGGTAATTGTTTAAAAGAGCCACTTGAAAATATTTTAAACAGTAAAAAAGCAAATCGCATGAGAGAAGGTTTTAAAAAAGGGGTATTGGTGGAAACGCTTTGCCAGCATTGCAGTTACATCAGGCGTTTCACTAAATAAATTTAGAATAATGATTTAAAGGCCAAAATGAAGAGAATTAAGGCTGCAACCAGCGTGGATTTTTGTTTTAATTTGCCGATGGCCTTGTTTCCCATGAGGCAGCCCAGGTATGAATTAATAAGCGTAACCCCGCCGATCAAAAGAAGTGGAAAAATCAATTTGGTCTGGCCTAGTCCAAGCACTGAGCCAATTAAAAAGGCATCAATACTGGTGGCAATTGCCAGCGTGGTTAAACATCGATAACCTTCACAAGAGCAAGGGGTGATGTCTTGAAATTTTTCTTTTGAAAAGTAATCGTAAGAAGTCTTTAGTCCTAGTAAAAAAAACACAGAAAAAGTCAAGATACTGGTGTAATTGTCGAGAAAAACTTTCAAAAAAGTGTTGGAGAAATAATAACCCAGTAGCGGCATAATGGCCTGGAAGATACCAAAGGCCAAGGAGATTTTTAAAAACTTTTTATAATTATTTTTTTTAAGTTTGATGCCACAGCTGAGAGAAACAGAGAAAGCGTCCATGGAAAGTGCCATCGCTATCAGAAATAAGTCAATGAAACTTTGTCCCATCGGGTTCCTCTTTTTAAAAGGTTATTTTTTTTTCAGATAATCAAATAGTTTTTGAAGATTGCCAGTTTTTTTCTTTCTTTTGACAGGTCTTTTTTTAGGACTAGCTTTGATGATTTCTTTTTCGCCAAGAGGTGCTTTTTCGGGAAATCTTTCTTTCGCTTCACTCACTTTTAACGTCCGTCCATCTACAATTTTTCCATTTAGTCCTTTAATGGCCTTGATTGCTTCAGAAGTCCTGTACATGCGGACAAAGGCATAGCCTAATTTTTTATCGTTATCAGGATCGATGATTATTTCAACTGATTTAACTTTTCCATATTTTGAAAAAAGAAATTTGATTCCCTCTTCATCACGTTTATAGTTCAAGTTGCCAATATAGACGGTCTTGCCGGTATCCTGGCTTTTCTCTATCGTTCTAGCTGGTTTAAGTGTTTTTTTGTCCTTTTTCTTTTCCATAAAGTCCTATTAATTTAATTTTAGGTGAAGCTAACACGATCGAATTTGTTCGTCTATCTTGAAAACCCGGACATAAGGGGTATAATGATCAGTTATTCAAGCTCATTTGGAAAAACTCGGGGGAATTATGATATATGATCATTTGGATAATTTAGATATGTATTTACCAGGCCCGGTATCTCATAAAATCTTGTCATTTGTAAAATCTCCCCCCTTGGAGGATAAAAAATTTCATTTGGAGGACGAAAACCTGTTGGCGATCACTTCAAGCTATCTACCACGCCTTTTTGCTGATGGCCTATATGAATCGCACTTTAAATATATTGATTTGCAAATAATGATTAGTGGCGAGGAACTGGTCTATTATCATCCGATCAATAAGCTGATTAAAGATAAAGAAGATAGGATCAAGGATATTATATTTTATAAAAAAACTGATCAGGGGGTTTTTTTCCCGATCACAAATTGTATGTTTACCCTGCTTTATCCACAAGATGGCCATCTGCCTACGGTGGGATATGATTTAGCAAAAAAACTTAGAAAGGTAGTTTTTAAAATAAGAGAAAGCTGGTTACAGTCATAACGAGAAGAACGTGCTTGCAAAAATACAGCACTCCATTGATGGTACGATTAAAATGCTTTTTAAGCTTTCAGATGGTCAGTTGGTTGAAACAGTTGCCTTAGTTTTTCGCAAAAAATATACCCTGTGTTTATCATCCCAGGTTGGCTGTCGCTTTAATTGCGTTTTTTGCTTTACCGGAAAACAAAAATTACAAAGGAGTTTGACGGCTAAAGAAATCATCGATCAATATTTGGCGGCTTGGAATTATCTCAAAGAAAATAAAAAGACTATAGCCACCGCCAATATTGTTTTTATGGGCCAAGGTGAGCCACTTGATAATTTTGAAGCCATTAAAGAAAGTATACTATATTTTATGCAAACTGATGGTATCAAGCTTGGACCTCGGCAAATAACCATATCGACGGCAGGCTATCTTCCTGGTTTGAAGCGTTTTTTGGAACTTCCTCCCATCAATTTGGCCATTTCTCTTCATTGTGCCGACAGTGTGAAAAGAAGTCAGATCATGCCTATTAATAAAAAATATCCAATTGAAGATATTATTAATGTGGTTAAAAACTTTCCGCTTGCTAAAAAGCAATATATTGCTTTTGAATATCTGCTTATAAAAAATTTTAACGACCAAATTGATGATGCCTATGGTTTATTTGGCTTGATCAAAGAGTTGAAGGCCATAGTTAATCTTATTCCTTTTAATCCTTATCCCGGAACCTTATTTGAAAGATCTTCTAAGGATGAGGTGGATGAATTCAAGCAGTGGTTGGTGAAGTTAAGACTGAGGACGATGATCCGGGCTAGCCGTGGCCTCGATATTATGGCTGCTTGTGGTCAGCTAAGATCCCCTGATCATCGATAATCCGAAGCGGGAGAATATCACTTGAACTGGTTAATATTGGGGAATAATCGGTTCTGGCACAAGATCCAGCGTAATGGTGAAAGACAATAAAGGAGCTGATTTGAATATTTTTTCCATCGACTTTGGGAAGTGGAAAAAATTCTTGGTATATATAATTTTTTTTGTCAAACTGACCTTCGGTATTGGATAGAATCGCTCCATCTTCTTTGACTATTTTGATATTCTCCCCACATCTTCCTGAAATTGGTTTAATCACATACCCGTTGGTAAACATATCCTTATTGTAGGTAAAGCTACTTTTTAAAAGGTTGGGATGTTCGGGGTATAATTGAGTGAGTATCGGTAGGATGGCCTTATTACTTGGAATTAATGTCCAGAAAGGCTCAAATATTTGGATTTTTTCGTGAAGAAGAATATCAAAAAGTCGGGGGTGAGTGAGCTGTTTACTTCTTTGTTCAAGAAATTGATCCAGAGTTTTAAAGTCCTCAAGTTTTTCATGTCTTAATTGTTCCAGCACGGTTTCCCAGGCCCATGTCTTCCAGATGATTTTAATTTTAAGACCGTCTGAATCGACAATATTGCCCTTTTTATCAAACGCAAAATCGTCGATACCGCATATTGCTTTGCAAATAAATCCAGCTCGCTCAATAGATTCTTTCATAAAAAGAGCATGGTAGGTTTCTTCTGGATTATTATCGTAAAGGATATGAATAACTTTGCTGCCATCGACTCTTTTCCAGGCTGAAACCAAGTCGGGTTGTAGTTTTTCTCCGGTGCATTTGCCATCGTTGCAACCAAAGTGATCGGCCCATTTTAATTGAACCTTTCCGCATTCCATATAACAAGAGGCGGAGTCAGCATTGTATTCATATGCCTTGAGACCTTTGCTAGACATTGTAAAATCCAGTCTTCCCGTAATCATGTGATGGTGACGGTTTTTCCAGGAGTTTTGTATTTTTGGCCAGATGATTTGCGGAATTGAAAAATATGAAAGTAATTCAGGGTTCATCATGACGTGGTCTGTGGCCCGCAGAAACATCATATGCAATTCATTGCTGACTTGCTTGAGTTCATGTTCAGCAGTTTTGGAAATGCATAAAAACTTATATTGATCAGATTCTGCGCTCGCCAATTTATGTCCGTTCATCACCTGCACATAAATATTTTCATCTTCGTTTGCAACATTTAACCATGACTGCGATGCCTGGTTGTTATGGGGAATATTTCTCAAAATAATGTTAAGTAAATCAGGATTAGGAGCTGTCAATTTTTCGCTATGGGAGGAGTCATCGGTTTGAATTACCCAGCCCAGAATATGGGCCTTTTCACATTCACACTTGATCCAGTAGCCGCCATGTAAATCAATTACCGCCTTAAGCTCTCTTGAAAACATCTGTCCATTTGGCCAAATGGAATCTTCAACGTTTTGTTCAATGAATCTGATTTTATCGTTAAAGACTTCGGTCACTATCGCCACATGGCCAGTAATTTCAAACTGTCCACCTTCATCCCAGATAAGCATACTTCCCGGTTCGGGATGTCTTTTGGAGCCATTTTTAAAGGAATGAAGTGGCAGCGTAGCTGCGGTTTGGGAGTGAGGGTTTTTCAAGTCCTTGAGTTTGAAGATGTCATATGCCATGGGTACATCTTCAAATGTGTGGCCGGTGTGAAGATACATCCATCTTCTTGCCAGTTCCACGCATTGCCATTTATATCCCATCCAGATGTTATCAAAGTAACTGCGAAAGGAGTCTCGATCAGAGCTTTTTGACTTTTTTACGCTGTCGTAATTGGATGAATAAACTTTAAGCCCCTTTGGGCCGATGCCAAGTAATGTATCGAAAGGAGCTTTGGTTGGTTTTTTTGTATTCATTTTTATTAGTGGAATTGTTTTAGCCAAACTTACCAATATAATTAATGGGTGACAAAAAAAATGTATTACATTTTTACATAATGATTAATTAGGATTTGCACTCAGTGCTGCGGTGTGCTGGGTTAATGCGATTTGAATTAGGGGGTAGAACTATGAAGATGTTTATTATTTTTTTAATAATAGTACTATAGGGTATCAAATTAACGAGAATTTTTAATTTTATCCATCTATCTTGTTTTAGATTTTTGATCTCACTAAAAAATCCTCTTTCTTAAAAATACTATCGCAATAAAATAAATAATACTGCTTAAAATAATAATCACTGGGCCAGAGGGAGCATTAATTTCGTAGCTGATAGCAAGCCCGGTAATTACAGTAAAAAGAGAAATGAGAATGGAATAAATAATCATGCTTTTGATATTTTTTGATAAAACGCTGGCAATTCCTGAGGGAATAGTAAGCATAGCTACAATCATGACAATGCCCACCACGTTGATAAGCATGACGACAGTGATGGCAATTAAAACTAGTAAGAGGATGTAATAAAATCTGGTATTGATTCCTCTAAGTCTTGCAAATTCTTCATCAAAACAAATAGAAACAAATTTATTAAAAAATAAAATAGTTATGGTTAAAACCAAAATGTCCAAGATGATAACCGTGATGAGATCTTCAAGTCCGACCATAAGTATGCTGCCAAAGAGATAACTCATAGGATCGGTATATCCTGGGGTGTAGTAAATGAGAATTAAGCCGATGGCCATACCAAATGCCCATAAGGCCCCAATCAAAGTATCTTCGCGTTCCTTATAGTAGATGGTGAAGTAACCAATCAGCAAGGCTGAAAAAATCGCCATTAAAATTGCACCAATTTGAGGAGTCATCCAAGTAATTTCATGTACCTTGTTTAAATACATTCCCAGTCCTATGCCGCCAAGAATACAATGAGAAATAGCACCGGCAATAAAGCTGACCCGCTTGATAACCACAAATGTTCCCATGATACCAAAAGCAAAGGAGGCAAAAATGCCAATTAAGGTGGCATACATAAGAAAAACCATATCGGGGTTGAAGATATCTATAAAAAATTGAATCATTTGGTTTTTACCTCATGGTCATGGGCAATATATTGATATTTTTTAGAAATGATTTCTTGGAAATTTTTTTCATTAATTTCATTTGGATAATGAATGTGAGAATCCTTATTAATACATATAACGTAATCGACCAAGGATGATACAAATTGATATTCGTGAGATACCATAATTATACTCATTTCAGCATTGAGCTTTTTCAAAAGATCTAAAAGTATTTGTTCATGGTGGGTATCGATACCGGCACTTGGTTCATCCAGAATAAGAATTTTGGGCCGACAAGTGAGCGCCCTGGCAATCAAAACTCTTTGCTTTTGCCCTCCCGATAAAGAGGAAAAAAAGGCGTTTTGGTATTCGATGACATTCATTTTGGTCATGGCCTCTATGGCATTTTGGTGATCCTTTTGGGTGTATAGGCCAATAAAGCGATGTCCGAGACACCCCATTAAAACAACCTCTTCCACTGTAATCGGTATTTGAGGATCAAAAACCAGATGCTGAGGGAGGTATGCAATTTTATGAGGATTTTTGCCCGGTTTTGTTCCAAAAATTTGAACACTACCTGACTGTGGTGATAAAAGACCGAGTAAAATTTTGACCAAAGTGGTTTTTCCTCCACCATTGGGCCCGATTATCCCGACGAACTCATTTTCACAAATTTTAAAGGAAATGTTTTCTAAAACATTTTTATCCAAATGTTCATAAGTAAAATTTAATTTATCAACTTCTATTATAATATTTTTCATGGGGTTATTCGTAAGCCTTTTTTATAGCATTTGCCATGTCTATAAAGTTTTTTAATACATTTTTTTCCAGCGGATTGATGGAAACGACTTCTCCCTTTATTCCATCTGCAATGGTTTGAGCTGCTTTGGTGGAAAACTGAGGAGACACAAAAATTACTTTGGTTTTGTCTTCTTTGGCCTGTTTAATAATATGGGCGATGTGTTTCGGGGAAGGGGATTTTCCTTCCAGTTCAATTGCTTCTTGTAATAAATCAAATGCATTCAGAAAATACCCAAATGCCGGATGGAAAACAAATACTTTTTTACCTTTGAGAGGGGCGAGTAATTGATTGGTTACAGTTATTGTTTGATTGAATTGGGATTTAAAATTTACTAAATTTTTTTGATAGGTTGGTTGATTGTTTGGATCATGTTTGGAGAGTGTTGATGCAATAATTTCTGCCATATTATTAATGGCAATAGGGGATAGCCAGATATGAGGATCAAATTCATTTTCATTATGTCCTTGCTTGTCTCCATGGTCATGGGAGCTTTCCATTTTTCTTTTTTTAAAATTTTGATCTAGCATGATAATACTTAGACCCTTCTGAGAATTTATTTTATTTAATATGATGGATTCAAATTGGGCACCTATTGCGAAATAAAACTGGGCCGTACTTATTTTTTTTATTTGTTCAGGTGAGGGAGTATAAGTGTGAGGGTCTTTGCCCTGTCCAATCAAAGTGGTGGTAGCAACCAGGTTTTTGCCGATTTCTTCCACTAAAAAAGTAACTGGCTCAATACTGGTAATAATATTGATTTGTGCTTGCGTGCTCGAAATCAAAAGAAAAGTTAGAATAAAAAATAAATTTTTCATATTATTTCCTGCATTTAATTATATTTGAATTGCATTTTTTACATTCATTTATAGAATGATTTTTCAAAAAACTATTAAGGTGATTCATTTCATCTTGAGTCATAGTACCCTTTCCTCTACAAAGCGGGCACGTGTGTTTCATGGCCTGTAAAACAGCCTCTCTAATGAAGTCTGAACTGTTTGGGAGTGACTTAATATATTTTGCCAGATCGGCGTCGACTTTGAATGTGATGACTTCTTTGGATGTTGATTTTTCTTTCATAAGAAGAAAGTATTACAAAGTAATACTTTCTGTCAATTCTGTTCTAGTTTTGACATTTTTGCTTGATTCGATCAGAAGAACCACCTCTATCCTCAGCGACATTTGCCATAATTTTCCAGTCTGCTTGGCAACCAATATTTTCTTTGTCAAGTAAGAGATCAATTATATCATAGCGTTTATAGTATATGGCGGTATAAAGGGGTGTTCTTTTTACAAAATCTCCATTGAGATTGATATCCAGCTCTTGGTAGTCTGTTTTGGATTTATCTATAAAAGCAATGCTGTGTTGAGCGTATTCATCGATCCCTTTAAACGCATCAGGATCAGGGATTTGTTCAATAAGATAGGGCTTGGTTGTAAAATAAGCAGGAATGTCAGGTTGCCCTTCAATGGAATTCGGATGAGAGACAGAATGATAGGTTATATGTTTAATAAGAATCGACATAGCATTATAGTGGCCATATGCTGCGAGTATATGGATAGGATATTTTGAATTATCGCAGCTATAATGGATAAATTTCCCATCTCCTGTATGCTCTAAAATAAACTTGAAAATACTTGTATCGGGATTACTGTTGTTTGTGTTGGTTGCGTAGATTGCAGCAATTTGTGGAAGAGTAAGATTATAATAAATCGAATCAGCGAAGTTAGAATTGAAGCAACTGGATCTAAATCTGATTGTTGCAACTTCGTTATAAAGGCGTTTAACTTCTTCTAAATTTTGTTGCACGATTGCGTCAGCTACTTTTTTAAAAATATCTTCCCCAGATCCCGCCGTTATTGGATTTATGCCTCGTTCATCTTTATCATTTTTTGGCCGACTTCCTCCTCCTGAACAAGATAGAAGTGCTAATGTAGCAATTGTTAGTAATGATAGATAAAATTTATTCATAAAAACTCCCCAGTCATTTGTTAATTTTTTAACATTTTGAAGCCTAGAGGTCAATATTTCCCCATGAAGTTGGTAAAATGGTTATTGGCTTTCTTTTTATTTATGATAGAGGTGATGAGTGTGGATGGTTTGGGCCTGATAAAGCTGTTCGCCATTTAAAATCTGTTGTTGATTATTTTTGCCATAAATTTTCTCAAATCTGAAAGTTATATTTTTCATGGTATTTTACACTTTACGAAATCAGTTAATTGTTGTGTTTTATTTTTTTATGAAAAATGAAAAAAGAATTGCCATTTATGAAGTTCATAAAATAAAAGCCATTGAACATTTTTTAATGGCAGAAAAGGCGATAAACCATGAGGTTAATCCTCTTTACGAGCAAATGGTTATGAATTGTCACATGGGAGTTGAGATGATTATGAAAGCTGCCATTTATAAATTTGGTGGAATCCCGCCAACACATGGTCCCGAAGGCCATAACTTATTGAAAATTGCCAGTACTAAAATTGGCAAAAGGAAATTATTACTCGATGCAATAAATTCTACTGGATTTATACAGCCTTTGTGGCATAAAATAGTGTCAGCGTGGAATATCAATAAGCGCTACGAATTTATGGGGCTTTCACCGCTTGATTATGATGATTTATATGAAGCTTATGAAAGGTTTTACAGATGGATAGTAGCAAAATTTGTAGATTAGTTAAAGATCAACTTCAATCAATGGAAGTAACGGAAATATTTGCATCGATTGAAGATGAGGATTGTATTCGATTGGAAATTGTATCTAATTATTTTCAAGGAATGCGAATCATAAAGCGAATTGAACTTTTATCAAAGTTGCTTCAGAAAATAGCCATGAATGAACTTAAAGATTATCACTTAATCTTTAATCCTTTAACTATCAATGAAAAATCTAGTAATGTTGATGAAACTGCAAATCGTCTATCTACAGACGGTAAACAATTAAATGGCATTGCAGCTCAAACCAATTTGTAAATATTGCTATCAGATGGTTGAAGAACATCTATTCGGGAGTGATAAGAATTTTGAGGCCTAGAGGTCAATATTTCCCCACGAAGTTGGTAAAATGGTTATTGGTTTTCTTCTTATTTGTGATAGGGGTGATGAGTGTGGATGGTTTGGGCCCGATAAAGCTGCTCTATAAGAATAATTCGGGCCATTTTGTGGGGGAAAGTGAGCAGGGAAAGGGATATTTTTTCGTTGGCACGAGATAAAAGTTCCTCTCCAAATCCACTTGATCCTCCAACGATCAAATAAAGAGAACCAGAAGTTTTTTCAAGATGATTATAAAGCCATTTTGAAAAGGAAACGCTGTCCATTTGTTTTCCTGTTTCGGTCAGTAGGATCATCATACTTTTTGAATTTTGATTTAATTGATCAATTTTTTTTAAAACCAGACTGGCTTCAATGGAGACATCTTCTTTTTGTGATTTAATTTCATGAATATTTAATTTAAAAGTTTTAATTTGTTTTAAATAATGCTCTTCGAGTGCCAGCAAGTTTTGATCTTTTAATTGTCCAACCACGATAAGATTTAATTCTTTCATTAGAAATAATGTTTATCAGACTGGCCCATGGCTGGTTTTTTCTCTTCTTCTGGTGATGAATAGTAGTAATCATTTGGAATATCAATTCGTTTTGCTTCCTTCCAGACATCATCAAGATCGTATATCTGTCTGGCCGGTTCCACAAAAACATGGACAATGATGTCTCCAAAGTCTAACAAAATCCAATCGGACTCATGTAATCCTTCAATCGATCTTGGAGCAAAGCCATGTTTTTTTAGCTGGATACTGATGTTATCGGCCATGGATCTTGCTTGGGTTGAGTTAGTGGCTGAGGCTATAATAAAATAATCCGCCAGAGAGCTGATTTTATGTACGTCTAACACTTTTAAAGATTCACCTTTATGGTTTCCCAGTATCCACGACGTTGCCATGGCAATATTTAATGGATATGGGTATTTTTTATCTTTAATAATTTTATCAATTTCTTTGTCAACAAAACTCAAACTCATTTGATATCCCTTCCGCTTGCTACTGTTTTAAACATTAGTTGTTTTAAAAGGTCAATATTTCGTCCTGAAACAGAGGAAATTGGTAGTACTTTTTTATCCAGCTGTTCTTCGAAATATTTTTGAAATCTGGCTATTTCATCATCGGTCATAGCATCAATTTTAGTGAGGCAGATAATTTCTTTTTTTTCTTCAAATTCCTTTTTATATTGAAGCAATTCATTTTTAACGGTCATATAACTTTCAAAGGCTTCAAATTCTTCCAGGCACCAGGAGCAATCCACTAGGTGAACAAAGGAGGTAGTTCTTTCTATGTGTTTCAAAAATTTGATTCCAAGGCCTTTGCCTTCAGATGCTTTTTCAATAAGGCCCGGTATATCGGCAACTACAAAGGATTGATCATCAAGTTCCACTACTCCCAGATTAGGTTCTAAAGTGGTAAAAGGATAGTCAGCAATTTTGGGTTTGGCAGCCGAAATTCTGGAGATAAGAGTTGATTTGCCAGAATTTGGAAGTCCCACTAGGGCAATATCGGCGAGGAGTTTTAATTCTAGTTCAACCTCCATCGTCTGGCCTTCATCACCTTCTTGGGAGTATCTTGGGGCCTGATTGGTGGAGGTTTTAAAATTTACATTTCCCAGTCCTCCACGACCGCCTTTAAGTAAAAGGACTTCTTGTTTATCAGCGTTTAAATCTATAAGGGTATCACCTGTACCTGTATCTCTGATCAGAGTACCGATCGGTACTTTGATATAAATGTCTTCACCATATCGTCCGTGTTTTTGTCTGCCAGCACCGCTTTCGCCGTCTTCCGCCCGATAAACTTTTTTTCCCCTGAAACTGGCCAGGGTATTTAAATTTTTGTCAGCAAGGAAATAAACATTTCCACCATAACCACCATCACCTCCATCAGGCCCGCCCCATGGAATATATTTTTCCCGCCGGAAACTTGTACAGCCGTTTCCACCTTTGCCTGAAATGATTGTGATAGTTACTTCGTCTATAAATTTCATGTTTGCTTTAAAAAAAAAGGAACTTCTACTGATTAGGTGAAGCTCCTTTTTTACCTTCTTTGTATAAAAATAATCTTTAAGCGTTTACAACAGAAACAATTTTTCTTTTCTTGTTGTAATGACCAAATTTGACCTGTCCCTCTTGGATTGCAAAGATCGTAAAATCTTTACCCATGCCTACACCCTTTCCAGGATGAAATTTGGTTCCACACTGTCTTACAATAATATTGCCAGATACTACATGTTCTCCGCCGTATTTTTTAACTCCTCTCATCTTAGGATTGGAATCTCTACCGTTACTTGTTGAACCACCAGCTTTCTTATGTGCCATAAAAACTCCTTATTCTACTACTTTTGGCCTAAATATTTTGTGGCCCACTTGTTATCCGATTCAATCTTCATAATCTCGCCATTTCCGTTATGAACCTCGGTTATCAAAAGTGCTGTATATTGCTGGCGATGGCCATTTTTTCTCTTCCAGCGACCTTTTCTTCTTTTTGAAACGATGACTTTTCTGCTTTTGTCGTGTCTTATGACATGGGCTACAACCTTAGCACCCTTAACTGTTGGCTCACCAACAATGGTGTTGTCGCCTCCGACAAAAAGAACTTTGTCGAGTTCAACTTTTGAACCTTCATCTGCTTGAAGTTTTTGAACGTCAATTAGATCACCAGCTGATACTTTGTATTGGTGACCTCCAATTTCTACAATGTTATACATGAAAGACTCCTTGCCTGTGACAAACTTACGGGGAGCCTAAAACTGGCTTCTTGGGTCCCAAAGTTTAGTCAAAAATTTAATGAACTTATGACTTTTATTAGGTTTTTACATATATGTCAAGCATATAGGCTAGATGATGCAAGATAAAACATTAAATTTTAAAGATTCAAATTCCGATAAAGCTTGTGGGAAGGAAGGTATTTTCAAAATACCAGACCATGGAGGTGGTATGGATTCCAAAATTGAGAAGGAATACACATATTTTCAATATCATAAAGACTTAAACATTCCGATATTCATTAAGTTGTCTTTAGCCGAATTTGAAATAGATATGGTGAGTTTTCTAAACGAAATTTGTTTTGCTCAATTGGCTGGGAATGAAAATAAAAAAATTGAAGATCAAGTTAAGGATAAGTCAAAAATTAAAGTTTTGAGGTTTTCTGAAGCTACCCCGGCGGTAGCTCAAAACATTCATTTTTTCAATGAAGGCGATTTGTACGGTCTTGAAAGTATTTCATATAAAAAAAATTACAAGATATATCGATATAAGGGGATCGCCATTGGGATATTTTCCGTGGGGGCCAAAGAGTGGGAGCTTGGATGCTTTAGTAATTTTGGCGTAAGTGCAAACCAACTGGCTTGTTTTACCGTTATAAATAGATTTTTGTCCTGGGCCATGTCACCATCCGGGGTGGTAGGGTTTTGGGGAGTACCCGTGGATGAAGGGGTAGTGGTGATGAATCAACAAGATTCTAAGGGCGAGGCAGTTTTTTTTGATCTATATAAAAATGTGGTTTATACATTGGATGGGGTAAAAAAAGTTGGACCTAATTTTGTAATAATGAGACTTGATCGTGTTCTACGAAGTAGAAACATTAAGATGTCCTCCAGTGAGTTGGCTAGTTTTTTGGCAGTCAATTGCTGCTATTTTGATACTGACGGGCTTAGTTTACCCATAAGACAGATGATTAGAACGATTTCATTAAATATATCGGGGCTAGTTCATCCCAAAGAGAACTTTAAACCAAGAACTGATTTGTCCCTTTAGCTTATCTTTAGTAAGATAAATAAAACAATATGTGTTTTTTTATGTGAAGGGATAAAGTATGCATGCAATCCAAATTGATCCGGTGATACTCCATTTAGGTGCTTTGCAAATTCGATGGTATGGGCTTATGTACGTGGTGGCCTTTATCATTGCCGGGCAAATCCTTAAGAAACTGGTAAAAAATGGTTTTCTAAAAATCCCGGAAAATAAGGTTGACTCCTTATTGCTCTGGTGCCTGATTGGTATGTTAATTGGAGCTCGCACGTTCTATGTCTTTCTTTACAACTGGGATCACTACGCTAATTTTCCAGCAGAAATGATTGCTATTTGGAAGGGGGGGCTAAGTTTTCATGGTGCTCTGGTGGGCATTATCACGGCAATGTTTTTATTTGCCAAGAAGTGGAAGCTGCATTTTTTTCATATTGCCGATTGTATTGCGGTTTGTGGTAGCCAAGGGCTGTTTTTTGGTCGGATCGGTAATTTTATCAATCATGAGTTGTTTGGTAGAACCACCGACGTTCCGTGGGGGATGATTTTTAGTGGTGGTGGTCCATATCCTAGGCACCCCTCACAGCTATATGAGGCGATTTTTGAAGGATTGGTCTTGTTTTTAATTCTTTTTTTGGTATCCAAAAAAACCAAGTATTACGGGGTAGTCTCCGGCTTGTTCATGGGAGGCTATGGATTTTTTAGGTACATGATAGAGTTTTTTCGAGAACCCGATGTGCAACTGGGATATTACCTAGGGGGTACGACCACTATGGGACAAATACTTTGCTTGTTGATGATGCTTGCGAGTGTTGGAATTATTCTATACGCCTTTAAAATAAAAATTCCTACTTCCAAGAACTCTGCTTGAGCATCTGTTTTAAAATAGGCAGGTAGCCAGGAAGGTCACTCTTTTTAGTTATGACAGAATAAAAAATGGGAAAACAGGTGATAGTGCACTCTGCCCGGTAGAAGTGTTGGGTGTCTTTGACATTTTTCCAGGTATAACTGGCACTTTCTTCATATTTTGAATAGGTGTCTTGCTTGCCAAGCTTTTTTATGAGGGACTCGTGAAATATATCATGCATAAAATAACTGGGAAGCCGGACATAAAAGTCCACGGATTTGTCCTTATAGTATTGAACAAAAACCGGAAAGGTGTAGCGCTGATGATTAATTAAATATTTAATTATTTTATAATCAGCATTGCTTGAGATGTTGGCACCTTTGTTATATTTTTTCTCAATGGATTCCAAAGTTTTATCTGGATAAAAATCCTCAAGTATTTCCAAGCTGAAATTGTAGTTGAAGGCTTCAACCTTGGCGAAGGCAGGTAAGGAGATGGTAATCAAAAGAAACATGATAACATTTTTCATTGGTCATTTTGGGTGTGATCGTTTCTATTAGTTAAAATGATAATCTATTGTCCGGTTGTGCATAGCGGGAAAAACTTGACTGCTGATAGTTTACGTTTCAGAATAATAATAATTAAGATAAAATACTAATGGTCGATAATCCTCTGAAACGACTTTGGAGGACGGAGCATATTTTTATGATTTTATGGAAGAAACATAGTACCCCCCTGACTAGTCTTATCTTCTTGTTTCTAATGGTTAATTTGATGTCATGTGGCCAGTTGGAGACGACCGAATCTGACATGAATAGCAAGACGAAGAAGATTGTTGAAAAAATTGACTCAAAAACTCAAGAAAAAGCGGATCAGCTGGAAAACAATGGTTCCAGTATATTAGGAAGCTCTATAGTGGAAGGGCCTGTGGTTAATGGTAAAAAAACCTACTTCCTTTATGGGGCAGAACATCTTGAACTTGATAACTACTATTTTGATATACCCGTAGTCTATAATTCGGCTGTTAAAATGTGGATTAAATACTTTCTCAACCAAGGGAGAGGTTTTTTTGAAAGATATGGTGCCCGAGCAGGTAGATATGCTCCGCTGATGGGTAAAATTTTGGAAGATAATGGCCTGCCAAGGGATTTGATTTTTTTGGCCATGGCTGAGAGTGGTTTTCAAAACGATGCTAAATCATGGGCAAAAGCAGTTGGCCCATGGCAATTCATGCCTTATACGGGTAAAAAATATGGGTTGGATATCAGCTGGTACGTTGATGAAAGGAGAGATCCTATCAAGTCCACCATTGCGGCAGGAGAGTATTTAAAGAAACTGTTTAACGATTTCCAGTCCTGGGAATTAGCCGCTGCCGCATATAATGCCGGTGAAGGAAAAATGTCTCGAGCTATTAGAAAATATAAAACGGACAATTTTTGGCAAATTTCAAAAGGCAAGTATTTAAAGAGTGAAACCAGAAATTACGTTCCCAAAATTATGGCCTTGGCGATTATCGGGAAAAATTTAAAATCTTTTGGATTTGAAGATATTGATTTTCATGAACCACTTGATTTTGAAGAAATTACCGTGGCAGAAATGTCTGATCTATTTTTGATTTCAAAAGACCTGAATATGGAAGTGGAGGAGCTGGGTAGATTAAATCCAGAGGTTTTGAGATGGTTTACGCCTCCTGGAAAGGAGTATAAACTGCGCATTCCCGTGGGATTAAAAGCTTTATGGGAAGAAAAATCGCAGGATCGAATTTATACTGCCAGCGAGTTTCAAATATTCCGAATTGATACTAAGAAAATCTCGCTGAAGGCGGTATCCAAAAAATTTAAAGTTCCGCAAAATGTTTTAGTAACGCTTAATAATCTTCCCGAGGGAAGTTATTTGAAGAAAAATGATGAAATTATTCTACCCTTTCGGGTGGGACAAAATGTGCGCTCAAGGATGTATTCAGATTTGTATGAAGTGCCCAGGAAGAGCGTACTGGCTCGAAAAAATTATAGAAGCCGGCTTAGGTATGCCCAAAAAAATGGAAAGTTGATCCGAAGTCCCGCTGCGTACTATGTGGTCAAGAAAGGGGATACCTTATGGTCGGTAGCACAAAAAAATAAGATCTCCATCAATACCTTAATTAGATCAAACATGCATGTGATCAAGTCGCGGATGATTCGTGCCGGTGATAAATTGGTCGTTAGATAAATTCTTTACAAAAAAAATCTTAACAGGTGAAGTTTTTTTAAAGTAAACTAAGCTGAGCTATTAGTTGAACAAAGCGTACTGTCGAAGGATTTAAAATGAGTCTTTTCTCAATCAAGCATCTTAAAAAAGATCAAACATCTAAGAATGAAAAAATCTATGTGAATACGGTAATCACAGGTAAAGGTCCCTATACGGTTTTATTATGGGATAGATTATTTCAGGCCAAACAAAAGAATGATTTATTATTTATTTCAAGGGATCGTTTGACCCCTTATGATCTTTGTCCGTGGGGGCCTGCACCTTTGCGTGGAGAAGCGAATATTGCTTATTATAAAAATTTATTTTCGTTGCCGGAGGGGAAGGCTGAAACCGGCAAGACGGTTTTTTTCAAGGATCTGGAATTTCGGGAATTTGGTGGAAGGTATAAACCGGAGCCACTGCTTTTTGCGGAAACATTTTATACCCAAAAAAGCGGTTTTCCTGACTACGATAAAATTTTTCCCTATCGGACCAGCGAGGATTTTTTAACATTATTAAATGAGCTGGTCTGCACTGAGCTGATTTTAAAAATCGAGAAGTTGCCTAAGGATGGGCATCTGATTAACGAGAAGAGATGGCTTGTCACCTTTGCGAGCGGGAATCAAGTTGAGTGTGAGAATCTTATCTGGGGGGCGCCGATTTTTGAGTTGTTTGAGGTGCTGGATGCCGCTTCGTTGTTTGATCTGAAATTTATTGAATTTCATAATAATATGAAAGAAGTCTCTAGCTTGTTTATGACGTTTGAGGTTTCCCAAGCATCAAGTAGCACGGATACTTTTTTCATTCCCTTGAGCTATACTCATGAATGGGGACATTTTATCGGTGAATTCCAGGGATCACAGGTGGAACTGGTACATTTTTTAAACAGGGAAAGTGTGACAGAGGATGAGATTGCCAAAAGGATCAAAATTTTTAAAAGAAGTTTTGAAAAAATATTTCCGCAACATAAAATTATTGAATCAACCGAGTTTATCTATTTTGATTCTGAATCACCTATTATAAAAATGAGTGATGACAACGATTACCAGTTTGATGATCGCTTATTTTTTGTGGGGATAAATGCTCCCTTAAAAGGAGAGAGTAATCATTTGTCCAACATGGCACGGGCGTTAGCATCTGTGAAAAATATCGAAAACTTTTTAGGAGTGTGAAAATGAAAATGGTGATGGTTATTTTTTTAGTTCTGGTTTCACCCAATATTTTTGCCTCCAAGGCGAGGATGGAGGGACTAGGACAAGATTCACAGACGGGGTCTTTTTTCTTGCCCGACTCGAGGTCAGTTTTTTTGAATCCAGGTTTTATCAATATATTTAATAATTATATTATCACTGAATGGGGAGAGGTGAATCAACCTGATGGTGGGAGTAATGGTGTGGGTACCAATCCTAAACCTAATGCCGAAGGTGGATTTTTTCAGGAAGTGAATGATTTTACCTGGGGAGTGTATTTGGGGAATAAGACCGATATTAATGATAACTGGAAGGATATTTCTGGAAATAAAACCTTTCTTACCCAAAGAAATCCGATTGATATTTTTTTTGGTGGGGATGCGGGGTTGAAATGGGGTTCAAGATTCAGTTATGCAAATAGTAAAAATGAGAATGCCGGAGATGGTAGTTCTGTTTCATATGAGTCTAATCATACTTCCATTGGGATTGGTTTTGGGCTTATTTGGGAAAATCTGAATTTGTATACAGATATAGTGCTAAAGGATAAATCAGTCGGGGCAAATGAAGGAGTCTCTTCGAGTGATGCGGGTATGGTTTACGAGGGTAACTTGGGGCTTAAATTGGGAGCGGCTTATCAATTATTGGGAGTTAAATTATTTGGTCAATATGAAACAAATGGGTTTGAACTGCATCCTAATCAAGCCGGTTCCAGTAATGTTAAATATGAGCAAAAAATAATTACCGTCGGTGCAGGTAAGATACATGAAGTCGCCAATAATGCCAGAATCATAACCGATGCAACGGTTAATGTGATGAGTGATGAAGGAAGTGATCCTTCAAGCGTAACTGCCACTGGCTCTTGGACAATGGTGGATGGGGTTAGTTTTCTACAGGGAGAATCATCTGTTAAAACCAAAAAAACCAGGTTAAATTTAACCTTTGGCCTAGAGGCGGATGCCACTAGTTGGCTGACGCTTAGAGGGTCCATTAAGCAGGCATCACTTATTAATCAGCATAGTAAAACCAATGCCTCAGGGGCAAGTGCGAACGATAAAGTGGATAAATCTGATGAAACCACCAGTGTTTCAGCGGGGGCCACCATTAATTTTGGCAGTTTGAAAATTGATGGATTAATTGGTACCGGGGGGGATGGTATTTTCAATACAGATAACTTATTGGTGCGAACGGCTTTGCATTACTGGTTTTGAAATTCAATTTGTCTGAGTGCTTCGTATGCCACGGCGGTTGCGGCGTTGGAGAGATTGAGGGATCTGATAATATCCGAATACATAGGTAATTTGTAAAAAGATTCAGGAAAATCGTTATAAAAGCTATTGGGCAGTCCAGTGGTTTCGCTACCGAAAATGAGGTAGCAGTCGGGGGAAAAATTAGCTTGGTAGATATTTTTCTTGGCCAGTTTACTAAAAAAAAAGATAGCCTGAGGTTTTTCTTCCTGGAAAAAACTGTTCCAATTATCAAATTCTTTCAGCTTTACATGTTTCCAATAATCAAGACCGGCCCTTCTGACTTCTTTTTCGTCCAAGTTAAAGCCATAGGGTTTGATTAAAATCAGCTCCAAATCAAGAGCAACACAAGTTCTGCCGATAGAGCCTGTGTTGCCAGGAATAAGTGGTTTGTATAAAACAATTTTAAATCTAGACATTCGCCGTTAAATAGTGAGCCAGTGTCCTTATCATGAGACCGCTGGCACCTTTTTTGGGGCAATACTCCAAATAACTTTGGCAGTCGGCGATGCCGGCAATATCCAGGTGGGCCCATGCGATATCATTTTTAATAAAATTTTCTAAAAAAGCTGCAGCCTTGGCGGAGCCTGCATTTCTACTTCCGCCCAGGTTTTTTAAATCGGCTATCGGAGATTTAATATCTTCATGAAATTCGGGAATGATGGGAAGCCTCCAGATATATTCATCCATTTTTTTGGCGCTTTCTTCTAATTTGGCAACTAATTTGTCGTTGTTTGCCATTAAACCACAAACTTCATCCCCTAACGCAACCAGGACCGCACCCGTGAGTGTGGCAGCATCGATAATGACGTCGGGGTTTAAATCGCAGGCGTAATCCAGACAGTCTGCCAAAACTAATCTTCCTTCAGCGTCGGTGTTAAGCACTTCTACGGTTTTACCATTCCTTCCTTTGAAAATTGAATCCGGCATGGTGGCGGTAGGTCCGATGGCGTTATCGGTCATACCCAGGATACATGTTATTTTATTAGGGGAGTGGCATTCCACAGCAGCTTTAAATGCCCCATATACAGTGGCAGCACCGGCCATATCATATTTCATGTTTACCATGGATTGTTTTAATGAATACCCTCCGGTATCAAAAGTTAGTCCTTTGCCAACCAAGCAAATATGCCTGGTTTTTGAATTTGATTTTGAAGGAGTATAGGTGAGGTGAACTAAGCGAGGCTCATAATTGCTTCCAGCGTTTACCGACAAGAAAAGATTCATGTTTTCTTTTTTAAGTTCAGCCTTATTTAATATTTTGATTCGGACATGTTTAAGCTTCTTGGCATCTTTTTCAATTTCTTTTGCCATAGTTTCTGAGTTTAAAAGATTGGGGGGATCGTTGATCAGATCTCGTCCAAAATTTACACTGTTGGCGGTGGCGAGTGCATTTTCAAAGGATTTTTCGTATGAAATTTTCTTTTTTTCTTTGGTATCAAGGTAGATGTTTTGTAACACGGGAGGAGTAGGGGCGGTTTTATGTTTAATATAATTGTAAGAAGCCATTATTAAGGCTTCAGTCAGGGTATAAATGGTTTTTTCCAGGTTGGTACCTAGAAGAAAACTGTCAACATCAATGGAAATGTCAGTGGAATTATTTTTAAGAATTTTATAGATGGAGGCTATTTTTCTTCTTAGCACTTCGGCGTTATATTTTTTTTTCTCCCCTAGTCCTAGCGCTAAAATGGTGCGACCATCATCCAGATGGAAGATAAAATGTTCACCAGCTTTGCCAACAAAATTTTTGGAGGAGATGATTTTATGAAATGCCTCCGAATAATTTTTTTTCCAGTGTGGTATGACTAGCTCCTCTTTTTCCTCCTTTTTCTCTTTTTTTGAAAAGGCAGATAATATCACTAATTCTTTTGATGAATAATCTTTAAAACCAAAATTTACATGTATGGTCATATTCTATCTCCGCTTAGGGTTTATAGGGGTCAAATTCCATTGAGTATATTATCCTCAGTGTGGTAAACTACGCAAGAATTATCATTGAGTGCAATAATTTGAGGGTTTCTTACATTGCTTAAAATTATTCAAAGATACATAGCGTTTAATTTCCTGCCACCTTTTTTATTAAGTAGTATTTTTTTTATTATGTTTCTTTTAACCTTCCAACTTTTTAGAATTATCCGCATAGTGACTAATAAAGAGGTTGAATTTTCGGTCATAGCGGAATTAATCTTGCATATTGCGATTTCATTTTTTCCTTATTCGCTGCCCTTTTCGGCTTTACTGGCAGGAATATATTCGATGAACAAACTCAGTCTGGATTCGGAAATAATCGCTATGCGTTCGTTTGGCAGTGATAAATTTGACCTGCTTAAACCGCTGCTTATTTTTGGGTCTATCATTGCTTTGTTTGTATTTGCCATGGGCCAGAAGGTAGTTCCGTATTCCCAAGCTAGATTTCAAAATCAGGTCATCAGATTAACCTCCAAGGGTGTGTTGACTGATATTAAGGCAGGGCATTTTTTTACAGATATTCCAAATGTCACCTTGTTCGCCACCAACGTTTATAAAAAAGGCGAGGTACTTGGACAGGTGTTTATCAGAGCGGTTGATAAGAATCAATCATTAGAAAGAATTATTTTTGCACAAAAAGGTGTGATTGCCAAAACCAAAGTTTCGGAAATGGATGTCCCCGATTTGAAAATTAATCTTACTAGCGGAAATATTGTCCAACGTTATCTGGGTAAAAACAATATTGAAAAAATTATTTTTAAGGAGTATGAGTTTCCGCTTTTTAATGAAAATATTGCACCGGGATTTGTGTTAAAAGATAGCATGAGAAGTTTTTTGGAACTTTACCGTATTATTTTTAATGAAAAAAATCGAAAACAGGCGGGAGTTGGGATTTATAAAACGGAATTAGAGTTTTGGACCAGGATTAATACTCCTCTGTTGGTAATGTTATTTCTTTTGCTTGGATTTAATCTGGGAATTAATAAAGGTCGTGGTCGGTCCAAAAATACTTCCTCTCTGGCCATTGTCATTTTAGTCTTTTACTATATTCTCTTCTTTTTTGGCGTAAGCCTCGGAAAAAAAGGTGACATAGCGCCATTCATTGCAGTTTTTACTCCTTCTGTTTTACTTTTTTGGATCAATACATATCTATATAAAAAATTAGATTGGGTGAATTAACCAAACCATATCACTGATCAACGGTTAATTTTTCTTGGCATTTTTTTCTCTCAGATATTCTTCTGACGTGATGACTTCTCCAGTTTGCTTGTTGAAAATAAACAGAGGGAAAACAAACTGGCTGCTTTTTTCTTCTGGAAAGATTAGATTACGTACACCGGTTCTGGTGTTTATATTGATTAATTTACCATTTAAAAAAACCGTAGTGGCATTTACGTTGCCAAAAAATACTTTAATGATCGAGCCCACCAGATTGATGCTGGAATTTTGGGTTAAAATACTTTGTCTGGGATCCTTGTCATCCACTTGATAAGTAAGCCAACTGTCACCTTTATGAGCATAAATAAAAACATTTTGTTTGCCGGGAACAACATTGTTTTTTATGTCGCTAGGAAGATATTTTAGTGTTTCTTCCGGAGGGTTGGTGGCGAATGCATATAATTTTTTCTGCATTGGAGCAAATGCTGGTTCGTCTTTCTTGTCTTCTGCCTTGATCTCCTCATTTTTCTTTTCTTCCACTTGGGTTTGCTTTACCGGTTTCAAAGTTTGGTCATTGTTGTTTTGGGCCGGTTCTTCCTTGGGAAAAGTGATTTTTTGAATTTCGGTATTGGTGTTTGGGGCTGCCACTACCGGGGTGGTTTCGGTCAGTTGAGCCGGTGGTGTTTCATTTAAGGTACTGTCTGCCACAGCGGGTTCATTGGCATTACTACTTTGGTTTTGGTTTACTTCGGTGGTGACTGAAGAAGGATCAGTTTCTTTTACAGGATTTGTTTTAAGGGCATAAACGACAACTAATACAAAAATGATGGTTATCAAGGCCCCTATAATCATGTAGGGTTTTTTATCAATTTCCTCGGCAACTATTTGGTCTTTTTTTAGGTCGGTGCCTTTGGATGGGTTTAAAATCGAATAGGTGATGTCCAAGTGGGACATGGGAATATGGGGTTCGATTCCTAAAACTTTGGAATACGACTTAAGATAGCCAACCACATAGGCTTTGTTGGGAAGCAAGTCGAGCTTGTCTTCTTCAAGATATTCCAATTGGGTCATGTTGATTTTGGTCTTTTGCGAGATTTGCTTGAGACTGAGATTTTTTTTCTGTCGCTCTTCCTTGAGGAAAACCCCAATGGTGGTGCCGACTTCGGTGGTCCCGGATAATTGATTTTTGATGGTGCTTGGTTCGTTTTTTGTTACTTGATCTTCCATAATTGTTTTCTAAAATGTTGGGGTTGAATAAGAGTTGGTATTAGTGACTGTGTTTCTTTTATGCTTGAGATCCTGTTTAAGCGCACTGGGCGGCAGTTCCAGGGAATGCAGTTGATCTTCATTATCAGGAATGATTTCCATTGCAAAGGATTGAAGATTTTTTTTGGCAGCTTTGGCAAATTCACTTTGCGGAAAAGAGTTAATGATGTGTTTGAATTTCTCATTGGCCATTTGATATTGGCCATCTTCAAGGAGGGTTAGTGCCTGAGCAAAGTGCGGTGCTGGGTATTGATAGCAACTACCCTTGGTGGCGGCTTTGAAATTCTCCAAAGCCAGTTCAAAGTTTTTTCTTTTTTTATAGATAAGGCCTAGCTGGTAGTTGGCGGAACAATAATTGCTGTCAGCTTTGAGGGAATCTTTAAAGAAAGCGAGGGCCTTATCCTCGTTGTTTTTTTTAAGCTGAATGACACCGAGATTGTACAGGATTCTAAATTGGTATTGATAGGTTAGTACCAGGGAGATTTCCTCATACATTTTTTCTGCTTGTGCCAGATTGTCTTCTTGCATATATATGGCGGCTAAATTGCTTTTAGCGTCCATATTATCGGAGTCTGCATCAATGGCATCTTGCAAATGTTTTTTAGCAGTTTTTAAATCATTTTTGAAATAGTATGCCATCCCTAGATTATTTAATATTTTGGTATCTTTGCTGCGCAATTCATTGGCCCTTTTGAGGCTGATAAGCGCATTGGTATATTCCTCATTTAGTAATTCAGATGATCCTTTGGCGTAATGAATATCCGCCTGATCGTCTTTAGTGGATCTTTGCCCTAAAGAACAACTGCAAAGCAACACTATCAACAATAAGTATTTGGCGGCAATGATCATATGTTTTTGTCCAGTTATGAGTTTTTGCTATATTGATGATCATACTTGCTTTTACGGGAATTATCAAAAAATTGTTTACGGATAATTCTTTTAACTCATAATGGTCAAATCATCTCAAGTTTTGTTGGGTATCATAGTATTTTAGTCGGATAAAAAAATTAGTTTCAGTAGGGAAAAAGCTGCATGGACAAAAAAAGCACCAAGGGTGAGGGTATGATTACACTATGACTGGATTTTTGCAAAAAATATCTTTCCTTACGGAATTGTTCATCAATGGGACATTTATTTTGTTATATTTGCTGAAAAATTATCGGGAAATCCCCTCTGTCTGGACCACTCGTTTTTTCCAAATTCCGATTATGGGATATATAGATTTTTTTCTTAGAGGGCTGGTTTGGTTGGTTCCAGCGGTGATCTTCGGAGTGGTTATGTCGCATTGGATCCGGATTAAAACGCTGGAGGAATTTGTCAGGAAATACTTGTTTTCGATCTTGATTTTGATTCCTTTGTTAATTACCGTAGGAGATATTGAATTTGCTTTTTGGTTGTCGCTGGTTCATCTTTTTTCCTCCATTTTGGTTTTGTTTGATGTTGATAGCGTAACTGCTTCAAAGAATAAAATAAAAAGAAAATTTACATCGTTTGAAAGCCTGAGACTTCGTCCCGCTCAAACTATTATTATATCCTTTGTTGGTGCCATTGTGCTTGGAACCTTCCTGCTAAAATTACCAAATTCAGCGGCAACTGGATCTGTGATAAGCGTAGTGGATGCACTGTTTATGGCCACTTCGGCTATTTGTGTGACGGGGCTGTCAACGCTTTCTCTTTCTGATAATTTCAGTTTATTTGGCCAGATGGTGGTGCTTATTTTAATGCAGGTGGGAGGTCTTGGGATTATGACACTTTCCACCTCCGTGACGGTCCTGCTTGGGAAATCGCTGGGAATGCGGGAGCGTTTGGCGATTCAAGATGTGGTTGAAATCTCGAGTATGGAAAGTTTGATGAATATGGTTTTTGATATCATTCGATATACTTTTTTTATCGAGTTGTGGGGGGGGATTGTGCTAACCTTTGCATTTACGTCGGAAGGTTTTGAGTTTCCCAAGGCCATTTACTATGGTTTTTTTCATAGTATTTCGGCTTTTTGTAATGCCGGTCTTTCGTTATTTAATACCTCACTGGAAAGTTATGCCACCAATCCACTTATTCATGGAACTGTGGCGGTCTTGATCACCCTAGGGGGACTTGGTTTTATCGTTCTAAAAGAAATTAAAGGGATTATCGTGGCCAATCGTTCATTTGCCAGGATCAGTGTCCATTCTAAATTGGTTTTGATAACGTCATTGACCCTCACTGTGACGGCAGCATTGTTTATATTTTTTGGGGAGTATTTAAACGCCCTGGAAGGTTATAATGTGTGGGAGAAATTTCAAATATCTATCTTCCAATCCATTACCCTAAGGACTGCCGGTTTTAATTCTATTCCCCTTTCCTCAATGCATACCTATACCGTTTATTTAATGGCCATGTATATGTTTATAGGTGCCTCTCCCGGATCCACTGGTGGAGGTATTAAAACCACCACTTTTGCTATATTAATCTTATCAATAGCATCAACCCTTAAAGGGAAAAAGGATGTTGAAGTTTTCTCCAGAAAAATTAATTCTCAGATCGTAGTCAGAACGATTGCGCTTACATTTATATCCATAATGACCACTAGTATATTTATATTAATTCTAATGAAACTGGAGCCGGAACAACCATTTTTGTCCATTGTCTTTGAGGTGATAAGCGCAGGGGCCACGGTCGGGTTGTCGCTTGGGGGAGTCACGCCCTATTTGTCAGTTTTTGGTAAGCTGGCAATATCAATGCTTATGCTAATTGGAAGAACTGGACCGCTCACATTGGTTTTGGCGATCGGGGAAAAACATAAGTCGGCTGGAAAGATTGAATATCCAGACAGCCGCATAATGATAGGATAAAGAGGGTAGCAAGATGATGGTAGCCGTAATAGGACTTGGGACATTTGGTGAAAAAACCGCAACCAGCCTTTTTGAAAAAGGTGCCGAGGTTATTGCCATTGATAAAAATGAAAGATTGGTTGATAAAATTAAGGATCGGGTTACTCAAGCGGTGTTGTTGGATGTCACTGATGAACGAGCGCTGCGGGCTCTCGATATATCCGACGTTGACGTGGCCATTGTGGCAATTGGGGACAACCGGGAAAATAGCATTATGGCCGTGGCCATGCTGAGAAAACTAGGCGTGGGAAGGGTTATTGCTCGGGCCACTGATCCATTACATGAACACGTCTTGGCGGAAATCGGCGCAAGTGAAACCATCAAGGTTGAAGAAGAAATGGGGGAGATTATTGCTTCCAAGATTATTGCTCCCCATGTTTTACAAAGATATAATTTTGCGGCAGGGTACTCCATAGTTGAGTTAAAAATTGGTAAGAAATATGCTGGTAAAACCCTAGTGGAAAGTAAAATAAGACAAAATTACAATTTGTCGATTGTTGCCTTACAAAAAAGATTACCTTTTATTACAGAGGATGGAAAAGCTTCCTACCGGATCGAAATAAACGATTGTCCAATGCCCATGGATGTAATTGATCAAGATGATGTAATCGTTTTGGTTGGAAGTGAGAAAAATTTTAATAAGTTATTTACTGATATCTCAGAAGGTTAGTTAAGGGACGAATATGAATCTATCACTGAAAAAAAGAATAGCAATTAGTTTTATCCTGGCCAATATTGTGGTGTTGGTTATGACTTCGACCGTTTTTTATTTTCTTGATTCATTAAATCAGGATATTGAAGGAATAACACTCCAGTCAAACAGGATTTCCACTCTTAATGATGAAATCAGGATCTCGGTGGTCCTGCTTTTGAAATACCAAAGAAGGATTCTGACTGATAAAAGAGAACGGGCGGAAACGGTGGAAAAAATTAATAACCTATGTGAGGTCTTTTCCACCCAACTTCACCGGTTGGCATCACTCTTTGGAGAAGATTCGGAGGTCAATAAAATTGTCAACAGGATGCTTGGTCAGATTGATTCCATCAAGGCGGTATCAAGCAAGGCCATTTATGAGAACGTCAATCGCCGAGATGCCGACGGGTTTTCTCGAATGGCGAGTATTGGGGATATTGCGGATAAGATTTTAGAATTTTTTACGGATTTGCAAGATATTTTGAATAAATTGGCCCAAGCGGGAGATAAAAACATAAAACAGATAGTAAACGAAACAAAACGTTTAATGATGGTTATTCTGATTATTGGTTTTTGTGCAGGTATATTACTTAACTTGGTTATCCCGGCTAAAATAGCCTTACCGTTTAAAAAAATTCGGGATGCGATAAGGGAACTGCAAGATTGTAATTTTGACGTTTCCATCTACTACAACCAAAATGATGAAATAGGTGAAATTGCACGAGAAATGAATAAAATGATTCATAGCTTTAAAATTTTTGATGAACTTAGATCTGATCGAATCATGGTGGAGAATAGAAAGTTCGATACCTTGGCAAACCTGGTAAAAAAGCCAGTCCTTCTGGCAAATTCAGAGGGAAAGCTGATTTATATGAATAATAAACTTTATTCCCTACTTCAGGTGCAATCTGTGGAGGTTATCGGGAAAGACATGTCCGATACCATTATGCCCAATTCCATTATTTCAACTTTTGAACTGGCTATAAAACGCCGTGCGAAAATTGAAAACGTTGAAATAATCATCCCTGTAAAAAAACTGGAAAAATCCGATGAAGCTGATCTTGATTCCCAGGCCTTGATCTTGGATGAAGATGCTCAAAGCAAATTTGTAAAACCTGATGATCAAATTGAAAAAGAAAATGAAAAAGAAAAAGAGGTTCAGGAAGTTATTTTTAGTGGTTATGCAAATGTTATTCCAATAAGAGGAAAAGATAGTTCTCTTGACTATTATCTTATGGTATTGTCGGTTGAGGCATTTTCTTAAAGATTTCTAAAGAATAATTTATGGAAAGAAGCAGAGTACGTAATTTTTCAATTATTGCGCATATCGATCATGGTAAATCGACTCTGGCGGACCGTTTGTTAGAGTTTACTAATTCTCTTTCTAAGAGAGAAATGAAAGAGCAGTTTTTGGATAATATGGATCTTGAAAAAGAGCGTGGCATAACCATTAAGGCCCAGACAGTGAGATTGACTTACAAAGCACAGGATGGAGAGCTTTATCATTTGCATTTAATCGATACTCCAGGGCATGTTGATTTTTCCTATGAAGTGTCCAGATCCTTGGCTTCTTGTGAGGGGGCCTTATTGGTCGTTGATGCCTCTCAAGGTGTGGAAGCGCAAACGCTCGCTAATGTTTATATGGCGATAGATAATAATCTTGAAATCATCCCTGTTATAAATAAAATTGATCTCCCTCACTCCGATACTGAAAAAGTTAAAAAAGAAATTGAGGATATAATTGGTATCGATACAGCAGAAGCTTGTCTGGTCTCTGCCAAGGCAGGAATCGGGATTGAAAATCTGTTGGAAGCTATCGTTAAAAAAGTACCACCTCCACGCGGTAAAGTGGAAAATGATTTGCAAGCATTGGTGTTTGATTCTTGGTATGATCCCTATCAAGGTGTCGTGGTCCTGGTGAGGGTGATGGAAGGGGTGGTTAAACGAGGGGATAAGATTTATTTGAAAAAATCCAACTCGGATTACGAAGTGCTTAAAGTGGGAGTCAGTGCACCTTTTTTAACCGACCTTGACGAACTTCAAGCAGGTGATGTTGGGATGCTATTTTGTGGTATCAAAACTGTAAAAGATGTGAAAATTGGAGACACCATTGTTTCCGCCAGAAAAAGAGAGACTCCTAGTTTGGTTGGTTACAAAGAAATGAAGCCCATGGTTTTTTGTGGAGTTTTTCCGGTGGAGTCCAACGAGTACGGGATACTAAGAGATTCTTTGGAAAAACTGTCTTTGAACGATGCCTCCTTTACTTTTACCCCGGAAACCTCACAGGCGATTGGTTTTGGTTTCCGGTGTGGCTTTTTGGGGCTCTTACATATGAATATTATCCAAGAGCGATTGGAGCGTGAATTTGAAATGGATATGATTTCTACTGCTCCATCGGTTAGTTACAAGGTGGTCAAAACTAGTGGGGAGGAAATCTTTGTAGATAACCCTGCCTTGTTACCGGATACGGGCAAAATTGAATCCATTAGCGAACCTTACGTTGAAATTAATATCCATGTCCCCAATACTTATGTGGGAAATATTATAAAATTGTGTATAGACAGAAGAGGTATTCAAAAAGAAATTCGCTATATCACCACAGACCGGGTGCAAATTATTTTTGAATTACCCCTGGCCGAAATGGTGTTTGATTTTTATGATAAACTTAAAGGGTTGTCTAAAGGCTATGCCAGTATGGATTATGAGGTTATAGATTTCAGGACATCTAATCTGGTGAAAGTGGATATACTATTAAATGGTGACAAAGTGGATGCTCTTTCCATGATTTGTCATAGGGATCATGCTCAACATAAGGGAAGGCAGTTGGTTCAAAAGCTTAGGAAATATATTGGAAGACAGCAATACGATATTGCGGTCCAAGCAGCAATTGGATCACAAATTCTGGCCAGGGAAACCATTAAGGCTTTTAGAAAAAATGTCATTGCCAAATGTTACGGTGGAGATATTACCCGCAAAAGAAAGCTGCTTGAAAAACAAAAAGAAGGCAAGAAAAAAATGAAGATGGTGGGAGCGGTGGAAGTTCCTCAGGAAGCATTTATGGCAGTTTTAAAAATTGATGAGGATGATTAGTATGTATACTCACTTGAAAAGTCATATTGAATCTGCACTGAAAGAATATACCTCTGGCAGTAATTATGAATATTTAATTGAAGCCAAGGCCTTATTTACCGAGTTAGTGGGAGTTGTTCGAGAAGATGATCCAGAATATGAGAGCATCATGAATTTGTTTAATGATTGGTATTTATTTCAATTCCTGTCCATGAAGAAAACTAAAACGATGATGAAAGAATATGTTATCAGCAAACAGCTGGATCCGTTGCTGACTGATTCATTAACCAATGTCCATTTTAGCCTGCTAGAACATGGGGGCTCAAACCTGGGCGGGAGTATAACCGTCTGTGATTATTTCACCAGTCATAGTATTAAACTGGCCAAGGATTGTTTTAATCTAGGTCTTATCAAAGGCGATATTTTCATTGGCAGAATAATCAAATATGATAATGAGTATTATTTACTGGATGGTATTTCATTGTTTCCCAAGGAAATCAAACAATTTATCAAAAAACAGATAAGGAGTATAAAAAAGCTCAAGGATAGGCATAAGGAAATCGAGTATATATTCAGGCTTGACCGGCTTAAAAATAAATTGAAAAATTATGGACATCTGGACCCGGTACGTTTTTTTGAACAAAATTTTTAGATCTCTACTTTTTAGGCTTAAGACTGATTCCCTTTTCTGATAATTTTAAAAGTAACATCATCTCGGGGTTCCAGGCGAGGGCCTGGGGTGAGTGCATTTGAGAGGGGACATGGGACCGGTACCTTAATTTAATTAAGCGGTGATCATTTATAATTATCATATTTTTATTACGAAATCTAAAAGGAACATCCTTGATGCTTTTAACCCAATGAATTTCTTTTGCATTGATTTTATTTTTTATACTGTCTTTATAAGCAGACCCACTGCCCACAATGTAAATAATTTCAGATGGGGGAAGAAAAAAGTGATCCCTCAATCGTTCAATCCTGTCTTTCATAAAATGAGGGTGATCTATCAGAATGGGAAGAGTTTTGGTTTTAGCAAAAATCTTTTTTTCCCGATTGTAGTATTTTTTAAATTTTTCTGCTGGCCTGATTCTTCTAAGAATTTCTCTTTGTTTGGCATCATGCTGCTTAGGATCTCGAACATGACCGTAGTGGAGGATGCTTACATCACTGCAAAATTCTTTGGTAGCCCCACGAAAACCCTGAGCATCCCCATAACAATAAATATCGGTATTGAGTTTAAATGCACGTATCTCAGCCGGATGCCATCTCTTACAAATAGCGATATGATAGTGATCTTTCCAGAAATGTAAAAAGCGCAACTTGACCGCGTCATAGTTATTGTCTTTGGCGTACTCAATATTTTCTTTGAGTTCATCATACTCTTTGGGGTGGATGATTTCGTCACAATGTAAAAAAATGGCCCAGGCATCCTGTTCGTGGCCATGAGCTTTTCTTAAAGCGTCTAGCGCAATATTGGCTTGCTCTGAAAAAATTTTGCCACCATCACCAATTAATTTTTCATCCCAAACTGTTCTGATAATTTCGATATTATTGAATTTTCTAATTTCATCTTCAGTGCCATCGGTGCTGTCACCCAAGGCCAGATATATTTTATCAACCAGCCCGGAAAGGGAGGTGAGCATTTCTACAAAAGGATAGTCAAATTGCTCCACATTGCGCATGAAAGTAAAACCATAACATTTCATTTATCAAACTCCGAAGCATCCTTTATAGAATACTTTTTTGAACTCATGAGGTAGGGAATAACACCAAATAAATTAATCGTTATCCAGCAAATAAAGTAGAGATTAAACAGGGAGGCGCCGTTGTTAATACCATAAAGCGAAAAGAGTTGATCGAAGGCGGCGTGTCCCACTCCAATTCCGGCCGGTGAGATGGGGATCGCAATAGTGACAAATCCCAGGGGGATAAAACTTAAAGCATGTTCGAAGGAAAGGATGGTTCCTGTGATAAAAGGTGTTGCCAGGGCCCAAAAGGCAAACACATTGAGGGTTTGGACCACCAGACTGATTCCTATTGAAAAACCAAGGGCTTTCGGGTTTTTGCCAATGTCCCAGATCGCAGAGGATACCCGGCTAATTAAATTTCCCACTGCAGGGATTTTTTTTAAACCTATGTGAAGGTAGTTTTGTATCTTAGCAGGCAGGATTATTGCTAGAATAAAAAAAATTACTCCAATAAAAATGATGAAATTCAGATGAACCAAATGGGCCACATGTTCCCCTTTGGCAATTAAGGTATCGTAATAGATTGCGCTGGAAAGTCCGATTAAAAGAAGAAGTCCGATAAGCCCGATAATCCGGTCCATTAAAGCGGATGTGAGTAAATAGGTCTTGCTTAAATTTTTATCGAGGTCTTTTGCGTACACCAGTTTGACCACATCGCCGGTTACAATCCCAGGAAGTACCGAACTAAAAAAAACCCCGATCCAGGTTAGTCTAATCATGGTTGATAGTCGCAAGGTGGTGGATGATTTTATTTCCAGTAAAATTTTCCAGCGTATAGTTGTGAGCAGAATGTTTAGAATCATAATAAAAAAACCGATTGCCCAGGCCATTTTATATTGGAGGGAGGAAGTTAAAATGGAAAAATCCAGTTTGCCATTATAAATCATCCAGACAATGATAGAGATGGCAAAGATAAATTTTAGAGCTGTTATAAGCATTGATTTAATCATTCAAATCGTCCATATAAGCAAAGGCGTACTTCATAAACATTGAGTAAGCGGCATTGATAGCAATAATGAGCCCGCTTGTCCCGTCTAAAATGCCAAGTTTCACCAAATAGCATTCGACAAATTTACCCATTGGCCTTATTAAAACCTCGAAGAAATAGGGTCTTCTTTTTTTTCTTTTGATTAAATCCTTGGCACCCAGGCGGGCAAATTTTACGTTGGTGTCGATTTGGGATTTTACCGAAGGGAATGAGTAATGCATGATTTTGGTGTGAAGCGTTCCAATTTTTCCGGGAGAGGTTAGTTGTAAATCTTCGTGAACATGTGGTTCAGTCCATTTTATATAATTCCGGTGACCTAACCGGGTGATATATTCGGGATGCCATCCACCATGCTTGATCCATTTTCCACAAAAAGAGGTAAGTCGGTTGATCTTGAACAGCTTGATATCTGGTTCACCGGTTTTAAACAGCTTAATAATTTCCTCTTTTAATTCAGGAGACACCACTTCATCGGAATCTATATTTAAAACCCAGTGGTTTTTGCATAGACTTTGAGCGTAATTTTTTTGTTGTCCATAGCCTACGAATTTATTTTGAAAAACTTGGCATCCATGTCGTTGGCAAATTTCATCAGTGCCATCAGTGGAGTAGCTATCAACCACTACAATTTCATCGACAAAATCAAGAGACTTCAGGGTTCTTCCAATGATTTTTGCGTTGTTGAATACGATAATTGTGGCAGAAATATTCATAATGAAGTATTTTACACATTTAAATTATAAATACCAATTTCTATTTTTTAGGAGATGCTATGAAAGTGACGGTGATCGGAACAGGTTATGTCGGGTTGGTAAGTGGTGTATGTTTTGCGGAAATAGGACACCATGTTACCTGTGTTGATATTGATCCCCAGATTATAAGTAAACTAAACAACGGTCATATTCATATATATGAACCCGGGTTGAAAGATTTGCTGGATAGAAATTTCAAGGCTGAGCGAATAAATTTTTCAACGAATTATGATTCGATTAAAGATTCCAAAGTGGTTTTTATTGCCGTAGGCACCCCTTCTAAAATGGATGGCCGGGCAAATTTGGATTATGTGAAAGATTCGGCCATATCAATTGCCAAAAATTTAAATGATGGCACGATCGTTGTTTTAAAATCCACGGTCCCCGTGGGAACTCACAAATGGGTTAAAGAAGTTATTTCAGAAAATACCAAGAAGAAATTTTATCTGGTTAATAATCCTGAATTTTTGAAGGAAGGGTCGGCGGTTGATGATTTTATGCGGCCAGATCGAGTAGTGGTGGGGATTAAAGAACCCGAGGCCGGCGAAATTATGAAAGAACTTTATTCACCACTAACCAGACAGGGAAACCCGATTATTTTAATGAGTAATGCCTCTGCTGAAGTGACCAAGTACGCCTCTAACGCATTTTTGGCTACCAAGATCACTTTTATTAATGAGATCGCCAAATTTTGTGATGCCACTGGTGCAGATGTTGAAGAAGTTCGGCAAGGTATGACGACGGATAGTCGTATTGGAAAACAATTTTTATTTCCAGGGCCTGGGTACGGCGGAAGCTGTTTTCCTAAGGATGTGCGGGCCATTATTCATACTAGTGAGGATTTGGGTATAGAACTGAGAATTCCCAGGGCCGTGAATGAAGTGAATGAGATTCATAAGCTTTATTTATTTGAAAAAATAAAAAAACATTTTGGTGAGAATTTATCTGGCAAAACATTTGCGCTATGGGGAGTTGCTTTCAAACCCAATACCGACGATGTTCGAGAAGCCCCTGCTATAAAACTGGCCAGCGAACTTATTAAATACGGTGCCTGTATTCATTATTTTGATCCAGAGGCCATGGATAACTTTCAAAAATTTATGGATCAGACCAAGGCAAATAAAGGAAAATTAACGGCCCATAATAACAAGTATGATTGTTTAAATGGGGCGGATGCCTTGGTGGTAATGACGGAGTGGGGAGAGTTTCGTGTTCCTGATTTTATGGAAATCAAATCAAGACTTAAAATGCCGGTTATTTTTGATGGTAGGAACCTGTATAGGACCGACAAGGTTTTGGATCTGGGTTTTAAATACTATGCCATTGGAAAATATGTTGAGGGTAATCATTGAAAGTTGGAATCATTCAAATTTGTTCAAAGCTTGATTATCAGGCAAATCTGCAAAAAATAAAAGGTTATTTAAAAGAAGCTACTGATCAGAAAGTGGAAGTGGTTTTTCTACCTGAGTGTTTTTATTCCATGTCGAATGGATTGGAAGCCTCTCCCTTCCTGGTTGATGGCAAAAATGAGCACTATCAAAATATCAGGTCATTATCACTTGATTTTCATCTCCCGATTATCGGTGGATCAGCGGCTACTTTACATGACCAAAAAGTGGTGAATAGGAGTTTTAATTTTGATGAACAGGGAAATGATCTTGGTTATTATGACAAGCTTCATCTGTTTAATTGCGAATTAAAAAACAAATCCATTAATGAGTCTGATATCTACGTCCCGGGTACAACTTCCAAGATCATAGAACTTGGTAAATTAACCGTGGGACTAGCGATATGTTTCGATGTCCGCTATCCGGAAATGTTTCGCGAATATCGATTACTGGGTGCAAATTTATTTTCTATTTCGGCAGCCTTTACTATTCCAACCGGACAAGCACATTGGCACACCCTGGTTAGGGCCCGTGCAATTGAAAACCAATGTTTTGTGGTGGCACCGGCCCAGTGGGGCACCCACAATGAACGGATCCAGACTTACGGACATTCTTTGATCGTTGATCCCTGGGGGGAAATTCTGGCCGATGCCGGCGATGGTGAGAAATTAATTGTGGCGGACATTAATCTCAATCAAGTGGAAGAAGTCAGAAAAAAAGTCCGGTTATTTTAGTGGGTCAGGCAAAAATCAATCCATCTGCAGTTTGAAGATTCCGTCAATAGTTCTTTTAAAATCTTCTAACGTCAAATTTTTGTAGATTGGTAAGAAGCAACGCAGGTTGAATCGATATTCAGGAGGGGCAAAATTAAAATAGTAAATATTCTGGATGTTATTGGTAACTCTGGTCACACTCTTTATCTTTAAAACTTCATTTTCGTTTAACATATAAGGTGTTTGATATCCGCTGTGATCAGATAAATTGAATGCAAAGACACAGTAGGGATTAAAAGGATCTTTGGTAGCATCTTTGACGTCAACCATATTTCCCTCATTTAATGATAATGCCACCATCCAATAAAAAGGCACCCCATCCTCCGCAATGCGGGATAACTCTTGACGATCTTTTCGATTGGGGAAAGTTATCGTTTGTATGGTGGTTAGTGATTTCGATGATGCCAAATTGAGCATTTTCATCACGTCACTGGCGGGGTTGGTGGAAGTGGGATTGTTCACTTGATTGCCAAAACTGGTGGCAGACATTAAAGAAAATAAGATTAAAAATTGTACTAGTTTCATTAGCTAACCTCGTATGTAATGTTATTCATCTATATAAGCTGACATCCTTGATTCAATAAAAACCTTACCGTCAACGCAGTGGTAGACCACCCTCACTTCATCACTAAAGCCAGAGACTGTAAACTCGTCATAAGCTGTGGCCGCAAAATAGTAAGCTTTATCAAAATCGAATTCGGCGGTAATGGTATATCGGGGATTATCAGGGGTATCGGTTAATCCAGCATCAATGCTCAGCTCATACATTCTAGTGCCTGGTCCTTTGTGAACGTGATATCCGCTGACAGGATCAGGGTTTTTACTCCAGGAAAAAGAAATGTTGCGGGTGGGATCTGAGCAGATTTCCCCGGTGGCTACATAGTTTTTACTATCATCATTTTCATCGGGAGTTACGGTGAAGGGGGCATTGGGGTTTTTGGTTCCACCACCGCCACAAGAAAGCAATCCTGAAAGGCAGATACCCGTGATTATAACTGATATTTTTTGCGTCATCATTTTATTCCTCGTAACTAATGTTTTCTGATTTGAAGATATTGTTAGTGGTCCCAAGATAAACGATAAAACTCTTTTTTAATTTGAGAATATAAACTGACCGGATATCCAAGGAGAAAATTTTAATTTTTTTAATATTAGGTATAATTTTTTTCGCAAAGGTTTCACCTTTATCGTCTGAAATATAAACTCCATCAGTAGTGGCGATAATAATGTGGTTTTTGATGGCGGCGATCCGGTTGATGTTGGTCGGAGATGAATCAGAGATGATTTTCCTCTCGCTAAAAGTTTCTCCGTGGTCCAGTGACATGTACAAAGCTTTTGAGGTGGTGACATAGATGACCTTACTGTCAACGAAAATGTCGGTGATATTTTCATTCGGTATGATTTCCTTGCTGATCAAAGTAAATTGGTTAGGGCCAAAGGAATAGTACAAACCCTGATTGGTAGCCGCAAAAATTTTGGGGATATCCATATAATCTTCAAGGTCACTTCTGGTTTCCTCGGTGGCATTTGAGTATGAGCGGGTGTATACCCACAATCGATTGACTCCAGTCTGGGGCAATCCTTCTTCGTTTCCAGAAAAAATAAAAGATGGATCATTACCTGTTGAAAAAGCCATTCCGTCATCGGTGGCAAGAACGATGCTGTCCTTGAAGGTTTTGATCTGGTGAACCGGAAATCCTTTTACCACGGCCGGAAATTTAACTTGATTGGTGCTTTTACCAACTCCGACAGGTGTCGCTATAAGGATAGAATCCAAGTGCTGATGGATATCAGTGATTTCTTCATCGCTGACATCAAGAGAATTGGTTTTACGGGCGACGGATTTCCCTCCATCGGTAGTGGTCAGAAGTCCAAGCCGGGTGCCAAACAGAATATTTTTTTCGTTTACGGCAAAAATGGCGGTTACATTTAGTTGATCGGCCAAGAGGCTGGTAATTTTATTTAATTGGTAGCGGTAGCTATCCAAATCATCGGTAGTGATTAGGCCCTGATCGGATGCGATCATAGTTTTGCCGGCCAGTTTGGAATAAATAACTTCGTTAATACCTTTTGCGGGCAGGCCTGAAAGGGTTGAATAGGGCCTGAAACTTTTGCCATTATTATTGGAGACAGCCAATCCATTTTGAGTGGTGACCAGGATGTCGCCATTTTCCGAGATGATGACCTTGTTGATATGGTTACTGGGAAGGTTATCTTTGGTGGTTTTCACTATGAAGGAGTCTGCCAGGTCTGAAGTGATGGCAAGGCCCAAGGGGGTTGCGAGATAAAGAGTGGATGAGTTTAAAGTGAGAGAGCCAATATGGTTATTTGGTAATTTTGAATTTTGACTGGTGATTTGATTAAAAGTTTTTCCTGCATTTTTAGATACAAAAAGACCAGCATCCGAGGATGCAAAAATATGTAGTTTTTTATTTTGTGGTTTTAATATTTTCACATCGGTAGTGCGGAGATTTGGTTGTTTCTTGTTTAAAACGAGCTGGGTGAATTGCTGAAATTCCAGATTAGTGGTAAAGACACCTTTTTGAGTCGCCAGGTAAACCACTCCTTCGTGAATATTGATATTATTGATGGCACCTCCCTGGTAATTATCTCCATTAGCGACGGCCTTGAAGGTGGTAAGATTGAAGTCGGTAATGATGATGCCACGGTCAGTACAAATATAGAGTCCGGTTTGGTGAAAATAGAGATTTTTAATTTCACTGGTGGATAGACCCTTGATTTTTTTAAATTGATAGCTTTCTCCAGCATCCTTGGATATGCCCACTCCCACCGAGGTAACAATATATATTTTGTTATCAAATTCTCTGACGTGTTTGATAATGTAATCCTTGGCGGTAAAAAACTCCGGAACTTTTTCAAACAGAGGTTGAAAGTTTGCATCCTGAGCGGTCACAATTGGTTCGGTAAAGGTGATGGTGGAATTATCCACAAATTCTTCATCTTTACTGCAGGAAAACATGGTTAGACATAAAAGGAAAAGAAGACAGATCTGTTTCATTTTTTGACCCTGTTAAGCGTTTTTATTAATTCTGCATGAACACAACTACTACATGGCAGAAATGTATCAGCATTAATGTCAGTATGAACTGATTGTTAGTTGGCCGAGTATAGTAAAAAAAAGGAAAGAATCAATCAATTAAGATGTTGATGAAAATTTTACATAAAGGGGTTATCACCATGGCGGTGATTTGTGACGTCAACCACTTCTTCTATTTCGGGGTATTTATCCTTGATAATTCGCTCTACTCCATTTTTTAAAGTCATGCGGGCACCAGCGCAACCTTGGCAGCCACCGGTGAGTTTTAAATAAACTATATTGTCTTTAACTTCCACAATTTCAACATTTCCGCCATGAGCACCAAGCGCTGGTCTCACTTGTTCATCCATTAGGGCCTCAATTTTATCTTTCATGACTACTCCTTAAATTAATTTATAGTTTTTATACTCGCCGATCCTATAGTTGGTCAAGGATTCAATGAAATCACTTACCGCAAGTCCTATGTTTTTGCATTCATGTTTTCTTTTTAATTTCATAATATCAACTTCATTTTTATGCCGGGTTACCCAATCCTTCATGTTTTCTGGATGGGTTCCTATGAATTTTTTAAGCCCCCAGATCCGCTCATATTGAAAGGTTTTACTTTCATACTCTTTTCCGTGGTAAATTTTATTGAATTGGCCAACCTTTTGATTCATAATTTGTTCCTTGCGGGCCCATCCATAATGAAAAATTTTGGCATTGACCCGTTTACAAAGAATTTTCTGATCATTTTTATCGCGAAAACCCTGCGCGTCAAGCCACGACTTAATACCTACTTGTCCTCTAATGAGTCTAACTTCCCGACGATATATATTTCTAGTGTATTTAATGACATTTGTATTACCGTAAAAGTGCAAATAATCAAAAACCAGTCCATTTATTGCTGGATTATTTTCAAGATCCATCACGGCATTGTGGATATTTTTAAGCCCGTCCTCGTGAAGTGCTTCATCACCTTGAATATATTGGCAGTACTTACCGGAGCACTTGTTTAGTGCAATATTGGTCTGTTCGGACAATATGATTCCCTTTGATGAGACGTCTGGATTCCACCAGGATTTTAAGAAAATAAATTTTGGATGCTTAAATGTGTCTTTTAAATATTCGAAAGTCCCATCATCTTTTTTTAGTTCAGGGTCATCATACCCAACGTTTATGATTATTTCATCACAAAGAGGCTCTATACTTTCTATACTTTCTTTAATAGGGTAACCTAGATCGAGACCGTGTTTTATAAATGTAAAACCAGATATTAGATTCGTTGGCATAGGATCTATTTTTAGGATTAAATAACGATGAAGTCAAATATAAAAAACATTTTCATTTTTAAAAATCGAGGGCTGGGGGATGCTATTTTAGGATTATCCAGTGTCGCCTGGTTGAAGTCAACTTTCCCGGATTCCCAAGTGGTTTATGGCGTTCCTCATTGGGTGTATCCTTTGTTTAATACTGTAAAAACCGCTTGTGATGAAGTGGTTCCCCTAAGGCTGGAGGGGGTTTCGGATTTTTTTGATTTCCATAAATTTTTTAATGCAAGAAATTTTGATTTGATTTTGGAATTACATCAAACTGGCCGGTCAAAAATTTTTTTCAATACTTTGGGCAGGTTTATCCAGGCAAAATATTTTTTCCATAATCATCACTTAAAAAAAGGTGATTTTATTTTGGATCAAGGGGTTACCAAACCGAATATTCAAAGAGATTTGGATGGTGTCTATTCTGCTATTAAGTATATTGATAGCGATTGCGAATTAGCGGTGCCACATTATTTAAAATGGCCTCCCCAGCTCAGCGTGGAGCATCGGAATCCTGTGGGCGATATTGTGTTGGGAGTGGTGGCGACCAGACAGGCAAAAATGTGGCCGCTGGAATATTATGCGATCTTACTTGGGATGATCAAGAACAAGGGATTTTCCAAAAAAATTCTTATTCCAGTTTCCAATGAGCCCAAGGATCGGGTTATCCGGGAAGCTCTGATTAAAATCGGTCTTCCTGCCAATGCGGAATTTGTGCAATGTAGTTTGAGGGAGCTCCCTGAAAATATTAAAAATGCTTCGATCTATATTGGTAATGACACGGGGCTGAAGCATCTTTGTGCATCTCTTGGAATGGATACCTATACTTTTTTTGGCCCGGAAGAACCCATGGAATGGCATCCCTATGATCCAAAGAAACATCGATATTTCTTTCTGGAAAAAATGCCCTGTAGGGCGCAACACGGAGGTTTTTGTGGAGAAAGTCATTGCTCCAATCATTTTTGTCTAAAAGAAATAAAACCTGATTATGTTTTAAGCGAACTTCATCCGTCAATTTGGGCATAGCTATTTTTTGGTATTTTTAGTTTTCCACTACTTAGTTTGGTTGCTAAGTCAGCTTCTTTGAATGTCATTTGCCATGAATGAGATAATCCCAATATTGCAGATACCATCTACTTTTATGCTGTTTTTAGCTCCTCCTGGGTGGGGAAAAACGTCTTTGCTGATTAATTTACACCAAAATTTCGAGCTTAAAATCATTTATTTGTCACCACTGCGTGCGATCGCAGAGGAGTTTTATAACCGGTTTCCTAGAAAAAATGATGTGTATAAACCTAATACCAAAAAAGACTGCCAGGGGGTTATTAAAAAATTTCATGGTAAAAAAAAGGCTTTTTTAATTACCACCTGTGAACTTTTGGATGATGATACAATCTTGAATCTGGTTGATAATCAATCGCAAACTATATTTATTTTTGATGAGTTTCATTTGATTTATTATTGGGGAGAGAGCTTTCGAGAAAAATTGTGGGAAACATTTCTGGGAGTATGCAATACCGGATTTTCAGTACTTGGATTAAGCGCTACCATGGATCACCCAATCTATGAAAAATTGAAAAAAGACTTAAGACTCGGGATGGAGCATTTTTATTTACTGGATCTGGGTAATCAGAGGCTGAAAAAAACACCAGCTCATAATCATTTTTTTTATTTTAAAAAAACCTTTGTAAGGAGATTTTTGTACGAAATGAATCATAATACTCATGTAACATATTTATTTTTTTGTAAATATCGTAAAAGCGTGGAATTTTGGGTGCAATTTTTCCAAAGGAAAAAAATAAGTGTTTTGGGGTGTGTGGGAGGGAAAGCTCAGGAGTTTATGGCCGAGCTAAAAGAAAATCCAAATCCTCGATGTATTTTTGCAACCTCGGTTTTAGGTCATGGGGTGAATTTACCTTCAATCACTAAAATTTTTATCGATTATGAGGAAGTCAACCGGGATTTTTATATTCAAATGGTGGGGAGAGGAGGACGCTTTGGAGAAGATTTTGACCTGTATGGCTTTAATTCCAACCTTTTTCTATCAAAAAAAATAAAATTGATTTCATTTTTTAAGGCCTTTATGTTGGATATCTTGTATTTAAGATACAGACTTAATTTTTGGTATAGAAATGGAAAGCAAGGTAGAAGGATTATTAATTCACAAAGTGGTTCAAGGCGACCGGAATATTGTTGCCAAACTACTTTTACGCAGTGGAAGGATTGTCTCGGTCATTTTCTATGGCGGGCAAGGTGGGGGAAAAAAAATAAAACCTAGTATTTTGGAACTGGGGTTTATGTTTATAATTGATTTGAAAGAAGGTAGTCTTAAATCCAAAGATTTGTTTTCGGCAAAAGAATGGGAGGTCATGTGGAGACATTCTCAAATCAGATTTGATCATGAAGCATATTACTTGATGTGTTTTTACCTGGAGATGATTTTAAAAATTTCTACCCAGGATGACCTTCATGATAAAAACCGAGAATTTGATAAAAGCCTGGAAGGAATGTTCAGAGTATTGAGTAATGCGATTTTTTATTTAGAGGATTCACTGGTCAAAAAAGTATTTAATAGGTCCACTCATTTATGCTTGTTTATTTTGAAATTGATTTTTGAACTAGGTATAACCCCCCAAACCCAAGATTGCATTTTTTGTAAGCAAGATTTGAGAAAACTGAACAACATTTTTTTGGTCCCTGAGCATGGTGGGTTTGTTTGTGATTCTTGTATTGACGTAAATGTCAACGTTAAGAAACAGGATATGCCTGATGGGGGGAAAGATTTGCTCAATTTGTTTAATCATGTTTATGCAATGAAGTTTCAAGACTATTCAATGCTGCTGACTTCCGATAAAGATTTAAGCCATGTGCTTGTTAATTATTTATTTTATCAACTGGGCTTTGCGAAAAATAACTTTAAAACAATACCTTTTGTCTTATAAGCGGCAATTTGATAGGATACTACAAAAGAGAAGTGAGTATGGTTCATGTTTGATTTACTAAAAAGATTATATCCCTATGTTAAGCCATTTATCAGTAAAGTCATCTTGAGTATTTTGTTCTCTTTTGGCCTGGCGGCTATCAAAGGTCTGCAGGTTCAGCTGGTAAAACCGATGTTTGACAAAGGGCTTAGTCCTCATTCCTCGTGGGAGGAAGTTATTTATTTAGCCGGGATGCTTTTTTTTCTTGGTATCGTCAATTTTCCAGTTCGTTTCTTTCATTTTTACTGGATTCGCTTCGTGGTTGATCGGGCCACTTGTACCCTGCGAACAGATATTTTTACCAAACTCCAAAAATTGCCCATGAGCTTTTATTCTAAAAGCAAACAAGGGCAGCTTATTTCTAATATATTAAATGATACTATGATTTTCTCCCAAGGATTTAGAAACGGGGTTGATTTGATCAGGGAACCCGTGACTGCCATTATTATGCTAGGACTTTGTCTGTATTACGATTGGCTGCTGACTGGGGTGGTTTTGGTGGTCACACCACTTTTTCTAATTATTTTTATTATAAGTGGAAGAAAAATCCGAGCGAATCAGGGGGATGTGCAAAGAGACATTTCCGATGTAACTCATTCGATCAATGAAGGAATTTCTGGACAAAAAATTTCCAAAGCATTTAATTTACAAAATTATATATTGTCTCGATTTGAATCAGCTCAAAATAAATTTTTTAATGCTCAAATGCGAACGACATTTGTGGAAGAGTTTGCTCATCCACTGGTGGAATTTGTGGGAGCTATAGCTTTTTCTGGAGTGATCATTTTTGCTCACTATAGGATTAGAACCAATTCCATGACCGTAGGAGATTTTCTCAGTTTTATGACAGCGCTGGTCCTTTTGATGGATCCGATTAGAAAATTTTCTCAGGCCAATGTCAAACTTAATCAGGCCCGGGCCGCGGGGGATCGAATTTTTGAAATGCTCGAGCTTAAAGAGGAAGTTGATCTGGGCAAGTATGAGTTAAAATCATTTAACCAAAAAATTGAAGTCAAAGACGTCACATTTTCCTATGGCGAAGGCGATGTAATTAAAAATTTATCACTGACCGTTGAAAAAGGTGAAAAAATAGCTTTGGTTGGTTTGTCTGGATCAGGTAAATCTACTTTAATTAATTTATTGCTTGGATTATATAATATTGACTCCGGTGAAATTTTGATTGATGGGGTATCCATTCGGGATATTAAACTAGATAGTCTCAGAAAAATTTTCAGTTTAGTGAGCCAGGACGTTTTTTTATTTCATGATACCATCAGGGAAAATTTAACTATCGGAAGAGATTATAGCGAGGAAGAAATAGATTGTTCCTTGCAAGTGGCTTATGCCACAGGTTTTATCAATGATTTGCCTATGAAAAAATTGACAATTATTGGAGATCGAGGGACGAGGCTTTCCGGTGGGCAAGGACAAAGGCTTACCATTGCTCGTGCGTTTCTTCGCAATCCAGACATTTTTTTATTTGATGAAGCCACCAGCTCCCTGGACAATGAATCAGAGAAGGTGGTGCAAAAGGCCCTGGAAGGACTGGCCGGAGAAAAAACTGTTATTGCTATCGCACATAGGCTTTCGACTATTCAGGATTTTGATCGAATTTATGTTTTAAAAGAAGGTCATTTGATTGAGCAAGGCAATCATAGGGAGTTGATTGGTAAAAGCGGAGAGTATGCCAAGCTTTATGAGTTAAGTCAGAAGGTTTGATGATGATTTCAAATTTGGTAGGTAAACTGCTTTAACTGGTAGAGGTATTTTATGAAATTTTTTCTTTTCTTCATTCTGCTTTTCCCCGTAAATTTATGGGCGATATCCATTCAAAATTTTAAAGAGGAATATCACAAAATAGAAAAGATGTTAAGTGAACGAAACCTTCTTTGTGATAAACAATATAAGGAAATTATTCAAAAAGCTTATCGACAAATTCCTGACCAAACTAATCATGATATTTATGAATTTGCCAAGGATGAACAGTTGGCATCCACTTTTATAAGTAAATTTGATCCAACTCTCACGGCCAACCTGTCAGAATATTATTTTGTGAATTTTATTCTTGCTAATTGTAACGAAGAGAATTCCAAAATCATCATTGAACTGGAAAGTCAAAGAACAAGATGTAGTGATATTTTTGATGAATTTCATTTTATGCAGGCATTAATTTATGCCACTAAGAATTTTAACTGGAGCACAGAAACCATTGTTAAGGCCAAAAAACTTATTCTGGATTATATTACAACGCAAAATGATCCTAAGGAAAATGCCATTTTGCTGGTTCAGTTGCTATCTTATGATTTGCTGGCGTTAATGCTTGAGCAAAGCTTATTGGATAAGAATCATCAAAAAATCATTATGAATGCTAAAAACCAGGCATTCGTTCGGTCACAGCAGTTAAAAAATGAGTTGAAAAAGGATTCGAAAAATAAAACTATTCCTAGCCTTTGCGACGCTTATAAAAAGAATATAAATCGGGAAGCCTTGCTTGGCCAAAAAACTAGATCAGAATTGATAGCAATATTGAAAGAACTCCCCAAGAAGTAAACCAATCAAGTAAGTTAGGTGGAACTGTCGCTAAGATTATTCCTGGTGGTAACTTTGTAACTTGACTTCAATATGATCTGCTATACAATTTTATTATTAGATCAATTGGAGAAAAATCATGGATGACAAAACTAAAAAAGATAAGATTCAAACGGCCATAGAAGCACACTTTGCGTGGTTTGATCGTTTAAAGCAGGCTATCGCAACCCAGAAATCAGAATTTAAACCTGAGGTGGTAGCCAAGGATAACCAGTGTGAATTTGGCAAATGGATTTACTCCGACCTGCAAACCATTTGTGATGAAAAACTTTATTTGGAAATTAAAACCAATCACGCCGAATTCCATAAAAAAGCCTCGGAAGCTTTATCTTTGGCCTTACAAGGCAAAATTAAAGATGCGGAAGAAAGAATTGCCTTTGGAGGTGAACTAATAAAACTGTCAGGGAAACTGGTCTTATTACTTAAAAAAATTTAAATAGGTTGGTATTTGAAGCCTTAAAATCATGCCATAAGCTGCTATAAGTCATACTTTGCAGGGATGCATTTGGAGGGCAAAAGGATGGACGTACCTGAAATTTTAGGATAGTTTCGATGAAACGGACTTGATCTAAAAAGGACAGGTACCTATGAAGAAGACTTTGTGCTATGGCATCATTGGCAACGGGCAAGTTGCCAAGCATATGATGCATTATTTTTCTATACTGGGCATTCAATATATTAATTGGTCCAGGTCGGATCGAACTTCCTTAAGCGTCAAATTATCTGGCGCAGATGTGATGCTGATTTTAATCAATGATTTGGCAATCGAACCTTTTTATCGAGATAATTTTTTTCTTCATAATAAAACTTGTGTACATTTTTCAGGGGCAATGAATGTTGATGAAGTTATTGGTGTGCATCCTCTTATGACTTTTGGCCTGGAGTTATATCCGTTTGAGGTTTATCAGAAAATTCCTTTTGTCATTGAAAAAGGTGGACGCAAATTTTGTGATTTGTTTCCAGCTTTAATGAATCCTCACTATGAGATAGATAAGGGGCAAAAGGCCCTTTATCATGCCAAATGTGTGATGGCGTCTAATTTTTTGGTTTTAATTTTAAATAATTATTACGAATATTTAAAACAAACCATCGGGATACCCCTAAATGATGCCACGTTATTAATTGATACTACTCTTGCCAATGTCCGGTTACTTGGAGTCAAGGCCCTGACCGGACCAATATCCAGGGGAGACCTGGGTACTGTTCAAAAAAATATTTCTGCGCTTAAGCTTAGTAGCGAAGATCAACTCTATGAAAAATTTATCACTACTTATTTTCCAAGTCTAAAGGATGAATTATGTTCACGGTAAATGATTTTTTACAAAGTAAACTGAGTAAACAGAAAATTTCCATGGTGACGGCCTATGACTACACCACTGCTAAAATCATTAATCAGTCATCAGTTGATTCAATCTTGGTAGGGGATAGTGTTTCTATGGTGGTGCATGGTTTTGAATCCACTTTGAATGCCACTGTTGAAATGATGAAAATGCATGTGGCTGCGGTAAAAAGAGGTGCTCCTTCTAAATTTATTATTGCGGATATGCCTTTTTTATCTTTTCGGAAAGGGATTAGCGTGGCGATGGAGGCGGTAGAACAACTTATGCAATCAGGCGGGTGTGCAGTTAAGATAGAAGGAGTAAGGGGGCATGAGGAAATTATCAAACATATTGTGCAATCAGGAGTGCCGGTGGTTGGACATCTTGGTCTTACTCCCCAGTCGGTTCATTCGTTATCCGGCTATAAAGTTCAAGGAAAAAGTAAATCTTCTTATGAGCAGATTTTGGAGGATGCCGGTACACTGGAAGTGTTGGGTGTTTTTGCTTTAGTGCTTGAATGTGTACCTGAATGTCTGGGACAAGAGGTGACATCCCTTTTAAAAATCCCCACCATTGGTATAGGTGCTGGAAGCCAGGTGGATGGACAGGTTTTGGTGATTCAGGATTTGCTAGGAATGTCGAGCGGTCCGTATCCGAAATTTGTAAGACAGTATTTGCATGGATTTGATTTAACCCAAAAAGCACTGGATCAATTTCACGTTGAAGTTACCCAAGGAAGTTTTCCAAATAAAAATGAGAGTTATATTTATGAATGATTTGAAAGTATTTAAGGATATGACAGTATGGAGAAAATACAGGGAAACGCTTGGTCAAAAGATTGAGTTGGGCCTGGTCCCTACCATGGGAGCCTTACATGAAGGTCATCTTTCATTAATCCGTAAAAGTATCAGTGAAAATGAAAAAACCATTGTCAGTATCTACGTTAACCCAACTCAATTTAATGATAAAAACGATTTTAAAAATTATCCTGTTGATTTGGACCAAGATTTGGATATGTTGAAAAACCTGGGTGTGGATTATGTGATTAACCCTGTCTATGAACAAATGTACCCTGATAATTATCGTTTCAGGCTAACGGAAAATAATTTTTCCAAACTTTTTTGTGGAAAAGACCGACCAGGGCATTTTGATGGGGTTTTAACCATCGTGATGAAGCTTTTTAATATGGTTAAACCCACACGAGCGTACTTTGGTGAAAAGGATTTTCAACAACTCACTCTCATTAAAGATATGGTGGAAAGTTTTTTTATGGACGTTTACATTGTTTCGCTTCCTACCCTGAGAGAGCATGATGGACTGGCCATGAGTTCTAGAAACGTGCTTTTAAATGAAATAGATAGAAAATTGGCTCCTTGGTTTAATAAAATTCTAAAAATGAATATCAGTGCTGATGAGGCAAAAAAAAGATTGGAAGAAAATGGATTTGCGGTTGACTACGTCGAAGATTATAACAACCGACGTTTAGCTGCCGTGAGACTTGGAAAAGTGAGGTTGATTGACAATGAAAAAATCTAAAATACTTATCAAGTTAACTGGATCTATTGCTTGCTACAAGGCCTGTTATGTAATCTCTCATCTGGTGCAACAGGGGCATGAGGTTTATCCGGTAGTTTCAAAAAGTGCTTTGGAATTTATCGGTCTTGCCACGCTAGAGGGGCTTACGAGAAGACCAGTTTATCACGATATGTGGGAGAGAAAAAAAGCTCTGGAACATATTGAGCTAATCAGATCCGTGGATCTGGCCATTATTTGTCCGGCCACTGCCAATATAATTAACAAACTGGCTGCTGGCATCGGTGATGAGGTGGTCTCGACATTGTTTTTGGCCCATGATTTTAAAATTCCTTATTTGATTGCTCCAGCCATGAATATGAATATGTTTAATCATCCGGCCACGCAAAAATCCCTGGGAATATTAAAAGAGTGGGGAGTGAGGATACTAGACACAGATTGTGGCCATCAGGCATGTGGGGATATTGGTCCTGGAAGGCTGATGGAGCCTTTGCAAATAGTGGAAATAATCAATAAGGAATTAAAGAGCGGAGTATGAAAGTATTAATTACCGCAGGTGGCACCAGAGAGCCCATCGATGAAGTTCGTTATATTACTAATTTTTCCACAGGGAAAACCGGGGCGGGGCTGGCGGATATTTTCAGCGATGATCGTTGGGAAGTGACCTATCTTTGCTCACCGGGTGCGGCTATTCCCAAGGGCAAGGTGAATCTTTTTGAATATATAACCTTTGATGATCTTAATAATCAATTGGAAAAAAAATTAAGCGAAGAATTTTATGATGCCATTATTCATGCCAGTGCGGTGAGTGATTATAGGATTGATACCATCATTACCGATAATGAAGTGTGGAAAAGTGTCCCTAATAAAAAAATATCTTCAGAATGTGAGCTTACTGTAAAATTTAAAAAAAATTCCAAGATTATTTCTTTTTTAAAGGAATATTCATTAAACAAGAAAATTAAAATAATTGGATTTAAGCTGACTAATACTTCGGATGAGACGTTAAGATTTCAAAAAATCAAAAAAGTAAGCGAATATCCGGGAGTTGATCTGGTCGTTCATAATGATCTGGGCGATATGCTAAAGGGAAAACGTATATTTAAAATTTTTCAAAACATGAATTTAATCTGCACGGTGGATTCCATAAATGAACTGGGCGTTTCATTAAATTCGTTATTAAGAAAGGAAATTTTGTGATTTTAGCAATGGATGTAGGTAATACTCAAATCTATGGTGGAGTCTTTGACGATGATAAAATTTTGTTCAGATTCAGAAAAAGTTCCAAATCAGGGGCAACTTCGGATGAAGTCGGGGTTTTCTTAAAAGGTCTATTGAGGGAAAATGATATTGATTTTAAAAAAATTAAACATGTAGCGATTTGTACAGTGGTTCCCGATGCTCTTCATTCTTTAAAAAATTGTTCGCTTAAATATTTTAATATTGAACCATTTATTCTAGGTCCAGGGGTAAAAACCGGTTTAAATATCAAATATAAAAATCCCTTGGAGGTTGGGGCGGACCGAATCGCAAATGCCGTGGCCGGAGTTCATTTGCATCCGGATAAAAATCTGATCATCGTGGATTTTGGTACTGCTAATACCTTTTGTGCAATCTCTAAAAATAAAGAATATCTAGGCGGCGTTATTACTCCTGGCCTTAAAATTTCATCAGAAGCGCTTTCATCTAAAACGGCGAAGCTTCCTATTGTTGAGATAAAGGTCGTGGAGCGTGCGCTTTCAAAAACCACCGTTGAGAGTATTCAAGCAGGATTGTACTTTGGAAATCTTTTTATTATCAGGGAGATGGTCGCTAAAATTAAACAGGAGTGTTTTCCTGGCGAAGATATTAAAGTGATTGGTACTGGCGGGTTTTCCAGGTTGTATGAAAAGGAAAATGTCTTCAATGAAATAAACGGGGATCTGGTATTAATTGGATTAATGTTGGCCTTGAAAATTAACACCTAAACATCAGAATAAAATGCCCCATCCTTGGCTACAGGTACGCGGTATCCAAAACCAAAACTTTTAGGTTTGATTTTTATTATAGGACAAAATTGTGATCTTTTATATTCCGAATTCATATAGAGTTTATATACAGATAAAACATGATGGGCCGAAAGTCCCATCTCGATCATTTGGTAGGCGGTGAACCGATAACTTAAAATGCCTTCCAATATTACGTCTAGAATATCATAAGGTGGCAGAGAATCCGTATCTTTTTGATTATCCCTAAGCTCGGCGGTAGGTGGTCTTTGGATGGCCTCAAGTGGGATAATATTATGGTGTGCTTTATTTATGTACTGAGCCAGCATATATACTTCGCTTTTATAAACGTCCCCCAGCAGGCTGATGGCACCGACACTGTCACCATAGATGGTGGAATATCCAACCGCAATTTCCGATTTATTGGAGGTGTTGATGGCAATTGCATTGGTTTGATTTGCACGGGCCAAAAGTAGGGTGCTTCTGAGGCGACTTTGGATATTTTCGTCAGCTAAACCTTGTAAATCCTGGTTCAGGTGTTTGGTAAATAATGATTTGCATGTGGCTTTTACATCTTCGATTGGAAGAATGTAAAAAGGAATTTTTAAATTTTGACATAACTGTTTTGAAATAATTAAACTCAGTTCGCCGGAAAATTTGCTAGGCATGTAAATGGCCTCTAGATTTTGAGTTTTTGTAAGATGCAATTTTAAGATAGTCAAAACCAGGCAGGAATCTATTCCACCGGAGAGGGCCACCAGAAATTTGTTAAAACCACATTTCCTGGCATATTCATTTACTCCAAAGCCGAGGGCTTCAATGGCTTCCAAGCATTCGTGGTCGGTCAATGGTTTTAAATGAGGCAATTTTTTTGAGTTGGTAATAATATTGGGTACGAAAAGGCTTTCCCATGTTGTGGTGACTTTGTCATTATCAATATTTTGGTAAGTGGTTTTTTTAAAGGTCGAAAGATCAATGGCAACACAATCTTTTTTGAAGCGATTAAGTTTAGTTAGAATGTTATTACCGTTAACCGCAAAACTTTGTCCATCAAATAAAACTTCATCTTCACCACCGACTCGGTTGACGTAAAAAAAAGGTGCTTTTAATAAGTGGGAAATTTCTTGGGCACGCATGATCCGTTTATCCTGTTTTCTAAGATCATAAGGGCTGGCAGATAGGTTGATAACCAGGTCAAATGGCTGACCTGTCTTTTTAAGTTCGGTGGTCGGGTCCAATTCGTAACTGGCGTTTGGCCACATATCCTCGCAAATCATCAGGGCAATATTTTTATTATTGAAGAGATAAATACCGACAGTTTTACCTGGATCAAAATATTTTTTTTCATCAAAAATATCATAATTAGGTAGCAGCATCTTGGTATAAATATCTCTAAGTTCCTCTCCTGGTTTTAGCAGGTAGATAACATTTTCAATTTTTTTAGGCAAATGATCTTGGGTCAGGGTATATTTAATCCCTCCCATCAAAAAAATAATATTTTCATCTTTGGGTAGTGCCTGCGCCCAAGTGGAAATGGCTTGCAAATGTTTTTGATAGCTCGTTATGAAGGAGTAGTTTAAACAAAGATCCATAAGTGGGTAGCCACACAGAAAAGATTCCGGGAATAAGTGGATTCCTTGAACAGGTTGGTGGGTATAAACATCAAAAATATAATTTTGTATATCTTGGAAGCAAGCAATGGTTTGATGGGTTTGGTGTAGATGAATTTTCATAATTTTTTATAACTCTTTCTATTTAGAGCGGCAACTTTTAATTAATTGATTGAGTAAAGTGGCTGCTTCCAAATTATTATGGTCAGGGTCGAGTATCGGCTTATTGGATGGAATGTGTAAGGCTGTTGTTAAACAAACTATGTCCTGGTTGCTAAATGTCAGACTGTGATTTTTTGGTTCTAAACAAAAAAGTCCAATCAGATGTGTTATTTCAAGAGTGGCCAGGTTGGATTTGCATTGAAAGTAGGCGGGGGAATTTAGATGCTTGAGAAAAAGAGGATTGGAACATTTGTTGAGTAGATCGCTTTGCCCCAGGCCTTTGATTTCCTCCATACATGTAATAAATTCTCGTTTGCTCTTAATCGTGATAAATTTTTGGTTAAGACAATAAGTATCTAAATTGTTTTTTTCAAAAACACCAAATTCCTGGGTACACAAAAGAAATGCAGGAGAGTTGATTTTTTTTAAAGTGGTTATCTGGGTGCATTTGGAAATAACGTCATTGGCTTCGAGTTTGGTAAGTGTTGCAAAGCACTGGTCGTATTCCTGAGAGTTGATGATCTCGGCTTGTAAAGGATTAGTGCAGATTTCCATGGGTTGTGAAACGTAAGCAGCTTGCAGCTTGTCGATACAGGGGATAAAGCTGCTGCTTAAAATTTGTTTGACCAGTTTTAAATTGGTACATCGGTAAGTTAACAGGTCATATATGTTTATTTGTTTTAGCTTTTCCACGCAGAGATCAAAGTCTGGTGAGTTCATTATTTTTAGATATTCAGGCTGGGAGCAAGTCTCGATGGCATCTTTGGCGTCGTGGAGTTCATTTTTGATTTTTAGGCATTTGTTAAAATCATCCCTGGCAAGCAGGTGAATATAATTTTTATTCATGCATCGGTTAATTAGATTTTTATTATCTTTAAACTGACCCATTAATGCCAGGCAGTTGGTAAATGCTGGTGTAATAACCATATTTTTTTTAACGGGATCGAGGCAAATAGCGGCAATATTAAGAGGATAGGATTTTCCGGTTGAAATAAGATTGGTAATACATTGGTTAAAATCGTTTTGGATCACCTCTTGGCGCAATTTTTTAGTGGCGCAATTTGTGAAATAACTATTTCCCATAGTGAGTGGGGTGATCGCATTTAATGTTTTGACACAGTGTCGGTAGGCAGGCAAATCTTCTTCTAACGATTTTTTAATCTGCTGGTTTTTACAAAATAATGGGAAGTCGTGGACCCCCCTTAGGTTACTATCTTTAAAAAACTGTAGGCAAGTGTCAACAGGTAGCGGCACTTCGGAAAAAGCAATTTGGATTAAGTTAAGATAAAGACATAGAAACCATTTTATTCTAGGCATAAAAAGAGCTGCTCCTAACGTACTTATAATACTAGCAAAGATGTTATTAATAATCAAAAAGCTTCCGCTATTTTGAAACACGAATATTACCCGGGTAATATTGACAAACTAATTAAACCCGGGTAAAATTAGAAGAGGTTATTGTTTATGAGGAGGGAGAGTGGAGCAACGGATGTACACAGCATTTGAAAATAAATTGATTATTGCCAAGGGAAATATCGAAGAGGTTGTTTTGACAATTAAAAAGCGTATTGGTTTAAGTAACCATACCATGGCACTTATTTTTGATGATGAGTTAGGTCGAACCATTGATATTGATTTTAGTGGCACTATCGAGGATGTACGACAAAGGCTTTTGGTTTTTGTCCCAAAAGAAACGAAGGAAACTCTTCCTGGTCCTGGTCGACCTAAATTGGGGGTGATTTCCCGGGAAGTTTCTTTGCTACCTCAGCACTGGGAATGGCTGGCCTTGCAAAGAGGAGGAGCTTCCGTGACCCTTAGAAAACTAGTGGAAACCGCCAAACATAATAATCCTTTTCATGGTCAGCCACGCTTTTATCAAGATGCAGTTTCGCAATTTATGAGCGTGATCGCAGGTGATTTACCCAATTATGAAGAGGCCATGCGTATGTTATATCGAAAAGATAAGCTGAATTTTTTTGCTCAGATTAAAAGTTGGCCGGAAGATGTTAGATTACATCTGAAAAAAATGGTCACACCCATTTTTGTGCCTGATAAACAAAAGAAGAAAAAATTGATATAGATCGTTTACAAAAGAAGCGGTGTGTTGATATAAGCTCCCCGTAAGAGGAGTTTGCTTCAGGTTTCAACTCTTTTTTACTATTATAAAAAAAAATTTACTGAACAGGAGTGCTAAATGAAGAAATTAATTTGGGGAATGATTATTTTTGCCTCGCTATCTTCTTTTGCCAATAGCAAAACATTTACCTATGATTTTTCTGCAGGAGAAAGTGACTACGGTTTTGAAGGACTTTTTCGTGATATTCCAAACACACAATATGAAAACTATATGAATATTAAAGCTGCTGGCGGAGATCTGGGCCCGGTTCCACCAGATACTATAAATATGCTTGCCACCCAAGCGGAAGCATCTCACTGGTTTATGAATGCTGGCATTCATAAAGTTCCGGATGTTGAGGGGGAAGTGTATGGGTATTTGTTACAAGGAGTTAATCGTTCCGACGATATGGATAAGTATATGGTGAAAAAGTTTGGTCCCCAAGAAGGTCTACTTCCAAATACTGATTATGAGATTGTGGTTCTTGAAGCAGATATAGCCGCTAATGATCGTATCGGTGCCTACGGTCCAGGTGGGGCTGAAGCTCGAAATTTGGATGTCGTCTTGATGAATAAAGATCCCTATCCGTATGTTGTCGATAGTAATAATCATGTAAGATTTTCGGATGGTAACAGCCCTTTAAATAAGGATCTAAGTCAAGATGGATTAAGCGGAACAGGGGTTTGCCAAATCAAAGGAACTTTTGGCCTGATTCCGGGATTTCCAATGTGCCCACCAAGCGGAAGGATCCCGTATGTTATCGTGGATCGTCCGAAGCCTACCAAGAAATTACATGTGAAAACGGATGATCAAGGATTTTTTTGGCTTTTACTGGGAGGACATTCTGGCCATGAAAGCTTGGATGAGTTTTTCATGATCAAGCTTGTACTTTCTATTGATGGTGAGTTTGCCAATTAGAAATACAAATGGTGTAGTTTTACCTGTTGCATCCGTAACTTCGGTTAATCCTTTGTCAAAATTAATTTTTGTACGTTGTAAAACTGTTTCAGCATCGAGACTTCCACACACTATAAAACATAAATTTTTTTCTTCATACTTGACCTGGTATTTTTATAATATTCAGTTGCTTTATCTTGTTATTCAATCCCGAAGAGCAACTCACGAATACAAATAAGAAAATAAAGACAAAACTATTTTTTAAGTTTTTTATCATTATCTTTAAAAGTCCTTTTGTTTCGGTACACTGAGAAATAACCAAGTTGTATTTGGATAAAACTTATGCAAGAAGCGATGTAAGCATGATCTTTAAAATCTATTGATCTATGGTCATTTAACGTGTTTATTCAGTTTTTTGGTTGCATCTTTGTAAAGTCCAGCCAAATCCAAATTTACATAAGAAATTTTACATCACCCGGAATTTTTTATATTATCAGGGCTTGTCTTTTGATGTGTCATGGTGGAGTTTTAATGCAAAAAATTGAAGAGTATGTTTTTGAAAAGTATGAATACTTTTTTTATTTTAAAGGATTAATCAAAGATAGAGGGGTTAAAGCGTTTTATCAGTTTGCCAATCGCTATTTGTATCGCAGTTTTTCACGATCGCTAATAAAAAGATACGCACCGAAAGGAGTGGGATTGGAAATCGGAGTGGGTTCTAGAACAATTTCTCCAACCAGAAGGACTATCCTATCTGATGCATTCTCCTGCCATGGAGTAAAAGATTCAATTGCCAAAGTTTTATTCAATGCCTTAGATATTCCTTATCAAAATCACTCGTTCAGTTTTGTACTTTCCGAGCACACTCTTGAGCATATTACCAATCCAATTAAAGCGCTAAAGGAATGGATGAGAGTTCTTAAACCAGGTGGCGTTATTATTTTAATTTTGCCCCATTATAAAAGAAATAACGATATTCATAGACCTCGTACCACGCTAGCCCATTGTATAGAAGATTATGGGCGGAATGTAAGTGCGAACGATTCTACCCACTTTGAGGAATGGTATCAGTTAGTTGTTCAAAAAGGATTAATGCCTAAGCATTACGCTCATCAAAATAAAGAAGAACTTCTATCACAAGCCAGCATCCATCATCATGTTTGGAATCAGAGTGACATCTCTGAATTACTCATTTATTTGGGTAACGAAATCGTGTTTGTGGATGATAAACTTTATGATCGTCGCGATAGTTTTATAGTAATTGCCCAAACTCCCTTTCAAGTATGAATAGTTTTTTTAAAATCTGGTTTATTGTAACAATCTGTGTTTATTTGGTAGCTACCAGCTTTTCCGTTGGGTTTCACCATCCAGATGAGCATTATCAGATCATCGATTATGTTCGTTATCTTCTAGGTCAAGTTTCTTCTTTGAATTTGACCTCTGAATTTAATCTTCATATCAGGCATATTTTTCAACCGCTCATCTATACATTTATTGCTAAATTTTTCTATTTCAGTGGCGGAACATCTCCGTTTCTTCTCTCATTTTTTTTTCGTTTCCTAAGTGCTATTACATTTGTTACAGCTCTTTTTTTCTCAGGATTATATCTGCTGAAAAATCCAAAGATTAAACATAAAAAGGTTTCACTGATTGTTCTTGCGTTCATATGGTATTTACCATATTTTGCTGTCAGACCATCTTCGGATACTCTTTCGGCAGCCATTGTCTTTTTAACAATAGCGATTCTTCTTTATGAGGATTACTCGAAGAGAAGTTTTTTAATATTTTCTGTCTGTAGTGGATTTGCATATTTAATCAGATATCAAACAGCACTCATTATTGCTCCAATAGTATTGTCCCTTCTTTTATCCCAAAAAATTTCTTATCGCCAGTTTGGATGGGGATTTTTTCTTTTTGTAATGATCGCTCTTTGCGAGCCTCTTTTTAATTATGTCGGATACCATGAATTTGTTTTTACCAGTTTTCAACATGCCTATCAAAATATTTTTAATGGATTGGCAAAAGAGTTTGGCGTGATGCCTGTTTGGGGGTATTTCCAACTCATTGGCCTAAAGGCCATCCCTCCATTTAGTCTATTGCTTTTCTTCGCCTATTTTCATCTGTGGAGAAAAAAAATATGGTCCCCTTTGGCGATAGGGACGTTGTGTTACTTTATAGTGTTTTCTTTTATTGGACATAAAGAGATACGTTTTTTGATGCCCCTTGTTTTTCTAAGTCCTCTTGTTGTGATTTATTTCCTTAATGATCTTCCGGAAAAATATTATCAACCGATGGTTAAATTTTTACTTGTTTTTAATTTTATCATTCTTCCCTTTGTGATTTTTTCACCAGCATATAAGCCAATAAAAATTTATGAAAAAATTTCAACTGAAAAAAAGGAAGCAGAGAAGATTTATGTATTGTGGGATAATTTTTCTAAGAGTTCGAAGACTCACCTAACGTTGGAATTGGATTTTTATAAACAATCATTCTGGAAAGAATCAGTTTTGGAAACAATGAACGATCTAAAAATAGCTACGACTCAAAATTCCTCTCTGCTTTTAGTAACGAGTCGTCTAAGCGAGTATCATGAAATTAAACGATGGGGCCAATGCTTGCCACTAGCATCTGCATATCCAGAAATTTTTTTGAAGTATAATTGGTGGAATTGGGCCAACAGATCAGCGATCTGGTTTTTATGGAGATGTGAAGTTTGATAAGGCTCATATTATCTCGGCTTAATTATATTTTTTACGGGCGAGATCATTTCCAATTAAATTTGACTATATATTCGCAATACTTTGGGACAATTCTTTGACTGGGAAATTAATAGGCTCCAAAAAATTTCTTTTTTCATGTACTTGTAGAGTTATTTCCAAATAAATACAAAAACAAATTTAATTTTTTTTAACAAAATTCAACGGCTGTGTTATTTCGATTCGAGACTTGTTTTCTATTATTGGAAATTTTATAGAGTTTAACGTATCGATAATACATTTTTTAACTGTCTCATTTTTCATACCTTTTGCGCTGGTATTTGTAACGGTACCGTCTGGTTCAATTGAAAAATACAGTGTACACTTATCAACGTAATTAGCATCCTTTATTAGTTCTTTTTCATAGCAATTACGAAAGTGTGATGTGTGATCCAACATAACACTGCGGATGGTTTCTGTTCCTTCCTCGCCTTGTTTAATTGGAGGATAAGATGTACAAGAATTAATACAAAGAACAACAAATATAAAAAATAATAATTTCACAATGTCTCCTGGAAAATATTGTGACAAATTCTTATGAATGTTCCAAGGCTTGGGGCAACGCAACTTCCAACCACGTAAAATTTTTTACATTTAATATTGGAGTTAACAGTTTTTTCAATTCTGATATCTAATATACTCGCAGTCAAGTTGAGTCAAGGCGAAGTTTTTTATGTATGTATTAATATTCATATACACCCCTTGTTTATAATTTTATTTTCGTTATTAATTAGGCGAAGGAAGCCGATTGTTACAAAGTATTGGGAATCCTGGTGAACTTTTTGTAATTTGTGCAATACCGTTTCCTTGATCTCGTTCTAAATCACCGTCAGCGAATAATTCCGGGTAACATATTTTATTTTTGTTAGAAAATACTACCTTAGATTTTGCCCCCCCATGCAAGTAAACTAATTTGTTGACTCGATTATCAGTCCCCAAAGAAAATGTAACCTCACAGGTCCTCTTTTTTGGTTTATAAAGATGTCATCACCTAATAGTTTTGTTGAAAATTGACTACAATAATTTGGAGAAGATTCAGCACTAAAACAAATTTTATAAAATACATCGTTTTTAAAAAAAACATATCGGGTTTGTTATATTATCAAAAGCATCACTTCTCAAATGGGTCTCTGATGTTCATTCACCCATGGTTTCAAATGTAATAAAACTTCTTGCTTAATCTATTAGAATATTAGATTACGTTGCCTCTTCTACAGATTACTTTTTTAAAAGCTCATCTTGACGGTCAAAACTCATTGGAATATTTCTTCCAATATTACCCCAACCACTTCCGTTGAAAGTATTATTGCCGTTAGCATAACCGATTTCATGATTTCTGTTTGAAAGTTCCCAATTTTTAATATTACCTTGATAGGCCACATAGACATTGAAAGAAGTTACTTGTGATGAATAGTGACTAGCACCAGACCGTTTACATAAGTCAGTTCCGATAAAACGGTGAACGAGTGCTGATCTACCATCTTTTAAAGTTGTTTCACCCACAACATGAAGTTCAGATTTTGGAACATAAGTTTGTGATCCATTGAAATAAAAGCCGATACCATCAAAATTTGTGGCCTCTACAATTTCTTTTGCCATGACTGTTCTAAGTTCTACAGTAGAACAACCAAATATGCTTGATTGAACTGATGATGAATTTAAATACGAGAAAGTTTCAACTTCAAAACGACCAAGCATCGGGCTTTCTTGTGAAGAGTTTTCGTCGAGCAAGGCAATTTTTTTAAGCGTCTCTGTACAATCACGTTTTTGGGTTAGATAATGATTGCTTGAATAAGATTCAACAATCTCACACTCTGAATAATCTAGTTTTAACTGACTACGGTTATCACTTCCAAAACCAAAGCCACTATTAATTCCATTTCCATACCAAGCCTGAAGAACTTGTATATCTGAACTTGCCATTATATTTAAACACACTCCCGAGGCAATACATAAAGCTAAAAACATTCTCATAATAACTCCTTAAATATTGATAATAATTACTTTCGTCTTTTCTAAGAATAAAATCATTTCATCTTTGAGAAATTGTCCCAAAATGCTAACGGGCGGAATATAGCATATTAAAAAATATCCAGGTATGAGAAAAATGCTTAATGTAAACATTACTTAATTACGAATGACACCATAATTTCTGTTAACGAAAATAAATAAATGAATGAAGACTATTGTTTGAAATAATTCCCGTTATAAGGATATTATTATTTCAAATTAAAATATTTACCCAAGACGTTGATTGGATTTTTTAACTCCGATATATAAAACCACAGCGATTTTTAACCAGTATCAAACTACTGCCGGAAATTTAGTGATCATTAACCAGGGTAAAAATGAATTTAGCTTTTTTGCTTATTTAAAAAATTGTTCTGTTAGAGTCAGCGTTGGACAACGAGTGGAACAGGGAGAAGTTATTGGATTGCTCGGTAATAGCGGGAATTCCGATGCGTCTCATCTGCATTATCATTTAATGGATCATCAAGATGTTGGGATTCGCTTCAATTCTCTTTGCAAGTTCACTTTGTAAAACATCTTTGTAAGTATCATGTTCATAAATCATGAAGCCTAGATAACATACGATATATCAGCAAATCAACATTTTTGTAATAAATCCTATTACAAGATTGTCATAATGTAAATTTCAACAAGCACTATTTTTTTCCAAATTGTCATTTATATCAATATAATATTCAAGAGTTTTAACATTCGCTATAACTATCGGGCCGAGAAAATTCTTTATTAAAAAGCTCCAGCGCATTTGATTATCTTTTCTTGGTCACCAACAATTAAAGTTGCTACCTCTTCTGTCACAAGAAGTTCATACTTTGTATCGGCGTTCATAAAATAGTGTTTCTCGTTGGTGGTTTTTACAGTGCGGGTGGCATATGCACCTTCGATAATTTCTGACTTTAAATTAATTGTCATTCTCATAGAGCGATCATTGGTATTAAGTCTGATGATTTCCCCATTTAATGTACAATTTAAGCGTTCATCTGCAAAACTTGAAAGACACAGATAAACAGATAAAGCTAAAAGAATTATTTTCATATAAGGTTCTCCTGCGGTTACCTAGAAGCGTTTCGGTTGTTTGATATATGGTTCGTTTAACCTAAATGCTCTTTTATTCGTTTTACGTGCACAAATGCCATATATTAATATTTTTCTATGAATATCAAGAAAGTAGTCCTCTCTAAAGCGAAATTACACAGATAGGTATTTATTATACTTTTTCGATTGTAAGATTAGCTAATCAGGGCTTTAAGGATGGCCCCCGGTTTTTAATTTTGTCTTCGTTATTAATTAGGCAAGGAAGCGATGGTCACACAGCAAATCATTATCTACATATTTTCCAAACTTGGAATAACTCGTTTCATATAACCATCAAAGAGAGGAACCGTGAAACTATTGTCTCCATGCTCTGGACTATAAATCATACCTTTTTTAATAAGTTGTGAACGAATTGGTGCTACAGCTTGAACTTCTTTTGTTAAAATATGGGCAATATCCCCAGATCGATGAGGCCTAGAACCTAATTCCGCCATTGCTCTCATATATTTTTTTTCAGAAGGAGTAAGTCTATCAAATCTAACTCGAAAGAAACTTGTATCAAGCTCCAGTATTGCAAATTCTGTTGCAGCTTTTACATCAGTTAAAGAAATTGGAGATTGTTCTGCATTTTGCCAACTGTGTTTTCCCCATTCTTGCAAAAAATAGGGATAGCATTGTGTTTTAGATAAAATTTCATTTAAAGCAGCCTCTTCATAATAGACACCCAATTTTTTTGCAGGTGTAACAAGAGCATCTTTTGCAGCATCTGTTGTTAATGGACCGATTTGGGGATATTCAAATAATCTTTCGGCAATATGACTTGGCCCGTCCTGCTTGCCCCACCAATTGAGGCAATTCCGCACCTACAACCATGACTGGAAGTTGAAGCTGCGTGCATTTATGTAGTGCCATAATAAGAGCTGAAAACTGCGTTTCTTCAATGTATTGAACTTCATCAATAAAACAATACTAGCGCAGTCTTTTTGCTCTGGGCTGCTTTTCCTAGTTCTATAAAAAGATCAATTAAATCACTTTCTAAATCACCAGAATCAGCAGTTCCTGGCTCATGACCCAAATCTAGCGAGAATTCAATATCACTATGTTTTAATTTCATTGCGTTTACAAAACTGCCCAGCGTTTTCAGCGCTTTTTTTCCAAGTTTCAACTATTTAGCTAAGTGTTGAATTTACATAAGAAAACTATTATGTAAGTTTATTGCTTTAAATTTATATAAATGTTATTATATGTAATATTAACAAAGTAAACTTACATAAGTAAACTCATATGTTAGTGGAGATAACCATAGGAAATAAAATATATTTATGGAAACATTCAAAGCTGGGAAATGGATCAATCAATATGAATATAAGAGTTTTAGGCCTGAGCCAATTAATCGCCCACTCGAAATTTATGACAATGACATCCATTATCTTCTAAATGAAGCTTCACGTTTAGTAGGCGAACTTAATGCCTATTCACGTCTTATTCCTAATGTTGATTTTTTTATTCATATGCACATAACAAAGGAAGCCACAACATCAAGTAGGATTGAAGGAACAAAAACAGAGTTTAATGAAGCTCTAATGGATGAGTCTGAAATTTCTCCAGAAAGAAAGAACGATTGGCAAGAAGTAAGAAACTATACGTTTTCCATGAATAGTGCCATTTCTGAGCTGAAAGGCTTACCACTTTCCATGAGGCTATTAAAGAAAACCCACTCAACACTTTTGTCTGATGTTAGAGGAGAAAATAAACTCCCCGGAGAAATCAGAAGTAGTCAAAACTGGATTGGTGGCTCAAATCCAAGTAATGCATTGTTTGTTCCTCCTCACCACGAGGAATTACCAGAACTCATCTCTGATCTTGAGAAGTTTATTCACAATGACAGCTTAAAAATAAATCCATTAATAATGGCAGCACTTGCCCACTACCAATTTGAAACAATTCACCCTTTTTTAGATGGCAACGGAAGAATCGGTAGATTGCTTATCACGCTAATATTGGTTGACAAAAAAATCTTAAGCAAGCCAACACTATACCTTTCTGATTTTTTTGCTCGCAACAAAGGAGCCTACTATGACTCTCTCACAATGGTTAGACAAACAAATGATATTCGACAATGGTTTAAGTTTTTCTTAACTGGAGTTAAAGAAACAAGTGAAAACAGTATAAAAACTTTTGAAAAAATAATTGCCTTAAGAAGTAAGTCCGAAGAGAGCATTCTTCATCTAGGCCGAAAATCTCAAAAGGCAAAGCAAATGTTACAATATTTTTATTCCCGACCAATCGCTGATGCAAAAGATATTATAGAGCTTCTGGGCACTTCACACCAAACAGCAATAGGACTTCTAAAAGATTTTGTAGAATTAGGAATCCTAAAAGAAGTTGTTGGCAGAAAAAGAAATAGACTTTTTTATTTTAGAGAATATTTGGAAATTTTTGGATAAATGACACTATAGTCTTTCAGGTAATGAATTCGGGGTAAAAATATAAATTTATTTTTTTGCGGTCTTTACATTAAAAAAAACATTCCCATCTTTGGTGATATTAAACAACTAAGGATGGGAATGATGAAACCACGAATCGAAGTTTCAAAAAAAACATTAACTCAAATTGAAAAAAAGTCGAGATTTCCTTTGACGAAAATGACATGCACTTTAAACAAAAAGGCCCAACATTTTGGTTGAGCCTAATTATTTTTCGAATTTTAGTTCGTGTACGAGTTTTCATTTATCGATAGTTCAACAAAGTTTTATGAGCAACCAGATTTTACAGGTCTTGAAGAATTTAATGAGATCTATGGTAAACATACACTTTTGTTTAAATGGATAGAATTAGAAGATTTATATTCTTATAATTTAAAACCATCATTCCTGAAAAAATTATTATTCGAAAGAAATATATATCCCAAGCATATAATTCATTACGATAAAAATTTAGAAGATACTTAATCTGGTCAAGGTTTCTAACGTATTAATTTATCTTTTCATGCAAGTGTTTATGGAATATCCAAGTGTTCTAACATCTGCTAGAACAACCGGTCCGAAAATACCGCGACAAAATTCGTTTTTTTAAATGTCACTTCGAACATATGAATGTTTTGGTTTACGCAGTGGAATTATTTTATACAAAAAGAGCACCCGAAGGTGCTCAATATTCTTTTGCTTTTAATATTAATGTGTGTGTTTATTTAATTATTTTGAATATTACAAATTGCTTCAATAATTTTATTTTCTGTTGAAAACTTGATTGACAAATAATATTCCATATTTGGATCTACAGTTTCTAGACCAATATGCTCAATTGATAATATAGAACGGAGGTTTAAATTATTTTGATCAGTTGCTTCTAGAACAATCGTTGTTTTATTATTCTCATTAAAGGCAACTAGACATATCTTTTTATCATCAAAACATGTTTGGGGTTTTAAATTAATATCGTCAATATCAGTACTTATTGACAATGTACCCATCAGTGAATCACTTTGTCCATTTGGATATAGCTTGCAGTGAACAACACTTTCTCCCCATGCCAACGAAGATGTAATTAGTCCTATCATGGTTACTAATAACAATTTTCTCATAACTTTTTCTCCTTTCATTTGTTCCAGACATTGATATAAACGAAAATTAGAATATATAAAACAAAAAAAATTTAATGTGTCGTTATTTACATATTTATTTCGAATTGCTTCACGATATCTGTTGTCGAAATTGGATTAATGAAGAATTTCGTTTTTAATAACTCTCAAATTTAAAATCAACTTATGCTTGAATAAGTTCAAATTCAATTTACAAGTACTTATGTTCAAATGCTGTAGCCATTTGTACTATAGTAAGAAGAAATTTTGGATACTATGGCCTAAATATACAATTGCAACAAAACACCCTGAAAAGCTCTTGATTGAAAATTGTCAATTCTCATAGAGAATTTTTTATTGCTTGAAGTTTGATTCTTTAGAAAAAACTACACTTTGAATAAGTATTCATAATTTATTTTTAGTTTAATTATTATAGTAACTGCTCACCCATTATTTGCAAATTTTCCTGACATCGCAAGCCCAATTGCTTGAAGAGCCGAGTATCCTTGATATCTCATGGATTTTATATA
>MEQB01000043.1 GCA_001770015.1 Bdellovibrionales bacterium RIFOXYC1_FULL_37_79
TTTTTCGATGTGTTTAAAAAACAAAAGCCTCATTAAATTAGAAACTTAATAAGGCTTTTGTTTTTAAGAAACTTTAAGAATTCTACATAAAAATGGTCGGGCAGACTGGAGTTGAACCAGCGACCCCTTGCACCCCATGCAAGTGCGCTACCAAGCTGCGCTACTGCCCGACTAGGTTTGATTCGTTGGTTGATCTAATGTATCTAAATTTTGAAAATTTGTCCACGTTAGCTTTTAAGATTATCTAAAAAGCGCTGTAAATGTTCCTCGTTGTTGATATTGAGATGGATTCCGGGATCAGTTACGCCGATTCTGGTCTTTTTCGATGAGTCAAGAAGCTCGATTTGTTTATCCAGCCTTGAATCTGTATGTTGTGGGTCTAAGGAGACCAGATGACTGGCAAAATCTCTGTTAATGAGCACGGGATGTCCGCCTCGTCCGAAAAGTTCGGGTGTGGTAACCCAAAGATCTTTGTTGAAAACAGATAGAATGCGGTAAAGCACGCTTTCATCAGGTAGGGGAACGTCGATGGGAAGAATAAAGATGAAGTTTTCCCTCAATTTCAAAAATTCGTTAAGTCCAGCTTGTAGCGAAGAGAATTGTCCAAGTTCATGGTGGATGTTCTCGATTACTTTGACTGAATTGGATTCATAATTAAGCCAGCTTTTCATGGCCCTACCGATCCAGGGTAATTGTGCTATATATTGGTTTATGTGCGCACCGAGTACCACGATAATTTTTTCCAGGCCAACGGATGTATAGTTTTTGATTTGATATTCAAGCAGTGTTTCAGCAAAAATTTTAACCAGGCCCTTGGGTTGCCCCATGCGAGTCGAAGAACCTGCGCAGAGGATGAGGAGTGGGGGAAGTGGTATGGGCTTATTCATGATTGTAGTAGTAGTCTAAAAGTTCGGCTCCCAGTGAAATAGCTATTTCATAGGGTTCATTTCCCGCTTTGACTAATCCAATAGGTGATTTGATTTTTTTTATATCTTTTTCTTTAAGACCTGAACGGGTCAGCTGCTTTTTGAAATGAGTCCATTTGTTTTTGCTACCAATCACACCAAGGTATTTTAGTGGCTTTGGGGCGAGTAAGAAGGCAATGTCTTGATCAAACTCATGATTGGGAGTCATCACTACGGCAAATGATAAATCCTTGCTCCATGCGTTTTGTTTGATGAATTCCTTCCAATGGATTTTATGGGCTGTTGAGTGAGTAAGTTTATCCAGCCATTCACTGCGTTCATCGATGACGTGGATATCAAACAGAGTGTTTTTTAAAATGTCACAAACCGCCTGGCAGACATGTCCTGCTCCAAAAATATAAAGTTTCGGACCGATTCCAAAGGATTCAAAGTGTACGTCAACAGATCCGCCGCAGACTTGACCAGCTTCTTCGTCGAGGGGGAAGTTTTGTATGGAGGATTCATTTTTACCAAGCATTTTAATTGCCTGGGAAATTACCAAATGTTCCAGATTCCCGCCACCGATGGTGCCATAAAATTTTTTTTCACTTTCCACGATGATTCTGGTTCCGCCTTTTCTGGGACTGGAACCAATGGTGTTTACAATGGTTGCCAGGCAGAAAATTTTATTGGCCTGCTTTAGTTCATGTAATTTTTGTATCCAATCATTCATCAGAGTAATCCTTTAAGAAAGTTTCTAAGGAGATTGATGGCAACTCTTAGCCGATAGGCTTTATTGCTTCGGATATCGTCAATCGGATGAATTTCGCTGGCAATTTGTAAAATAGCCTGATCAATTAAATCCATGGATAATTTATTTCCTTTTAATAAATCTTCGGTCATATAAACCCGAATGGGCATGGGGGCCACGGCTCCCAGACCAATTTTTATATCGGTAATGGTTTTTTTATCCATGGTAAGTCTGACGGCGATGCAAGCTTTGGATATGGAGTGAGCGGCCCTGGTTCCCACTTTCTGGTAAAAATCGATGGTCTTGTTGCTTGTTCTTGGGAGGATGATTTTAGTTAAGATTTCGTCTTGGTTTATTCTCATTAATTTATAATTAATGTGGAAATCCTTATAAAATAATCGTCGAACTTCATTTTTACTGGTGAGTTCAATTTCAGCGCCATAGGCAAGGAGTGCTGGCGGAGTGTCGGCGGCAGGAGAAGCATTCATGATATTGCCACCAATGGTTCCTCGGTTTTGAATTGCAATAGATCCGGTTAGCATGGCCGCTTCAATCAGCATGGGAAATTCTTTTTTTATAATCGGGTGATTAATGATTTCACTAAACGTTGAGAGGGCACCAATTTCAATTTCATTTTTATTTATACGAATACCTGATAAATCAGAAATTCCCCAGATATTGATAAGATTTGGTGCCTGCCAGGTTCCCAGATCAAGTTGGACCATAATATCAGTACCTCCAGCCAGGATGGACCATCGGCCAGGTTCTTTATCCAGCAGGTTTAAAACATCATGAATATTTTTGGCATCGTAAACATTTATGGATGAAATATGCATTATTTTTTCCTTATTAACTTGGATGCTTCTTTGACGGAATCCAAAATTTTATTGTAACCGGTGCAGCGGCAAAGATTTCCGGCCAGATTGGTGCGGATTTCCTGTTCGTTGGGGTTGGCATTTTTCATAAGAAGTGCACTTGAGGCGAGAATCATGCCGGGAGTACAAATGCCACACTGGGCACCATTGTTGTTAATAAACGATTCTTGAATACGATCAAGTTCAAAGTCAGATGCAAAATTTTCAATAGTGGAAACGATAGTTCCGTCAACCTGAATAATCGGCACCAGGCACGAGTTAACTAGTTCCCCGTTAATAAATACTGCACAAGCACCACATTCACCTTCGCCGCATCCTTCCTTGGTTCCGGTCAGATGCAAATCATCTCTTAAAACATCAATGAGCCGCTTCATCGGGTAGGTGGTGATAATCGTCTCTTGATTGTTAAGTGTGAATTGAATTTTTATTTTTTGTGTATTCATTTTAAAAACTCCATATCATTCATAAGATCTTCTGGAAGATAAGGGATGGTGTCAGGACAGATGTTCAAGGCATCCGCCACGGCGTTAATAACTGCTGGTCCGGAGCCATCTAATGGAAGTTCGCCAATCCCTTTGGCGCCTCCTGGCCCATAATCCTTATTCCATTCTTTAAAATAAACATGGATGCGGGGCAGATCAAGGGCAGTAGGCATGATGTAGTTGGTGAAACTGTTATTAATCATAACACCGTCCTTAAAAATGGCCTTCTCAAAAATGGCAAAGCCAATTCCTTGGGCAATTCCGCCTTCAATTTGCCCTTCAGCCAGTTTTCTATTAAGCACCCTGCCGACTTCCTGAGTGGCCACAAAGTTATCCACTTTTATTTCATAGGTTAAGGTATTGACGCTAACCTGTGCACCATAACAGGCCCACGCAAAAGTGGGATAGGCGTCACCTTGGTAAGTTTGATCGTCCCACTTTATATGTTCTGGTTGTTTATATTGGTGAAAACTTTTTAAGGTGCCATACTTTTTCTTATAAATTTTTAGGGCCTGGATAAATTTTGCTTCAGTATATTTTTCAGGGATAAGTCCGGCAGCCAATAAAGTGTTTCTTAGTCCATTGGCTGCATGTTCAAGTAATTTTCCTACAATCATGGACGTTCGGGAAGCCACTGTAGGCCCTGAATTGGGAGCTTCCAAGGTATCAGGAGCGGGAGTTAAAATATGGTGGGGATCAATTCCCAGCGTTTCACTTACTACTTGAGCGAAGATAGTGTTTCTTCCTTGTCCCATTTCGGTACTGGCGCATAGTATTTTTATTTTGCCATCATCCATGGCCTCGATACCAGCGACGGAAGCTAGATATTTTTCTCCTGAACCTGTAAAGCCTGCTCCGTGCATAAAGGTGGCAATTCCTATTCCTGATTTTATGTGCTTGTGCTTGGATTTTTTGGTGTCTTTTTTTAGTTTGGATAAAGTGGTGGAAAGCAGACTGTCAAAATCCAGTTTTTCATCCAATACCTGGTTGGTGGCCGTGGTTTGTCCACGCTTGATAAAATTAATTGTTCTTATTTTTTCCGGAGTGATGCCAATTGATCTGGCCACGTTATCGAGGTGTCTTTCCATGGCAAAAATACTCTGAGGGGCGCCGAAGCCTCGGAATGCCCCGTTGGGGGGACTGTTGGTGGCCATGACCTTTGATTTTATTCTTATGTTTTCGCAAAAATAGGGGCCGGCTGCATGGAGAGTTCCACGGGATAAAACCACTTCGGACAGGGTGGCATAGGCTCCTCCATCGAGTAAAAATGCAATATCCATCGCCAGTAATTTTCCCCCTTCATCAACAGCTGTTTTAATCGTCGTTTGAGAAGGATGTCTTTTGGTGGTAACTTGTAAATCTTCGGCCCTTTTGTAAATCAATTTGACCGGTTTTTTTGCCTTATAAGCTAAGAGAGCGGCATGTCCGGCAATCATGGAGGGATAATCCTCTTTGCCACCAAAGGCTCCACCAGTTTCAGATTGGATAATGCGTACTTTTTCGTTTGAAAAATTAAATAAATTGGTTAAGGCTCCATGGACATAATAAGGGCATTGCAAACTGCCCCAGACCGTGATGCCCTCTAATTCGTTGTAAGCAGCGATGGCCCCTTGGGGTTCAATATAAAGCTGTTCTTGATGAAGAGTTCGATAGGTCTGTTCAAAAACATGAAAGGCATCCTTGAATGCTAAATCTATATCCCCCTTATTGATATAGTACTTTTTAAAACAGTTATCATCCCCCCAGATGATTTCTTTTTTATTGATCGAATCATCGATGGTAAAGATGGCGGGGAGTGTTTCTATCTCAAAGCTGATTTTGGTGGAAGCTTCGCTTAATTTTTGCTGATCGTGGTGAGCTAGCAAGACGATGGCTTCCCCCTTGTGATTGATTCTTTCACCAACTAAAAAAGGCCAATCTTCCTTGATCAGGTGGATAATATTTTGGCCGGGAATATCTTTTGCAGTTACGATCACAAAATCATTCCAGTTAATGCTGGGATCAAAATGTATTTTTTTCAAAATGCCTCGGGCCACTGGAGACCTGACGGTTATCCCGTGAAGCATGTCGGGAAAATTAAGATCATCAATAAATAGAGCCGTTCCGGTAACTTTGCTTTTACCTTCGACCCGTCTTAAGTTGGAAAATTTTTTCATATTTTTTATTCGCCTTCGAAATTAATAAGTTTAAAAACTTTGATACCTTTTTTTTCAAGCTTGGCTTTTCCATGTAAATCGGGAAGATCAATCACCACCATGACTTCTGGAACTGTTCCGCCCAATTCCTCAATCAGGGAAATGGCGCCAAGTGCAGTTCCACCAGTTGCCAACAGATCATCTATGACTAAAACTTTTTCGCCTTTTTTAATACTGTCGGTGTGCATCTCGATGGTGTCTGTCCCGTATTCAAGAGCATATTCTTTTCTTTTTACCTCGCCAGGAAGTTTGCCTTTTTTTCTAACGGGAATAAATCCCTTGTTCATCGCATACGCCATGGCAGCACCAATGATGAAACCGCGTGCTTCTAGACCTACAATCTTATCAAAATTTATTTTTTCAGCGTGTTGGACGAGCTGATTAATGGTTTCTTTAAAACCTTCTGGATGTTTAAGCAGGGTGGTGATATCCCGAAACATGATGCCTTTTTTGGGATAATCCGGAATGGTGCGGACCAGTTCTTTTAAATTAACTTTCACGATATTCTCCTTTTAGAAATAGGTTTTATTTTATATCATGTCTATGCTTATCAACGCAAAAGTTATTGTTAATGATTAAGAAAAAAACAAAGTGGACCATTTATATTATCGAAACCCAAAGTGGCAAGTATTACACAGGTATTACGATAGATATGGCCAGAAGATTTTCTGAACATTTAAATTCCTCTAAGGGCGCTAAATTTTTTAACACTTCGCTACCTAAAAGCATAGTATATGTGGAGTATGCAAAAAATCGTTCAATGGCCCAGATAAGAGAGGCAGTCATTAAAAAAATGAGTAGAGCGCAAAAACATGCGCTGATAACTCTAAACCGGGAGAAAAAAATTGAAAGTGTTAATTGATTTCACCATTATTCCACTGGGAGTGGGTGTCAGCCTTTCCCCATATGTGGCCCGATGCCACGAGATTTTTGAGAAGAGAAAGATAACCAGCACACTTCACGCCAATGGAACCAATCTGGAAGGGGAGTGGGATGATGTGATGGGCGCTATAAAAGAATGTCATGAACTCATTCATCAGACAGGAGTTCCAAGAATTGCTTCCATTATAAAAGTAGGGACCAGAACTGATCGATCTCAAACGATGGATGACAAAATTAAAAGTGTAAATTCAAAGTTACACCGGGCATAATATTTTTTTAAAAAAACTGACAATTAACTTTCCATATATACTTGATACTGTTAAGATTATTTGATCAAACTTCTTGGATAATAATTACACACTTAATATAGGAGAGACTTAAAATGAGTGATAAGCAAGTAATGAACAGATGGTTGGTGGTGCTGGGTGCCATCATGATACAGTTTTGCCTTGGCGCATTGTATGCATGGTCGGTCTTTACGCCGTCTTTGAAAAATGATTATGGCTGGTCAGTTGGCCAAACTCAAGGTGTGTTTGCTGCCAGCTTGGCAGTATTTGCTATCGTCATGGTTATGGCCGGTAAAGTGATGCCTAAATTTGGACCAAGATTGCTTGCCATGGTAGGTGGCGTGGTGGTTGGTCTTGGATATATTCTAGGAGGATTGGTGGATCCTTCCAATTTTTGGCTAATGTTTCTGTTTATCGGCGTGGTTGGTGGAGCCGGTATCGGTATTACTTACGTTGTTCCTATCGCCGTGGGTATGCGCTGGTTTCCAGATAAAAAAGGTTTGATAACGGGGCTGGCGGTAGCAGGATTTGGATTTGGTGCTCTTTTATGGGTGAAATTGGCAGCTGATTGGGGAAACCTGATTGCTAATTTTGGTTTACCAACTACTTTTGTTATCTACGGAATAATCTTTTTAATCGTAGTTGTTATTGGAGGTATCTGGATGGTTTTTCCTCCCGAAGGTTGGGTACCTGCTGGCTGGACAGGCGTAAGTGTTGCAACTGGTAATAAAAAAGCGGTGGCTTTAAAAGATTATGTGGCCAAAGAAATGTTGGCGACTCCGCAATTCTATATGATCTTTTTTGCCTTTGTGGCCGGTTCTGGTGCCGGGCTTATGAGTATAGGACTGATGAAACTTTTTCCAATGCAAGCCTTACAGGCTAACGGTTATGATATGGCAGAAGCCTCGGTCATCGCTGGCACTGCTATCGCGGTTTATTTTTCTATCTTCAACGGATTGGGAAGAATTGCCTGGGGAATGATCGCCGACTATATTGGTGGTAAGTGGTCAGTGTTTTTAATGATGTTAACTCAAGGGATTATTGTTATTTTATTTCCCTTCATGGCCGGAACAAAAGTTCTTTTATATCTAGGTGCCGCCATCATCGGTTTCAATTTTGGTGGAAATTTTTCTCTCTTCCCGACGATTACAGCGGGAGCATTTGGATCGAAAAATATCGCCCAACTTTATCCATGGGTTTTTCTAGCTTATGGAGTGGGCGGAATCTTTGGTCCAATGATTGGTGGAAAACTGGGTGATCTGGGCAATTTTCCGCTGGCTTTCACTATTTGTGGGATTTTATGCATTATTGCTGCCATCGTCGTGGCTTGCATAAGACGTCAAAAAAAAGCATAACAAGTTAAAAAAACTTTATATAATAAAAGGGCCATTAAAATGTGGCCCTTTTTGTTTGAGGGAGAATGAGTATGTTTCCTACGGAAAATCTTATACCGGCTTTCTTGTTGACTTTATTTGCGGGACTTTCCACTGGGGTTGGTAGCTTGATTGCTTTTAATAGCAAGAAAACTAATCCCAAATTTCTTTCCGTCTCCCTGGGCTTTTCAGCGGGAGTGATGATTTATGTTTCATTTGTTGAATTATTTCCGGTGGCCTTAAAAAGTATTGAACACCTCTATCCCAACGGGATTGCCACCTGGATCACTACGCTTGCTTTCTTCGGGGGAATTTTTGTTATTGGTATAATTGATAAACTCATTCCTGATATTGACAATCCTCATGAAATGAGAGGTGCCGAACAGATGAATGAAAAAAATTTACTTGAGCGTTATAGTAAACTAAAACGTACAGGTTTACTTATGGCACTGGCCATTGGAATACATAATTTCCCAGAGGGATTGGCAACGTTTTTGACTGCAGTAAACAATCCCCAATTGGGTGTAACCATTGCGATTGCCATAGCCATTCACAATATTCCAGAAGGTATATCTGTATCCGTGCCGATTTATTATGCCACCGGAAGTAAGAAAAAGGCCTTTATCTGGTCTTTTTTATCCGGACTGGCGGAGCCAATCGGCGCAATTATCGGTTATTTGATATTACTTCCTTTTATGAATGATATGATTTTAGGTATAATGTTTGCGATAGTGGCAGGAATCATGGTTTTTATTTCCTTGGATGAATTATTGCCTGCTGCAGAGGAATACGGGGAGCACCATCTTGCCATTTATGGATTGATTGGTGGAATGGGAGTGATGGCCTTAAGCCTTTTATTATTATTGTAGGTAGGTTGTGAAGAAAGTCCTTTTTGTTGGAAAAAATAGCCAGTTTAATAATGCAATTGCATTAAATCTGGATGTTATTTTAAAGATTGAAGTTGTGTTCAAGTCAAAGATTGAAGATGTTTTAGAGTATTTAAAAGGCGGATCTGAGGTGGTTGATTTAATCATCGTGGCCAGTATGGTCAATGAAAAACATACCGCAGTTGAGATTTATAAGCATTTGCAAACCTATCAAATGGAAATTCCATTGGTATCCATGGAAAAAGATAGTGTTGGTGAAAAAGTTATTCGAAAATTGGATCCGGATCGCCCGGTGGAGGAAATTGTCAGCGAGATGGCCCAAATATTACAAATCGCTCCAGTTTTGGAAAATGAATCAACTCCAGAATTTTTTCCCATTCCAATCAAATATTATTATTTTATTGATGAGATTTTCGTACATACCTACATCAGGATAAAAAAAGAGAACAATCCTGACCATTATGTGATGCGCTTTAGAAAAGGCGATATGTATATCAAAGGGGATATTAAAAAGTATTATGAAAAAGGGGTCAGTTTTTTTTATGTGAAATTTAACGATCGACTCTATTTTGTCAACGAGGTCACTGATCGGATTATTTCTAAATTACAAAGTGAGCTGTCCGATGATGCTGAGAAAATTGCCTTGCTGGAAGACTGTAATGACATTGTTTCAGGTCTTTTACTCACTCGGGGAATTTCTGACGAGACTGTCAAGCTCGCCAAAGCGAGCATGAAAAAAATGGAGGAAATTGTCTATACCTATCCCAAACTGGGGGATTTGTTAAAACTGCTTTTAAACAATCCCACCAGCTTTAGATTCAGAAGAACCCAGCTGACCACTTATGTGGCCTTTCATATTGTTTCCAATATGGAATGGGGATCTACGGAACAGCAGGAGAAGCTGTCATTTGTGGCCTATTTTCATGACATAACTTTGCAGTGTGATAAGTATGCCATGATCAAAAACAATGAGGAAGTCATTGCAGCCAATTTAAATCAGTTTGACGAGCAGACGATTGTCTATCACGCCAAGAAAGCGGCAGAGCTGGTGAGAGATTATCCGCGGTTGCCCATTGGGGCGGATACCATCATACTCAGACATCATGGAACCATGGGGGGGCGGGGATTTGCTAAAACATTCAGCAATAATCTGGAGCCGCTTACAGTAGTTTTTCTGATTGCCGAAGCTTATGCTAATTATTTATTGGAGTATTATGGAAATATAACTAATGCAGAAATTATGGATGAATTAAATATTGATTTTCCCAAAAGTCAGTATCGAAAAATAATAAAAACGCTGGTTAACTTCGAGTTTTAAAAATGAATGCTATTAATATCAAAAATCTTAAAAAGTTTTATGGAAATCGTCTGATCTTGAATAATGTCAATTTAACGGTGCCAACCGGAGTGATTTTTGCCTTGCTAGGCCCAAACGGTGCCGGTAAAACAACTCTCTTAAAATCAATTTTGGGAATTACCAGATTTAAAGAAGGGGAGGTGGAGATTTTTGGCCAGATAAGTAAAAATCATGAGTCGCATACAAAGTTGGCTTACTTTCCCGAGAAGTTTAATTTTTTTCCTTATTTTACGGTGGAAGGTGTTTTGAAGTTTTATGGGAAGATGTATGGAGTGTCTTTCCAGGATTTAAACCAGCAAATCGATCAGGCTTTGGAGAAGGTCGAAATCATGGCTTTAAAAAATAGAAGGATTTCCCAAATTTCCAAAGGTGAATTGCAACGGGTGGGGATTGCTTCCATATTACTGGCCAGAGCCGAGCTTTATATTTTTGATGAACCTTTCTATGGGCTTGATCCGATTGGCATTAAAATTATAAAAAATATTTTTCAGGATCTGGCATCCCACCATAAAACCGTATTTATCAATTCTCACATCCTGGGTGAAGTTGAAAAAATCGCCAGAGAAATTGCCATCATCAACAAAGGACAGATTTTATATAGTGGGGATGTGGAGGCGTTTATGAATGGTAGCAGCCTGGAGGATTCTTTTTACACGATCATAAAAGGGGTGCCAGCATGAATAATGTAATCATGAAAGCGTTGTTGATCAACACTTTTCAAAAAGAAATTCGAAATAAAACTTTATTATTTTTATTTGTGTTATCGCTTTTTTTAATCATATTGATCAATCAAATCTCGGTTTTTTTTGTGAGCAATCCCTCCGTGGGACAAGGATTTGAGTGGAGTCATACTAAAATGTCTTTTTTGTACGAAATCATTTCTGCCTGGGGGGGCATGCTGGGCTTTATATTGGGGGTCAGTACCATTAAAAGTGATATGGATTGCGGGGTCTCTCAGCAAATCGTGGCATTTCCGGTCAGACCAGCTTTTTATCTCGCTAATCGCTTGCTTGGGACTTGGTTGATAGTTAATTTTTATTATATTGTGACCTTGGTTTTAGCTTTGTTGGTATTTGCATTTTCTGGCGATCAGCTGGCACTAAGTTATAAAATATTTTTGTCGTTTGGGGTCTTTAGTCTCAAAATATTGGTATGTATCACGTTGGCAGCTCTTCTTTCTATTCATTTTTCAAAAGTCATAGCATTTGTATCAAGCATTGTACTTTTTACGATTATGAATATATCCAATGCTCATTTTGCCAAGGAATTTGCGTGGAGTGAGCTAGGTCCGTTTTCGGTGATTGGCCTGCTGGTTCATTGGCTGCTTCCCAGAGTGGACACCATCAGTGGATTATCCAAAAATCTATTAATGGATCAAAATGCTTTGATGTTTAATTTATATGAGGGAGGACATTTTTTATTTTCCTACGCATTTTTGTTCTGGGTTACTTATCTGTCACTAAAGAGCAAGGATTATCAGGGGGGTGAATAGTCAATTCCCCGGTAAAACTAACCCAGTTGTTAATAATGGTCAGGGTTATATCATGATATATGAAAAGAATTTTCAAGGTTAAATTAAAAAATGATGATGATGAAGAAAATAACAAAAGATTTTTATAATCAATTGATTCAAGCGTACAAGATTGTCGACGTGAAAAAATGGATTCGTACCTCCTTGCTGTTTGGTATGGCCTTCATGGGCTTGTTCGTGGTTATTGTGCTGGTTATTTTATCTCTGGTGCAATATGGGGGGGGGGTTACCCCGTATCTGGTGGATCTATTCCCCCAGAGTTATTTGATGTTACAAAAAATTGATAAAAGTTTTGGCGAACCCAATACTTTTGGATTGTTATTATTTTTCTTTCCAGTAGCTTTGATGATGATCGGATATGTTTTATACCTGATGGAAAATTATCTGGATAAGTTGCTGGGATTTCTCCAAGAGAGAAGTTCTATAAAGCGAGCTGCCTTGTATTGGACTCTCCTGGCCTTGGTCCCTATTCCATACTACGGTTCCTGGGCCTATTCAATTTTCAGTTCGATTGTCCCCATGGATTACGGTGATTTTTTTATTTTTGAGTTGTTAATTGGAGTCGGCATTCTTTTTCTTTCCATTTTCTCCTATACCATTACATATAAGATACTCAGCAAGCATATTTTTGACTGGGAATCATCGATAAAAGCTGGTCTGGTGGCGGGGATTACTTTTGAAATATTTAAGTATATTTTCATTTTCTTTTTGAAAAATAATATGGAATTTGCCGCTACAAAATCCTTGGTTATCGGCTTTGTACTTTTTGGAATTTGGTTTTGTGTCAATGGTGCTATTTATGCAATGAGCGGGATCATTGGTTATTACATCCAGTTTAGAAAAGTGTTCAATCAAAAAAATAAAAACTTATTATTAATAAGTGAGGGTCGTTCTACCAGGGAAATCGCCCTTATTTGCTTGTTGGAACTTATTAAAAGATTTTATAATACGAAAGATGTTTGTGATTACAACAGTGTGGGGCTTACGGTGCAAGAGATTTGCGAGCATTGTATGATCACTCCTAAACGGGCAAAAAATATATTGCTGCATTTAAAGAAAGTTAAGCTGGTAAGAATTCTTTATGACGACGAGATGGAATTGGTGGTGCTTAATTTTTTCCCAGAAAATTTGAAATTGGTGAATTTTATATCCATCATAGAAGAGAGGAAAAATATAGAGGATTTATCCAAACTACCGGATAACAAGGCCTCTGCATGGTTCTGGTTGAGTTATCAAGAGGGTCTGAATAAAGCTTATGGCGAAAAATCCATGAAGGATCTTTACGAGACTCAAGTCAGTTAAAACCCCCATTTGATTTTTTTGATTTGAAGCTGGATATATTGATTTCCATTCCATCTATTTATACCTAGATTATAAAACACCCATAAAGGGGTGTGATTTTTTTGCTGTTCGAGGTAGAGTTTTTCGGGATGAGGATTGTTCCAAGAGCCGATATAGTTGAAACTGATTCCTCTAAGTTTTATGGAAGGATCGTTCAAGCACCCCAGCTCAAAGCGCACATGTTTTTCCTTTAAGATTTCAAAGGAGAGTATTTTGACGTCAGAGGATCGAAATAATGGTTTGGGGTTGGCGTTTCCAAACGGTTCAAGATATTCCAGCTGTTTCAAAAGACCCGGTGAAATGTCTTTAAATTTTATTTCAAGATCGTGTTCAAGGGTATGAACTCTTTCTGCAAAAGGGATCCGGGAGATAATGGATCTTATTCTTTGCTCAAAAAGGGGCAAATTGTTTTTATCCATGGTCAGGCCGGCTGCCGAGGCATGACCGCCAAATTTAATAAATAAATCAGAACATTCTTTCAAGCATTCATAAATGTTTAGTGTCCCGGCCGTGCGGGCAGAAGCTTTCACCAGGCCTGGTTCGCTGGCATCTGTAAAAATGATGGCGGGATGGGAGAATTCCTCGACTAGTTTGGAGGCAACTATACCGATTACCCCCTCATGCCAATGAGGGGCGTAGCAGATGCTGATAAGATTATCATCACTGCTCATTTTTTTCTTGAGGAGTTCCTTGGCCTCTTCAAAAATATCGTTTTGCAGACGTTTTCTTTCATTGTTACAATTTTCCAAGTGATTGTAGTTTAAAAAAACCACCTCTGAATCGTTGCTGGTCAGTAGCTCCAGGGCCTTTCGGGGATGATCAAGCCTTCCTTTGGAATTAATCAGTGGACCAATATTAAAGGCGATGTGTTCGCTTGGTAAAAAATCCATGTGAAAATGTTCCCGATCAAGGAATTTTTTTAGCCCCAAGAAACTGCTTTTGGTGATTTGCTTGAGCCCATGGCGCACCAGCAATAGATTGGTATTTTTCAGAGGAGCCAGGTCACTGATGGTACCAATTGCTACCAGCTCCAACAGACTATAGATGGAGGGACATGGGGTGTTTTTTTCTTCCAGTAATCTTTTGACTTGCAAAGCAAGGGCAAAAGCCACCCCCACTCCGGCCAGGCATTTAAGCGGGGAATCAGCGGGTTCATCTCTGCGGTTGGGATTGATCACCAGCGCACAAGGGAGATCCTGGTCCGGATCATCCTTGTGATGGTCAGTGATAATCAAGTTCATTCCTTTTTCTTTGGCGTATAATGCTGCCTCATGACTGTTAATTCCGCAATCAACGGTGATGAGGAGATCAATGTGGTGGAAAAGGGCCTGGTCAATGGAGGAAAGATGAAGTCCGTATCCTTCAATAAACCGGTCCGGTTGAAAAACTTTTATTTCAACCCCGATAAGTTTAAAAAAATGATAAAGCAGGGCACACGAAGTGGTTCCATCCACGTCATAGTCACCAAAAACCGCAATGTTTTTATTTTCGTTTACGCATTTTACAATCAGTTCACCGGCGTTTCGAAGATCGAGCAGGTTGGTCAAATCAGGGAGATCATTTAAATTCCAGGAAAAGAACTCATTAATTTCCGATTGCCCCCAACCCCTTTTGCTGAGAATTTGTAAAATAATGGGATGAATGTTGCTTAAATTTATTTGATCCATAAAATACTTGAGTAAAGGACTATAGCGTTCAATCAAGATTTATGGAACAAAATATTGTAAAAATTTGAAATTCTACCAAATCGTATAGAGGCCTTTGATCAGTAGATCCTCTTGAAGTTCTGATACATGTGAAAACAACTGCTTAAATTCACTGGTATTTTTGGCGTGCACCTTGCCAAAGTACTGGCATGGCAGGAATGGTTTTTTACAATGGGGACATCTTTCCACTTCATGTAGCGACTCGATAATTTCCCCGCAGATATGACATTTTTTGATGATTGTTTTGTCTTTGACCTTGGATGGTATTAATTCCATACTCATTGTAAACCTCTAAAGTTTTCCAGGCGGTCCCTGCTTTTATTTGCTTGCTTCATGCTGCAAATATTACCTACCCTCTCCTCGTCATAGATATGAAAATGTTTAGGAAAAATTTGCCGCTACATTTTAGTCAATTATTAACAAAAAAGACCCCCGCAGGAGTCTTCTTTGTTTTGATTATTTATCTATTTAAAGAGACTTAGAATAAAGCTCTTTAGGATTGGTTTACGGTTCCATTACCACCCCATTGATTGACAGTTCCAAAATTAAAGCCAACATTTGGTCTATTCCCTCTAAAAAAGTTATTACCACCGACATATTTATTCATCCAACTTTCTTCTGCATTATAGTGTTGCGAAAAGGGATTGAAAGGATTAAACGTCGCTCCCTGGGGATTGTAGTCACCCTTTAGCATGGCACCGAGGACCAGTCCCTGGAATAGTCCGTTATTCATCTGACTGTTGTTTTGCATGTTGCTGGCGATACCGGCCAGGGTTACGGACATTTGCTTTTGAGTTTCTATCATGGCAGCTAGGCCCTGGGAAATGGGGGTCATGATCTTCTCAAGTATGGGTGCCATAAATTTTTCAATGCCTGCCAAATAATTTCCAGATTCTTTTTCTTTTTCTTCTTTTGCTTTTTTCTTTCTGGTGAAAAAGCGATCGAATTTTTTAGTTAAACTGGTGATGCTTCCTTCGAGTGCGCTGATTCTTTTATCCACCTTTTCTTCCTTGCAGTCGCCGATGCAATCCTGGTCGGCGTCGGCTTTAGCAATTTCATCTGCCTGTTCCTCCATACGATCATCTACTTCACTCAAGAATGCTTTTTCTTCTTGTTCAGCTTTGTAAGCCTTTTCTGCCTCGGCTCGCAGCTCTTTGCCGTCCAGATTTCCTTTTTTATATTTAGTCAGGGCCATTTGAATTTCTTCTTCAATGGCTTCCTTTTTTTCATGTAATTTAGCCAATCGTTCTTGAAAGGCGTTCGGAAAATTGGCTGCCTTAAAGTCCTGGCCAGCTAGTTTGGGGCCAACTTCTAACACCTTGGCTATAAGTTCTGCTTGTGCCACTAACTCTTTCCCGTCAAGATTTTCGTTATTGTATTTGTTCATAGCCGTTTTAATAATTTGCTCCTCGATAGTTTCTCTTTTGCGATGTAATTCAGCTAGCCGATCAATGGCTTCTTTAGTTAATTTGTTTTTTACAATTAAATAATCTGGATTACCGAAAGACAGTTGTGCCTCATAATCTTTTTTTCTTTCAATTGCTATTTTTTCCAATTGATAGTCAACATCGGCCCAGGCCAGTGAATCTTCATGTTCTTGTTCTCGTTTTAAGTATTCTTTTTCAGCATTTGTAAGGTTTACTGTGCTTGAAGTAAAAGTGGTTTTATTGGATTGTTTTGTTGTTCCTGGATCAGTCGGTGTTGGTTTATTGGATTTGTAATCAAGTTCCTTTCTATCACGTAATTCTTCTTCTTCATATTTAGCTTTAGTTATTTTTTCTGCTTTCTTTTTTTCTAGCTCACGAAGTTCCTTTCCATCGAGATAAGCAATTTTTTTTCGTTCCTGATCGGCAATAAGCAAATTAGTTATCATTTTACGTATTTCTTTTCCTCTTTCTAGGTTTGCTTCAGCCAGTTGTTTTTTTAGTGCATCTACTCGTCGTTGTTCTAGGATAGAACTTGTTGCTACTGAGTCATCAGCAAAAGTCTTGATGGGAACTGCAATGGCACTTAGTAGTGCGATACTGAGTAAATAGTGCTTAAACTTAAACATAAGGCCTCCTCTTGTGGTCAATCGAATAAAAAAAACGTATGTCTAAGTTTGATTCGTGCAATTATGGTGCCATGCAAAATATAGGCAAAGCGCTATAAAATCAATATATTCGATTAAATAAAATGTATAAATATCATACAACTAGGTAAAATTGTGTAGAAAAATTAGTTAAAAATAAATATATTTAATTTATGCTTTCGATAGCCTGCATTTGTTGATTGAAAATCTTTTGCAGCTTTTTGGTCATTTTCATTTCTTGTCTTAGTCTTAAGGACTCAATTTTTCTTTTAACCAGCAGTTCATTTTGTTTTTCAAGCTTGGCCCGAAGATTTTTCATACGATCCGCCTGACTGGTTTTTTCGGTGTATTTGCCATCTATGGATATGGGTTCGTAGGTTAAGGAGCGGTCTTCGCTGTCATCGGCTATGTTTAATGGTTCTTCGGTTTGAGTGGTTTTAGTGGAGGGGTCACTTGCTATTTTATCGGAGGGTTGTTCATTTGCAATGGTGTGTAAGGAGAGGGCCAAAAGGGTGAGAATCAGTACAAGTTTCATACGGTGAGCTCCTAAAAACTGGTGAATTAGGGGTGATATATCAAGTTAAAGACGATCTGCAAATACTTTTAGTAATATTTTCAAAAAAGTACTGGTTTGTATTTATAGAGGCAAACAGCTGCTTGAAATGAGATTTTATTATATAATAATCTTATTTTTGTAAGGTTAACGACGGATGATTATCCAATATTTAAAAAAAAATGGATTAATTACTTTGGCCTTGGTGATCCATTTGTCCTTTTATGTCTCCTATATTTTCAAAACGGACAGCTGGATTTATCCAGCTGGTTATTACCATAACAATTATAAGGGTTTGGATTTTTACCAGGTTCCCAAGGCGGCTGCCTCGTGGTTTCGTGCTCAAACTTTTTCCCCGGAAATTGATGATTATTGGGGAGACCGGATCATCCGAAGTAATAGGAATGTTTACCATCCATTGTTGGTGATGGTGCTAGGAGTTCCACTACATTTCCTTTCTCCCGAAGTGGCCTTTGAATGGTGGGTGCTTTTCAAGGCTATCCTTTGGTTACTGGGAGGGATTTATTTATGGAGAAATTATCGTGATCATCCCTACGGGCACTGGGCATTGTTTTTTTTTGCGGCCCACAGTGCTCTAGGGCTTGAAATTAGAATTGGCCAATTTCAAGAATTGCTGAATTTATGCCTGTTGTTTGCTTTACTGGCATGGTTTAAGGGGAATATTTTTAAATTTAATATCACATATGCTCTTTCTTTGCTTATCAAGCCAACGGCTCTTTTGTGGTTGCCGCTACTACTTATCCGGCGGCATTTGAAAATTGTGGGAATGTGTGCATTGCTGGTGGTTTTGGCGACGGTGCCGTTTTTTTGGCACAATTATATTGGTTATTATATCGAAAATATCAATATGCGCCTAAACACTAGAACCATTTTTGGGCCGCCGGATATTATGTCCTTGAATGCGCTTTTGCAAAGTTGGGGTGTTTCCCAGGGAGTGCTTTTTAATTTTAAAGTAGTGGTGATGTTAGCAACGTTGATGCTGGCTTTTTTTCGCCGGGTATCCATGTTCACTCTTTTTTACCTGCTTGGCCTGGTCAACATTTTTTTTGATGTTTATGTTTATGAATATCATTACTCAGTATTAATTCCTTTTTTTGTGACAGGATTATTATATATTTCTTCCATGCAAAAACCCTTTGCTCTAATTTTGATGATATGGGCAGCACTACCTAGTGCTTACGGTTTTTTCAGGTTAATGGGCAGTTCACATTTGTTAAATGGCATGCCGGATGAGTTTATTTGGCAGTGGATGGTGGCCATGAAGTTGTTGCCGGTTTGTGCTTTGGCAATTTACCTGCTATTTTTTGATATTGTTAATTCGAATTGATAAAATGGCAGGTAGTTGGTTTCTTTGTCTGATACCTCTTAGATATTTGAACAATTCAAAAAGTCTCATAGGTGCTTTGGGGGGCCTACATCAATTGAAAATCGCCTAACCATGTGGCGGCATTACGAATTTCAGATAATCGATCAAGAGTTATTTCTCTTGGTAAATTGGCCACTAATTGGACTTTCTTAATGTTTGGAAAATATTTTGCATAAGAATTAAATGCTTTAGCGAAATTGTCATCGCTCCATTTTACTTCACATAACAGTTTAGGCATGCGATCAATGAGCACGCAAAAATCTATCTCTTCTCCGCGTTTGTTTCTTATATAGTGTAAATTGATATCCAATCCCTTGGTATCTTCAAGATAATGAAGCTCTTTTAGCAAAGCACATGCAACTAAATTTTCCAATTTGGTCCCGGAGTCCCCACTCACCATGGCGGTATCGTAAAAATAATATTTTGGTGCCTTTAAAAGAGAATCTCTTATTTTTTTAGAGTATGGAGTAACCTTAAAAACAATGAATAGACGCTCTAATATGTCTAACCACTTCATTACGGTTTTAGGATCAACCTCTAAATCACGAGCAATATTGGTATATGAACAGGTGGCCCCGACTCGCTCTCTCATTAGGAGTAGCAGGTTTTCAATTCCGGTAATATTACGGACGTTTTCCAGTGTAATCAAATCTTGTTTTATGATTATATCCTGATAACCTTTTCTCCAACGACGATAATATTCTTGTGTTCCATTTAAAAATGGTTCTGGAAACGGGCCTGTAGCAAATAAACGTTCAAGGGCATCTTTCGAGGAAATTTCTGGCAAATATTTCATTATTTCTTTTATGTCGAGTGGGTGAAGTCGATATGAAAAAAAACGACCAGCCAGTGAATCACCAACTTTGCGATAAGTATCAAGCTTAGAACTACCAGTTACAATAATTGGTGGATGCATACCCTCTACATCGTATACTCCTTTTAACCAACCTTTCCATTTGTTCATCTTATGAAGTTCATCTAATATGAGCAGATCACTTGATCGGTCCCATCTTTTTTTAAGTATGATTCTTCTATCGTCATCATTGTCAAAATTAAGATAATTACACTTGTTTTCAAACATTTTTGAAAGAGTGGTCTTTCCCGATTGGCGAGGGCCAGAAATAAAAACCAGCTTTTTACCTAAATCGTTTTTTATTGATTCAAAAAGATATCGTTTTATCATTATTTTTTTCTCAAATAGGTTTAAAACTATTATGGATCATAATCCACAAAAGTACAAACTATTATGGATCTTGATCCATAATAGTTTATACTTTTCATAACTGCATTGATCGAGAAGTTTTGTCATAGTCAGGCAGCCACTTTTCCACAACTTACGACAATTTTAGAAAAATCTTGAGATATATCTTCATGTTTTTTTTGGTAAATGGCATGCCTGATGAGTTTATTTGGCAGTAGCTTGCTGGTCCTTAAGCTATCGGATCATTAACTGCTGATGGGAGTTTCGATATATTCCTTGATGATTCCGTGATTTTTCTTGCCGTTAATGATGATCGAGAGGGGTTTTTTCAAGCTTATATGTTTGATGTATTCAGTTTCTTCCACCACATTTTGTTTTAAAAACCAATCCCAGTTTAAAAAATCTTCATGGCCATAAATGGTGAAATAAATAACTCCCAGGGAGGTGATATTTTGAAAAAAATGGGTTCCTTGGGAAGGGTCGGCATTGAGGTTTGGGATTTTGGCTTCCACAATGGCATGAGCACCAGATATATCATTCCATTTAACAGGGATACCCAAGGAGTGATCACGGGAACCCCAGCGGCCGGGGCCAACTAACAGGTAAGGTTTTTTTTCTTTTTCCAGGAGGGAATTAATTTTGGAAATATCGCTTACCATTTCGATACTGGATTTGGAGTTAAAAGTTTCCGGTTTAACAAAAATAATATCTGAAATGTTATTGATCATTCCGTGTCCTAGGGCATTGGTGGAATGGCAAAAACAATTTTTGATATCTTCTTTGTGAATATCAACCGGTCCGGTTTCCTGGGTGATGGTCAGAGGTCTCACTTGCAAAACGGTGAATTCGTGGGGGGCATCGTCGCTTTCGGAAATATTGAAGGAAAATTCAATTTCCACATCACAACCAAATCCCAGCCTGGAGATTTGCAGAATTTTCTTGATTAATTTTGCCAGTGGTATTTCATTGTATTTAAGTGCCCGGGCAAATGTGATCACCGGCGGAAGGTGGGGATAGTGCCCGTCCCTGATCATATGATCGGATGGATCGTACCTGCTGGAAAAATATTGAACAGGTCTTTCATTGACGGCATCACCAATATTTCGTTTTACCAAGTAGGCTGCTTCATCCGTGTTTAAATCAAATTTTTGGTTACTCATAGACAGGGCATAAAAACTTTTTTGGGAATTTTTTAAAATACTGCTGACGTCAGAAAATTGGGGCAGATTATTGGGATATTCGGGGCAAAAGCGCAAGGTTTCTCCGCCTTCAACGACAATTTTGCCAAGACCAATGGAAATTTGAGCGATTCCATTCAAGGCCCGCATCGGACTGAGGGGATAAAAGTTATATGACTGGGCCGTGCCTGATACTGCCGGATAAAAATAATCTCCATATTGTTTGCCAACCACTGACTGGATAATAATCGCCATCTTTTCTTCTTCAATTCTATTCTGGGTGGTTTTGGCAAAGGCCTTGGGCTCGCAATAAAAAACGGAGGCGTAGATCAATTTGATCGCATCAGAAAGTTGGTACAGCCGGTCATCTAGTGCTGGCTGATTGTTAGGAAGCATGTAGGTGGCATAAAACCCGGCGTAGGGGGTATCCTTACTATCCTCTAAAAGGCTGGAGGACCTCACCGCAATGGGAGTTTTTACTTCTTTTAGGTACTGGGTGAGGGCATGGATCAGGGAAGTTGGCAGACTGGAATCTTTAAAAATTTGGGCAATATCCTCGTCGGAGTGATCGGAATAGGCATAGCCTTCCAAGTGGTTGACGTCGATAAAATCATCAAAAGCCTCAGTGGAAATAACAATGGTTTTGGGTATGGATATATTGACATCCTTGAATTCAACAAAGGATTTTAAATTGTCAAAAAGGTATTTGGATATAAAGGCGAGACCACGGGCCTTGCCACCAAGGGAACCGTTGCCTATTCTTAAAAAATCGGAATCGGGTGTAAAGCCATCCGGTCGGAAAAAAGCGATGTTGGTCTTTTGCATGCGAATGCGATGGTTTTTGAGTGATGAAATTAAAAATTGTCTGACCTTTTCCAAATTTTCAAAATCACTGTGCTTGGCAATTAAAAATTTGGATGCCAAGGTAATTTCAGTACGGGCCATCAGCCAGTTGGAAAAATGATTTAAACTTACATGATAGAGTAATGAGATATCGGGAATGGTTTCTAATTTTTTTTCAAGAGAATAAAGGTTATGGGCCCGGTCCAATTCCTCACCCTTGGGGTTTCTAAAAACAAAATCACCAAATCCCATATAATTCTTCATGAAGTTTCTGATTTCATGATGCAAGTAGGGTGAGTTTTTGTCTAAAAAATGCAAACTGGCGATATCGGCCTTGGTTTTATTCTGGCTTTCACTAGAAAGCAGCAGCAGTGGCAAGTGGGGCATTTCTTCCCTAACGTGTTTTAAAAAATGAATGCCTGCTTCCGGATTCAACTTATCTTCCTTGAAATAACTGGCATCGGAGAAAACTCCAATAAGATGAGGACGGTACTTTTGATAAAGATCCATGCCTTCTTCATAATCTTTGGCCAGCAAAACTTTGGTGCGCGCCCGAAGCTTCCATAGTTGATGTTCTTCGTTAAAAGAGTCGTCGATGATATCCTGGGTTTGACTGACAATGGATTTATAGAGAATTGGCAGGATCGAGGAATAATAGTAGGGAGAATCCTCAATTAATATAAGCACCCGAACCCTGGCAGTTTGAATGTCCCGATCCACATTGAGTCGGTCTTCAACCCACTTAATAATCGCCCACATCAGATTACGGTTACCAGACCAGACAAATATTTTATCAATACTTTTGTCGGGTAATTTTTTGGTATATCTTTTAGGTAATGCCCGGTGCCCGTGGGCCAGTAAAACAACAGGTGTTTGCTCAACAATTTCTTTAATCTTGCTTCCTAGGGTTAGCGCATCCATTCCCAGGTATTTGGGATAATTGATGACGATTAAATCATATTTGTTTTTCTCCACTTTTTTTAAGGCCTCTTGAGCGGTTCTTACTTTGGTAAAAGTGGGGGGAGTGGTCAGGGACAGTCCTCGATAGCTATAAAAAACATTATCTAGAATTCCACCATCTTCTTGCATGATATAGGCGTCATAGGGACTGGAGACAATCAGGATATTGACCACCCGATGGTGCATTAATTCTTTAAAAAGATCAAAATTGAAATCCACCCTGGGACCACCTTTAAGATTGATTGAACTTTGTTAATTCATTATAATTGTGATTATAGATTAACCTAAAAAAAGAAAGAAAGAAATGGAACCGGTCAATATTGAATACAAAAATAAAGTTTATAAATGCGCTCCCTTGACCAATACACTTGAGTTTATTAGTCAGCATAATTTAAAAATTAAAGACCCGGTGGCAGCCGTGGTAAATGGATATTTAACCAGATTGAATAAAAAATTTAAAGTGGATGGAACCTTGGAAATAATTGAATTGGCCACTTCGCAAGGGAGAAGAATTTACGAAAGTAGCATTCTTTTTCTTTTTAGGGTGGCCTTTGAAAAGAAATACCCCTCCCGTAAAATATTTATCAATCATTCGTTGCATATGGGAGTTTATGCGGAGGTGGAAGGAGAGGTATTAACTGAAAATGAAGTAAGTGATATAGAAAATCTGATGAAAGAGATGGTTAAAAGAAATCTTCCAATTGAAAGAAAGACCAGGGATTGGGATATTTCCATGCAGATATTGGAACAAACTGACCGCCAGGATCTGATTAATTTGTATCGCTATTATACCCCGACTATTTATAAATTCTATGAACTGGATGGGGTGGAAGAAAATTTATATCTACCCCAGTTGCCTTCCACCGGTTACTTGAAAAATTTCCGATTGCAAAAGTATCAACAGGGTGTGGTCATTATTATTCCGGATTTTGAGGAAAACAGCATTGTTCCGGAATTTGTGGACCGACCCAAGTTGTTTAATTCGTACAAGGAATATCATCAGTGGAGTCGTATTTTAAAAGTAAGAACGGTGGGGCAGCTTAATCGCTATATTATGAACGGAGAAATTCAAGAGATGATCCAGGTGGCGGAAGCCTTGCATGAGAAAAAAATCGCCGAGATTGCCGATTTTATTGCAAGAAAGGCTAAGGTTCCCAAGATGATTCTGATCGCAGGTCCTTCTTCCTCGGGAAAAACCACCTTTTCCAAAAGATTGGGAATTCAACTCAGGGTAAATAGACTCAGACCGGTGGCCATTAATTTGGATAATTATTTTGTGGACCGGGATTTAACGCCCAAGGATGCCGAAGGAAATTATGATTTTGAAGCACTTAATGCGATTGACGTGGAGCTATTCAATGTTCATTTACAGAAATTGATTGCCGGCGAGGAGATCGAGGTTCCCCGTTTTGATTTTCAAACCGGAACCAAGAAAAAACAAGGTGTGAATTTACGATTGAAAGAAGATGAAATCATGATTGTGGAGGGTATTCATGGACTCAATCCAGAACTGACCAAGGCAGTTGAGGATGGGGATAAGTTTAAAATATATATTTCGGCGCTCACCCAGCTGAATACGCATCGACATGACCGCATTCCCACTTCAGATACCCGGTTGATTAGACGGATTGTAAGGGATAGTTATTTTCGAGGTTATAGTGCCACGGAAACCCTGGACCGATGGAGATCAGTACGTTCTGGAGAGAAAAAGAATATTTTTCCGCTCCAGGAAAATGCCGATGTTATTTTTAACTCTGCCTTGTTTTATGAACTGGCAGTTTTAAAACTTCCTGCCGAAAGAGAGCTTCGGAGAGTGGAAAGAAACACTCCTCTTTATGGTGAGGCCAGAAGATTGTTGAAATTTTTATCCTTCTTTTTACCCATCGAGTCGGCGGATATTCCCAGGACTTCGCTTCTTAAGGAGTTTACGGGTGGTTCTTCATTTAAGTATTAATAAGTGATTTGATCAAATATGCTGACCAAAATTCCACTTGGTTCATAGATAAATAAACATGAATTCACACAAAAGTCTGAGCTTGACTTATTTTAGAAAAGTATCAAACTAATATCTGTTACAGAAATAACGTACAATTATTTATCAATAATATTAGAAATAAATTTTGCGGAGTCCATTCGATATGAAGAAATTTTTAGAAGTTTTCACTGGGTTGAGCTTTGGTTTAAAGTTAATGCTGGCATTTGTTTTATTATTGATACTGGCGATTACTTCAAACATTATACTTTATAGAAAATTTGATAGTGCCTCTATCTCCAATCAAATTGTCAAAGAAGAATTTCCTTTTCTTTTAGCTTTGAGTAAAATTCAAACCTTTAGAACCAACCTTAAAGTTGCAGAAAGGACTCTCTCCAATGCTAAAATGGATTGGGATGAACGGGTGAGCCAGTATAAGGTTTTGGTGGCGGTATGGACCGGAGTGGTTGCGATTATCAAGGATGTTGATGAAAAAATTGTTTCTGCTGCAGGCAAGGAAGCTTGGGCAAAATTTAAAATACTTTGGAATAGATCCAAAGAAAATCATGATACCTTTATAAAATTATGCAAGGAAAGAGACGATTTTCTGGCGGCTGGTTACTCGGCAACTGATCAAGAACTTATAGATAAAGAAAAACAAATGATCGATCTTTTGATGAGCAGTCGACAGTTGATTGGAGAGATGGATCAGGTTACAGGTGAGATGATGTCTGTCGCTGAAATTAATTTCTTGGAAAGTCAAATAAAGAAGGAAAAAGATGACTCAGCAACTAAATTTCTGATTGTTATAATGAGTCTGATCAGCGTCGGGGTGACCCTGGCCTTTTCAATCTTTTTTCCAGCAGCAGTCACCCGGCCGGTAATCAAATTATCAAAAGAGTTAAAGGCCAGTGCCGATAAACTCAGTAGTGAGACTCACTCACTTTCCAGTGTTAGTACCCAGCTTTCGAGTTCATCCAGCCAACAAGCGGCAGGGACCCAGGAATCGGTGGCGGCCATGACCGAAATGGAATCTATGATTAATCACACTACTGATTATTCGCAACAATCAAAACTGTTGGTTTCCACGATCAGGGAGAAAACCACGGTGGGAGATGAGGCCATGCATGAATTGGCAGACTCTATGGATGGAATCAGCAAGTCTAATGTGAAACTGGTCGAGATGCAGGAGATTATCAAGGATATTGATAATAAGACCAAAGTGATCAATGATATTGTTTTTAAAACCCAACTGCTCTCGTTTAATGCTTCTATTGAGGCAGCCAGGGCCGGGCAGCATGGTAAAGGATTTGCGGTGGTAGCCGAGGAAGTGGGGAAATTGGCGCAGATGAGTGGTGAGGCAGCCACTCAAATCAAGGAGCTTTTGGAAAATAGTCAAAAAGAAGTTGCTTCAATTGTCGAGACCACCAAGAAAACGGTATCTCAAGGACAATCAACTTCTGAAAAGGCCTTGAGAATCTTTAAGGAAATTTTTGAAGGTGTTGATCAGGTGGTGGATAAGATTGCTCAAATAGCTTCAGCTTCATCCAACCAACAAGAAGGGATAAAGCAAACCGGCAAGGCCATGAGTGAGCTCGATAAGGCCATCACGATGAACGTCGGTATTGCCGATACGGTAATGGAGTCTGCGCGTAGATTGGAAAGTGTTTCTGATCTGATAAATACTCATCTGGTCGATTTGCAGCAGGTTATTCTAGGAAAAAAATAAAAATTAAAAATTTTTTTTAAATGCATTCTTGATGCATTCAACTATTGGAGGTTTTATGAAATTATTAGTTTTATGTTTTGCTTTCTTACTTGTTAGTGCCCAGACTTTGCAGGCTGCCCCTGATTTTGGTGAAAAAGTTAAAAAATCTATGGCATCTTTAAAGGACCGATGCACCAAACTTGGTGCTCCCAAGCTTGAAGGAGAAGCTGCGGTTGCCGGTAAAAAAGTACCTGTACTTTATTTTGGAACCACTAAAATGAATGAAGATACTAAAGTTGTTGATGCACTTAAAGATGAGATGGGTGGCACGGCTACTTTGTTTGTGAAATCTGGCAACGAATTTGTCCGGGTTACCACTAATGTACAACTCCCAAGCGGTGACAGGGCCATTGGAACTGTTTTGGATCCAGTTGGTAAAGCCATTGTAAATATTAATAAAGGCGAAGCCTACTATGGAGAAGCTAATATCCTTGGAAAAATGTATACGACGGGATATGAGCCTATTAAAGATGCAGCAGGAAAAACCATCGGTGTTTTTTATGTGGGTTATTTAAAACTTTAGTTTGAGATTTTATTGGCTGCATTTGTATAAATGCAGCCGGTTTTTTTTTGTTATATATTATCGATTTTAGTTCCAATGCGGCTAAATCTAAACTGGAATGGGCTGTCACTGAAAGGTGAAACCATGGAAAACCAGATAAAGAGCGCTTTCCCTAGTATTTCTTCCTTGGATACAAATCCCCAATATCTGGAATCCGCCGAAAAATCCCGGTTGTCTCCCATCATAAAATATTTGTCAGGGGGAATGATAATCTTGGCCCGGTTGGAAGGAAATGATCTTCTGGAGAGCTGGATGACGTGCGAGTGTTCTCCGGTTTTTGATTGGTAAAAATCAAATTCATAATGCTTGAATTTAAAATCCATGTCCTTCATGATATTTTCGCCGGGGATTTTGACATTGTCGTAACTTTTGCCATTTATATAGACGATGTTGTCAATTATTTCGAGTTCATCCCCGGGCAGTCCGACGACCCTTTTGATATAATTGATGCTTTTGTCTTTGGGATATTTGAAAACAACCACATCCCCCCGGCTTGGAGCTTTAAAGGGGGTGATATAAATGGGGTTCCATTCCTTGGTGGGGTCTATTCCCGGGAAACCTTCACTAAAAGGAATTTTGAAACCATATGACCATTTGTCAACCAGGATGTAATCACCTATTTTTAAGGTAGGAATCATCGATCCTGACGGAATAGTGTAGGGTTCATAAAAAGTGGATCTGAAGGCAAAAACCCCGATAAAGATGAAAAAAATGGACACCGCTTCTTTGATAATTTTTTGTTTGTTAAACCGCATAAATTCTTCCTGTCTGAATTAAATAGGTCTATAGTCTACATGACTTGCTTAGAGTTGTATATTAGCTTAATTTTTTTGATACAAATGTTAAAAAAAATATAGTTTAGGTTGAATTAAATAGTTTGGGCAATTATTATATTTATTATTTAAGCTTGTTTGAGGAGACTGATGAAAAACTATTATATCTGGTTTTCTTTTGGTTTGATGATTTTATTCTTGTCCTGTCAGGGTTGGGGATATGACACCTGTACTGATAAAAATATTGAATTTTGCTTGGAAGATGGCAAACCGCCTGTTTTTGATTATGCGCCACCAAAAAAAATTCCTAAAATAGTGAAGAAAAAGCCCCCTGAGGAAGACAATAGGGTTGTTTTGGACACGAGTACTGGTTTTAAAAAAGGAGAGATTGCCAAGGAAGTGGAAACGCTTGGATACGGTGATAGTGCCATTTATGAAAAACTTTCCAAAGAGGGATTTAACCCGGAACAGGATTATTTTGTCGAGGATAAAAGTGGTAAAGAGGTGCTTTTGTTGGGAGGGGAAAAAATCACGGTTAGAAGATTGAGTCAACCTGCCTCGGGGCAAACCAGACTAAGTCCTTCTGGGGTGGTGATGAAATCTACTGTCGTTGCTCCAAAGAGTGTGACCACTGCCGTCTCAGGGGTTGCATCCGGGAGTCCGGAGACGGTTAGTGAAGCCTCGACTGGCTTAGAGACTAAAAGGGTTTTTATGGTGGATAGCAAGGGAACGGTGGTTGCTAAAAATATCCAAATTGCGACCAATCCAGTAAAAAGTCCGATAAAATTTCCCGTGGTGTCAGCTGCACCTGTTCAAAAAAATTTGTGGAGAGATTTTAAAAGTAAATACCAATCATTCAAAACTTCAATCCTGATGCCGAGGTATGAAAAGGCCAAGGCAAAAATTAAAAATCTTCTGAGTCGTTTTTTAAAAAGAGAATAAATGATGATGAAAAAATTAAAAGTATTTTTTCTAACAGCCATTTTTGGTGGACTCACGGTGATTATGCCTATTGCGATTTTTAGCATGGTAACTATGTGGCTGATGAGAAAAATTCTGGTGTTTATCTCTCCGCTTACACTTTTTCTGGCTTCCAATTCAAATTTGCACGATCATGTTGCCAATATAATTGTTATTATTATTTTAATCTTTGCCTGCTTTTTTGTGGGGCTGATCGGGCGCACCAGACTGGGCAAATTCGTTGAGGATAATCTGGATAAATATCTACTAAAAAGACTCCCGGGATACACCTTGGTAAAGGATACCATTGTGCAACTCATTGGCAGCAAAGAGACTCCTTTTTCTAAAGTTGCTCTCATCAAACTTTATGGGGATCAAGTCAGGTTTACAGCCTTTGTGACAGATGAACATGTGGATGGTAGTTATACGGTTTTTATTCCAACCGGCCCCAATCCGACCTCGGGTAATATTTGTCATTTACCAAAAGAATCTGTGGAAATCATTGACGTTACCGTCGAGACGGCCATGAAGTCAGTCATCGGCTGCGGGGTTGGATCTAAAAGTCTAATAGAAAAAAGTAAAAATTAACAGGCTTTTGCCTGTTAATTTATTTGATAGTTTCAAACGGATTCATGGTCTGACGAATCATCCGGTTTTTCATTTCATCCATTTGATGGGCCTCAAAGAAGGCGTAAAGCGATCCTTCGGTGAGTCTTTGTTTAGCATAAGTGGATTCAATATATGAGGTTATGGTATCTTTAAAAAAAGCAGGGATGGTGATAAAACTCATACCAACTTGAACCAGTCTATGCAGCTCTCTTCTTCTTTTTACGAAGTTGGGTCTGGTGTAGTCATATGCGACCGAAGGGTACCACTGGATCATGGATTGCTGATCAAATAAATTGATAATAACTTTTTTGTCATTCAAGGTAACATCATTAAAGGCATGGGTTAATCTTTCGCCAATTTCCCCATAGCGTTGTTGATTAATCAGCAAGGTCCGGTTAGCCATTCGCCAGCCGTTGTAGAAAGCATCAGTTCCATAGGTCAGCCACTGGGCCTGTGCCTGGTTTGATTCCCAGTAGGAGATGGCCGAAATTCTGGATTCATAAATCGAGGAAAAGGCGCGATCCGCTTCATCCTTGGTAAGTCCAAGTGTCTCAGGAGCAAAATTATCCAGGTAATAAAGCAGCATATTTTGATGATAAATGCGTCTTTCTCTGACTAATTTTTCAACTTTAACGATAATGTCGCTTGCGGCGTTCAAAAGGGGAATGGTGCTTAGTTTTTTTCTGGCGAGGTCAAGACCAAATTTCACAGCCTGGTAACCCAGGTTTCTTGTATAAAAATACTTTGGATCATCCAATTGGGCGACGACATCCAATCTTAAATTCATCATGAGTGATTTAAGTTTGGTCTCATAGGATGAAATGACTTCCTTTAAAACCGAGTTATTAAAGATGGTGTTGATATTTAATTTTTCCACACCGTATAAGGAATCCATCATATAAGTTTTAAAAATATTATCGTTGGAAGAATTATTGGACTTTTTAAAAATGCCATCTTCAAAGAGAATATTCTTGGCATCAGAAAAATAATTTCCTTTGTTTTTCATTTCGTTTTGTTCATTTAAAAGTTCTTTTTTCAATGCATCAACATAAGTCCAGACTGAAAAATTTAAACTTAGTGATTTGTCTGTAATGGCCACCACGGTGCCTTGATCGTTACGGATAAATTTGAACCTTTTATGAAACCCATCCAACGAGGGATTGGCGCCAAAGGCTTGCACGGAATAAATAAAAATAATGCTTATTAATAGTTTGAGGTTCATCTTTTTCCTCCTGAAAAATAGTACCCAGATTTATTGCTCTCTTACAAATTGTAACCGGATTCTTGATTGAGATATATCAATCTAGATCAAATGTAAGACTTTGTTTTGAAATGTTGCTTTAGTGGACAAGAAATTTGGTATAGTATTGCGACGGTTTTGAAACTCTATCGTGGATGGGTTCATTCGGAGGAAATATGTTTAGATTAGTCGCATTTTGTATTTGTTTTATGACACAGAACTTGCTCGCCGCAACAATCGGAGTTATTGATTCAGGCACAGATATCAAGCATAAGGATCTGTCTGAGTTTATCTGGGTAAACCCCGTAGAGATCGATAATAATAACCGCGATGAAGATCGTAATGGTTATCAGGATGATATCAATGGTTGGAATTTTGCTGAAAATAATAAAAATTTAATTGATTATAAATATCTGGGCACTTTTTCTGCGGATGTTTATAAATTTTTTGAACTTCAATTTTTAGCTATGCTTGGTACGGCTACTCCTGAACAGATGGACTGGTTAAGGAGCAAAGTGCAAGAAGAAGCCTTTATCAAAGAGGTTTCGGTATTTGGTAATTTTGTTCACGGCACTCATGTGGCCGGGATTTCGGTTAATGGGCTTACTCAGTCAAAAGTCATTTCGGTAAAACTAATCCCAACCGAAGTCAATCTTCCAAAATCGGAAGAAGCCAGCGCAAATAAGATTTTAGGTTTCGGCATGACGGTGGTTAAAAAAGCTTTAAGTGAATTGGCCAAGACGCAGATGACCACCATGGTGGTTATTTCATCTTATCTTAAGGGACATAAAGCTGATGTTGTCAATGGCTCTTTTGGAACCGGATACAGCCAAGCTGCGATGATTGCTGGTTATGTGTTTAAGGGTGTTTTTTGGAGAGAAGCGAAGCAAGAGGAACTTCACGAAGCCACTATGCATTTCATGGGCGCTTTACTGGAGGAAGGAAAACGGATGCTACAGGAAGCACCTGATACATTATTTGTTTTTGCTGCAGGAAATGATGGTTCAGATAATGATGATTTTCCCATTTCTCCTGCAAATATAGTGGGAGAAAACCGAATTTCGGTGGCGGCTACCTATCAAAGGCAAGTCTTGGCTTCCTTTTCAAATTATGGAGTGGAGATGGTGGATGTTGCGGCACCAGGCATGGGTATTAATTCCACCATTCCAGGTGATGAATATATTGTTATCTCAGGCACCAGTCAGGCTGCTCCCTATGTCACCCGGGTAGCTGCAGGGATTAAAGAAATCAACCCTGCGTTAAAGCCGGCTGAAATTAGGAAAATTCTAATGGGAACCGTGGATAAAAAAACATTTTTAGCAGGAAAAGTTAAATCAGGTGGAATGATTAACGATGTAAGGGCCTTGGAAGCAGCGAAATTCAGCTTGTCCAACTCGGTTGAAGAAGCGATCAGGCTTAGTCTGGTTTCGGTGCTTGATTTACCGGTAGATAAAGGTCTGGCGAAAGAGAATTTGTTCTTGGATTTTGTTTTACCACTTCCAAGTGTGTTTAAGTTTTAATATAATCGAATCATAGTTTTTAATAGGGGGCTCGCAAAACGGGCCCCGTTTTTTTGAGGAAAAAAATGGGGAAAATTGATCTCAGAGTGGATGATTCAAACAAAGTCAGAAGAAAGATTGCGATGGGTACCTGGAATCAACCTAAAGATTGCCAGGTTTATGGTTATTTAGAAGTTGATATCACCGACTTGCTTCCGAAAATGAAAAAATTCTCTGAACAGGTAGGACGAAAAATTAATCTTAATCATGTGATAGGAAAAGCGGTTACCATTTGTTTTCAAAATCGTCCCGAGTTGAATGGTCTTATACGCAAAAACAGGGTGTATTTAAGAAAACATGTCAAACTTTGTTATCTGGTTAATATGCCTTCGCCGGATGGTGACGTTAAGAAAAATAATCTTTCTGCTTGCGGTATAGACTATGCAGAAGAGCTTAAGATTTCGGAATTTGCCAGAGTAATGGAAGAAAAGGCGGCTGCTGCCAGAGAGGGACGAGACAAAGAAATTAGACAGAATATGGACGCCTTTAAGTTTATTCCGTGGTGTCTGGTTAAAGCTTATATGAATTTTGCATCCTTTTTAATTTATGGCCTAAACTTAGATTTGGAAAAATTTGGGGTTCCCAAGGATCCTTTTGGCTCGGTGATCATCACTAATATTGGTAGTTTGGGAATTGATGTGGCCTGGGCACCTTTGGTCCCTTATGCCAGAACACCGATGGTTATTACTATTTGTGGTGCTACCGACAAACCCTGGGTTCATGCAGGTGAAATAAAAATCAGAAAAATTCTTCCGATCGCTTGTACCTTTGACCATCGTTTTGCAGACGGTGCCCAGATGGCAAGGATGACCGAAGACTTTAAAAAATGCATTAACGAACCTGAGAAGTATCTTTTCGATGGATAGAAAACATTGGAAAACTCAGGAAAATAGGCGCTGATTAGACGATTATTCTAGGAACATGCCCACCAATTCTAGTGGTTACTTCGTAGTTGATGGTATCAGACCAAGCAGCGATATTTTCGGCTTTTATTTCTTCCGCACCATCATATCCAAGCATAGTGGCAACGACCCTTTCGTTACTTCTTTGTATTTTGGTGATGTCCACTACGATGTGATTCATCATTACCCGTCCGATGAGAGGACATCTTTGGCCATTGATGAGTACATAGGCTTTATTGGCCAGGCTTCGGGGAAAGCCATCAAAATATCCCACTGGAAAAACAGCAATTTTGGTTTTTGATTCGCATTTATAAGTGCAGCCATAGCCAATGTAGGAGCCGGCGTTTACGTCCTTTACAATCTGGCTTTTTACCTTCCACTCTAAAGCTGGACGCAGTTCAATTTTATTTTTTGAAATAATACTGTAGGACAGCTTGGTTTCTTTGGATGGCCACATTCCATAAAGAGCAATTCCAATGCGAACAGCATCATGGTGTGATTCATTTAGAATTAAAGTGGCGGCACTGGCGCAAAAATGTTTTTCAACACTCAGTTGGTTTTTTTTAAAGTATTGGCGGAAATTAGCTAGTTGTTTCTTAGCATATTCTTGTTCGGTTACGTCCTCGGTATTGGCAAAATGGCTCATGAATCCAATTAACTTGATTTTTGCTGCGTGCTTTTTTAAAAGAGCCTTGAGCTCTTTGGAATCAATTGAAAAGCCTTCCCTCCCGAGTCCGGTATCTAAATGGATATGGGCCAGAACTTTTTTCTTTGATTTGTGATTACTTAATATTTCATCCCAATCATTACCATAAATAACCAGTTCAATTTTATTTTGGATGCAAACGGATAAATGTTCCTTATTAATGGCCCCTAGAACCAATATGCGGACCGGTGAAAGATTATTTTTCAGCTCATAATTTCTAATATACAAAGCATCTTCCGGGGTGATGACATGGATAATATCGACCAGATCATGAATACAGGCAAGCACTTCAAACAGTCCGTGTCCGTAGGCATTGCTTTTTAAAACGACCCCCAGCTTGGTTTTTTGATTAATGAGATTTCTAAAAACATTTATATTGTGTTTTAAGTTTTCTTCGTTTATTTCGAGCCATGAGGTATGGAAATTAAAATTTTTCACTTGTTAATACTATCCATGGGGAAGTTGTTCGTAAAGAGACGGACGATTTTTTTATGAGCAAAAGTACTTGGTACCATGATGTAAGTACAACAGGCGAGGATCAAAGTGCCACCAATGATCGAATAGACATCAAGGAGTTCACCAAAAGCCAAATAGCCCCACAAACCATGGTGAATAACCGCACTGAAACCGATAATAGAAACGATTCCAGCTTTTTCCAGTTGATAGGCCCGGGTTAGACAAATTTGTCCGAAGGCAGAAAAAACGCCAATCATCAGGAGATAAAGAATTTCACTGAGGGTGGGTATTTTAAAGGCGGGTATCATCAGTGGAATAGAAAACAATATGGAACCACCAATAAAATAACAGGTAATGAGAAAAGGACTATGGTGAATGCCTAATTTTCTAATTGAAATATAAGCTGCCGCTGCAAATACGGCACTTGAAATTCCAGTTATGGCAGGAAAGCTGATCAAGTTTTCAAAGGTTGGTTTGATGACAAAAATGGCCCCAGTTAAGGCCAAAAGAATAATCAGATAAAAACTCTTCGGTATGGGCTCTTTAAGAAAGACTCTGGCAAAGAGGATAACGAAGACCGGTGCCATTTGCAGCAAGATACTGGCATCACCCAGTTTCATTTTGGAGATGGTGTAAAAGAAAGTAAGTAGCCCAAGGCCTCCAAAAATTCCCCGGGTGATGAGCATTTTTTTATCGCCCGCCACGAAAGAATCATGTCTGTAAATCATGACGGATGCAATGATGACCAGACTAAAAACGCCTCTAAAAAAAACGATTTCAGAGGAGGGCATGGTGAATGAAACTTTTTTGGCAAGGGCCCCGATAACTCCCAGCAGAAGCGCATTTAATAGCGAATATATGATTCCGGGGTTTTTAAAATGATCAAGTTTTAACATAAGCTGCTCTCGAATTTAGCAAATCCTACTCTTAAGTTCGTGCAATCGCAATGTGAGAGTATGACTGATTTACTCGGTTTTTAGCAGTTCATTCCTCATGACTCGGAAAGTCTATTTGTGAGATAATAGTCTTTGAAAATCAAAAGGGGTGACTTTTGAGTTTGGTTATAAATAGCAATGTTTTGGCCCAGGAGTCAGCCAGAAAACTGGTTGATAACAGCGAAAAATATAATAAGACGCTCAGGCAGCTTGCCTCGGGTAATCGAATTAATACTGCGGGGGATGATCCTTCTGGAGCGGCCATTAGTAAATTGTTGGAAAGTAAAGTGAGGAGTTCGAACCAGGCGCTTCGAAACACTAATGACAGTATTAGCTTAATGCAGATTATGGATGGTGGATTTGTTGGAATTTCAGATGTCTTGACCAGACTAAGGGAACTTACCCTGCAGGCCAGCTCCGACACCATTGGTGATACGGAGAGATCTTTTATTCAAGAGGAAGTCAGAAATAGTTTGGAAGAAATAACGAGAATCACCCAAAGTACCAAGTTTAATGATACCCAACTATTATCCCAGACCAAGGGGGATTTGGATTTTCAGATAGGCATCAATCACGGAGGACTTGGACGAAAAACGTTTGATTTAGGTTCGGTCAATTGTTCCCTGGAAAATTTAGGCCTGACCACTTTTAACACCAGTACAAAAGAGAATGCGCAAAAGTCCATTGAGCTGGTTAATAACGCCATTTTACAACTTAACCAGAAGCGCGCATCGATTGGGGGCTTTCAAAATGGATTAGAAGCAACCCGGGCAAAAAATGAAGAATATACTTTTAACACTGATGCGGCGAAGTCCCGGATCAGGGATGCTGATTTTGCGGAAAAGGCATCAGATCTGGCGAGAGAAAAGATAATGACCGAAGCCACTGCAGGGGTTTTGGTCAACGCCAACCAAAAGAACGCTCTGGCACTTAAATTAATCATCTAATCTTGTAAAATCCAAAAGTTATCTTGGTGGTAAATAATTACAAAACCGTAGTTTGGTGATGGTCTTATCATTATAATGCCAAAATCACTTACCCAGAGTAGCGTTTAGAAAATTAATGTGAATAATTTGTCGGAGTTAAATGTGAACCGATTGAAGCTAGTTGTGATATTGAATTTTTACTTTTTTTCATTTCAAATGTATGCAACGATCAGTGATACATTTGGAATTAACCCTGAAACACTCTCTCTTGCTCGCTCAAATATTTATTCCCAGTCAAACGTCTATGCGGCCAAGGATAATCCTGCCGGCCTATCAAAACTTTCAAGACCTGCTTTTTCAATTTCATATTTTTATACCAATTTTAATTTAGCAAATGCTAACCAGGGGAGGATCTCTCCTGCCAGTTCTAGAATTGTGGATGATCAGTATGATTCCAGTAAAGCATCGAGTATCAAGAATTCAATTGTTTCCTTGGCGATACCTCTTTTTGATAATTTGGCTTTTGGATTAACTGGACTCTTGCCAACCACCACGCTTGCCACGGTGTATACCTCCACTAAAAATGAAGTCAGATACCTGCTTTACGATGATCGCAGTCAACGACCGGAAATCTATTCATCCCTCGGATATAAATTGAGTAAACATTTTTCTATTGGAGCGGGACTGTTTTATTCGGTGAAAGCCGATGGTACAGTGCAAATTGGCATGAGTACAACTGACGCCGATGCCAGAACCTTGCTTGAGTTGACTCCAGAATTAATACCTTTTGGAAGCATGAATTTTGATTTTGATCATTTAACCCTGGGAATGTTTTATAGGGCCCCTCAAAAGGCCAAAACCACTATTAAATACGATATTGACTTTGCGGTACCGGTTGGTTCCGTGCCCTTTACTGGCGGATCTAGTCTGGTGGCTTACTATGATCCACAGATATTGGGTCTGGGGGCTAGTTATAGTATCAATGCCAAAAATACTCTGCATACTTCCGTTAGAAAAAGTTTTTGGTCGTCATATACTCCCCCCATTATAAGATTGTCGGGAAAGGATTTGGAAAGTTATACCAGCGGAAATTATATTTTTGATAGGGTTAGATTAAAAGACAGCTATGATGTTGGTGTCGGGTATGAAATAAAAAAGACAAATCTCGCCACGAGTTTTCAAAATAATTTTAAATGGGGACTTGCTTATCATGAATCAGCGCTGCCCGATCATCCTCAGAGTTTGGCGGTGGTGGATACCGATCGGGTGGATATTTCCACCGGAACTGATTTCCTGTTTGGCCCGATGGGAAAGTTTTTGCACAGTGGTCTGACCTTGAATCTGGGATTGGTCTATTCAATTTTAAAAAAGCAAACATTGATTTCGGATAGTCAAGTTGTGCAGGTCGGGAAGAATATATTTTCTGCAGCTGGAGGGGTAAGTTTTGAGTATTAAAAAAATAATTCCTCTTGTGCTTTTCATTATGGTTTTCTGCTTATCTTGCACAAAACAGAAAATTCAAAAACTATCGAACGATCGTACGATGTACAAGTCGGCTCAGGCCTTAAAGTCTTGTGAGGCGATTGAACTCCCCACTAGTATAGATTTTAATGGAAAATTTCTATATCATTTTTTCAGGTGTTTTTCGGACAAGACTCCGGATGGACAGGAGACCATGGGTAGTCTGCTTGACATCATGACCAGTTTTGAAGTGGCCGGAATGGAAAATTTGACCAGCCTTTTAAAATATTCCAAGACCACAAAAAATTCTAAAATTGAATATCCTCTGATGCGGACCATGGTTACCTGGGTGGAAAGAGGGGTAGTGAGTGATGATCAGATTGATAGTAAAAACTTTAGTGAGCGCTTTGGGATCTTGCAAGATTTGCTCAAAGATTTTGATCCATCATTTGCGTTTAATTTACTTTTGGAGAGTCAAAATGATCAGCAATTGCAAACCATCTTGAATCTGTCTGGGGATTTGTTTAACAAAATTGATCCCAATATATTTCTTTCTTATTGGAGGAGTTTTTTAGAAAACCATGAGAGCAGACAAAAAGTTATTTCGGTCATAGATAGTACGGTCAATGATGAGGATTTATGGAGTGAGCTTACTTCTTTAACGAGTTTTTCCCCATCATTTGATTTAAGTAGTGCAAGTCAAACCAATTGTCTGGATGATTTTCTGGTTACTTATAGTAGAACTGACACTGAAGTTTTATGTCAGATGGATACGGTCCATGAATTGAAAGACGCTGGTGACCGGTTGGATGAGTTACTGAGAAAACTCGATCAACCAACTAAAAAACAATTTTATCAGTCAACCGGTGAGTTTTTTAAAAATATTACCCAGGTGCCACCGGATCTGCGATTATCCAGATTACTTAGATTTAAAAAGGGGGCAAGTGATGCCTGGCTTGAACAAAAAAATCCTCTCTTGAACACGATAGGGATTGGCAATCTGCTGGCAAGTACCAAAGTGCAAGATTTAGATCATTTAATTGCAGCCATCAAGGCCCTGATTGAAGATCCCAATATTCCAGCTTTGTTTTTTGCCAATCTAAAACTGGGTAATACTCGCTTGGAAAAGAAGATTATTGATTTGATTTACAAGGGTGGACAGGTCGCTGGATGTAAAAATTTAGTGTTAAGAGGAACCCAGGGTATTTCTCAGCAAAACGATTTTTATCGTGTGATTTCCACCTTTTTTTATCCGCATCCCCAGTGTGAGCATGAATTGTCACCAGTTATCAGTTTGGTGGTTCATGAACTCAATCGCTTTAATAATTGTGAAAATGATTTTAATGATGAATTCTGTATTTCCCCGGAGACTTTGGCTAAATTCAAAAAATCATTTGCGCAAATTCCCTTTGATCAATTTTTAAATAATCAAGAAGTGGAGCCGGATCTTTTAAAGAGAGTGGTTGAAAATGCCTTGATGGAGGTGGCCAGTGAGCTTAAAAAAGAACCTTATTATTTAAGGTTTAACCATCTGGCTTACGGATTAGTGGATGAAAAGGTTATGAGCGATCTGCGAGATAAGATTTCCAATATGGACCATCTGTCGCCTGGGTCGCTGGCACTTTTGGATCAGGAGATTAATAATGACGAAAATCTGAATAAAATTTTAGTGAGTGACTTTTTAGAAAAAATCATTGCCCATAAGATTGAAAGATTAAAAATGATCTCGTATGAGTTTAATAACGTTGCCATTCATGGCTCGGATTATCGGTTATATAGGGTTTTATCGGGACTCTACTCCAGTGGGCCTTTGGAAAATTTAATTAACGATGAGTTGAGTTATCCAAGAGTTAAAAAAATATTTGGAGAAAATTTACCAGGCTCAGTTTATAGACTTAAAGAGACACTGATGCGAGCTCACGGAAGTGCCAATTTGTTTCATGATAACCGATTGGAGTTTAACGATAGCGAACTGGATTTTAGACTCATTGGAGACAAAAACCGGGGTATGACTTTTGATGAGAAAGGGGTTTTCAAATTTACCAGGCAAAAACCCCGCCAGCTCAAGGATGTTTTTTCCAACCATTTTTTACGTTTTGAAAGTCTTTTTAACAATGGTGATTTGATGGGAAAAGACGTGGCGGAACAAAAAGCCGATGAATTCAGCTCATGGATTGAAAATGTTTTTTTTAAACAGGTATCAGCGACTGCATATTGGAAGGAAGCACTTAAAAACCATCAGTTTATGCCAAGGCTTGCCAATGAGCGGGATTTTTTTGCGATAACACCTTATACGGTAAATGAATTTAGAAAAATTGCCCATTTCAATGCTATTAATTACCTGTCAGTGGTGAATTTTCTTCCATCTGGTGATGAAAATCGCTTTTACATCAGCCAGGACAAGGTCATCAAAAAGCAATTTATGGGGCCTATGATTAACGGTGAATTTAATTGGAGCACATTTAATTGGCATTATCCGGCAATGTTCAATTGGAAACCGGGGGAAGATGGCACCATTGCTTTTTCCCATATAAGAAAAACCATAGCTGAATTGATTACACTTGAAAGTTATAAAAAAATGACCAGTAGCGGTCCGTTTCAATTTTCTCTTGATGAGAAAAATCAAGTTTATGATGTTATAAATCTTTTTGACCATGAAAAAGAAATATTTAAAATATTACAAAGTTTAAACCTGCTTACCCAAAACAAGAACAAGGATTATTTACCAGTCTTATCCCTCAAAAACGGTTGTCATTCAGATGCTTCGTCGGCAAGCGATTGTCCCATTACTTTTTTCAAGGATGGAGAAAATGAGCAACGGGCTTTTAATGATTTGAAAAATTATATCGCTGATATTTATTTGCTTTCACTTTGTCCGTACTTGGATGCCACCCAAGGGGGCATTGATCTGGGAATTATATTGGATAAGAAAGCAGATCTGGATTTTTGCAATAATTTAAATAATAACTATCTGACTGATGCGCACAGTGGTTTCTCAAACGATGAAATCTATCCCCATAGCTTAAAAAAATCGATCATGATGGATGTCTTAACCATGGGTAAAAGTAATCATTTGCGACCGGGACTGGATAATCTGGTCTCTCAAATCCGGTACCATAAGGCCAAACAGCAAAAATATTCAGACACATTGTTGCTTAATTTTTGGTTGAATTCCCCTGCCAGCGTGACCCAGGATATGATGGCATACTCATATAAGTTTAATGGGGATCACAAAGGCTTTAGTTCAGTGAAAAATGGGTTGATGAATGCCTATTTATTTTATGTGGAAAATATGATCAATCATTATGCCTCGTCTAGGGTGTATGAGAATGCCCAGGCCAGGTATGGTGCCGAAGTGGCTTATAATGAAGATCCAGAAAAAGGGAAATTATATCATTTTATCTATGATGTGATTATCAATACCCACGCGAGATGCCAGCGTAATGAAGTGGTGACTGATTGGTTGGTGGAGATTTTTCATGAACTTAAAAAGAATGATGAATACACCGATATGGCGGTGAGATTATTGATCAATCCTTCAGACAGTCAAACCATCAATATGTTCAAAAATCTTTTAGGTCTTTTTATCAAGCGCATAAGAGAAATCATGGAAGCAGATCCCGCTTTCTTGCACTTTACCTGGCAACAAAAAGGTAATAAGGTCATCAAACAAGCTTTAAAGCAAGATATCTGGTGGATGCTTACTGATGTGGTTAATGAGTTCACGCAAGATGAATTAAAGTCTTTTGTAAAGGCGGGACTTGACCTCATTTTGCAGGAACCAAGTGAGCTAGGCCGTACTAAAATTTTAATTAAAGAGCTGATAAAATACCTAGGCTTTCAGTCTAGCGCCTTACTGGTGGTCGAGGAAAAGTCAACATCGGTGGGAAAGATTATCCAACACCAGGTAGCGCAAATATTAAAGACTAAAAACAGTGACCAGGCCATCTTGAGCGTTAATACTCTAATCGAAGAGATTAATAAAAAGCATCTTGATTTTTATGATCATGAACCCACCCAGTTAGTTGAACATTTTAACCAGTTGAGTGAATGGGGTTTTGAATCAATGCCCAGGCTCATGAAAACTTATCAGAATCTGGTGGTGAAAAGGGATAAACTTAAATTACATGATAATTATTTAAAAAATTTAATCAACTCTTTCATATACCCATTTAGAAAGAGTGATGAGGCTCAAGCCAGAGGGGTAGCTCTTTTTAATTTGTTAAAAATTGATGAATTCGGTTCTTTTGAGACCATTATCAGGCCGATCTTGTTTCCAAGCGAGGATAGGCGATATCAAACCATGTTTCTTAACTTAATTGATTCGCTTGGAAAAGTTGATGCCGAAGTTTACAAATCATCAATTCTTGTCATGGATCAATTGCTAAGGGGAGCAAAAGTATTATTAAATTTTATAACAGAAAAAATAAATTGGGAGTCAGAAACTTCGGATGATGCCATCCTTGCTATTAAGAGTATCAACCGCCTGACTGATTACGATAATGGAATTTGGAAGGCCCAGGAGGAATTACTTAATACTTGGCTGGAAAAGGGAATAATGTATAGACAAATACCGTTAAAGGAGTAAAAATTTTGGCCGTGAATAAGTTAATCTTGTTTTTTATTATATTGATCCAGAGTTTGGCGATTTGGCCGAGTACTGGTTCTAAATGCATGGATGCAGCCAATTATCGTGAATCATTAATTTGCACGGAAAGTCACATAGTATTTAGGGATATAAAAGGTCAGAGGGTGAAAACCATTCATACCCAGCTGGGGGCAATTATTAATTCAGTGGACGTCCAAAATGAGAGTGATTTGATTGCTACTTTCCTTGATTTTGATTCGTGGGGTAAATATGCTTTGCGAGAAGGTGGAGAGATTCTAGTCTTTAGATCGTCAAAAAAGCTTAAAGCGCTAACTCAAAATGGAAATGAAATTCTGAGACACTATGCTTATTTTGGCACCAAGGCACCTGCCCCTCTCTATAGACAGTGGGTGCGGACGGTGATTAACTACTGGAAGGTGCCATCTCCCCTAAATGTTTTATTGACTTATAAATTTATTAGTGATGATGGCATTAGCCATGTGGAAGGTGAAAAAGTCCTTATTGGTTCCGAGGGCATGAAATACTACGAAGGGTTTGTGAGCATTATACATGATCCTAAAAGTCTTGATTATATTGTTTACACCGAGTTTTGGTTGGTGCCTTCAATCAATATTTTGCCTGAATTTGCAATTCCCTCTATCGAACGAGGTTTGGTTGCGTTAGTGAGAGGAATGTTTGAATTATGAAATTGCGTCAATTATGGTTATGTTTTGTTATTGTTTTTTCAACTCAAATCTGTGCATCGTTACCGGCGACCATACCCACCAATTGTTTTCAAGAGGATTTAATTTGTTCGTCGTCTCAGGTGGTCAGCAAGGTTATCGAGGGAATCAAAGAAAAAGTAATTAATATAAACATCTTTGCCCTTTTATCCAAGGAAGATTACTCAGACTATAATCAAATCATCAAAATATTTTACGATTTTAATGCTTGGGAAAAAGCGATTTTAAAAACCGGGACGAATAAGGTTAAAATTAAAAAATCGCTTCAACTTGAATCCATTATGGTGGGGGATGGAACAGTTATTTATCGACAATATCTTAATTATTCAGTTAAAGGTCCCTCGCCTTTGTTTTACGTCCCGGCCAGGGCGGTTGGGCATTATTGGCAGATTCCCTCGCCTGAGGAAGTCCTTTATAGCGGGGAATTTATGCATTTAAATAAAGGTGTGTTTGAAATTCCCGGAGAAGATGTTTTGACAGGAAGCGTTGGCTACCGGTACCACGCAGGTGACTATCATGTTACGGAAGATTTACAGAATTACTATTTGCATTTTAGAGCATTTATAATTCCAGATATCGAATATTTACATGAAGCACTAGCGGTTTTTATTGAAGATGGTTATAAGGCCATTTTAAAAGGATTGTATTTCTTTTAAAACCGCTTGATACGATAAATCTTTCAACGGGACTTGCTATATTGTAAGTAATCGATAAAATGCCGGTGATAAAGATCAGGAGTTGGTATGTTTAAATGGATTAATCTTTTTTTTAGTACATTCTTTTTATTAGGACTTTCACTTAAAATTTCAGCAGAAACATTGCCGGTAATTCCTGCGGGTTGTTTTGACGAAGCCGTGTTTTGTACTGAAGCTGATGTAGTCAATAAAGTTATTGATGGCATGGAACGGGAAGTGATTAATGTCAAAGTATTTATGGTGGCGGGTTTTTCTGATTTTGCCAGTGTTGATGATTTACTGGCGCGTTTTTTTGATTTCAATTCATGGGATGAATATTCCAGGAAAGAAGGATCTGAGCGCATCAAATTTAAAGGTCAGACTTCTTCTCAAAATTTAGGGCCGATTGTCGTGGGCGGCGTTGAGACCCAAAGACATTATGCCCATTATAAAATCAAATCCCCTATTGGCTATATTACGGTTCGTGCGGTTGGATATTATTGGATGGTGGAGCCATTTGAAGGTGCAACCGTTAGTGCTAAATTTGAAAATCAAACTTCTGGTACTTTTGAAATTCCTGGCGAGGATGTGCTTCATGGAGGTGAAGGTTTTAAATATACAGCAGGTAATTTCCATATTAGGAAAGATGAAGAAAATGAGGAATATGTTATGTATTTCAATGCTGATGTAATCCCCAGCATTACCATTCTTCCCCATGTTGCCAAGAAACCCATCTTGGGTGGATTTGAATCGATACTCAAAGGGATGTTTAATTTGTAATCCATTTTTATAGATCAGTTAGAAAGTATTTATGGGTTAACTACAACACCTTTTATGCGAACCTTGTGAGAGAGACCAAGCGCAGATCTCGAAATTTCAGAGATAAAATTATAAGATAAATCAAGTTGTGATAAGGATACTAAACCTCGAAAGGTGTTGGCGGGGATCGTCTCGATGTAGTTACTCGCAAGGTTAATCTGTTCCAGTGCCGTTAACCCTTGGAATGCATCGTGGGAAATTGTAGATATTTCCTCGAATTCCAGACTAAGCTTTTTTATCTGGGCCATTTTTTGCGTAGATACCCGTTTGCAACTTTCTGCCTCGGTGATTTGCTTGATTTTTAGTCCGATGAGACCACGATGGCATATATTAGTCAGCGTATCTGGAAAAGCTGAACTTATGTTTACTATCATAAAAACCATCGTCATTGTCCAAAATTTTTTCATCAGTAACTCCTTTAAGCACTTTGTTTTCATAGATCCTTACGGATTAACAGTAACCCCAAAAATGGTTGTGATTGGTGACAGCCCTACATCCGACAAGGATATCTCTGAAATTGGGTTGTAAGTAAGATATAGCCATCGAAGGGAGGTCAAGTCCTTAAATGCATTATTTGAAATAGTGTTGATTTGGTTATTGAAAAGATGAAGTGCCTCCAGTGAGACTAAATTTCTAAAAACATTTTTAGAAATAGTCTGTATCTGGTTAAAGTAAAGATGAAGGGTTCTCAACGATTTTAAATCTTGAAAGAGATGGTCGGGAATATTCGTGATTTGGTTGCCATATAACAGCAGATGTTCCAAGGAAGTTAAACCATAAAAAATTTTTTCCGGGAAGATAGTGATAAGATTGTAAGCCAGATGGATCTGGGTTAAGGATTTTAAATTTTGAAAGGTTTTTTCTGAAATTTTGTCAATAGAATTTCTAAAAAGAAAAAGTTGGTGAATCTTGGGTAAGTGTTCAAAGGTTTTTTCCGTGAGGGTGCTTAATTGGTTATTGGATAGATTCAAATCCTTCAAGGACACCATACCCTTAAAAGCATGTTCGGAAATACTTTTGATTTGATTTAAGGAGAGATTTATTTCTTCTAGGGATTTCAGGTGTTCAAATGCATTGGCGGGAATGGCACTGATCTCGTTTCGGGATAGATCGAGCATTTCCACGGAGGATAGCCAATGGAAAGTTTCTCTGGAGATGGTGCTGAGCTGGTTATGGGAAAGACCCAGCCATTTTAAGGCAGGCAGGTAATAAAAAGCATTTTCCCCGATGGTTTGGATTTGGTTGACATTAAGATTGAGTGCCACCAGTGAATTCAGGTTTTGAAAGGTATAGGGTGCGATGGAAATAATTTGATTAAAGGAAAGATCCAGTTCCTGCAGGGACCAAAGACCTTGAAAGGAATTTTCGTTGATGGATTGGATGCCCCGGTTGGGAAGTGATAGTTGCTGGATATCAGCCATATTTTCCACAGACACTTCCTGGCAACTGACAGCGCCAGCAGCTTGGGCAATTTCATCACCTATAATTCCGCGATCACAGATGTTGATAAAAGTCTGGGCTTTCAGAGAGGTTATGGGGCCAAACAAAAGTATCAAGACAATTGCTATAAGATTTTTCATATTCCCCCACCAATAAGTATTAAGATCACTTGTTTATAATAATAATTATGTCAGAGTTTTCAAACTAATAAAATAGCAGATTATTATTCTTTTTCCTTGGGGACCGCACAGATAACCACCAATGGTTCATTGGATTTATTGACATATTGGTGCATTTCATCCGCTAATATCAGAGAAAAATACCCGGTTTCTATAGCTATCTCCTCGTTATCACTTTTTTTTATAGCCCCTTTCCCACTGATAATATAGTTCAGATGCTCGTATGGGTGGCTATGATAAGGAGTATGACCATCTTTTCCAATCGTAAACACTCGAAAGGAAAAGTGGGGGCTACCATCCATGCTGCCGATAGGAATTTGTTTGACCAGATTTTTAACTCCGTCCATATTAATTTCAGAAGTTGGAACGTCATTAAGCTTTACAATTTTCATTTTGATTGCTCCATAAATTGCTCAATATCAGCTTTAAACTGTTCCCTAGATTCTTTCCATGAATAAAACATATGTCCACCGTTATAGTTTTTAATGATAATATTTTTTTGCTGTTCTGGCATGAGTCTCATTTGGTTCACTAGTCGCTTGGATGAATAATAAGGAGTTACTAAGTCATGATAGCCGTGGCACAGAAAAATTTTCATGTGAGGATTTAAGGCCATGCCGTAGCGAAGTTCATCCGTTGCACCAATCGATCTTTGGAATGCATGGGTTTCATCCATCTTCCATGATCGATTTACTTCCATATTAAGCAGATGATAATCCCGATCCGTTTCTATTTCTAAATTTTTTCTGATGTGGGCATTGATGCCGGAGGTATAAACTCTTTCGGTTGTATCCAAGCTTGGATCTGGCCCCTCCAGCACATCTCTATCTGGGAATGGATCAATTCCTAGCTGGGTTGAATCATAGTAACCAAGAACTTTATTTTCTGATTTGAGTAAAAGACGTGTAAATCGCCAGAATGGAATTCTTCCCTCACTCTTTTTGATTACGGCTTCATCAATCCCTAGATAATCACTCATCTTTTTTATAATAACTGCTTTTTCGTCCGGATTCATATCCGATCCCATGGAGAACATTTTGACCAACTCACTGTGGGCGAATTTTTCAGCAGAGCGAATAACATCTTCAATTGGTGTTTCTTTTTTAAAAATTTTTGATTTCCCATGCCACATGGCCGTGACCGCTAGAGATGGAAATTCATCACTCCAGCCTTGTATATCGTAATCACTTGGACTTAGTAGAACAAATTCAAGCGCGGGAGAAATGATAATTACCCCGTTTAAGCTGACTCCATGATTAAGCTGAAGTCTTTTGGCCATGGCCGCCACCCTGAATCCGCCATACGATTCTCCGGCTATATAAGCGGGCGATTCCCAACGATTGTGCTTGGAAAGGAATCGTTGAATAAATTCCCCCATGGATTCAAGATCACGATTAAGGTTATAATACTCCTTGGTGTCAACTTTTTGTTTGCTCTCTTTTTCTTTACCCTTATTAATCTCTTCTTCGTCGATCATACGGGAAAACCCCGTCCCGATAGGATCAATAAAACAAAGATCGGTAAATTTTAACCAACTGTCTTCGTTATCAGTCAATTTAACAGGAGGTTTCGGGATTGATCCGTCGTCATTAAAGGGTACTTTTTTGGGACCAACTGCGCCTAAATGTAAAAACGCCGAAGCTGCTCCAGGCCCTCCGTTAAAAACAAAAGTAATAGGGCGACTTAGGTCGTTATCATCTTTTATATAGGCGATGTGAAACATTTCCGATAATGGTTTGTCGTTTTTATTAAGCACAATCCAATCGGCGTAGGCCTTATAATTAATTTTTTCGTGTTTAGTCGCCAGCGTGTGCTCAGTGGTTTTTCCCTTGGGAGGGAGGTATTTGTTTTTATCGTTTTCAGGCGTTTTGTTTTCTTCGGTCATAAAAAATCCTCTCAAATTATTTGATCTCTTATGATAAAGCAATTATAAAAGTCCGTCCATAACTGTGAGGTGATGGGCGTTATTCAAATGCGAAAAAGTTTATCCTTTCGTTTTATTAAGTTTTGAAAAAATTGATAACCCATTGTTTATAGGCTTATGCTAAGAAACAATCTGATTCGTACCGAAGAATATTTTTATCATGTAACCACTAGATCAAAGCATCAGGAATGGTTTCCAATTCCGCTGAATAAGGTTTGGGAAATTTCAATAGAAGCATTTTTTAGTGCCCAAGCAAAATGTCCTGCCATAGTTTCACAATATGTATTGATGTCCAACCATTACCATATGCTGATTAGAACTCCTAGAAGTGATGTTGACCAGTTTATCCATTTTTTCAATACAACATTTAACAATATGCTTGATGATGGGTTTCGGTGGAGTTTGATATCGAATGAAAAACATTTCAAAAAAGTATTTTGCTATATTTATCAAAATCCCCGAAGGGCCAATCTGGTAGAGCGATGCGAATATTATCCTTATTCAACACTTTTTTATACGTCCAGGCATCTTCAGATACCTTTTCCGTTTGTTTCGCTTGAGCATTTGGAGAGTGATTTAAATATGATTAATCGTTATTTTTTAAAATTTGACAAAATTATCGAGTTATGATAATATGATAATGTTGTCAAGGAGAGGTGGCAAATGATTGTGAGTTCTGGCAACAAATTAGCGGCAGACTTGTGCGACGATTTAGACACAAAAACCGTCCGGTTATTCCCATCGCAATTAAAACGAGTTGCCAGGAGAAAATTGGCCTATTTGCATGATGCTGGTGAGTTTGCTGATTTGAAAGCGCCGCCTGGTAATAAACTAGAAAGCTTGTCGGGAAATTGGAAGGGGTTTTATTCAATTAGAATCAATGATCAGTGGCGATTACTATTTAAATGGCATGCAAGTGATGCCTATGAAGTAACGATAATTGATTACCACTGAAATACTTGTTGAGGTCATAGATGAAAAAAGTAAATAAAAATTTTCCTAATCCATTTCATCCCGGGGAAATTCTGCTCGAAGAATTTTTAATTCCAAAGGGACTAACTCAAGCTGAATTTGCCCAAAAATTAAAATGGACCAAGGCCAAGCTGAACGAATTGATCAAGAAAAAGCGTGGCATTACTGCTGAAACGGCCTTGGATTTAGCCGAAGCATTAGGTACTTCTCCCAAACTTTGGATGAATCTGCAAGCAACCTGGGATCTTGATATTGCGTTGAAGGCGAGAAAGTGTGCTTGATGATTTATTTTGTCAAAATGACTATTATAGAGAGATCCCTGTCCAAACAAATAACTGATTTAGCTTTTAAAAATAAAAAGATGGCTTTTTTATCAGGTCCCAGACAATCCGGAAAAACCACGCTGGCTAAATCCCTGCTTCCTGCAGAGAAAACTGGATATTATAATTGAGATTAAGCGGAAGTTAGAAAGTTATGGACGAAATCTTCATTGAATTTTTGGAAATGGAAAATTAATCTCAAATCGTTGTGTGTTGCCTGGACTACAAGATTCCAATAATTTCTCAACCTAAGAAGTGATTATACTGTGCTTTAATTTAAATAATCTTAGTTCAAAGACAAGATAAATAGCTTTGATTTTATCAATTTCATAAGTTGTATGTGCGATCAACAAATTGAAGATTATTTGGGTTTGTTAAAAGTGCTGTATAACAAATGAAAAAAGCCGAGTTTTAATACCCGGCTTTTTAATTACTTATGACAGTTTTTGCAAGATCAAAAATACTGATCGAGCTATCTAGTGATATGATTATCTACAATCTGATAAAGTAGCCAGTACTGAATAACCAGCCACGCCGCCGTGAGATATCGTTACATCTGTTTCTGTAAGTAAGCTTTCTACCAGTAAGCTTTCTACAACAGTAATAACGTATCCGTTAATTATATACTGTGCGTAGGTAGATGTGTATGTTTGAACGCCAGCATAATAAGTACCAGAGGCTTTTTGAAATTCCAGGACTGCAACTTCTTGTCCGTTAAGAAATAAAGCTGCGGTAATATCTTTTGCAATAACCACTTTGTAGCCATTGTCATTTCCGCACTCGATTTGCTCAACCTGGGAGGCCATGGCCGTTGCAACAATTAAAGAAAGATTCATTAGGACTGTTAAAAATAATTTCATAATATCTCCTTGTTAGTGTCCCACATTGTGTGGAATCACGGTTAGTTAGTGTTCTTTATAGAAATCTAATATTTTTAGTATTTCTGTTTGATCTATAATGGTGCAGCTTTTATAACCAGACCATTTTCGTTCAAAGTTAGATAGGTATGTTTTTTATATATTATTGTGTCTCCATTAGCATTTTTAAGTTTTGCGTTTTTAGCTAATCTTAAAAAACGAGGAATACCGTTTTCATAAAATTCTATTAGAGATATCACAGGAATGTTTTTATCCTGAACGACAACATTTGTTATGTCGCTCAAAGATGCTAACCGAGGAATACCGTTGGAATAAAAATTTAAGTTTCCACTTTTCGCAGGAAAAGAAATTGAGGAATTATTTCCCAACGGAATTAAAGCATCACTGTTTAAATAACCACTTAATGTTTTTATCATACCATTCGGCCAGAATACGATGTGTTTACCGGTAGCGTAGATGTTAAGTTTAAATGTTTCAAAGTTTAACGTTGTATTTTGATACAGATCTCCATACTCAAGATGACCATCATTAGAATCAGTGTATTTCAAAGATCCCGCAACAAGGACATGATTGGTTTCGTTCTTATAGGGTATTGCCTCCATTACGGGAGTATTAGTTCTGACCGCTTCCAAGTTTCCACTTTGATAGAAAGATGGACCAGGACATTCTCCTAAATTTGTAAATTTGGGACTATAAATTTTTATTTCTTTGTTTTTAAAAATTATAGAACTCTGATCACCAATCCTACCAGAACATTTCAATTGTCCGTTGCTATAAAACGATATCTCTTGATGAATAAGAGCTTCAAAATAATAATTTGAGCCTTTGAAGGTAAATATCCCAAGAGGAAACATGTCCATGTTTGCCAATAATTCAATTAATTGTGCTGTATTGTAATTTTCAATTTTATCGGATGATAATAAGGCATTAAAACGTCTTGTTCTGATTGAATTTGTATGCCCATTTTTTATGGCCTCTCTATAAATTATTTCATGTAATACCAATCCAGCTTTATTATTGTTATCCAAACGATTCCATAGGTCTTGATTGATTACATATCTTGGATCATCGCTAAAGATTGGATTATTTTGGATTGCAATCTGTTCAATATCGCAGCCGTTGGGGAGAGCTAAATGGAGTGAATCAGGAATGTCGGTTAATGTGGTATTTGCCACAAAGGATGTTTCATTTTCATCATTTAGCAATATATCAGCTTGTTCTCGATATAACTTGGCCCTTTCAGATGAGAAATGTTCTAATCTTTTAAGAGCGATCATGATTTTATTTTCAACTGATAAATTGTTTGGGCCTAAGTTATAATTTAACTTTTTCAAAGTTCTGGCTTCAAAAAAATCTAAAAGCTCTATTGACTTGATCGAACCATCATCGTTTTTACAAACAACTACATCGCCACCGTTGCCGATTTCTTTGCCGCCTTCAGAGGGTTGGGCCAGTAAGTTTCCTGATAAAATCAAAAGTAATAGTAAAAATAAGTGTGTTTTCATAAATTATATCTCCTTAGCGTTGTCTTGTTCGCTTAGCTTGAAAAATTGAGCACCTAAACAATAGACAGCATTTTTATTTTTTGATTTATTTAAATATTCACAAATTGATCTTCGAAATTCTTTAATACGTTTTTTTACTTCAGGAATATCCTTCGTGTCGATGGCCATGATGATGGAAGTGACGTCTCGTTGCTCTATGCTTTGTTCATCTATGGCCTGTTTTGCCTTGTCGAGAATTTGTTTTTGCATTCGTTGAATGCTTTTTGATGGAATTCCATCAGTGGTTGCCAGATTAGTCTCGACGTCTTTCCATTTATTATTCTTTATCTCTAAAAGTCCAAGTTTGATTAGGCGATCAACTGCACTTTGTACTTCCAGATTGGTGATCCGTAATGTTTTAGCGATCCAATCAATGTCACCTTTAAAGTTTTTTAGGTAGGTGAGTTCCAAAATGGCCATGTGGTACCACTCTGTGATAATTTTCATCATGTCTATTTGAAGGTCGGTAAATTGAGTGGATTTATATTTATTCAGTCTTATTTTGGCCTGATCGCGTTTGATGTTGCTTCTGGCATGATTGCTTTCCACCAGGTCACAAAAATAATCACTTTCATCCTTATTTAATTTTAATGTTTGAGTAATTTTCTTGGCCTTCTCGATAGAAAGTCCTTGTTTTCCTTTTAACACGTCACTTAAGCTAGCAGCGGAGATATTTAAATCTCGGGCAAAAGCGCGCAGCGAGTAGAGTGGGTTTTGATTGGCCCGCAGTTCGTACTCGTCTTTAAGAATGTTTCTGTAGCAGTTTCTTTCGTAAATCATGTAGCGGTTTTATTACATATTGACTCGGCCGTCAATGGTTTACCGAACAAAGTGTCAGGTGAGTTTCGGTGGATCTGCAAATCCTGTATTTTTTACACATTAAAAGCCGCAATAGTCTTATTAATATGTAAAATTTGGACAAAATAAGAGTGAGCTATAACCCCATTTTTTTGAGGCCCTCTTGCCATGGCAAAACTTCTATAGATCCACGTTTGGAGGTTTTTGTTCCCATGTGAAAAATAAAAAGTTTGATATGGGGGTGTTTAATGTTTTCTTTAAAATATGAGAGAGCAAAGAGATCATCATCAATAATATTATCTGAATTTTTAACTTCAATTGCGTAGAGTGTTTTTTCAATTTCGACAATAAAATCCACCTCAGTTCCTGACCTTGTTCTAAAGCTGGAAATAGTGATATCCAACTCTCGGGCCCAGGCACTATGAAGGATCTGGGTAAAAACAAGTTGTTCGGACAGTGCTCCGATGCGGTCAGAGCTTGCGGTAAAATTTCCGAGGATGCCATTATAAACGCCATTATCAAAAAAATAGAACTTGGGGTGTTTAATTAAATCAAGTGATTGATAATCTTCCTTTAAGGGGAAAATTCTTTTACCCACGAGTGTGTCTTCTAATATTTCAAAATATCTGGGAATTGCATGGCGAGAAATTTTGGAATGTTTTGCAAGTTTGGTATGATCGATAAACTGGCCAATATGCTTGATACATTCGCTAAAAAAACGGGCAAAAGAGTCGAGATTTCTAACCAAAGCTTCAGCCTTGATTTCTTCTTTTATATAATTTGCGGCATAAGATTTAAGTACACGTTTTTTTTCCATTTCGTCATTGGAAAGATACATTTCGGGAAGTGCTCCAAATTCCAAAATTTTTCGTGTATTCATTTGATAATCAAATTCACTTGAAATAAATGGTCCAAGGTAGAAATTAACTAATCTTCCAGGAAGAAGATTGGCCCTTTCTCGTTTTAATTTTCTAGGACTCGATCCCGTCAGATAAAATTTAATTTTTTTATTTTTGTCTTGGTCGATGATAGTCTGAATAGTGTTGAGAAGTTTGGGAAGTCTTTGAATCTCATCAATGAAAATAGATTTTGCATTATTTTGAGAAATGAATTCATTTAAAAGATTTGGTTGGGTTGAATAATCTAAAAAAGTTATTTCATCAGCTAAATTAATCACCAAATCCATGGAGATGCTTTCCATTAGGGTGGATTTTCCTACTTGCCGAGGGCCAAGAAGCAGAACGGACTTTCGGGATGTTAGGACGTTTTCTGTGATAATTCTGATGATCATATGCTCATTATTTCAAAATTATGAGCATATGTATACCAGAATATATTTCCTGATTGTAAATGAGGTAATATATTCTTTTTCCTGTGATATCTTTTTTGTAAGATTAAAATCCGTGGTAGCGCCATGTTAAGTGACCACTATAACTACTCACTGACGACAATTAGAATTACGCATAAAAAGATGCAGAATTTGGCATAAATGAAGCATTAAAATGGAATTTAAGGATTAACAAATTTATCAAAACCAGCCCCGTGTGGTCATAACGCAGATCCTGGTGGCGGTTTTTTAACAAATGTAATTTTATTCTTATAGCCTTTCGCTAGAATATTTTAGGTTCATAGTTACATCAATCTATAAAAAAGCTCTTTCGTATCTCCGATACACGTTTATCTTGATTAAACACAACCCACCTCTGATCAAAATCAGAAGTCCCTGAATCTTGTTTTGTATAAAACCAAAAGCAACTATTCACGCACGACTCCTGTAATGCATTTAGAGGTTTTCCCATTAACAGCAGAACTTCTGTTTCAGTCATACCAATCTTAATTTTACTAAAATTTTCTTCATTAAAATTGGGGGCCCAAATGGTGCCTTCATCAATGGCCCAAGCAACTCTCCAGAATGCATCGTTAATACCATAACCATATTTATACATGTTGTTGCCTATACCTATTAATAATCCAGAAATAAATAATGTAAGTAGGATAACGATATATTTCAAACTTTTCCCTTTTCATCTAAATTGTTCAAGAAATATTTGTCACGCTTCCTTCTTATATAAGGTTTTCCTTTGATGGGGAAAACTGGTCTTGCATTATCAATCTCGTGATAACAGGTCATTTTAAAAGTAGTTTCAAAATCCAACCACCCATATCCGTTAACATAATATGAAATAATTTTATTACTTGAATCTCGCTTAACATCAATTATTGCTACTATTGGCGATCCCCAGTTCTCGTGAATGTAAGTAACTTTTCCAAAATGATCTTCTTTTACTGCAGTTTTGGTAATCATAGATATTTTTAGACCTTTTTTACCTTCTTCAACATTAACAATTGATAGATCGTAAAATTTCCACCAATTTGTATGGCCAGAAACAGATTTACCATCAACACGTTTAAATCCGTCAATATCAATATCTTTGGGTGTTTTATAACCAGGAGGAAGGATATGAGCAATGGGAATTCCCTTGGTATCATTTTCAAGCACCGATAGTTCAACTGATGAGTAGTTTCTAACCTGTCCATTTATGCCAAGTTTCTTCCAAATAGTCTTGAGCTCTGAAAATAAACTCATTTCTTCTCCAAAAATTTGTTATACAATTTTATCATCCAGTACAGACTTTATCAATAAAACATCTCCTTAAAGGGTAACAACTAAATTAACTGGTGATGCTATCTTAAATCCAATATTAGGCCGAATGGTTGTGTGGCGTTGTTATAAAAAGAGCTTATTTTTATTTTAACGAGATGCTTGGATCAGTTACCCCATAGAGGAAGGTATTAAGAGTCGTTTTTAGATAACTAAACGTATTTTGCTTCTTGGGCGAAGTATCTTGGATCCAGTAATAAACGCTCGTGATGTAGATGGCCCAAAAGAAGGATTTTAAATTTTCATAATTATGGGGGTTGGGGTTTATGTTGTGTTTAATCAGCACTTCAAGAACGAAATTCCAAAAGGTGGTTTTGTATTCTGATATTTTGTCCTTGTAGATAGAGCTTTTCATGACTAGATTGGGATTGGTCACAATATTAAAAAATTCCTTAACAATAAATATTTTTTTGGAAAAGATGTCAAAGTGAAGCTTAAACACCAAGGTGAGAATGCCCGTTACGTCACTGGCTTGTTTTTCCATATTTTCACTGGACCATTTCTTGAAAAGATCAGGGACGATTTCATCGATCAGTGCAAAGACAATATCTTCCTTGGTGGTAAAATAATTATAGTATGTTCCAATACTGATACCGCTTTTGCTGACGATATCTCTGATACCAACATTATCAAAACCGTTTTTTAAAAAAAGGGAAGTGCTGACCGCCAATATCTTATTTTTGGTTTTTAATTTATTTTGCTCTCTGAGTCCCATACAGATCTCCGTTTAGGTTATGGATCTAATATTAACTATATATAATTACTCATTTTTTAACAAGTGTGTAAAAAATGAACGTGTTATATAAATAAGTATTGACTCTAGCGTGAAGTCGGGTTATAAGCTGTTTAATAAAAATGAACACGTTCATAAATATGATGGTTCAAATAACAAATAAAAGGAGAAATGATTATGAAAAAGTTAATGGTAAGTTTAATGGTTTTGTTTTTTGCGGTTAGTGGTTCTAGCTTTGCGCTTGAATCCAATTTTGGTCTTGGTTTTTTCGTACCTTACTTTAAAAAACCTTATTGCAACGATTCACAGGCCGCTTATTGGTTTCCTGACGTAATTCGCAAAGTAAATTTAAATGTAAAAAAATACAACGAAGATAGCAAGGAAGCGTTGGTTGATTTGATTATGGAACAGTTGAATGCCTGGGATCATAAGCTGGATGATACTTATGACAGTGTAGGTGGCCTTGATGTTATTGGGGATCAACTTATGAGTCAAAGTTACTCGGAAATTGTTTCGGACATTTCTAAACTAAATAGATTATATGATCGCGGTAGATTGACAAGATATTTCTGTGAGTGGCGTGAGGCTGTAGCGTGGTCACTGGGCAATTGATCACTTGAGCTTACACAACTAATGGTTTAGAAAAATTCAATAAAAAGGCCTGGGTTTTATACTAGTACTCTGATTTTTAAGTTTATCGAGATGAGACAATTTCATAGCTGAATTTTTCACGGGCCTTCTTTCGATTAAATTCCCACTGAATG
>MEQB01000044.1 GCA_001770015.1 Bdellovibrionales bacterium RIFOXYC1_FULL_37_79
CCGTGACCGTGAACAAAAAGCAGTGATCACCAGCCATGAGTGACAAATAACCTCGGAGGAATCGAGAGAATGGATTCATCGTATCACCTAAATTGTAACAAGCACTAGAATCATGAAGCCCAGAAATATTCTAGCGGGAAGCCACAACGGCAAGATTGGAACTTGTCACGATAGAATTGTACGAAACTAAAAACGAAATCTTCAGGCCTCAAGTGCCTACAAGAAGCATTAAGTACAATTTATTTTTTTATCAAAAATCGCTACTAATAGACATTCCTTGAAATAAGGCGAACCAAAATCGAAACACAGGAAACCCTATCGTTTAAATGGTCTTGCATAGACCTTCGTCATTCTTTTGCCGTTAATTTTTTACGATCCGCTGGGGCATTGCCTGACCTTCAATATCAGTTGGGACTTTATCGTCAGCAGGAAGTTATCAAGCGTTATCAGAGATACGTTGGAACAGAAAACAAGCAAACAACATTGAATAATCTCTATTGAAATCTACACGCAAATAGCAGACTATTTCACTTTTCTATATTTCTTAACTTCGAAAATATCCTTTAATGGTATAATAAAACGGAAATTTACAAGAAATATCAATTTAAAAACCGAGAGGGTTATTGATGAAAAATATTTTTTTTGTTTTACTGCTTTTTTGTATTATAGCTCATTCAGCACCACAAAATAAGATTGAGGACATAGATGCTATTACCATCAATGGAGATATCACTTTTGGAACAAAAGCTATTAATGGATGGATATTAGATAAAAACGCAGCTCAAGGGCTTGGCACTTGCGCCATCTATTATCCAAATGGTGAAACATTTAACGGCAGTCCCGTTGTTGTTTATCCCACGACAGCAGTGCCTGATCTACAAGGCGACAAGGCAATAGAATCGCTCGTTGAACGATCCAAAAAAATGTTTGCCCCTCGTGCCCCCAAGCTAAAAGTGATAAAACAAAAAGATTACAAATCAAAGCACGATGTTACTTTTCAGATTTATTATTTTATGAATGGGCCTCGTCCAAATAACTTTGAAGCCCTTGCCTATTATCCCTACAAAAATACGGTAATTCTTTTGGTTTATTCAGCACAAACCAAGGAAAATTTTGATAAATACATCAAATCATTTAATGAATTTATGGAAAGTGTTATTCCCTATTCAACCAATATGAATATGCTTTCGGGACGATGCTTATATCCAGAAAAGAACCAAAATGTGAATAAAAACACTGGCAAAAAATAAAATGCGCAAGGAATATCCACACTTGCACAAGAAGAGGATATTTTAATTTTGAAAGATTTATTTTTATCCATTAGGCACCCTATTAGAACATGCAATTCTCAGGAACTGCTAGCGTTACTTTCCAAGAAGTATGAATTACCTATAAATAAAGAAATACCCTTTGAATTAGATGGTGACAATTGGGGAAAATCATCACAGACATGGTATTTAAAGAAAGTTAGATTTATTCCTTGCCAGAACTTTATTAAAGTAGATTTTATTATTAGTCATTCAAATATATGGAGCTTGATCTGCATTGCTTACTTAATAACAATTATTTTTGCGATAGGTGCCATACTGCAAGAATCTGTTTCGGTAATCTCAGCAGAAAATATTTTAAAGATAGTAGAAACTTTTATCGCATGGCCTATCTTAATTTATTTATACTCATTTACTTGGTTGTCACAAGTTAAACACAGAGTAAAAATGAGCCTATTAGAGATTGAGCGCAAATTGGGAGAACAAAGATGAGTCCATTGCTTCAATTATTAATATTACTAATCGTATTCTTGGCATGTATTTATTGCCTGATTTTTGGAAATATCTATGGATATAAATTTTTAAAAATATGCAATGCCAAAAAAATCAATTTTATGGCAGCAAACTCTTTCTTTCCCCTTTATTATTCCAGATTCACAAGAGTTGAAAGAAAGCTATATTATAAGTGTATTTTTTGTGGGCTTATTATATTTATATTAGTTGTACTGATTAGATATTTATATCACTGGAGGGTTTTAACCTTGATGCCAACAGGACTTAATCAATAACCGACGGGGTGATGTGAAAGACAAGAATATAAGAAAATATCTAAAACGAATAACTAAAGCATGTGGAATTCTTTTGCTATTATTTATTGTTTATGAATTATTTTTCACTGAATTTCCAAGTCGGGGTTCAAGGCTCAAAAGTAAAAAAACAGAAGTAAGACTTCATTTAGACGTAGTATTTCGTGGTCAGCAGGCCATCTATTCAAAACACGGGATATATGTACCTTTGTCATGCTTGGAAAGAACTGGATGGGTTATACAATTTAAACCGCAACATTATAGAACAATGTTTTTAAATGAACCCAGCACAAAATTAAAAAAATTACTGAAAAAACATGGTTTTGCTGATTGTATGAATACTCCACCTCTAAATATCAACGATAAGGTAAAAAAACAAATTGATGAAATAAAAAAGCTCAATAGGTTTATTGGGATTTCAGACGACGGTCAAAAATATACTGTGGTTACTTTCGGAGATGCTTTTAACGGTAAAATCGTTGATGCTTGGCTCATCGACCAAAATAAAAAAAGGGAACATATTATAGATGGTGGCGGTGGTTATTGGAGATAAGATATTTAAGAGACGAGGAAAAGTTTTAAGATGATGGTTTTCAGAATAATAATTATTGTTCTTTCCTTTACCTCACTGGCCTTAGTGATATTTAACTTTTCTGATCTTAAACAAAGATACAAAAACTATTTTCGATTTTTATTTACTCCTTGGAAGGTCATTACTTTTGTTTTGGCGACTTTAGGTATTACGCTGGTAGCACCATATACAGGTGATCCGACATGGGATTATGGGGTCAGTATTATAATGTCTGTAATGACGTATCTAAGTGCCCCATGGGTTTGCGGAGTTACCTATAGATTTTTCAACAGACGATCCAGTTTTTATGATTTAATTATTGCCATTGCAATGTGGTTACTTTCTGCAAGTTTGTCATACGACTTATACAATTATTTCAAACTTGGATTTTTCCCAGATTCTTCATTGGCAAATTTGTCCATATCAACTGGATTATATTTTCTTGGTGGTCTATTTTGGAACCTGACGACATTATTGAACCAATGGCCGACACTCGCCTTTTTAAAAGAATCATGGCCAGATAAAAATATAAAATTGAATTATCGCTCACTGTTGATAGTTGGTTTGCCTTTTATGATTCTGGCTACGATTACGATATTATTTTTTGTCTATAATAATTAGGAGCAGATTTGTTTAAAATTAAAATGGGAAAAAGAAAGAACCTCATCATAATATTTATTCTTATTATCATAGGCATATTTCTTTTTTTTGCAGACACCTTGTATGTATGGAAATACAAGAGGAATCATAAAGGATTATCTGCTGAAACTAAACTCAAGCTTGCTTATTACTATAAGCAACAGGACAAACATTTCCAAAAATTCGGGAAGTATGATCTTGACCTAAAATGTGCCACCATTGAGAAATTTATGTGTGGCACAGCAAAAGATTATCCTCAATATGCCAGCTACTGCCCTGATTGTCATTTGACAGAATTAAGTTACAAGGTAATGGCAATAAGATTATATAATAAAGAAACAGACCCGGAGATATGGACCCTTAATAACCAAAGACAGATGGTACATGTTCATGGTGGCTTTTTAAAAGGATTTTGGGCGTGGTTATTAAGAATTTAACCAAAGGAGATTAATGCCTTTTACACCTTACCACTCAGGAGTTGGAATACTGACCAAATCCATAATGATGGGACGTTTTAGCCTCGTTGTATTTCTCTGGTCACAATTCTTATACGATCTTGAGGTTCTTATTAATATTCAACTGGGAAGCAATCGCCTTCACACTTGGAGCCATACGATCATCGGAATGTTTGGAATTGCCTTAATCACAGTGGCAACAGCAAAACCAATGTATAGGGTACTGGCAAAATTGATTCAAGACTTGTGGAAATTGCCTGAATGTCCAACGTGGAAGGTCATAATTTACTCTAGTTTTATCGGTGTAACCACCCATCTCCCTTTAGATGCGATAATGCATTATGATGTACGGATATTTCACCCATTTTCTAATACAAATAGTCTATACGAATTAATTTCAGTGGTTGCATTACATAATATGCTTTTATTTTTTACTCTTGTGGGTGGAATCATTTGGTTTGTAAGAAGAAATAAATAATTTATATATTTTTTTAATTATCTTCCTCATTGATATTAAATGCGAAAACAAATCCATAACATTAAGCAATCTTTATTAATCCTCGTCAATCTCGTCTTCTTTATCTTCTTCCGGTTCATAGTGTCCATTTTCTAAATGATTATATAAAGTGGACACTTCCTCTGACAGTGGTTTTAATAGTTGTCCTATTCCGTAAATTTCTTCTCCATTAAAACATGGATCATTACCCACCTGCTGAAATAGTGCAGTCATTCCAAGTAAGCAACTCCCCACACGCCATAAACGAATATTGATTTTTTCTAATTGTTTATCTGTAATTTTTTTAAATCTTGTCATTTATTTTTTCCTTGTTAAAAGTATGCCCAGTGGCGTACCTGTATCAAGGCAATATAGACAAGGGCGTAAATTCAAAATATTTTTATTTTAAAAATCTATTTGCTTATACAGTAGGAGAATTTGTAACCTGTTTTACGCAAAAATGGCCTCATTTTTTTGTTTCCGCTCCTTTTGCGGCCCTTTCTCCCAAGGCCATTTTTAAGGAATTTTGGAAAATTTTGGAACTTTTTTAGTAACAAATCAGTAACAGCGATCAGGATATAAACTTTAGAAACACTTTGATTTTATCATCTGGATTTTAAGAATTTTTGGGAAATGATGGCACTAATCACGGCCATCATAATAAAGTTGCTGCAGCGTCAAAACATAATATAAAAAATTATCAGCTTAATCTTAATATCGTGACCGGCATAATAAGTCTTTATTTTCGATTGTGGCTATTTTAAAACAAAAACAAGGGTCATAGTAAGGCCTTCGTGATTTTAGATAGTTTAAAACAGCTAGTCCTTTAAATTTCTTAAATATCATAGAACTAATATAGGTGATATAATAGAACATAAATATTTAAGAGAGCACCCTAAAAACAAGAAGGAATAAATGAGTGACACAACTAGAATATTTATTAAAGATTTATATTTGATAGACATTAAATCAAAACATGTACACTCAATTTTTGATGGTATGAAAATTGGTAGAAGTAAATTAGATGTCTCCTACGCTGACGACAGTGGTTTAAGTCATGAGCATTGTAAGATTACTGTTGAAGATGGCAAGGTGTTCCTTGAAGACTTTTCTTCGTCTAATGGTACATTCATAAATAACAGAAAAATATTTAAAGCTGAATTGATTGAGGGTGACATGCTCCGTATCGGCAACCAAGAGATGATTGTTTCTGCAAGCCCAAATAGTTCAGAGCTAATCAAATATCCAAACTTCCTAAAAAAAACTAGCATATTCATGGTAATTATCTATTGGTTAAAGGGGCTGGCATTTTGGGCTGGAGTGATGACAATGCCTTATCTCTTTGCTTGGTTTACATTAAGAAAAAATTATTCAAAGCCACAAAGATATGCAGCTTTTAGCTGGCTGATATTGTTAGTAGTATTCATGTTAATTAGCTTACTTGCTGATATACCTATCAAACAAAGATAAATAATGTAGAAGAGATATCAACCCTAAGACATAAAGAGGAATAATGAAATTACTAATATTGATCTTTTTGCTGATGGGATGTACTAAATCATCCCGAAAACTAAAAACGAAGTCTTCAGACCTCAAGTGCCTACAAGAAGCATTAAGTACAATTTATTTTTTATCAAAAATCGCTACTAATAGACATTCCTCTCCACTATGAAATCCCAATGGATCAACAGAAATAAACCTTCCAGTCTTAGGTGCATACTTCATTCATATTTTATATTTAATTGTTATTGATACGCTTACCACTTATCTTATCAAGCAAGTCTATTTCCTTTGAGGTACCTGTATACTCTATTCCGCCATACTCACAACGATTTCCAACTAATATTAAATTTTCTTCTTCTACTTTTTTTATAAATAAAATATATCTTTTCCCCTTTTGAAAAACTTGCATTGACGGTTTTGTGTTTTCCCATTTATATGAAATGTAGAATTTATTTCTTCCAAGGCTTCCTTTCAATATCGCCAAAGGCTTAACTGTTGCTTTATACATATTTTCATTACATTTCTTTTTTAATATACCAAAAAATGATTTTGAACTGCAGTTTGAGCTTACAATTTCACCAATGATAATATTTTCAGATAATTCATAGCGTTCCTTTGCATTCCATTTCAAGCATTTTGCATTTATAGAAAAACTAATCATAAAAACTAAAAAATAACGTAATATTATTGACATGATATACCTATTAAATAATTCATTACTGGCTTTAAAAAGCTATGGTCAAATCCCTCAGAAGTGCCAAAAATATTTCCAAACACATGTGAAAATTCATCACCGTAAGTATCAAGTAATTCATCTCTATTACTAACACTACAGCTATTTCCGCTTCCATTTCCTCCATGTCGACGATTATTAATTTCCATACTTTGAATATTTGGTGCTTGTTGACTAAACCAACCGACCATTCCAAATAAATTTGAATTGTTATTTATTGAAATCACTAACTGAACAGCTGACAACCAGTCAGCATATCTATATACAAGACTTCTTTTAACACAATCGGGAATACTTCCATCTGTAACATCAACAATTTTAAAGCCATATGGATCTGCATATTTTAATGGTTGGTTAGAAGTATATCTGTATAAATTTACATCTATGCTCATAAACCCAATCGGATCTTCACTCAAAAACCTTCCTGTCTCAGGTGCATAAGGTCTGATCATAAAGTTTGAAGCGTAGGCAACACTCATCTTAAACTACCAATAATAAAATGTTTTCTATGTTTTACTTGCTTCATAACGGCCTA